>SVHU01000030.1 GCA_015055625.1 Clostridiales bacterium | reverse complement strand
AGAAAATCACAAGAAAGACAAGTATATTTACGAAGGCGCGTACCTGCAGGGTACGTAACTGAGTAAATTACGCTGTATTTCGTAGTGGGCTTTCCGTCCAAAATCAACCGTAGATTGGGACAGAGCCAAAATTATTCGAAATTAAAATATAAGGATTGAGGGAAAAAAGAGATTGCCGCGCCTACTACGTAGGCTCGCAATGACAGGGGATAGTGATTATTCGGGCGATTCGTGAATCGCCCCTACATCAAGTTAAGAAACCACCTACGCTTTATTTCTTGATTTACTCAAAGTACAATCTATTGGGTGTGCGCCTTCGCACCGTCTACGTTGGTGCGCCTTCGCACTGGGATTGCCACGCTTCGCTCGCAATGACGGTGGGCAGACCCACGGTCAATATAAAGAACTAACGATTGCTATTTACTTACTTTTACTCAAAGCACCCATATCGGGAGTGCGCCTCCGCACCGATTCGTGAATCGCCCGTACAGCAAGTTAAGAAACCAACTACGCTTAATTACTTGCTTTGTTAAAGCACAACATTTCGGATCCAACGTCTACGTTGGTGCGCCTCCGCACCGGGATTGCCACGCTTCGCTCGCAATGACGTCGTGAGGGTGTATTGGGTGTGCGCCTCCGCACCGTCTACGGATTGGCTTTATAAAGGCTCCTTTGTAAAGGGAGCTGGCAAAACTTTTAGTTTTGTCTGAGGGATTTTATTGCGAAAAGATAATTAGTTTATCCAACCCTTCCGGTGCGGATTGCTTTATCATAGTGGGCGATTCGTGAATCGGTGGACAGGTCCACTCCCGATATGAAAAACTAACGGTTTCTAATTGTTTGCTTTGTTAAAGTACAACATTTCGGATCCAACGTCTACGTTGGTATATTGGGTGTGCGCCTCCGCACCGTCTACGTTGGTGCGCCTCCGCTCTAAAAACTTGTAAATTCTATCAATTCAAAGAACTAATTGCTCTCATTTATAAATAATATGCTAAAGGACTTATATTGGGTGTGTGCCTTCGCACCGTCTACGTTGGTCATTGCGAGGAACGCTAGTGACGTGGCAATCTCGGGTTTGAGAAAAGAAAAAAGAGAACACGATTTTTCGCATTCTCTTTTTGTGTTTTAGGGGTTAATTTAATTCATATGAAGATTAATCAAATACATAATCTCTTCGTAAGTAATATATCCCTTAGCAACTGCAACTTTGAACGTTGCTATACCTAAAGCATTAAACTGTTCTTCTGTAAGACAATCAGCAAATTCTTCGTAGGTATAAAGTCCATAAGTTTCGATATCTGCATTCATTTTTTCGATATCATACTTCATATCGTCGTTAATTTCAAACGGCATTAAGTATTTAGGACTATCTTCTACTTCGGCAGGAGTTAAAGTCCACATTCCTTCTAAGATACAATTGTAATAAACTGAAGTAAGAACAGACCAGCTCTCAGTATATTGAGAAGAAATCTCATAATCTACAAGCTTTGTATATGCATAGCCATTGCTATCAAGTTTCACAAACTCGTGTCCAACATAATTCGCTACGTTATCTTCGCTTATAACAACGTATTCATTAGTTTCCGTATCGAAGAATCCGTGTCCGTTTATCGTGTTAATAACCGTACCGTCATCAAACTTAAGAGTTACAACAGTATAATTACCATAACCGTGATTCATTACGATAGATGCAGAAGCTTTAGTATACTTGCCATTTACAAAATCCCAAACAAGAATTTCGTCAGAATAATTTACGTACTGAATTTCCTTTTGAGTTCCGTCTGCAAGAGTAATAAGCGTATCTGGAGTTACGCAAGGAAAACCGCCACTACCACTGGATTTAGTTGGTGTTCCTAATGATTCATAATCACCTTTACATAAGTCTGAATAACTAAACTGCTCATTATAGGTTTCCTCATTTTCCATTTCCGCTACTGACCAAGTATTAGAGAATGTTAAAACATCTCCATTGTTGTTATCTTTGAACGAATACGATACAGTAATCGTTCTTGCTGAATTTCCCGTATTTACAAGACCATTAGAATTTGCTGCTACAAAATAAAGAGTATCTGCCGTACCATCATCATCTTTATCCACACAAACGGGCATAGCGTAAACATTTTTAGAAGAATGGACTTGACCACCTGTAAGGGTAAGAGTAAAGTCACCATTATCAGGAGAATACGTCCAAGTTGTATTAGTTCCGTTTAACTGCCCTTTGGTTGTGGGAGTGTAATCGGAAAGAGTAATAGTTTTATACTGTTGTTCGGCAACCGACCAATATTTAATTTTGATACCCTCAAGGGCAGGAGCTGCTCCGTGCCAAGTTCCACCTAAAGAACTTGCCACAACTATACCTGGTTCGTAATTGCTTGCAACCAACGAGGGGGATTCCTTACTGGTTTCGGAACCTGTTACTTTGTATGTTGCGGTATATTCTTTTCCGTCTACGGTTGCGGTAAGAGTGTATGTTGTTCCACCTGCCGTTACAGCAACAGGAGATGTAGGTTTAGCACTTCCATTTACCTTAAAGTCAGTAACAGTTACACCGTTTACTGATATAGAAAGCTTGCTAAAGTCAAGAGCATAACCGCTTGCTTTATCCAAATCTACGTTAAGCTCGTACACCCAGCCGTCAGTTCCGTAGGACTTTCCTGTTGTAAGTCCGTCAGTAGTATCACTATAAGTAACTGTGATTATATCGCTATACTTATTAGGCTTATACTCTAATTCCGTTTTGAAAGAATCTTCTGTTCCGTTAGTGTTTTTGTAGGAGTATACGTAAGTTTTTCCGTTCAAAATAGAAACTTCTGCATAATCGTATGGAACAGTACCTTTATTTGTTCTGTTATCTGTAATAGTTGAAGCGTTAACTTTTGACGCTAAGCTTTCGGGCATATAAGCAAAGCCAAGGTTAAGAGATTCTTTTGTGCCGTCACCGTCTAAATCGTGAAGATATTCGGTTTTTGCCAATACCGTACTAATAATGCTTTCTCCTGCGGAAGGCACGTACTGCTTGTCGTTTTCGTCAACCCACGCATTTTGAACAAGAGTTCCCTCTAACGTTACAGGAGCTGCATTTCCATTAGCATCACAAACAAACAATACGCTAAAGCCCATTAATTTTTTACTACTATCATAAGTTGATGCGGTAGGCTTTTGTACTAAGGTTGTATCTCGCAAGGTAAGACTATTTGCAGCACCTACCAAAAGTGAAGCTACTGCGCCAAGTTCGATACGCGAATTATCAATAACCATGTTACCGCCAGAAACGTTAACTGCTGCACGTCCACCGGAAATACGAGAGTTAAGAATTTGGCTATTTCCGCTTGCCATTACACCGCTCATTGCATTGTAATAACGAGTTCTATCTGTTGTTTGAGAACGGTTGTCGCTACTTTCCAAGTTACTATTATAAAGAGCTGCATAATCGAAATTAGGACATACGATTTGAACGTTATCTAGCGTACCGTTATCAAGTTTTACAAAAGAATATCCAAAATTAAGAACTGGGCTATCGCTACCACAAGTCATTGTAAAGCCGTTACCATAAAGCGTATAACCGCCCGAAACTTCCAAACTGCTAAATCCACAATCATTAAGCAATACTACATTGTTTTCCGTTGCGCTGGTTGCTCCTATTGCATTCTTAGCGTCAACTACTTCAAGATAAAGAATGGTGGGGATGCAGAAATTGTAGTCTTGAATTGTTACTTTTACTACGCCTGTGCCACTAAACTGAATTGTGCCCTTTGTCCAATCTGATGTATTTGCGGTAAACGTGCCTGAAACGTTGCTGTTTTCGTCAACTTTTTCTACTGTTGCCCATACGCCAGAGCTATTGATTGCCACTCCGTCTTTAGCTGTAAACAACGAGCCAAGAGCTACTGTATTTTGATTTCCAACACGGTAGAGGAAGTCGCCTGTAAATTTTGTTTCGAACTTAACTACGCTATCAGCTACTTTTCTATCAAGAATTTCAATTCCGTCAAATGCATAGTCTTCACCGTTATATACAGGGATATGCTTTACGCCCCAGCCGTAACCTGTAAAGAGCTGGTTAAAGGGAAGGAAAATATGCTGTTTATCTTCCTTAAGGTCGTCTTGTCCGTCGCCGTTTTCGTCAATTCCAGTTTGAATTCCACCCATATCGTGAGTCCAAACTGCGCCGTCTTTAAAGTGATAGCAAGTTGCATTTTCGGTTGAGTGTTCGCCTTTTACAACAACATAGTTATATCTGCCAGATGTGGGAATATCAATAACAGTTTCGTCTTCGTCAAGTAGAGTTACTTTCTTTTCTTCTACATCTACTTCCTTAACTTCGGTAAGTCTACTAAACTGATGGTCGTGAGTATAAGAAGCAAGGGTGTTATCTACAAGTTCGCAGTAATAGTAGTTGTTCCAGTCTCCAAAGTGAACGGTACAATTTTCCGCATGGAACTTTTCTGTTTCGGGAACAGTATAACCGTTTGCATCGGTTATCATATTTTTATTAGTACCTACCATCATACCGCTATAACGGTACCAATAATATTGATAGTTTCCGCAAACGTCGTTATATACGTCAATTTGAGCAGCAACGTTGCAGTTTGTCATATATACGTGACCTGCGCCACGGAACATACCAACAAGTCCACCGCACGCTACGTCCCAAGATCCCCAAAGCGCGGTTATCTTGTTAGTGTTGTCGATTGTAATATTTGTAAATGTAAGCTTATAAGTGTCAGGATCGTCACTATTTCCGCCAATACCTACGATACCACCGTTACCAGTATTATAAACTCTTGGGTTACAATTTGTAATAGCAATATTTTCAAACGTGGAATTTACTGCGTAAGCGGAAATAACACCTGTGGGAGTAAATTCGCCATCAGAGCTAAAGTTGTCTACGGTAAGGTTTTTAATAGTTCCGTTAGAAACATATCCAAACAAGCCCATAGCATCACTATAATAATTACCTTCGTAGTCGCCCTTAATTTCCCAAGTATTTTGGTAGAAATTTGCAATAGTGTGTCCGTTTCCGTCAAACGTTCCTTCGAAAGAATACACGGTGCTATAATAATCACCAGTTGTTCCGTCCGCATTTTTATCGTCGGTATAATAATATCCGATTGGGTGAAAAATAAGTTTTTCATTTGCGTTTTCCTTATCGCCAAGGTTAACGTCAGCAATAAGTTTAATGAATTTACCATCAAAAGAGTTTTGGGAGTTATCGTTCATTCCGCCAACTACCGCTCCAAAATAAGCGAGCTGGTCGGCATTAGCGATAATGTAAGGATCTTTTTCATCTCCTGCGCCACTTGCAAACGCTGTTGCAATTGTTCCATTCCACTTATTTTCAGTATCGGCAACAAGCGCAACTTCACTGAATGATGCGATATAGAGAGTTATATTTCCTGTTGCGGGATCGTAAACGAAATCGTTGTGGTTTGCAAAGTCTGCAATAGTTGCTTTTGCGGTCATTTCGCTTGTAGCTCCGTTTTCTACGTGGTAGAGCTTGAAGTTACCAACGTTTAGTCCCTTGGGCGCAACTTCTTCTAAAACTACGGTCATAGGAACGGTATTGCTTGCGCTAACGCCGTCGATATGAACGTCGAGGGGAAGAAGAATTTCTTTTTCGTCTAAAATAACGTTACTGCTACTTTGGTCGAGCTTGTTTACAGTAAGAGTAAGAGCGGTTGCTCCGTCGTTAAGCTGTACACCCTCTGGAACAAGAGCGGAAATCTTTGCTTCGGTATTAGCAAGAGAAACGCCACCTGTGGGAACTTTATTGTCAGCCGTTGGAGTTACGGTCGCACTTGCGCTCTTTTCGTCGCCAAAGGAAGGGAACTGAACGGCATCGTCATAGTCGGGTCCAAAGCTATCCGATTCGTAACCGAACTGAGTTGCAACGATTTGGATATCGAAAGAATCGCTAACAGCCGTTCCTTGATATTCGTTACCTGCAGTTGTGGGCATACGAAGAGCAATAGCAACGATAATTTCGCCACTATAATAGCCTGCCTTTACTTCGTGTTTAGGAAGCAATACTCCACCACCCTTGTGAGTTCCAAGAACGTCCTTAAGCTTGCCTACCGAAGAAAGACCAGCAAGATCTCTAGACGTAACGTCGGCAGATGGGCTTGTTACGTAATAAACGTCGATAACGTCCGCAAGCTTTCCTACTCTTCCGTTTGGAATTACGGCAATAGAATACTTGAACGCGAGCGAGCCTGCGTTCTTGATTTTTATGTATCTGACTTCCGTATAACCGGGCTCCCAATTATCGTTGTCGAAAATCTTGGAGTTGTCGGTTTCCACGTTTTTCCACTCGGCAGAAAGTGACGTCGACCAATACATTTCAACGTCCAAATTTCCTGCTTTTATGATATTGTTGGTACTACTCACAGAGTCGGTAAACCACGCGAATGTAGTTCCAACAAAGGTTGCTAAACAAAACAGTAAAGTGATTATGCTAAATACTAATCTTTTCTTTCCTTTCACTTTTTTTGTTCTCCTTGTGTTTATATGGTTTGTTTTTACTTTCGTTTCATACCGAGGCACACGCCTTTTCGGTATTATATATACGCGTATACGCGCACACGCACGCGCGGACATATAATACCGTACCTCCCCACAATAACTAAAGCGGAGAGGTAACGGCAAAAAATTTTATTATTTGTTTTAATTGTTAGTTAATTGGATAAGTTACAGTCTTAGCAACGATGAAGTCTGTGGGATCAGCGGGGTTGTAAAGACGAAGTTCTACCGTTACAGTAGTACCAGCTTCAATCTCGCTAGCCATAGCAGAGTTTACAAAAACACCACAGTTAAACTCTTCAACGCCTGTGCAAACACCTTCGTAGGTTAAGCTATTGGGGGTATTGAAGAACATCTCGCAAGCAGTTCCTAAAACAAGTACTGCCTCGTTTGCCTTAACGCCTGCAAATACACTGTCATTGGTTAAATCCGGAACACCAAAACCAATCCAGCCATAATCTGCATACTCGCCGATAAGACCAACTGCGCCTTCCTTAACGTCCTTATTGAATACAACTGCAAAATCAGCAATCCAATCTTTGTAAGGGCTTGTAGCTACTGTTGTTGCATTGTCGCTTGCAGAGAAAGAATACAAACACTTGATGTCTACATTTTGTGGATCAATAGTAGGAAGACCTGTGACATTCAAAATTAAATATCCTTGTCCACTAGCTTTAACGCCTTGTTCAACCTCGTCTACTTTAGTGTCACTAAACTGATTTACAACAGCAAGGGGAACCTCTTCACCCTTTTCAAACGTGTAGGAGTACTTTCCAATAATTTCATAATATCCTGTTTCTTCGTTTGTCGTATTGTTTACAGTATCAGCAGGATCTTTAGTTTCGTACAAACGAAGCTCTACGGTAATGGTTGTTCCTGCAAGCGCGTCGTTATAGTCACCAGCGCCACAAGTAAACTCGCCTACATCTTTACAAATCTCAGTGTAATTGATGTAAATTCCACTACCATAAGAACCAAGAAGACGAACTTCGGTATTAGCGTCTACGGGGAATCCTACGTTTTGGAATCCAATCCAACCCCAAGTTCCATAATTTCCACCGATAAGAATTGCGCCATCACGAACGTATTTGTCTGCATATATAACGAAATCTGCATGCCAGTTTGCATATTTGCTCTGCTCAGCTTCTGCTTCCGTATGAAGTGCGGTAAACGTATAAGCAGTTTCAAGTGGAGTTGCCTTGTCCATTATGCTATACGACTCCCACTGGATATTAGCCTGTTCGCCTACAAATTCGGGCATATGCTGAACCTTTGCCATTGGCAATCCATCATAGGGTGCGTTTTCGTCGTAGGTATTGTCGAAGCTATCACTCTCTGATACAAGCTGTGTTGCAAGAAGCTGTACGGTAAATCCATCGCCTGCGGAAAGTCCCATATATTCGTTTCCTGCGGTAGTCTGCATGCGAAGAACGATTGCTACTACGTTAGACTCGCCTTGTTTAAGAGAGCCTGCAAAAAGCGAATTATTGAACACACTGTCCATTGTTCCTTTTTTATTTGCATCTACTAAATCTGCCCTTGTTACCGCGGTACTGTCTTCTACGTCGATAAAATACACGTCGATAACTTCGGAAAGATCAACTTCGTTCTCTCCAGGAATAAGGTTTGCGTACACTTTTACGTCGTACTTAAATGCAAGAGAGCCTGCATTTGCAACTTTTATGTACTTAACCTCGGTATAACCGGGCTCCCAATTCTCGTGGCTGAAAATAGCGCTTTTAGATGCGTCTTTCCAATCTTCAGTAGCGTCGTTAAGCTTGTTCTTATACTCCATCGTTACGTCAAGAGTACCGGCTTTAATGATATTGTTGCTACTTGTTACAGAATCTGTAAACCATGCAAAGGTCGTTCCTGCGAACATTCCCAAGCAAGCAACAATAGAAAGAATAGCTGTGATAAGCGCTACCTTAAGACTTTTTTTCTTTGTCTTTGCCATTTTTGTTTCTCCTTTTTTACTTAAATGTTCACTAATTGTTTTAATCAGTGCACACTTTTCACCTCTATATTACTACGAAAGTCGAATTTTGTCAACTAATATTACATATTAAAATAAAAAATTTCAATTTTTTTCAATGCTTTTATTTATATTGTTCATGGATTAAAACATTCCATGCACACTTTTTTATCATGAAAAAACCAATAAAAAAACAGCAAAAAGCGTCTACCTTTCTGCTGTTTTTTGATCTAATTAATAATGATTTTGTACGAAAATCTTGCATACGTATGCGTTTTTACTTGACAATATCGCCAACACTGCCAAGAATATATTTGGGACGGTACGGGAAGTTTTGAATATCTTCTTCCTTAGTTACGCCGGATAAAACGAGCACTGTATCTACGTTACTTTCAATACCGGCTATTATATCGGTATCCATTCTATCGCCAATAAACGCAATGTCCGCGCTGTGGCATCCTAAAAGCTTTAGTCCGTGACGAAGCATTAAGGGGTTGGGCTTTCCTACAAAGTACGCTTTTTTGCCTGTTGCAATCTCAATAGGAGCGATAAGCGCACCGGTTGCAGGCATTATTCCTTTCTCGGTTACGCCCACAGTATCAGGATTTGCGCCAATTAGTTTTGCTCCGCCTCTTACAAGCTCAATTGCCTTTTCCAATTTTTCAAAGTTGTAAGTTCTTGTTTCTCCAAGCACTACGTAGTCGGGGTTTATATCGTTCATATATATTTTTTTATCGTACATCGCTTTTGTTAGTGATGGCTCGCCGATAACGTACGCTGTACAACCCGATTTTTGCGAACTTAGAAACTCTGCTGTTGCCATTGCGCTTGTATAAAAGTGGTCAGCGCTTACTTCCAAGCCCATTCTCTGAAGCTTCATAGAAAGCTCGTGAGGCGTACGCTCGGGGCTGTTGGTAAGAAATATGAATTTTTTGTCGTTAGCTATCATCCAGTTCACAAACTCTTTTACTCCGTCCAAGATTTTGTTACCATGATAGATGACACCGTCCATGTCGCATATAAAGCCTTTTTTGTCTAAGATTTCTTTCATTAATTACTCCTACGTTTTTGTTTATCTATATTATTATACCAAACGCGAATAAAAATTTCAATCCTTTTACGCAAAAAAATAAAAAATATGGCTATGTCACAAAATATGGTTGATTAGCCATAAGGCGATTTGACGAGAAAATCACAAGAAAGACAAGTATATTTACGAAGGCGCGTACCTGCAGGGTACGTAACTGAGTAAATTACGCAGTATTTCGTAGTGGGCTTTCCGTCCAAAATCAACCGTAGATTGGGACAGAGCCAAAAATATAAATTGGTTTCGCAATCGAGCAATCGCTAGCATCCTTTTTGATATCTCTCTGCGTGCTATCGCTTGGTCGAGATAACCAACGTAACGTTGGATCTGAATTGAAAAAAAGGGGGTATTAGTTTGTACGGCAACTGTGTAGGGAAGGACTTTATTGTCCTTCCGTTTTTGTTGCATGGTTTCGGGAGGATAGACTCCCCTACATTTGTCTAGTCTACAAATTGGCTTTATCATAGTGGGCGATTCGTGAATCGCCCCTACATTATGTTAAAAAACAACTACGCTTAATTACTTGATTTACTCAAAGTACAATCTATTGGGTGTACGCCTTCGCACCGGGATTGCCACGCTTCGCTCGCAATGACGTCGTGAGGGTATATTGGGAGTGCGCCTCCGCACCGATTCGTGAATCGCCCCTACATTATGTTAAAAAACAACTACGCTTAATTACTTGCTTTGTTAAAGCATAACATATCGGGTCAAGCGTCTACGCTTGCTACATGGTTTTTTTGTAGTTGTCGATATTTTGATCGGTATTATACGTAGGATCACCGGGATTGATTCCACACAGCACCTGCATCTCGTGATAGGCTGTTGCGTGAATTTTATCGATAGCTTCCATTTCGGGAACAGACTTATCGGGAAAAAGAGGATCGCCAATATGTACGTTTACGAGCGGACGCTTGCCTATAAGCTTCCACAATCCTTTTCTTGGTCTAAAGGTAATACCGATAGGAATAATGGGTTTATTGAAACGCACCGCATATTTGAACACCGCCTTTTTAAAGGGGCGGATATCGGGATAATAATACCACATAGAGCCTTCGGGGAAGAAATGCAACCAGTGCTTGTTTTTCAAAACGTCACCAATCGCCCTTTGAAACTTTGCCATAGCCCTGATATTATCGGTAGGAACAGGGATTCCGCCTATCCATCTGATTAGCGGACCGTTTGGACCTTCAAAATTGGTTTTCCAACCGGGGTGGTACTGCAAGTGCGGACGAATAGCCATCAAAACGCAAAGATAGTCCCACATAAAAACATGGTTAGCTATCGTGATTGCGCCGTCCTTAAATTCTTTCTTATATTTCTTGAGTTTTTTTCTACCGTGTATCTTTACGCCGTGTCTAATCCATACAACAAAAAACACCACAACATTTAAAAGCACCCACAGCACCGCACGAGAAAACTTGTGCCAAAAGCCCTTAGGTAAATATTGGTAATTCTCGTCAAAATTAGTGTCGCGCAAATGTTTGACTGTTATCATGTGCTCATCGCTACGCTCTGGATACTCAAATCCGAGATTAGGTCTATAATTCATTTTCCTCTCCTTTGTATGTCTTGATTTTGTCATACGTGTTGCTATTTTTTAGTATAGCATATATTTTTTATTATTGCAACAGTTTATTAAAATTAGCTAAATTAGTTTGTTTCGGTAAGAATTTGGCGTTTCGTCTGACAGCTTCTCGTTTAATATAACCTCTTATGATATAAACGAAAACTGGAAGGTATCGCACAAAAAGGATCTAATAAAAAGCAACGGCTCGTTTGTGCATTTAGACTACCGTATGAGTGGCGTCGGATCACGCTCGTGCGGAGGCGACGATCCCCAGACGGAATGTAGAATAAACAAGGGCGAAAAGCTGGACTTCACCTTTACAATAATACCAACAAAATCATAAAAATCGTGATACGTATGTAAGATAAAAGGAAAACAGGACTGATCTTCAGCCCTGTTTTTTTGAGGTTTTTTAAGAATTAGTTAATTTTTCATATATACAGTTAAAATCTCTTATCAGAATTCTTAGCAACTCTTTTTTATTAGAATCTGATATGTCTAATTGATTAAACGTTTCCATAATTTCACGTTTACACTTATTTATAATTAATCGGTCTTTTTCTTCCACCCAAAACTTTAATGTCCCTATATCAAAAGCAAGTGGAATACTATAAACATGCCTTTTATCTTCTGGTTTAGCATATATATTTAAATACTCAACAACTATTTTATTATCTCTTTGTTCTACTATTTTACCTATACCGTATTTTACACTTTCTACAAACCTACCTATTAATATTGACACAGGTGATTCCGATGTTTCATCTGATTCCGGTGGCTCATCTGATTCTGGTGGTTCATCTGATTCCGGTGGTTCATGTGGGGAGATACCTAAATTTTTGCAAGCATCCATAAAAGCCTGTTTACATTGCATTGAATACTGAGATAGAGCAGATTCTTTACCCTTATACTTAGGCAAATACATATCAACCAAATACTGAATATTACTTAATTTCATACTAAGTGAACTTTCTTTTATATTTGGTAATTCCTCAGCTAAATCTTGAACAATGCTCCATCTTCCTCCAATTCTTCCTGTCATTAAATAACGCAAATACTGTTCGCAACAAATATAATCTTCACGATAAGTCCAATAATGTGCCATATTTTTCTCTCCTGTTTTTCTCTTAATTTTTTCCGCTCTTTATTCCACTTCTTTATACAGCACCCATGCTCTACCCAGGTGGTTAAACTTAAAGCCGTTGGCAAGGCGCACTTCTCTTTCGGAATTTCTATTAAAATATCCGTTAAAGTAGATCGTTGCGCGTTTGATATTATAATCCTTGTCGATTATATACGTTTGATACATATCCAAAATGTTGCTGACTTTTTCTGATGAGGTGGAACCTATGCGGTTTAACAAACCAAACATTTTTGTTCTGCCTCGAAAAGCAACTATCACTTCGCCATTTTTACCCTCCATATCGGGAATAATTTCCATAGCAGATCTTGCATCCAAAAAATCTCCGCCCATAAAGCCCATAGGCTTGTCCAATTCAAACCCACAGCCAGAAAGCTTAGCGTCCTCTATTTGCAAATTATCAAGTTGATCCAATACGTATTTAATAAAATCGCTATATGGCATATTTAAGTTCACACTATGCGTTTTTATCCCCGTCATAAAGTGATACGCCGATTTAACGTATTCGTCTTTGTAGGCGTATATTGTTCCTAAGAGAATATGCGCTTTTGCAAGATACTTTTTCAGGTTCAGCTCCGCTATAATATCATACTTTGGATCATTTTTAACGTAATCGGTTACGCCATTTATCCATTCCCACACTTCTCTTTCTGCTTTATCCAAGTCGATCTTACACCCAAAATTTCCAAAAATGAGCGGAAAAGTCAGCTTGCACACCTCGTCTTTGGTTATTGGTTCGCGCCTGACGTCGCCACGCAACTTTAATTCTTCGTACTCCTCTTTACTAAAACCAAACATTTCCGTCGAAAACCCGGGGAACATTCTTTGCATATTAGCAAATTCTTCCTTATTCATTTTTATCCCAAACATAAAACTTCCCCTTATGCGTTGTAATCCAGCATTTTTATAAGAGCGTTAGTGAGCTTGTTCAAAAGCTTGTCCTTGTCTACCCCGCTTGCTTGTGGCGCGGAATTTATTGCGTTTTTAATAAAATCAATCTCCGTCAGGCTAAAACGTCTTTGCTTTACGTAATAGCCTTGCTTACACTTTTCGATAGGATAGCCCACTTCTTGCAAAAATTTTATATTTCTCGCCACCGTTTTTCTATCGCACGGCATTGCAGATGAAATCATATCTACAACCTCTTTTTGCTTCATTGGATGTTTTTCGTCAGTATTGCTCTCCAAAATTTTTAGAATAAGTAAAATCAAATATTTTTTTCTCTCCATCTCTTCCTCCGTATTATTCCTCTATCTTGTATGTTTCGCTTGTTTCTTCCGCTATTGGCTTTTTCTTTTTTCGTACCAACACTATAATTAGAACAATATATCCCACCGGCACGCTTATAGGACAAGTAAATGCGAAAAACGATAGCCACCCAGCCCATTTTAACCTTACCTTAAACGGTGGTAACTTATCGTCTTTACCCTTAAAATTAGTACAAAAGCTTGCTAAAACAGCGCACGCGCTAATAACTAAGCAAACTCCAGCGCCTACGCCAAACGAAATTAACAAATCACCCATGATAACACTCCTTTTATTATATTATACTTTTTTGCTATTTTCAACTGTAAATGGATATAAAATTTTTAGTTGCTTTGTAGCCTTTATTTATATTATACAACACCCAAAGAACCAAAAATCGCCCACTGTCAAGCTTTTCTTTATTTTTAATTAAAAATCATTTTTTACGACTAAAAAACGTCTTATATTTATATAAATTTGAAGTACATTTAAAATTGAGAAAGCCTGAAAAGCCAAGTTTTCCTAGTTTTTTTACTCTCACAAAATAACCCCTCTACTTATATTATAACATCACTATGTACCAAAAACGCCCCATATTAGCATTTAAGTTGTACATTTGTCTTAAAATAACATATTCTTGTCCGATTTTGCTATTGATTTTTATTTTAACGTATTGTATAATATGTAAACAACAAAATTCCCAAAAAGGAAAATGGTTATGAACAAAGAATTACGCAATGTTGCCAACGTAAACAACAAAACTGACGAACCAATAATTAAGCTCAATTCCGAAAAGGGGGTTGTTTTCTCACCTTATGACGGCGCGTCTTACGCTCACCACGCGTTCATTAGCTTTTTTAAGGGTAAATTTTACGCGTGCTTTTCGTGTGGTTTTAAAAACGAAGACGACTGTGGTCAATCTGTTATGCTCTCAACTTCTTTAGACGGTCTTAGTTGGAGCAAACCGACAGCTATCGTTACGCCGTCTGCATTTAACGAACCCAAAGCAGTACTTACCGCATCGGGGTTTTATTCCGACGGAGAAGTTCTCTCTTTATATTTTGGATACTTTAAGTACGCTAAAATAGGCGACGATGGGTATAGATTAGCAGTTGACGCTCACCACACGGATACTCAGCTCTTCGTTTTGCGCACGCGCGATGGAATAACGTGGGAAAAGCCTATCGGACTCAATCTTCCAGTTGTTGCAAACCATCCACCACAACTAACAAGCTCTGGCAGGCTTATAATTTCGGGAAGCATTGTCTTTCCTTATACCGACAATAAAAACGGCGTGGATGGTTGGAAAATGCCTGGAATATACGGTAACGCTTTTATGGGTGGCAAAGTTTTCGACGATTCGGAAAGCATACATTTGGTCACAAAAGCTAATGGGTTTGATTGTAACCTTATTTGCGAAGGCTCGTTTTTTGAGAGTAACGGCGTAATAAGAATGTTACTTAGGAGCAATTCTAATTATATGTGGATTAGTGAAAGCTACGACAACGGCGAAAACTGGACTAGACCACAAAAAACGGATTTTACTAACGCCAACGCTAAATTTCACTTTGGAAAAATTGAAAAAAATAAATTTTATTGCATAAATAACGCATCGCTTACAGGAGATAGATACCCACTTAACTTACATCTATCCTTAGATGGAATAAACTTTAATAAAACGTATATTTTACGCGATGAGCACTATGATATGCAATTTAGCGGACTTTTTAAGGGTGGTTGCTACGCTTACCCACACTCCATAATCCACGATGGTTATTTATACGTTATTTACTCAATGAAAAAAGAGCGCATAGAAGTAACAAAACTAAGCCTTGACGAACTAAAATAACAAAAAAACTCGCATACGTATGCGAGTTTTTTGTTTTATTTTATTATTAATTTTTTAATAAAAACTTCTTAAATGCAAGAATGGGATGACGTAAAATAAAAACACATGCCCAACGTCGCGCCACTTAATAAAATTTAATGTCTTTCTAAAAAAATTCATACGCCTTCCTTTTGATGCTATAAGATTAACATATTATATGCAACTTAAAAACTCTTATTATTTTTATTATACCATATTTTAACTAAACTGTCAATTCTACAAATTAGACACCAACGCATCATAAATTCTAAACAACCAATTCACCATAGCGTCTTATAAATTATTTTGCTATAAAGTCTTTCGCCCTTACTCTTCTAGCAAAACTTCTCTATTCGTTCCGTAAAATATATCCGCTTTATTAGAAAGCTTTTTACAAACCTGCTCGAACTTTTCCCACGTTATATACTCCGCGTCCATCTCGTAAGAATGTCCCCAAATATATAACAGTTGCTCGCTTTTAGTTTTCACACTTAAAAAATCGTCTACAACCCTGTCTAAATCCTTTTCGATATAATATACCGACGGATTAAACCTATAAAGATTGCTTTGTTTATCAAACTTATGCGTTGACGTTATAGTTCTTGCATACTTTACGCCAGTATTTTCTTTTATAATTTTAGCTACTCTATCGTCGTTATTCACGCCACCGCAAGGATACGCCATACCGACAACTTCATATCCGCATAACTTTGTAAGTTTTATTCTATCTTCTTCAACCTGTCTTATAATTTCGTCATCGTCAAGCCCTGTTAAGTTTGGGTGAGTTAGCGTGTGAACCGCAATTTCGTGCCCTTTATAAATACTTTTGATATCGCAAGGATTGATTTTATCATGGCGAACTTCTCTTCCGTTTCTATTTAGCGAGCTTTCTTTTCCTAAAAGATCGGAATTAAGATTAAACGTTGCCTTTAAGTTGTACCTGTTCAATATTTCTATAAGCCTTACATCTTGCATAACACCGTCATCAAAACTAAACGTTATCGCTTTTTTCTTACCATTCCACATATTTTCGCTCCTCTATTTTCTTATTCTCGCTCCTAAATATTGTATTACAAATTAAAATATTAGTCAATAACTAAACAAATTATTCTTAATATCGTCCTAAAATGTGATTGTATTGCAACAAAAAATCGAACTACGCCCTTTAACGCAGTCCGATTTTTATTAGTTACTTTTACAAAAATATAAGTACGCGCAGTCCAATCCAATACTTAGCAATACCCCACCCACTATATCACTTATCCAATGCACGCCAGACAACAACCTACCTACAACCATAAAAATAGTAAAAATTGCTATTATAACAGTCAAGCCATCTCTTAGAATTTTATTACGTATTCGCTCTCTTAACTGCACGATTGCCGTGGGCATAATGCATAAGACAAGCAACGTTGTAGACGACGGATAAGAAGATTCTAGTCTGCCTTCTATCAAAATAGGTCGATAATTAATTAGTATAGTTTCAAACAAAACGTACACCGATATTACTACGACGTAGAACACTCCAAGCGCTAGTAAACTGCGATCTACTTTTACTATCGATTTCCTTTTTAGCCATTGCGCCAAGCCTAAAACCATAAACGCGAAAGCAAACAGTATAGGAACAATCCCTAGCCAATCGGTAATTAGGTATAGAGCATAATTTTCGCTGATAATAGATTTAATCCAACCGTTAAGCCCTGCAAAACCAACATTAGTTTGATTTGCACCAATTGAAGCAACGTCCACGTTTTTTACTAATACAGTCCACACTATAAACGCTATGACGAAACCTAGCGAGATAAAAAGTTTAGCTATTCTTTTCATAACAAGCACTCCCTAAAATACTAAACTTATTATATCTGACTACCAGAACAAAATCAAGAAACGCTCCGTAACAAGCGCGACACCTTTTGTTTCATTATACTTTTATAACCGTCATAACCTTTATTAACAAAAACGTAAATGCAAAAATGCTCGCGTATGGCTGTAAACTTGCGCTAAATACCACAACTATTATTATCGATATTACTAAAGATATTTTTCGCTTACTTTTTAGCAAAAACATACTTTTACAACTAGATAATATTAGCTGTATCACACCCATTAATACGCTTGAAAAAACAAGCGCAAAGTACACGATTTTGATATACGTTTGCGTGTTTTTTAGACACAAAAGCGAAACTGAGTTTATTGTATTATTCCCACGAAGCGCAAAAAAAGGTAAAAACAGCAATAAAATAAAACTTATATCTACTAGCGCAAAAATCAAGTTTTTGAGCCTGTTTTCCTTACGCTTTCCGTCTTGCTCTGCAACGCTAAGTATTTCTTCACTCGACAAAAGCTCGTCCACCGTAATACCAAAAAAGCTAGCGATTGCTTTTAGCGATTCGATGTTGGGATATCCCTTTCCTAACTCCCACTTAGATATTGCCGTCCTAGACACGAACAACTGCGCGCCGAGTTCTTCTTGCGTAAGTCCTTTTTGTTTTCTTAGCGTTTGTAATTTTTCTCCAAACTCCATAACTACCCCGTTTGTATTTTTTATATTGTAACACACTTTCTAATTTTATTCAATCTAAAACTAAAAAATACTTGCGACACTTATCGTAGCGCAAGTCTTTTTGATATTCTTAGACCTTTTATTTTATAAAATTACACAAAATATTGCATACGTGTGCTAAAAATTATGACAATTCTAATAAAATTGAAAATTACTTAACGCAACCTTGCGATAGTTTTGTGGAGAGTAACCATAGCTTTTTTTGAACAGTTTCGAAAAGTAAGCGCAATCGTCATACCCTACCGCAAGAGAAATTTCTGTAACGTTTCGATCTGAAGACACAAGCATCTGCTCCGCCTTTTGAAGCCTTACGCTATTTATATAATTTGCAGGGGAAAGCGCAAAATATTTCTTGACTAGCTTGTACACCTGAGCTGGCGAATAATTTATATTTCTAGCAATTTCACTTGCTCCGATATTCTCAAAATAATGATTACAAACGTACGTTTCTATCATTGTTTTAAGCGTGTCGCTCTTTTTCTTTTTATTACCTTCTTTTACCAATATTTCCAAAAGCTCATACTCGGCGCGTATTCTCTCAAAGCAATCCTTTGTGTTTTTTATAGTTTCTAACGCGCTAAAAACTTTTTCATTATAACTACTATTTAGCACGATAGGAAAAGAAAATAGCTCGTCAAGTCCAAACTGATCGTTTATAATAGCATCAATAAAAATCCAATGCGCACGCATTTTACCGTCTTTACCATTGTGATGAACAATAGTCTGAAGCACGTTGGACGGCGCAATAAAAACTCCGCCTTCTCCCGTGGAAAAAGTGGAGGACGAGCCTATCGAAATATCATAACTCCCTTCTATCGCCTGCACAATAGATAGCTCGTTACAAATTTTCTCGTGGCGCACGTTCTCCATATCTTCGCATAGTTTACCTGTATAAAATCGTCTTATTTGGATATTTTTTATTTCAAAATTGTTATTCATAATAATATAATACAAAAATAATAGCAAATAGTCAATGATTTTAGATTATATTTCAATTATAATATAAACATGAAAACTCTTAATAGGGGAAAATTATGGATTTTTTTACATCACATACAAAGCGTCCAATAAGATTGAAAGCGTCTACTAGAAAATGGGCGTGGGAGTCTTTGCACGGAAAATACGGAACGGAAGCAATGCAAACTCCGTTTTTAGACGTTTTAGACAACGCGTTTGACAAGTGGGATAATTATGACAAGTACGATTATATGATTGAGCTTTGCGCAAAAAACGCGCCCATTCGAATATGTGACGAAGAATTAGTTTGCGGATCGGCTACACTTGGTGCAAGTATATGGCATCAAATCCCAATAAGACGTAATGGTCAAGCTGTTTTTTCAAGCGTTAGTCATCTTACCATAGACTATTACACAACACTCAACCGTGGTGTAGACTATTATGAACAGAGCGTTAAAGAGCGCCTTAAGGATAAATCACTCGGCAAAGAACAAGTTAGATTTTTACAAAGCTTGCTACACGTTATTAAGTGTTTGCGCTTATATCACGAGCGATATTTAAAAGCCACGAAAGACGTTAGACCGCAAATATACGAAAATCTTTTACAAGTACCGTTTAAGCCTGCGAGAAATTTTTACGAAGCTGTTCAATCACTTTGGTTCATTTTTTCATTTGTTCGACTTTGCGGTAATTGGCCTGGAATTGGTCGAATAGATTGGCTACTCGGCGAATATCTTGATCGCGATTTACAATCAGGCGTTTTAAATCTTAAACAAGCAAGAGAAATTTTAGCTTCCTTTTTCATTAAAGGCACGGAATGGATTCAAAAAGACACTCCACTAGGAACTGGCGATGCTCAGCACTATCAAAATATAGTTTTGTCGGGCATTGACGAAGATAACAAAGACGTAACCAACAAAGTTACCTACCTTGTGCTAGATATTATAGAAGAATTAGGCATTTCGGACTTTCCGATAACGGTTAGAATAAACGAAAACACGCCTAACAAGCTACTGGATAAAGTAGCAAAAGTTATGCGACACGGTGGCGGTATTGTTGCAATCTACAACGAGCCTTTGATTTTAAAAGCGTTGACTAATTTCGGATACTCACTAAAGGACGCGCGCGCATTTGCAAACGACGGATGTTGGGAAGTTCAAATTCCCGGCAAAACGTATTTTACGTATTGTCCGTTCGACAGCTTGGCTTTGCTTCAAAAACAAACCTTAAAAAATTATGAAAACGTTAAATTTGACACGTTTGAGCAGTTATACAATGAATATCTAAAAGATTTAGAACACCAAATTTATGACATTTATAAATCACATCAAGACAAATATGTAGTTCCTAGTAGCGATTGGGGTATGGAAAGAACAGTTCCCACGTCCGTTGTGTCGCTATTCGAAAACGGTTGCATCGAAAAAGCTCGTTCGTATTTCAATTTAGGTCCAACCTACAACGTTATTTCACCGCACATCGGAGGAATTGCGGACACGGTAAACAGCTTGTATGCTATCAAAAAAATCGTGTTTGAAGAAAAAAAAGTTACATTTAACGAACTTATGAACGCTCTAAAAAACAACTGGAATGGCTATGAAGACTTGCAAAACAAGATAAAAATTTGCAAATTTTATGGCACGGACAACAATGAAGTTGATGAAATTTACAGCTCATTGCTTCACGATTTCTATTTAATTTGTCAAAAACACGACGAGAACGCTAAAAATTTCAACTTTCGTTTCCCTGCTGGTGTATCAACGTTTGGCAGAGAGATTAATTGGATGCCTGACAGGCTTGCAACAGCGCAAGGCTCAAAAGCAGGAACTATTCTTGCAGGAAACACGTCCCCAACCCCTGGAACGGATACTGACGGAGCAACGGCGGTTATAAAATCATATTGCAAGGCAGACTTAAGTGAAATGGTAACAGGCGCTGCTCTCGACTTAAAAATTGCACCTTCCACTTTATCGGGAGAAAACGGAATTACTGTGCTAAAATCTCTAATTCGCAGTTTTATAAAGTTAGGCGGTTATTTTTTACAAATAGATACTGTAAATGCGAACACGTTAAAAAAAGCTCAACAAACCCCAAACGAATATAAAACGTTATCCGTTAGAGTTTCGGGATGGAACGCGCGTTTTATCACCCTTACTAAAGAGTGGCAGGATATGATTATTCAGCGAACCGAGCATAATTTATAAACAAATAATTCAGTAGCAAAAGTCAAAATAAATAGAGAAAAACCTATTTACACCACCATATTCATTTTGTTATAATACGATTATCAACCAAAATAAATTGGAGGAAGAATTATGAGGAAGTTTCATCTTGAAATAAGTGAGCCGTCGGTTGTTGCTCAAGCAAAACCAAACGAGAGAAATTGGGGACAATTTCAGTTTCCAAAAATTCGCAAAACGACAAACAATGATTTTTACGTTTGTTGGGATCACGGCTCTGACGACTATGACTACGCTTTTATCGTAATGGATGCCGTATCAAGCGACGGAAAAGTCTGGAGAAAAAAACAAGCAAGTGACGTTGTTGCCTACCCCAAAATGAAAAATGGGAATTATTTTGCAGGCTTTAAGAGAGTGGGAGTAAACAGATCCGACTACCTAAACAAATACACTCACGTAATGGAAAACCCTCAAAACGGCGTAAAATGTTATTTTGCCGATGAAATTAAAGAGGAAAATGATAAAACCGTTTGGGGAATTGAAATCGACGCCAAAACGGGCGAAGAACGTTATTTTGAGTGTAAAATAAACTGGCCTTTTATGCCTCTTTATACAACTAAGCAAGATGAGGTTTTTCCTCTTACTACCATATTTTTCCTCGCAAGCGAACCCCTTAGAGAAATAGACGGCGTTTTGTATGCGCCGTTATATTCCAAAGGCTTTAACAGTAACGCAACAAATAAAAAGGACGCTATTCCGCAATATTTTACTAACGGTGTGTATATTTTTTCTTCAAAGGACGGCGGGCTTTCGTGGGACTATCTTTCTCAGGTTTTAGTTGATGATACGTCGTTTAGCGAAAATCCTACGTTTGAAGGTTTTGACGAACCATACCTTGCAAAAATGCCCGACGGTTCTTTTATAATGCTTATGCGTACAGGCTCTGGGCTTCCTTCCTATATTGCTCGCTCTACCGACAATATGAAAACTTGGTCAAAACCTCAAATCTTTGACGATATAGGCGTTCTTCCACATATCCAACCCCTAAAATGTGGAGTAACTCTCGCTTCATACGGTAGACCTATCCTAAAGGTGCGCGCAACTTCAGACAACTCTGGTATGCAATGGCAAGACCCAATCCGTATTCCACTATCTTGCAACGACGTTCTAAGCAACTGGAACAGTACAATTTCATGTTTTTATACGGGAATGATTGCGTATAGTGATAACGAAGCGTTGCTAGTATACTCGGATTTCAATTGCAAAAACCAACAAAACGAAACAGTAAAAACTATTCTTTGTAGAAAAATAACCGTAGTTTTTGACGATTAATTTTATTAACATGTAACAAAAAAGACCATACGTATGGTCTTTTTTGTTACAATCATTATTATTTAGCGTATTTTATTCTTCATCTAAAAACACTTCCTTGATAGCTTCCAAATATCCGTACCCATACAAATCGTCGGGCTCTAAATAACTCGTTTCCGTCCATTCATTCCAAGAATTAACCGTTATAAGAGGCGTTCGGTCAGGGTGAGAATCGAGATAATGCTTTGCCATTTCCATTCCCTTTTTTACGTTTTGTGGCGTATTATTTTTAACAATACCGCTCTTAAATCTGCGAAATCTTGGATTGTTATCCCAACCGCACGAAACATGCGGAAAGTATGGAACTTTGTATTCCCTATCAATTCTCTCCCATTCCTTTTTTACATCCAAAAGAATATCGCAATAATCCCTATCGATATTAGTAAAATGCACGAACTGATAATTTGTTACGCTATCCGCGCCCAGCATATCTACGATATCCCTCGTTGAGCCTTGCATATTAGAGTCAAATCCGCTTAAGTTTATAGTACGTTCGCCCCAAATTGTAATTTGTAGGTGTAAATCGGGAAAGCCTGCGCGTTTTACTTGTTCTCTAAACCAAGCAATCGCCTCCTTCGTTTTTTCCACTCCGCCAAGTCCCGTTATCAAATTCTTAACGTCGTATATCATAAACACAGGACAGCCGTCGATTTTATAGTAATTAGGTTGTATAAAATACTTTTCAATCACTCGCTTTGCAACTGTTTTAAACGACTCACGTCCTACCGCGCCTTTCCAAATAACTGTGTTTCCGTAGTCGTCAGAAAGGTCTATATTCCAATAGTTGTTGGCGTCGTGGTTTGCCCACATCAGATAGAACTGCATTTTATTCCTATTGTCGGCTGTCAAAAATCCGTCGTTAAGGCAATTTTCGAGAAATGGGCGATCGTCAAACCAATACCAATCGTAGATAAACACGTTAACGCCGTGCTTTACCGCTTGTTCGATCTGATCGTGCATTACGAGAGGATCAGCTTCGTTTTGGTATCCCCAGAGCGGTTTTCTATTCCAATGATAGCCGTTTTCTTTAGGGACAGAGTTTTTAACCGATTGCCACTCGCCTATTCCCTCTTTCCAGAACATTCGGGTTCTCGGCTCGTCGCCGGTATAAGCCGGCCAAATATATGCTCCAACGTCATACTTTCTCTTCATTTCCCACCTCGCAAAATAGCAAATTAACTTTTATAATTTACGTATTTTAAGTATACCACAGCCTATTTCTTTTTGCAATACCTTTATAAAAATTAATTATCCGTATTTTGCAGTTAACTTACGCGAATAATACAACTACCGTTGTACTTCCGCTTTCTTACGAAGTGGCGTTGGTTCAAACTCTTCTTGAATAATAAAAGAAATCCGATGACCTTTTAGGCCTTCGGATTTCTTTGTATATATGGAACTAAATCTCGTTTTTAGGGTATGTGTGTGGGACAAAAAGTACTTTTTAAACTATCTTTTGCCTAAAATTTTATAAAGCAGTTTATATAATTCTTGCGCTTCTTCTACTTCAAGTCCTATGCAACCTGCTACCTTTAAGGGTACTTCCTTTGCGCTTTCTTTTAGTTTTTCACCATTTTCGGTGATTTTTACAATAACCGAACGCTCGTCTTCTTCGCTACGATTACGGGTAACAAAGCCCTTTTGTTCTAAACTTTTAAGCACGGGTGTCGTAGTGCCCGAATCTAAAAAAAGTTTCTCTCCAAGTTCCTTTACCGAAATTTGCTTTTCTTCCCACATTACCATCATAGTAATATATTGCGTGTAAGTAAGTCCTATTTCTGTTAAATAAGGGTGATACTTTTTCACCACTTCACGGGAAGCAGAATAAAGTGGAAAGCAAAGTTGATTTTCAAGTTTCAAAGAGTCAATTTCTTTTGTTTTCATAATATTTCTTCTATCGCCTTTTTAAGTTTTTTCATATCTGTAGGTTCAAAACGTGCAACAATCTCACCGTTTCTATCAATTAAGAATTTCGTAAAATTCCATTTCACGTTGCCGTTGTTTTTGTAATTCTTATCTTGCTTTTTTACTACGCCCGATAATATCAATGACATAGGGGACATGCCAAACCCGTTAAACTTCGTATTTTCCGTAAGCCATTTAAAAAGTGGAATTGCATTATCGCCGTTTACGTCAACTTTAGCGAACTGCGGAAACGTTATACCAAAACGCCCCGTGCAAAAGGTGTG
This sequence comes from Clostridiales bacterium, assembly GCA_015055625.1. Taxonomy (GTDB): domain Bacteria; phylum Bacillota; class Clostridia; order Christensenellales; family Pumilibacteraceae; genus RUG12826. The sequence goes on along the minus strand of SVHU01000030.1, from coordinate 3,529 downwards.
TATTTCTTCGTCGCTACCTTTTGCTTGCTCCCCAAACTGATTGCAAGGAAAATCTAAAATTTCAAACCCTTTATCCTTTAATTCTTCATATATCTCTTGCAATTCTTTATATTGTGGTGTAAATCCACAACCAGTAGCTGTATTCACGACTAACAAAACTTTTCTTTTATACTCGGAAAGAGAAATGTCGTTTCCATTCCTGTCTTTTACCGTAAAATCATAAATATTCATTATTTTTACCCCTTTTTATTTTTCTAAATTTAATTGAGTTCAATTTATTTTAGCACTAATATTATTTTTTTGTCAAGCACTTATTTTATATTTTTTAGTTTGAGTTAAAATTTCAAATCCAGGTGTGGGAAAGTTTTAGCATACAACGACTTAAAGTGTATGGGACAAAATCTGTCGTGGGATTTCTCTCAAAAAATTGCACCCCAAAAAGACCTATAAAAGCGTGAAAAAATGCTCTTATAGGTCTTAATTTTTGCTATAAAACACCGATTTTAGCGTGAACACATAAAAAATATAGGTCTATAAGCAAAATACTTATAGACCCATACTAGTGCGCTCATAGTACAGAAATGCAACACCATCACGCCAAGGTGTAAGCTTCTACAGACAAACATTCATCAACATTGGTAGCAAGTCTCCTATAAGAAACCGTGCGTGTTTCATACGGAAGCAAAGAAAAACAATTATCATCAAATATAAGATTTCCGGATATAACAACAGCGTGAACATATTTTTCCCTTGCCGTAACCTTTACCAGTCCCTTTTCTTTGTCAAATGCAACGTCTATTTCAACAGGGCATATTTCAAGCGCGCCCTTGATATAAAAGGCTCTGTCACTTCCCTGCGCACTCTTCACGTCGCAGATTAAAACCTCTTTATCTGCCAAAGAGATTTCCTCCTCAAATATTACTGAAGAAGACGACTTTTCAGCACAAGCATGAATCCTCGTATACTCCTTCACGGCCTTTCTGTCCGCTGACAAAATCTTTATATCTGTTTCAACCTTTTTCCGCTCTCCGTCATTGACAACGTATATGCTATATATTCCGTTGTTGCAATCAATAGAGGTAATCATTGTCTTTGAACAGCGCTTAAAAGCATAAAAAGCATTTTTGGGAAGATTGTAGTAATCGATCAAAGCCCATCCGGATGCTGCAGGCCAACAATCGTTCATCATCCAGTATATGATTCCGGAGCAAAAGAACGCATTTCGTCTTGCCTGCTCCAACGTTACACGTATCCATTCGTATTGAATATACTGCAGCTTAAACAACTTGTCGGCAGGATCAGTAAAGGAACCTAAAATCTTCTCGGACACGTTAGAAAGACAACCAAACAAAGTGAATTTGAGCGACGGATTGTCTTTGGTATGATAGTGCCACATGGCATTATCGTTAAAAATATCATCCTCGCTCATAAAACGACGCAGCGACGGCAGAGAAACAGCCCCCATCTGCGGTTCCTCGGCAATAAACCTCGCGCGGTATTTTTTGAATTCATCCTTGTAATCAGAAAGGTCCTTACCCAAAAGGAACGGAAACATCTGCCCAAGAAATTGGGTATTATGGGTTGTTCCGACGGTGTTTGAAGCATAACGCTTTCCTCCGTACGGGCTTGAAGGCAGAAATCTTCTATACGGATCCTCACGATACAAAACAGGAGCTATTCCCTCGTAAGCAGACCGTCTACCTTTATAATTTACGTCTGAATCACTTCCGTCTACGGCGTTTTCATTGTCGCCCGACCACCAAACAAGACATGGCTGATTGCGGCAAAGACGCACTCCATAAAGAGCCTCCTTTTTAAGCTCTTCAATAAACCAATCCTCTTCCTCGGGATAAGCGCCACACGCCATTAAGAAATCTTGAGTAACCATGATTCCAAGACGGGAGCATTCATTGTAGAAGTGTAGTGATTCAAATGCACCTCCGCCCCAAATGCGAAGCATATTCACGCCGGCCTCTGCACAAAGCTCGAGTACTTCTGTTTGACGAGAATCAATATTCCCCATATCAAACGGCACACACGGAACCCAATTGGCACCTCTGCAAAATATTTTTTTCCCATTTATTTTCAAAACAAATTCCGAAAACGTTTCATTAAAATCATATTCCTTGTTCTTGATGGAAAGGCAAAGTTCATAATTTTTATCGGAAACAGAATCCGCTCGCTGCATAATTTTCACCGTACGCAAGCCTATTTTTTCGGAATAAACACACTTATCGCCGTCCTTTATCACAAAAGTATAAAGAGGCTGTTCTCCATATCCGAGAGGATACCACAGCTGTGGTGTGGTAATATCAAAATCAAGGCGAACAAAATCTTCTTTACAATATTTTAAAGTGCGGCAGGAAACAGAACCATCCGGTGACAAGATCAAAAACTCCAAAACGCGGCCTTCATATTCAAACGGGAACATGATGTCCGCCCGAACCGTTGCGCTTTCGTCATCCGCATCCGTTGTGACAATATATACATTCTCCGACGAGATTTCAAAATCATCGGGGATATTTATGCTGCATTGTCCTAATCCACAAGTCAAAAATCGAGCGACCCAATCCCAACCGTACGTACACTGCATGCGTCTGGTATTCATTCGCTCTTTCGTAAAAGCTCCGGCTCTCAACGGAAGATCTTTGACCCATTCACTTGGAGAATACAAATAAACCTCAACGAGGTTGTTTCCTTGTAAAACGCTGTCTGAGATATCAATTTCATGGCAAATGTTTCCGTTTTCACTGTGATAAACCTTTTTTCCGTTCAAATAAATATCAGCATAGGTATCAATACGTTCAAAGCGAAGAATCGTCTTTTTTTGCGCATAGTTATACTCAAAAGTTTTCCTATAAACGTAATTGCATTTTTCATATTCTGACACTGTGTTTGCATTATCACGCCAAAAAATATCATTGGGTAGTTTTTTCGCTTTTATAAGATCGTTAAGGGCACTTCCGGGCACTGTGGTATCAAAATCAAAGTCCGTTTTATCTTTTAATATACATTTTCCGCTCCAAGCTCCGCACAAATCTATTGTTTTCATTGCAATCCTCCAAGTATAATGCCACTTACCATTTTATACATTATAACATTTCCGCCTTATGATGTCAATGTTTGTTATTTCGTTAGAAAAAATAATCTTTTACAGCATTTTCATAAAGGTACAGGTTTAAAAGTAACAGGTCGGAGAAGAGATACAATTTTGAAAGCGTATATTTTGTCCCTAAAAACACAAAAAGTCCCCCAAAAATCAAGGGCTTTTGTGTCAGGGTGCAAAATTGTTGCACCATTATGGCTCCCCAGGCAGGATTTGAACCTGTATATTGTCATATTTTCCCTAATACGTATTAACTAAAACGGTACTTTTATACCTAGATTATACCACAGATTATTCTTGTTTGCAATACTTTTCTTAAAATTACTTATCCATTATTCCACCGCAAGGTGGTTATCATGTGAGCGTTAGCGAACTATCATGCGATTTATCGCTATCATTCGAACGAAAGTGAGTTATTATTCA
>SVHU01000046.1 GCA_015055625.1 Clostridiales bacterium | reverse complement strand
CCGTTATTATCTTGGAATGGATGGATTTTTTCAAAATCGTGATGAAATCTGATAATATCACGTATAGATACCGGTTCTGTTTTAGAATATTCGGCAAGGAGCTTTTTCATTTCTCCTTCGACTTTGGACGGAAGCGTTGTTTCAGCTCCGCCCACAACGTTAGGCTTGGCTTTATACTCGCCTACGTTAAACCACGAGATATGTGAATCCTTTGTTCCTGTCTTTAGCAACTTGTGTAATTCTTTGATAATTTCCTCTGTAAGCGGCTCTTCTGCTTTATCTATAACAAAGTCAATGGCACGAAAGTGGTTTGCCGTTTCAATAATATCGTCAACCGGAACGCCCACCTCAGATCCGATCGTGTTCGTTTCAAAAATAAGACGAGTCTGATCTTCGGAAAGTCTGCTTCCTTCAATTCTATTTGAATTGTAGGTAAGGCGTACTTGTGTTTCGTGATAAATGCCTCCGCTAATTTTAGCGTTTTTTTCTTCACTTAATGCTTGAAGTATTGCATTTTCATATATCTCGGCAACGATATCCTCTTTTGCACAATCAAAAAACTCACACAAACGAAGGATCACTTTATCTGTTATTTTTTCACCCTTGCCGATTTTGGCAATTGTGCGAGAAGATATTCCAAGCTTCTGCGTAAGCTCCGATTTTTTTATGCCTTTTGCTCTAAGCAGGTTGTTCAAACCTTCATAAGAATACATAATTTACCTCCATTTTCTTTACTTATTATATCACATTTTTGGCAAAAAGTAAAGATTTTAAGAAAAATAAATGCAAAAAGTAAAGATTTTGATTAAAATGAGGATGAAAAAGTAAAGAAAATGCAAGAGCGGAGGGGAGAGAAGCAACAGGAATTTGCTCCGTCTTGAAAGTTTCCCACAGGGAAGGACGGAGCAATGTTTCGCACCTGATTCCTCGGCTACGCCTCGGAAGGTGAGTTCGTTCTGCCGGAAGTACCAAAAAAGCACGCCTTTCAGCGTGCTTGGCACTCCCAGCGAGAATCGAACTCACAACTAACCTTTAGGAGTTCAAAGTCCTTTTTAAAGTATTGTTAAAAACGTTCAATTCCGCGCATTTCGGTGCGTTTTTATTGAAAATGTGCGTGTTTTTATATTAAAAACGTTAAATAAGTTGCGTAATTTTTGTATCTCTGCGCAACTTTTAAAATAAATTTATACCGATTTTATGCCAATAAAAAAGGAAGGCATTACACCTTCCTTTTGGTTGATTAATTTGCATTTACGATTCAATTAACTTGAACTCTTGTTTTTGCCGTTCAAATATTTTAGTTAAAACTTCGTTGATTTCGTGAAGGGTTTCTATTGTATTTTCTAACTCATCGAAATAAAATTGAGGATCATTTTCCAAGTGCTTTGGCTCTAAGTCGTCACGAAATAAATGATGCACAACATAATTTCTCTTTTTACATGCTTTTTCTAAAAGTTCTATTCCATCTTCGTTAAAAAATTTTACTTTTTTCGCTTGCTTCAGAATGCCGCCTAACGGAATACCAGATAATTTATGATACAGTTCGTTTGACTTTTGCGCGAGTTTGTTGTATTCAATTAAAGGTGCAAAATGTGGTTCCTCAAATTCACGAAGCAACTCGTCGGCAGATAGTATATTCGCAAGGTTATATTCGACCATCTGCGAGAGGTGTACTATAAAACCAACTTTTCCCCACAAGGCTTTTAATTTTCTATGATACAGTATTTGCATACCACCAAAGACCTAAACTATTTATCCTTCTATCACTTCATCTTTTGATAGTTCTATGTTTGCTTCCCTCAATTTCTTATCCAATTTGGCGATTTGATCTTTTAAATTGTACTCTTCTTTTCGTAATCTTACTAAGTTTTCTTTTAGTTCGTTGAGCTTTTCTTGCAACTTTTGTTGTTGCCTAATAGTAATGTCCAAATCTGTTAATTTGTGCTCTGTATGCCTAATTTCTTCTTGTATTTTAGCAATTGCAGTGGGGTAGTTGACTGCTTCATATTGCTTGTTTAATCTTTGAAGTTCCGCTATAATAGTTGATTTGTTTGAAGTCCTCTGCTTGTATGCATCAATAGCGTAGGTGTCAAAAAACTCTAAGTGTCCGCATTTTAAACATGCGTATATCTTCAGCGTAGGATTTTCCACAAATTTTGCGTATTGATCATGAACACCAAAAGGAGTAGCGGTTTTTAATAATTTTTTGCAACCGCAATTAGTACAAATAATATCTTTCATAGTTATATCCTCCAAATGATAAAATTTACAAACAAATTATAACACAAAAAAGAAAACAAGTCAAGTGCCTCCTTAGTGGATGCTTTCTAATTATAAACGGTCTGCAAGTTTTTTGCAGACCGTTTGTTTTTGGCCTCCCCGGCGAGAATCGAACTCACAACAGAAACTTAGGAGGTTCCCGTTATATCCATTTAACTACAGGGAGATTTTTATGTTTTTAAAGTTATTTTACGATACAAAAATTATAAAATTTATACCAATTTTTATATCGATTTAAAAGTTATGCAACGCATAAACAACATATAGTATCACTTGTTTTATGGCAACGCCATATTTAGGGATATAGCAAACCCTTAGGAGTGGTTTATTATATGACTCCACCGTCGCATAGTCGTCACCTGTCGCCTCGATACACTCGGCTCGGCTGACTCCTTGCTCCCGGCGGTTTCGCTGCGCAAAAACAGTTATCAACTGTTTTGTGCTTGCTACATTTAACTATGGGAGCTTATTATTGATTTTGTGTGGTATCAGTTGGATTATCTCTCTCAATTGCGCGTAGGTTTGATACCAATATAGTCTACCACACCCGCAGGAAAAAGTCAAGGAAAAGCTTCATTTAATCGCTTTAAATTTTCGCACAGTGCCAATTTTAACAAAACAGGGCGGGGAATTGACCGCAAAAATTAGAATTTATCACCGCGCAAATGTTAATAAATTGTAAATATTTTTCGCGCGCGAGTATTTTTTTATATAATGTATGGAAAAATAGCGAGCTTTATGATATAATAGCAAAAGCGGTTTTAAGTATACATACTTAACGCGTCATATAGGCGCAAAAAACCGTCATTATTTCGCTAATCAAAAAAATAAATCATATTTTGGAGGAAAACAAAATGAGCAAGAAGTATTGTTATCTCTTCTCTGAGGGTAACGCAAACATGCGTGAGATCCTTGGTGGTAAGGGAGCTAACCTCGCTGAGATGACCAACATCGGTCTTCCCGTTCCCCAGGGCTTCACCATTTCTACCGAGGCCTGCACACAGTACTATGAGGACGGCCGTCAGATCAACGCTGAGATCATGGCTGAAATCATGGAGTATATTGTAAAGATGGAGGGCGTTACCGGTAAGAAGTTCGGTGACCTTGAGAACCCCCTTCTCGTTTCCGTTCGTTCCGGTGCTCGTGCATCTATGCCCGGTATGATGGATACCATTCTTAACCTTGGTCTTAACGAGGACGTTGTAGAGGTTATGGCTAAGAAGTCCGGCAATCCCCGTTGGGCTTACGACTGCTACAGAAGATTTATCCAGATGTATTCCGACGTCGTTATGGAAGTTGGTAAGAAGTACTTTGAGGAGCTTATCGACAAGATGAAGGAAGAGAAGGGTGTTAAGCTCGACGTTGAGCTTACCGCCGATGACCTTAAGGAGCTTGCAAATCAGTTCAAGGCTGAGTACAAGGCTAAGATCGGTCAGGACTTCCCCTCTGATCCTAAGGAGCAGCTTATCGGCGCAGTTAAGGCAGTATTCCGTTCTTGGGACAACCCCAGAGCTAACGTATACCGCCGTGACAACGACATTCCTTACTCTTGGGGTACTGCAGTAAACGTACAGGCAATGGCATTCGGTAACATGGG
>SVHU01000029.1 GCA_015055625.1 Clostridiales bacterium | reverse complement strand
AAGCAGAACATACATGGGATGATGGGGTTATAACAAAGAAAGCAACGACAAAGGCAGAAGGCGAAATGACCTATACGTGTACCAAGTGTGGACACACAAAGACAGAAGTAATTCCGAAAAAATCGGGTGCAGGTTGCGGAACAGTAGGCAGCGGCGGAGGCGGTTTTGGTGGTAATTATATGTTTATGATAAGCTTAATGCTTTTAATTTCGACATTAATTCTATTCAAAAAACGCAATTCAAAAAGCGCATAAAAATATAAAAAGAGGTGAACGATAAAATTCACCTCTTATTTATTAATATTTACTTTTAATATTATCTAAGAATTCTATAAATTTATTTTTAACGCTGGGCGGCGAGATAATTTTTGCTTTTTTTCCAAAGCTACACAGCCAACCAAAAAATTGATTTGTAATTGCAACTTTTACTTGAATAGAAAAATGATTGCTATCTATTTCATGATAATAAATATTTCTACCGAATTTATCAATTACAGTGTCTAAAAGGGGAGTGATAAATTGTAGTTCTACAGTTGATGTTTCCCCATTGTACATTCCAAAGTTTTGCATTGTGTATGTAGCCCAATCAGTATTACTAAAGCAATCCGCATGTTCTCTTGGGATTCCTGTTAGTTTTATTTCTCTCATTCGGTCTACACGAAAAGTGCGGGCGGCGGCTTTTTTCTTTTTATCTTCTACACCCAATAAATAATAATTTCCATCATTAATTATTAATTTGAAAGGGTTCACAATATATCTTTCTCCATGGCGGCGTTCTATAGTATTGCCCTTAAAAGTTGAAGAAATATATTTAAAACTTATCTTTTCGGGACTATGCTTGTTCTTGCCAGAAACTATTTTCATTGCATTGTTTATTGCTTGCACATTTTCAAAAACTTTTTTATTAGTTGTTTTTCCACGGTCAGAGAGAAAAACATCATGTTTTATTTCTTCTGATTGTGCTTCGCTCACAAGAGTTTTAGTAATAATATTAACATATTCTTTAGCTTTTGATTCTGTTATAAATTTGGATGAATAAATACAAGAAACAATAGTGCGAATGTCATTCATATCGTATTCTTCATTAATATCATAAAATCGGTGTTTTACGTAATAGCCTTTTTTACTACCATCATACACAATAGCGCGCCAATTTTTATCTGAACACTCTTCAATATTATTTTCTACTTCGTCTATTGTTAAATCGTATTTTAAAGCATAGAGGACTTTATTTATTTCATGAATGTCTTTATAGACTGAACGCCGCTCTGCCATTATTCCCATAGATTCTAATAAGTACGCTGCAATATTTTCAACAGAAATACAATGGTTTTCGTCTGAATTTTCCATTAAATATTTGTAAACCAAATAAGCTTTTAATTTTTGATTATTTTGTTTGCCTTGACCATTCATTAGAAAAACCACCTTGACTTTTTTATAATTGTATCATGAAATTAAATATTTTTCAAGTGGGCGGAGAGAGGGGGAGTTATTAGGGAATAAAAATAAAACTTCCTTTTGGTTTTGTAATTAGGTAGTATTGAAAATCTTGAAAATTTTTTTCGATAGAAAACGAATCGTTTTTTAATAAAGTAATAATGAAAGTGGCGGCGGCGCGTTGAATTACGCGCCGCCATTAACTTATGAAAATGCTTTTTTGATTTTTTTATAAAGTTCTTTTTCTAAAAATTTAGACATTTTTTTGTCAAGAGTTTCATTGAATACTTTTTCCTGCTCTTTAGCCTCTTTTTCTTTATAATATTTTTCTAAATATTGTAAATGCCATAATCGTTTCTGCTCATAATAATTGCCATGTAGCTCACGCATTTTCAGAATATAATACATATCATTAGAAATTATTCCTAAAATTTTTTGCTTTTCAATATCATGTTTTATTGGAATATACATACAATATTAACCTCCTTGTGTTTCTTTTGTTTTTATATATTTTATGTATAAATGCACAATAGTAAGAGTAAGTTTGTTAAAATAAACGAGGAGGCGACGCGATTTATCGCGTCGTTCCGACTCGTTTATTTATGTGGTATATATTATCTATGTGTATATATTATTTTATAGTTTATATTTTATATATAATATAAAAAAATCGTAATTAATATTTAAGAAGTTTGTCCAATTTTTTTGCTTTTGTTTGTATATTTATATATAGTATTTATTTTTTTATCTATATATATATTATACTAAAATTTTTTATACAAGTCAAATTTGTGCTTTTTGAGGTGCAGTAATTAGATGGATATTTATATATATAAACATAATTAAATAATTAAAAACCGATAAAGTGTATTTAATACAGCTCTATCGGTTTTTAATTAACTCCAAATTATCATATTTTTAGGGATAAGTTCTTTATAAGTATTAATGGGTTCATCACTAGCATAGAAATCATAGGTAGAACTATTTAAATTTTTTTGAACGATTATGCCCGCATTTACTAATTTTTTAAAGTTTTCTTCTATCAAAGAAGCAGATTGACCACATTTTTTAGATAGTTCTTCTGGTGAAAAAGGCATGTTGTAATTGTTTGTATTTCCACATAGAAAGAGATATAAATAAAAAGCTTCCGCATCATTTAATTTTTTATATGTCTCTGCTATAGTGGATAATGAAAGTGTAAGAAACGGCGCAATTTGAGTATTGTTTTTATGAATAATGAGAGTTTTATTATCAGACATAGTAATCACCGCCTCATGCGCTCACGGGGACGTCCGCCGCAGCAAGTTCTTTTTTTATTTTTCCCCAGTTTTTAATTTCTGGAAAAGTTTCTAAAAACCATTTTTTTATAATGGGGTAACGAATGGAATGACAATTAGACATGAATCGCATTTCTTTGTATTTTTGTTTAATTTCTGGAGAAACATTATTTTTCTCCATATACATTTCCATGTATTTATAAGTTAAGCCATTAAATGATTCTTTTTGTGGATTTTTTCGTATTTCTTTTCTTGCTACTGAGTAAGTAGGATAGTCTTGTCTTGCTTGCTGAAGATTGTTGTATTCTTGCGAACCATACAGAGAAGATTTAATAGCAAACATTCTATCCATTACAATTTGGCTTGTTTTATGGTTTATCTTTAATACGTTTTTCATTTTACACCTCCTTTATGCTGCCAAAATCCATTCAGTTTTTGTTTTATAATTTTTAAATTCAGGATAGGTTTTTAAAAATGTAGTCTTTACTGCAAGATAAGATGCATTTTCTGCTTTTAGCTTTTCAAACTCTTCAATAGAATTATCAACCGCATGATTCATTGCATAATTGTACATGAATTCACGAGTAATTCCCTTTATAGAAGAAGACTTTCTGCTTTTTGCTTTTAGTACGCTAATGGCAAAAGTAGGATGTGCATTTTGAACTTTCATAAGCTCATGGTGTGCTGTAGAGTCGTAAATACTTGCTTTTTTTGCAAAAGATTCTGATACTTCAATTTTACTGTTTTTAAAATTTACTTTAATTTGAGACATATATATGTCCTCCTTTTTAAAAATTTTTTAGCAGAGCGTTGTTTCAACGTTTCTGTACCCATATTATAACAAGTTAAATATTGATACATGTCATTATAATGGTACAGTACAAATTTTTTTAAAAGTTTTTTTGAGATATTAATATCCTTTTTTTATGAGTGACTAAAAGTAGTATTTAACTTTCTATATAGTTTGTATTTGCTTGATTAAAAGCTTATTTCAAGTTGTAATATTATTAATAAGTTATTGTTTAATATTTGTTCAAAAAAAGCATGTTTTCTTGACAAAATTTGCTAAAAATGGTATAATGTATATGATAAATCACAATAATGATGTGCTTAATTTCTTTTAATAAATGAGCAGAATATTGTACATAGTTTTGCTTTGAGATGGTTTTTTTGTGATTTATAGATAATGATTATTCTATTTAAAATTACTGTTCGTAGAGATGATGGGACTTATCGGAATGGGTAACAACCCAATGGTAGGCGCAACCGTAGCACTCGCAGTAGCAGTCGAAGAAGCTATGAAATAAGGGTAAATAGCGCAAAATCAAGGGCGTTATTAATGAAAATTAAGTAAATTAAGGACTTCTAAATTAATTTTAGGAGTCCTTAATTTATAGTCTTTAGCGAAAAATTAACCACCACTTGTAGTGGTGGTGTAAAAAATCTTCAGATAAAAGAAATCCTCCTATGATACAATTAAAGCAGGTTTGCCGACCGCAATAAAAAAACATAGGAGGATTTGTCAATGACTGACACAAATAGTTTATCACATTCAAAGTGGAATTGCAAATATCATATCGTATTTGCACCAAAATATCGAAGGCAAGTAATTTATGCCAAAATCAAGGCGGATATCTGACAAATATTAAGAAAGTAATGTGAGATAAAGAAAGTAGAAATACTTGAAGCGAACGCTTGCCCTGATCACATACATATGTTGTTAAAAATACCACCAAATTTAAGTGTAGCATAGTTTATGGGATATCTAAAAGGCAAGAGTTCGCTGATGATATTCGATAGACGTGCAAACCTAAAATACAAATATGGGAACAGGCATTTTTGGTGTAGGGGATATTACGTGGATACAGTAGGAAGAAATGAACAAAAGATAGCAGAGTATGTACGAAATCAACTACAAGAAGATATAGCCGAAGACCAAATAAGTATGAAAGAGTTCATAGACCCGTTTACGGGTAGCAAGTATTAAAGGGGAAAGAAAAGACAGCCACTTTAGTGGCTGCCTGTAAAATTGTTGCGGTTGGCAAACTGTTTCAATACATCTTAAGATATTCACCGGTACTATGCCCTTGAAGGGCTAGTGTATACCACCACTTCAAGTGGTGGTTTTGATTTTGAAAATTTCTATTAAATATACCGTAAACAGTGGCTTAATTTATTTCAACAAATTAGAACTTTTTATTGTGAAATTTATTTAGTCAAAAATACCAACGGTTTCAGGAATAATAAGAGTTGCGTCGGTGAGAGATTGAATTTGCTCTACCGTAGTAGAGGAGTGCCTTTCTCTAAGAACAAATCCGTCCTTGGTGCAATCGATTACGGCAAGCTCGGTAATAATTCTGTTTACCTTGCTGTATGCAGTAAGCGGAAGCGAGCATTTTTTGAGAAGCTTTGGTGCGCCCTTTGCGGTGTGAGTTGTAACAACGATAACTTTCTTTGCGCCAACTACGAGGTCCATTGCACCGCCCATACCGGGAACGAGCTTGCCAGGAACGATATGGCTAGCGAGTGAGCCCTCTTGGTCAACCTGCAATGCACCGAGCACGGTAATGTCTACGTGTCCGCCACGAATAATACCAAAAGAAGTTGCCGAATCAAAGAAGTTTGCGCCAGGAATTACGTTAACGTACGCGCCACCTGCATTGATCACATCAGGATTAGGATTTTCTTTTTCTTCGGTTCCCATACCAAGAATTCCGTTTTCGGACTGGAAGGTAATGTCCAAAGCTGGATCGAGGAATGCAGTAAGCAGGGTAGGAAGACCTATTCCAAGGTTTACTATATCTCCGTCACTAAGTTCTTTAGCGGCTCTACGAGCGATTATGGTTTTTGCGTCATCCATTAGTTTTTACCTCCTTCGAGAACGATATAGTCAACTAAAATTCCCGGTGTCATAACGTGTTCAGGATTAATTTCTCCTGCCTTAACGAGTTTTTCTGTCTCTACGATAACGATATCTGCCGCAGCAGCAACGAGCGGGTTAAAGTTGCGAGTAGTGCCGTTGTAATAAACGTTACCGGTTTCGTCAACGATTGATCCGCGTATAATTGCAACGTTGGCGTGGAGAGGCTTTTCCAAGAGGTATTCCTTGCCGTCAACGGTAATTACCTCTTTGCCAACGGCAACGTCGGTATTAAGACCGGTAGGAGTAAGAACACCACCCAAGCCGTATCCACCTGCGCGGATACGTTCAGCAAGCGTACCCTGAGGAACGAGCTCAACTTCAAGCTCACCGCTTCCCATCAAAACACCGGTTTCCGGATTAGTTCCGATATGAGAAACGATAGCTTTTTTAACCAAACGAGCGGCAACGAGTTTGGAAACACCTTTGCCAGGTTTTCCGGTATCGTTACCGATAATGGTAAGGTTTCCGATTTTTCTTTCTACGATGCCGTCAACGATAGTTTCAGGAGTACCGACTCCAATAAAACCACCGTACATAACGGTATCTCCGTCTTTGATTAGGTCAAGTGCCTTATCAATACTAATAAGTTTGTTTTTCAAATGAGATAACCTCCTTAAAAATTTTTGTTGTAGAGCGGGATGTTATTTCATATTGCGTTTAACCATTTCGGTTACAGCAAACGAAATAACGTCCTCGGCAAATTTGCCTGTTCCAAATCCTGCGTCGTAACCAAGCTCCTTTGCAAGCTCGTGAGTAATTCTTGCGCCACCGCAGCAAAGAATCACCTTATCACGCATATTTTCTGCTTCCATAAGCTCAATAAGCTCGGTTAAATTTTGGATATGAACGTCTTTTTGGGTAACGGTTTGGCTGACGAGCATAACGTCTGCCTTCAGTTCCTTTGCTTTTTTGATAAATTCCTCGTTAGGAACCTGACTACCCATATTCAGAGCTTCGATCATTTCGTATCGCTCCAAGCCGTAATGTCCGGCAAATCCCTTGCGGTTCATAATCGCGTCGATGCCTACCGTGTGGGCATCGGTACCTGTGGAAGCGCCGAGAACGACCAACTTTCTGCCAAAATGTTCTTTTATGAATTCGTTGGTTTCTTCCATGCTCATAACGTCATTTTCTACGGTAGCAACTTTGATTTTGTTGTAGTTTACGGTATGAGTACATTCGCCGTACACGATATAAAAAGTAAAATTTTGGTCCAAAGCCTGAGCCAAGGCAACCGAAGGCTCGTTGAGTCCCATCTTTTTTGCCAAAAGCTTTGCAGCTTCCTGTCCGCGTTCATCATTAGGAACGGGTAGAGTAAAGCTGGTTTGAACTTTTCCGTCGTTCATCGTGTCGCCATAGGGCTTAATTGCGTCGAGGTCAAGCGTAGTGTCTACGTTGCTCTTGTGAAGATTGTAAAGTCCGCCGCTCATCTTTTTCCCTCCAACATTCTTTCTACAAATGGATTAAAGTAAATTTCTTCTTTTTCCACAACTCCGTTTAATCCCTTTCCGCCGTCAATAGGACGTTTGATATCTGCAAATACCCCTATGGAAAGAGAAGTGAACAACGAATTCTTTTCGATTTCGCCAAGAAGCTTGGTGGTTTTTGCCAAAACCTCGTGGGCACGGGATTGAATAAATCCGCCTTCCTTGAAGTTGATTTCTTCGCCGAGGTCCGCCATTGTATTAAATACGTACTGGGCGTTTTCAATAGCAAGCGCACGGTCTGACATAAACGGAGTATGCAACGCTTCGGTCATCATACCAAGCAAATGAAGCTTTTGGTTGGTCATAATGGTTACCATATTAAACAGCGCATCTTGTATATGTCCGCGGAATATATTTCCCGTCATGTGCTTGGTAGGAGGCATATATTTGAGTGGAGCGTTAGGGAAGATTTCACGAGCCATTTGAGCCTGAGCAAGCTCCATCAAAAATCCATTTTTTACTGCTGGATCAATTTCAAATGCGTGACCAAGACCCATCTGAGTTTCTGGTAGTCCTGCAAGCAAAGCAAATTGCTCGTTAAGGAATTGAGATGCAAGAACGGTATGTGCTTCTGCCACTGCGTCAGCGGTGGTAAGATAGTTATCTTCGCCGGTATTAATGATAACTCCTGCATATCCGTTGATTACGCGTGAAAAGAATTGGTCAATCATTGTACGTTTCATGTTTATGTCACGGAAAAGTATTCCGTACAAAGCGTCGTTAAGCATAACGTCCAATCTTTCGAGTGCGCCCATAGCAGCTATTTCAGGCATGCAAAGTCCCGAGCAGTAGTTGCAAAGTCTAATGTAGCGACCTTGCTCTTCGCCCACTTCGTCGAGTGCTTTACGCATAAGACGGAAGTTTTCTTGAGTTGCGTAAGTTCCGCCAAATCCCTCGGTTGTTGCGCCGTAAGGAACGTAGTCGAGTAGGCTTTGACCGGTGGTACGGATAACTGCGATAATGTCCGCGCCCTGTTTTGCGGCTGCCTTTGCTTGAACAATATCTTCATAGATATTGCCTGTCGCAACGATAATATATAGATATGGGCCAGACTTGTCGCCAAATTTATCAAGATAGTTTTTTCTAGCCTCAACGTTGCTATCAATTCTTTGCATCGTTTTGTCTACGAAAGGTTTGATAGCTTGTCTTACGTCTTCTATCGATTTTCGAGGCAGGGTAGAAAGGTCGATTTCGCCTCTATCGATACCTTCGGCAATTTGCTGTGGATCAAGTGAAAGGTTGACACAAGCGTTTCCAATATAATACGCTGCGCCACCAGAAAGAATATTTTTTTCAACAAGATGATCCACTACGACGTTAGGCAAAGGATTTTCAAGTGAATTTACGCCGTCTATACCCAAAAGTCTACAAACAGTACGTTCTACCGTAACGGTAGTATGCTTGTCAATAAAATTTTGTGTATCGAGAGCAATGTTTTTTGCGTGCGCTCTTGCCTCAGTAATGAGGTTTTGGTCGAGATTAAGCTTGCTCATTAGTCCTCCTTTTCATTGCGCTTGTGTCTTTCGAGGTTGGCGGGTTCAAGGCTCATAGCGTTACCTGCCAAAAGTCCTGCAACGCCCTGAGTCTTTTTACGTTTTTCTTCGCAGTCCTTGCAATGACATTCGTTTTTGTAGCCGAGAGGCTGGGTATAGGTGGTAATAACACCCTCGAAGTTACGCAAAATTACTTTGTCAGGGGATTGAGAAATCAAGTAATTAGGCATTACAGGGATTTTTCCGCCACCACCCGGAGCATCTACCACAAAGGTAGGTACTGCATAGCCTGAAGTGTGACCTCTGAGCGCCTCGATAATTTCGATACCCTTAGAAACTGGGGTGCGGAAATGCTCCAGTCCCATAGAAAGATCGCATTGATAAATATAATAAGGACGAACACGAGCCATAACCAGCTTGTGCATAAGTTTTTTCATCACTACCGGACAATCGTTTACTCCGGCAAGAAGTACGCTTTGGTTGCCGAGAGGAATACCTGCGTCAGCGAGCATACCGCAGGCACGCTTTGCCTCTTCGGTCATCTCGTTTGGATGATTGAAGTGCGTATTTAGCCATATAGGATGGTATTTTTTGAGCATGTCGCAAAGCTCTTTAGTAATTCTTTGTGGCATAACGACAGGTGTACGGCTACCAAGACGAATAATTTCTACGTGCTCGATTTTGCGAAGGCGAGAAATTATGTATTCGAGTTTTTCGTCGGACAAGCACAAAACGTCGCCACCAGAGAGAAGAACGTCTCTTACTTCTGGGTGATTTGCAACGTATTCGATACACTTATCGATTTTATTAGTGCTTACTTCACAGTCATTTTGGCCTGCAAAACGTCTTCTGGTGCAGTGACGGCAATACATTGAGCATTGGTCGGTAGTAAGAAGCAAAACTCTGTCCGGATAGCGGTGAGTAAGTCCCGGCACAGGGCTGTCGGTATCCTCGTGAAGAGGATCGTCAAGATCTGCCTTGGAAATATAAAGCTCGTCTGCAGTAGGGATAGCCTGTCTTCTTACGGGATCGTGAGGATCGTTAATATCAATAAGGGAGAGGTAGTATGGGGTAATAGCCATACGAAGTCTACCCAAGCATTTTTTTACGCCTTCCTCTTCTTCAGCGGTGAGAGGAATATATTTTTTGAGCTCGTCAAGAGTTTCGATACGGTTACGAACCTGCCATTTCCAGTCGTTCCAATCGCTGTCTTTTACGTCGCAAAATATTTTTCTGTTCATAATATTCTCCTTAAGCGTATTTGGTCTCGAAAAGCTTTCTGAGTCCTTCGTGCTCGCGAAGCTCGTTAAGTGTAATAACAGCGTGACCCTTGGTATATCCGTTTCCGATAATCATATCTACGTCTTTGCCAACGCCTTCTGCACCAAGAGCAGCCTTAGTAAAGCTGGTTGCCATAGAGAAGAAATAAACCGTTCCTCCGTCACGAACAGGGAGTATAGTGGTCATTTCGGTATTTTCCACGTTTACGCAGTTTATAGAAATATCAAACTCTTTGCCACCATTCGCTTCGAGCACTTTTTCCAAAACATTAATAGGTTCGGTAGCAGAAGCAATTACTGCTTTATCTACAATGCCAAGATCCATAAGTTTTTTAGCATCCTTTTCCGAACGGACAACGCCTACTACGTTACCTGTACAGCCGGCTCTCTTTTTTGCTTCGTAACAAACGAGCACACCGCTTTTTCCGCCCGCTCCGAGAACCATAACGCTGTTTCCGCTTTGAACGAGCTTTGCGGTTTGTGCAGGCGCGCCAGCTACGTCAAGTGCAGCCAAAGCAAGATTTTCCGGCATATCTTCAGGCAAAACAGCGTAGATGCCGCTTTCAAAAAGAATGGCCTTTGCTTCTACGTCAACTCTGTCAATTTCCTTGTGTATAGCCTTAATTTTGGTAATATTAAGAGGAGTAAGAGAGAGTGAAACGAGGGAAGCGATTTTGTCGCCTACCTTAAGTCCGCAATCTTGAATATCCTTGCCGATATGCGAAACAACGCCGATAAACATACCGCCGCTACCGGTAACAGGGTTTTGCATTTTGCCCCTATCGTTAACTATTTCCAAAATTTTAGCTTTGATTTTTTCCTCGTCGCCACCGGCCTCGTTTTCGATTTGAGTGAAAGACGCAGAGTCTATATTGAGTGAAATAACGTCGCAAACGATTTCGTTGCTGTAAACCTTACTCATATCGTTATCAACTTTTCTAGCAGCTTGTGTCAAAACGCCATTTGGTTCGATAACTCTGTGAGTTCCGTATTTGTTACCTTTAAGCTCTTCCATATATTTATTCTCCTTTGGTAGTTATTTTTGATTAATTCCAAGAATTTGACGTGCTTCGCTAGGAGTTGCAATTTCTCTGCCGAGAAGCTTTGCAATTTCTACGATTCTCTCTACCATTTCGGCGTTGCTTTTTAATAGAACGCCTTTTTTGAGGTAAACGTTGTCCTCAAATCCAACTCTAACGTGGCCACCCAAAAGAATAGCGGTGGTAGCCATTTCGAGCTGACATCTGCCTACTCCCGAAACGGTAAAGGTACTGCCTTGAGGAATACTTTCCTTCATAAACAACAAATCTCTAACTGTACCCGTAATTCCGCCGTTTACTCCCATTACAAAATTGAAGTGCAGAGGAGAAGGGATATAACCTTTTTTGTTGAGACGAATCGTCATATCGATCATGCCCTTGTCAAAAACCTCGCATTCGGGCTTGATTCCTCGCTCGAACATCTTTTGAGCAAATTCGATTATGGTATTTTCGGTATTAACGAAAATATCGTCTCCGCCAAAGTTACACGTTCCGCAGTCGAGAGTAGCCATTTCTGGGTCGAGAGTAATCGGTTGCAAACGCTCTTCGTTACTCATGCCCACGGCACCACCCGTAGAAGGCTGAACAATTACGTCCGGACAAACCGCTTTTATTGCATCCATACACGCTTTGAATCTAGCTGCGCTTTGGGTAGGAGTGCCATCGTCTTCGCGAACGTGCAGGTGTATGATTGCGGCACCGGCATCGTGAGCCATCTTTGCCTCACGAGCAATTTCTTCGACGGTATAAGGAACGGCAGGGTTGTGATTTTTGGTTACTTCAGCACCGCAAATTGCCGCTGTAATAATTAACTTTTCCATTTATTTATTACCTCTTTGTTTGTCCTTAGGCACAACGCAGGTTCCGCTTGCTCTGCAAACTACAACCGGCTCAGCCAAAACGTCGGCTGCGGAGTCATTTATATCGGGACGAGGAGCGATTATCTTAACAGCCTCGAATTCCATTTTGCGGGAGGAGTTGCCCACCTTGGTTATACGGCCTCTCGCTTCGATATAATCGCCTGCGTAAACTGGTGCAAGAAATTCAACGTTATCGTAAGCGCAAAACAAGCCTTCGTCGCCGTCGTGACGAATCAAAAGCTCAGTAGCAACGTCGCCAAACAAGCCTAACATTCTTGCTCCGTCCACAAGGTTTCCGCCGTAGTGTGCGTCGTGAGCGCTCATGCGCAATCTGATCAAAGATTCTTCCATAATTATTTCCTCCTTAATATGAAAAAAGGCGCTATAAAACACAATATGTGTTAAATAGCGCACCATACTTTTGGTATGACAGTGACAACGCGCTGAGCGTTGCCCCCAAACCGTAAATCCGCGGAAAAAAACGGTTTTCGGCACGTATACATTAGATCTTCTTTGTCCGCGCAAAAAGAAGATTTACCTTATAGCGTGCACCTCTATCAGTATTTAGTTACCATATTCTATCATAAAACAGCATTTTTGTCAATAGTAAAAAGACTATTTTTATAACAAAGAAATTATTTCTTTGCTCATACCCAAAATTAAACAAATATCTATTGCGTCTTTTGGTATTTCGCTGAGCTTATCGGTTTTTATCAGTCCGTAATTCATGTATTCCGCTATATTTTTCTTGTCTACGACCGATTGATTTTTTAACCTGCTTTTTGCTTCGGCGGTCAATCCTATTATTTGATAACGGGCGGTAGCGTCCTTGCAAACTCCATCGAAATGAGTGGTCAAAAGCGACAGGCTTGGAGTTTTTTTCAACGCCTGCAAAAGAGCGGAGAAGATTTTTGCGCCCTCTTCATAATTTGTTCCGCTGGCGAATTCGTCAATGAGAAGAAGTCCCTTTGATT
Source organism: Clostridiales bacterium (assembly GCA_015055625.1). GTDB lineage: Bacteria > Bacillota > Clostridia > Christensenellales > Pumilibacteraceae > RUG12826. The sequence continues at coordinate 17,542 of SVHU01000029.1, read as the reverse complement.
TTTTAGCCTTAGCAAAAAGCTCGTTAATTTTTATTACCTCTCCGCCAAAGCTGGAAAGACCTCTTTCGGAGGACTGTAAATCCTCGGATAAAATTTCCACAAAGTCCAAGAAGGGTAGAGTAGCACGTTTTGCAAAAACGGGGAATCCGCAAATGGCGCAGTAAGCGTTTAGTGCAACGGTTTTTAACGCGACGGTTTTTCCACCCATATTAGCGCCTGTAATAACCGTAACGCCGTCTAAGGAAAGGGTAATTCCGTAAAAGCGTTTGCCCTTTTCTTTTAGTATGCTTGCGATATGAGGGTTAAAGGCTTCTTCAAGCTCAAAGCGCGAGCCGATAGTCGGAATGATGCCGTTTTCCTCGCAACAAAGTATCGACTTTTGAATCAAAAGATCTATCCTTGCGACGGCTCGGGCGTTGTGCTTCATTGATTTTACAAAAGGAAGAAGTTGCTCGGAAAGTTGTCGTCGAAGTCTGAATTCTTCTTCTTCCTCACGCGCCGAAAGTTCCAAATGAAGCAGCCTGAATTTTTCGCGTTCTTCACCTTGGGATAGAGAAAGCTTTTGAGCAAAAAACCTTTTTTCCTTGCGAATGTCGGCAAGCTTTTGCGAATGCTCGTCCGAGAGGAAAAAGCCGGAAGTATTTGAAAGATTAAGTATTTCGAACGGCTTGTCGAGATTTAGAATTTCTATTCCGCATAGGGTAGGAAAAATAGCGGTTATTTCCCGAGCCAAGGCGTTGCAAAGGGAGCAGTATGATTTGAGCTCAAAAAGCTCCACCTCGCTAACGTCCAGTCCGATTCTGTCAAAGGTTCCGTCGATATCCTTAATATGAGACAGTATTGCGTTAATCCCATCAAAAGCGTTTGGGTTGCTTTTGATTGCGTCGACAAAGATATCAAGATTCTTCAGTTCCTCGTTTAGCTTTTCTTTGGTCGAGTAGGGAGAAACATAGCGCAAAGCTTTTGCTCCAAAACCGCTTTTTGGAGAGAGCTTATCCAAAACGTATCTAAATCCTACGTTCTTTTTTTGTTCAAAATTCATTATAGCTCCTCCCATGCGTTGATTACAGGAACGCTCGTCCTAAGCTGCATTTCCTTTTTGAAAGCATCCTTGTCGAAATTCCATCCGTAAGCCGAATATGGGTTTACGGTAACGGCGGCTATTTTTACGCTTTTTAAAAGCTGCAACGAACCGCCTCGTTTGATAAAAGTGGAAACCGTTTCTCTTGAGGCAAGAATTTTGCTGGGGTCGTCCACGGTTATTATTATTTGGTTAACTTGCTTTAGCGAGCTTATTTTTTTAAGAACGCCCTCGCTTAGTGCGCCTGAGGTGTAAAGCTCGTTTTTGCCCTTTGCAACCGATTCCAAAAGGTCCTCGCTTTTTCGTGGAGAATTTTTGGATATAGGCAAGGAATATAGGTCTAAAATAAACGCAGTATCGTCGATTACGGTGTGCATATTCTTATCGTATGATGCACCGGTAGACAGTACCGCTGCGTTTGCGATTTTGGCAGAAGAAATTGATTTTCGGCTCAAGGCTCCGTCGATAATAACTTTCTTTGCGCCAAGCCCAAAAAAGATTTTTTTGAGTGCCACCAATTGTGAGGTAATTGACGGCCCTGCCAGCTCGACAAACCCATCGTCCATACACTTGAACACGACTATTTCGCCCAGTGGTGATGAAATGGCGGTTGCTACGAGGATTTCTCTAGTTACCGAGCAGGCAGAAAGAAGGGAAGATGCCGTTGCGACCAAGGTACCCTTTTTTACGAAGATTTGCGGTTTGGGCGTTTTTGTAACAGCATCGACGGTTTCGCCGTCCTTGCCGACAGAGGTAACGGCGAGTCCCTCCTGATCGAGCAAAAGATTCAGTGCAGTGGTTTTGCCTGCATTTTTGCACATACCGATCATTACCAGGGTTTTGTAATCCATTGTGACTGACTTGAGACTCATACTAAAATTATAGTACGCCAGCGAAAAAAAGTCAATATATCACTTGCAAGATTTATACACTTATGTTAATATAATTTGCGGAGGATTGTATGAAAAAAGGCTTGGTTCACATTTATTATGGCGACGGAAAGGGAAAAACTTCTTCAGCAATCGGACTTTCGGTAAGAGCGGCGGGAGCAGGCTTAAAAGTTTTTATAACCAGATTTTTAAAGGATTCCGATTCTTCGGAGCTTTGTGTGCTTAAAAAAATTGACGGCATTACTTTGGGCGATACGCCGATAAGTCTTCCGTTTTACTTTACTATGACGCCAAAGCAAAAATTGGAGTATAAGGCTTACGCACATTCGTTATTGCGCAGGGCGGAGGAAGAAATGAAACGCTGCGACGTAGTGATTATGGACGAATTTTTGGATGCCGTAAGCTTGGATATAATCAGCTTAGACGAGGCTGTGAAATTTATTAAGTTGCGTCCGGAGCAAACCGAGCTCGTAATGACGGGACATACGTTAATCGACGAGCTTGCCGAGCTAGCGCACTATATTTCGCATATAACGGCGGAAAAACACCCTTTTACAGATGGGGTTGGTGCAAGAAAGGGAATAGAGTTTTAGTATCTTTTCGGCTAGTTAAGCGCAGTGTAAGAATGAGTAATTATGTTGACAAACGGCATTTTTTGATGTTATAATGCTGGGGTTGAAACGTGTAGAGTTTCGACGTTGTTTAGTGATAAGTTGTGATATCGTGTTTGTCAAATTTATTTAAATAAACTTAACCGCGATTGCTACGGTTAAATTCAACGCATATACGGAGGAAATATGGCAGAATATAAGCAATTATTATTCGAACAAATGATTAAAGACTTTGCTGAAAACGAAGTAAAGCCTTTGGCTCAGGAAATCGACGAAGAGGAACGTTTTCCTATCGAAACCGTTGAGAAAATGGGTAAATTGGGAATTATGGGCATAATAGTTCCTAAGCAGTACGGTGGAGCAGGCGGAGATTACAATATGTACATCAGAGCTGTGGAAGAAATTTCTAAAGCTTGCGGTACTACCGGCGTCATTCTTTCTGCACACATGTCTCTTTGTGTTGCGCCTATTCTCGAGTTTGGTACGGAAGAGCAAAAAGCAAAATATCTTCCTGATCTTGCAAGCGGTAAAAAGATCGGTGCGTTCGGTCTTACCGAGCCAAATGCGGGTACTGACGCGGGTAATCAACAGACCGTCGCAATCGAAAAAGAAGATCACTATTTGTTGAACGGAAATAAAATATTTATAACCAACGCCGGCTACGCTGATACGTACGTTGTAATTGCGGTTACCGGCAAAGCTGCTAAGGGCCCTGAGATGAGTGCCTTTATCGTAGAAAAGGGAATGGAAGGATTTTCTTTTGGTAAGAAAGAAAAGAAAATGGGTATCAGAGGTTCTGCTACTTGTGAGCTTATATTTGAAAACGTTAAAGTCCCTAAGGAAAATATGCTTGGACAGCGCGGAGATGGATTCAAAATTGCCATGAAGACTCTTGACGGAGGAAGAATCGGTATTGCTGCACAGGCTCTTGGTATTGCAGAAGGCGCTTTGGATGAGACGATTGCTTACGTTAAGAGTAGAAAGCAGTTCTCCAAGTCACTTTCGGCGTTCCAAAATACTCAATTCGTAATTGCAGATCTTGCTACCAAAGTTGCTGCGGCCAGAGCGCTCGTTTATATCGCTACCGACGCTAAGCAAAAAAAGCTTTCTACGCTTTCAGTAAATGCTGCTCAGGCCAAGCTTTTTGCTTCAGAAACCGCTATGGAAGTTACTACCAAGGCTGTTCAGTTGCACGGTGGTTACGGATATACAAGAGAGTATCCAATAGAGAGAATGATGCGTGATGCAAAAATTACCGAAATTTACGAAGGTACCAGTGAGGTTCAGAGAATGGTAATCTCCGGTGCACTCCTTAGAAAGTAAGAGAGGTTGAATATGAAGATAATTGTATGTATTAAACAGGTTCCAAATACCACGGAAATTAAAATTGATCCGGTTACCAATACGCTCAAGCGTGACGGTGTGCCAAGCATTATCAACCCAGACGATAAATCCGCTATTGACGTAGCAATTCAACTCAAGGAAAAACACGGAGCAGAGGTAACCGTAATTTGTATGGGTCCTCCTCAGGCGGAAAATGCTTTGAGAGAGGCACTTGCTATGGGTGCGGACAACGCATATCTTTTGACGGACAGAGCGTTTGCGGGTAGTGATACCCTTGCAACCTCTACTATAGTAGCTGCTGCAATCAAAAAGCTTGGTGCTGACGTAGTTCTTTGCGGAAGACAGGCAATAGACGGAGATACCGCACAGGTTGGTCCGCAAATTGCAGAGCATCTTGGGATTCCGCAGATCACTTACGCTGCAGCTATAGACTATAATGAGGAGAGGAATTCTCTCATTGTTAAACGCCAATTCGAGGACAGATATCAGACCTTGGAAGTTTCGGGACAATGTCTTGTTACCGTGCTTTCCACTCTTTGTAAACCACGTTATATGAACGTATGGGATATAGTAGATCAGGATTCAAAGGAAGTGGGCAAGATTACCTTCGCCGATATGGATCTTGATGCTAAAAACATTGGTCTTGCAGGCTCTCCGACCAAAGTTCAGTCTACTGCAACCAAGCAGTTTGATAAGACAATAGAAACTTTGGAACTCGATCCAGAAGCTGCTGCAAAAGCGATAATCGATGCGCTTTCTAAAAGACATTTGATTTAAGGAGAGAAGATTATGAATAAAAATATATGGGTATTTTGCGAACAACGTGACGGAGAAATTCAGCCAGTTGCATTGGAACTCTTGGGAATAGCAAAAGAGTTAAGCGAAAAGACTAACGAAAAGGTTGGTGCAATTTTGGTTGGACACAACGTAAAGGCAAAAGCTAACGACCTTGTTGCGTACGGAGCTGACGAGGTTTACGTCGTAGATGACGAAGAGCTTGATAATTTTCTCACCGAGCCTTACGTTCAGGCAGTTTATAAGCTTGTAAGTGATTACAAGCCCTCGATATTACTTTTCGGTGCAACCAGCATAGGAAGAGATTTGGCGCCTAGACTTTCCGCAAGATTAAGAACAGGTCTTACTGCGGATTGTACCAAGCTCGAATGCGACGAAAAAGGCAATTTGTTTATGACTCGTCCTGCGTTTGGCGGAAACCTTTTTGCCACCATTGCTTGTCCTGATCATCGTCCGCAGATGTCGACTGTTCGTCCGGGCGTTATGAAAAAGGCTGAGCGTGACGATAGCCGCAAGGGTGAGATAATTGACGTAAAAATCGACTGGGATACTTCCAAATTTGCCGTAAAGCTTATTGAAGAGGTTAAGGAAGTTCAGAGCGTGGACAAAATCGAAGATGCTAAGATTTTGGTATCCTGCGGCAGAGGCGTAAAAAACGTTAAGCCTGCGTTTGAAGTTGCTGAAAAGCTTAAGGGTACAGTATCCTCCTCGCGTGCATTGGTTGATGCGGGCGTTATGGAACACGCGCGTCAGGTTGGACAGACTGGAAAAACCGTTCGTCCGCAAGCATATCTCGCGTTTGGTATAAGCGGAGCTATACAGCATTTGGCAGGTATGGAAGAGTCTGAATTTATCGTTGCGGTAAACACCGATAAGTCTGCTCCTATTTTCAAGGTTGCTAATCTTGGAATAGTTTCGGATGCTGCGGCTGTTATGAAAAATTTGATAAAAATGCTTTAATTAGATACGCGCCACTCAAGTTTTGGGTGGTGCATATTATTTTATAATAAGGAGAATATACAATGAATAAAGTTTATTTGGTTAGTGCAAAGCGTAGCGCTATAGGAAGTATGCTCGGTTCGCTCAAAGATGTACCTGCTACTAAAATCGGTGCAGAGGTATTAAAAGCCGCTATTGCGGAAGCAAATGTAAAAGTAGAAAATATTGATGAGGTTATCGTTGGTAACGTTCTTCCTGCAGGAATCAAGCAGGGACCTGCTAGGCAGGTTGCTATCGGTGCGGGTGTTCCCGTAAGCGTACCTGCATATTCCATCAATATGGTTTGTGGTAGCGGTATGAAAGCAGTAATCAATGCCGTAACTTCCATCAAAGCAGGTAGCGCAAATATAATTGCTGCCGGCGGTATCGAAGTAATGAGTGGTGCGCCTTATCTTATTCCTGGAAAGGTAAGAAGTGGAAATAAAATGGGCGACATGAAGGTGGTAGACCATATGATTCTCGATTCGCTTACCGACGCATTTGGTAATATGCATATGGGAATAACTGCCGAAAACGTTGCCGAAAGATACGGCATAACTCGCCAGATGCAAGATGAATTTGCAATAAATTCTCAGAAAAAAGCAATCAAGGCTCAGGACGAAGGTAAGTTCGTTGACGAAATTGTTCCTTTGACTGTCAAGATCGGCAAAAAAGAAGAAATTTTTGCTGCTGACGAATATATCAATAGAAATACTACCTTGGAAAAGCTTTCCACTCTCCGTCCTGCGTTCAAGGAGGGTGGTACCGTTACTGCTGGTAACGCGTCCGGAATCAACGACGGCGCAAGCTTCGTAATTCTTGCAAGTGAAAGCGCTGTAAAAGAATACAATCTTCCTATTTTGGCCGAAGTTGTAGGCTTGGGACAGGGCGGTGTTGAGCCTGACGTAATGGGCTTGGGACCTGTTCCTGCAATCCGTAATGCACTCAAAAACGCAGAGCTCAAGCTTTCGGATATGGAAGTTCTTGAACTTAACGAGGCGTTTGCTGCACAGTCCTTGGGCGTAGTAAAGCTTCTCAGCGAGGAGCACGGTATGACTCAAGAAGAGATTATGGGCAGAACCAACGTAAACGGTGGAGCAATTGCATTGGGCCATCCTGTAGGTGCAAGCGGTAACAGAATAATCGTAACTCTCGCGCACGAAATGAAGAGATCGGGCAAAAAATACGGCTTGGCATCTCTGTGTATCGGTGGCGGAATGGGTACCGCAGTAGTTCTCAAGAACGTAAAATAAAGTCTTGATTGACGGTATTATAGTAAAAATAGAAATTTAAATAAAAGCGGATTTGAAATTTTTCAAGTCCGTTTTTTTGTGGCGGATGAAAATTTGGGATGAAAAACCTCATTTTTTGGTATAAGTACATAAGATTATATGAAAAACAGCAAAAATAAGAGAGGTTTTACCCCCCCCGTGCAATAAAGTGTAAAAAAAGTTAAATTTTTAAAAACCTCTTGACAAATAAATAATATATGGTATAATTATTAATGTATAATGTATACTGCAGGAGGAATATTATGCGAAAAAAGTTATTGGTTTGTTTTATTGCCGTCGTGTGCTTTTGCGCTACTTGTATGGTGGCGTGCAACGAGCCGCACGCGCATACTTTTGACCAAATGGTCGTCGAAGACGCTTATTTGGCGACGGAAGCTACTTGTGCGGCAAAAGCGACTTACTACAAGTCCTGCGTGTGCGGAGAAAAGAGTACTGAAACCTTTGAGTACGGCAATTTTGCTGAGCATACAAAGGCTGCGGAGTTGAGCAAAAACGATACGCACCACTGGTATGCGTGTCAAAATGAAGACTGCAATGAAAAGTTTGACGAAGTAAAGCATAGTTTTGAAGATGCAATAAATTTTGAAGGTAAAATATGTAACGTATGTAGCTATGAAAAGCCTGCGACGGAGGGCTTGGAGTATGAATTGAACGCCGACGGTCAGTCCTACTACGTAAAAGGAATAGGCACTGCAACAGCTACCGAAATAGTAATTGCTTCAGTTTACAACGGTATGCCCGTAACGAGCATAGGAGAGCGGGCGTTTTTTGATTGTGATAGATTAACGAGTATAGATATACCAGATAGAGCAACACTCCCAAGTTTACATCCCCAAAATAATTATTGCACACTTTGAAAATGCCGAGATTATTCATAGAGAGAGCGAAAAGCCGCCTAAAAAAGTATATAGTTTCTATTTCTCCTAACAACGATAGATAAGGCACGACCTCGAAAGTCGTGCCTTGCTTTTTGTCTATAAAGAGCCGTTTATATTGATTTTTTAACGAAAAAATGCTATAATATCAGAAATGCTCCAAAATTTATACAATATGCTACTTGTAGTTGGTTGTTTTAATTTTTATATTTTACTATAATGATTGTGCATAATGCAAGATCACACAGAGAGTGAGGACTATACTATGACAGTTGGCGAAAGGATACAAGACTTACGAAAAAAGAAAGGCTACTCGCAAGAGAAGTTGGCAGCCCATTTGAATATGTCTCGTCAAGCGGTGGCGAAATGGGAACAGAACGTATGTGAGCCGAGCCTTGATTGCTTAACCTCTATGGCAGAATTGTTTGAGGTTGATTTAGATTATTTAATTACCGGCAAGGTTGCTGAAGAAAAAGCGGAAGAAGTTATCCGTGAAAAAGAGACAATCATAATAAAAGAAAAAGAACACCTGTTAGACAAGAAAGATATTATTCTTTTAATAACACTTATCACTTCTACGGTTGCATTTATCGGGTTGTTTATTTACGCTCTATTAAATCCGTTATATTGGAATCAAAAGTATTCGTTTGTTTGGTGGTATGTTCGTTTTTGGGTGTCAAGCGGAACTTGGTTTCGTATTTTGGCTCTTATCTTGACTATCGGTATTGTTTCCTCGCTTCTCGTGTTTTTGAGAAGGAGGAAAAATAAATGATTTCAAAATTTGCTTTATTGCTTACAACTTTGTTTTTAGGAGTGGGAATGACTGCTACGGCTGCTCCTGAAACAACAGAAAATGTTTTAGTTCAAGCGGTGGAGAGCTTGGACACAATTTCCGTAGCGAATTATGACGATTCATACTTGGGTACGATATTCTATCAACCCGTAGATGAAAGCAAAATTGAATACGTAACCAACGCAATAGCTCGCCTATCCGAAGAAGATGAGGTAGAGGAAGTTGATGTTGACGGAAAACTTTTAGGAAAATATTTCTACGAGGTTGAAGAAGGCGTTGTAGGCGAAGGCTATTTAATCGGGACTGACTTCACTACAAATGAATATTTAGATAAAATGGTTGATGAAGCCAAAGAAGAAATTGAAAGCGGTACAATTCAACGCGATTACCAAAACGCAAATGCACGTTCAATAGTAAGTATGACGATTGGAGAGTCTTGGGTATCTGTTGTGTCTCAAAAATTCACTTGGAGTTTAGATTATGACGGAGTTCACTACGGAGATTACGCCGAATGGTATTCGAGTTTTAGGATTACTACAAACAACTATCGTTATTACTTAATTGCACACGAAACATACGTTGCTCCAAATAATGATAATACTGATGATTTCAGAACAAGTAAGTTGATTTACAAATTCAATCCAAATAGTAATCAAATTCAATTAAGAGATTATCAACCAAAATCTAAAAATCCTGAAATGACAATTTCTTACGGCTCTGATTTAAGTGCTGAAATTGGCTCTGACTGTTCAGCAAAAATTGGTGCGAGTGTTTCTTCTTCATATTCAACTATTTTAGAGTCTCCAAAAGTATATGACAAAGGAAATATGGCAAATGACGAAGTAAACATTGAGTTTGAATATGTTGATCCGTGGGGAGAAAATGATACTTACCTTCCATACAACACAAACCAATCAATGCAAACTGCAATCTATGTAATCAGAGAAAATCGTAGCAATACGGCTTTTGTTGATATGTCAGATGTAAGAACAATTCAAATGGTTAGAGATAATTTTTGGTTTTGGAATGACAAGACAGTAAATTTCAATTATAATATTACATATACAATTTAGATGAAAAAATATCCAATATAGTATGGGTAGATATTGACTTTTCAAGAAAAGTGTGCTATAATATAATCGCACAGTTAAGTAAGACAGTTATAAGTTTCAATTTTACACAACTCCGGCAAAATATTTGCTATATTTTGCCGAGTGGTCTATACTGTGAAAACTATATAGATAATTTTGGTAAACAATAATATAGCGCGTAGGATTGTGGGGCGTTGTGTGTCCCTATGTTCCTACGCGCTTTTTCTATTAAAAATGATTAGGAGGATAAACCAATGGGCTACTATAAGTTATTATGGCAGTGCGTTAGAAAAGAAAATGTTTTATCTGAAAGGAAGGTGAAAAAGTGAAAATAAAATTTATTAAAGTGGTAAGCTCTATTTTGTCCTTGATTTTTGTTGGAACACTGCTTTCTTCTTGCGACACAAAAATTTGGAAACAATTCGAGGACTGGGTTAAAACCACAGATGACGGTTTTATCTACTATTACAACGATGGTAGTAAGGATGGCGTATATATTCTCGATATCCCCGATGTTGAAGAATTGACTATCCCTGAATACATTGACGGAAAAAGAGTTGTTGAATTAGGTCATCTGCGAATGGAAACGGGATATTTAAAGAATTACTGTGTTGTCGGTACAAATACAAAAAAACTAACAATTCAGCATCAATTTGATATTCGTTATGATCAAACCATAAATTATGTCGATTTCCCCAATTTGACAAATCTAACTTTCATAGATTTCTTATACTGCAATCAATCATATTCAGGAAATGACTTGCTTGTTCCTCATTATATAGGCAAAAGAAACTCAAATGTTCCAACTGTTGAATTGAGAAAATCCGACCGCGAGTATTCGTTGGAGAATTTCAAGGCAAAGGTTATCATCATTCCAGACTATGTTGAAACTATTGAAGCAGGTGTGTTTGACGGTTTAACCGATGTCACCATAAAAACCTCATACGAAACCAAGCCCGAAGGGTGGGCAGATGGTTGGAATGGTAATTGCGAAGTTGTGTGGGGCGAAGAAATCACATATCTGTATTACTATGATTGGATAAAAACGACATAGGATGGTTTTACCTATTACTACAACGATAGAACAAGTGAGGGTGTTTATCTTTTAGATATTCCGCAAAATGAAGAAGTCACCATTCCCGAATATATAAATGGCAAAAAGGTGATAAAGATTGCTCATCGTTTTACAGATAACGAATATGGCATATATGGTAGAGAAATCAAGAAATTAACTATTCAACATCAGTTTGACTTTTTGGAAGATATAGTTTGCTTTCGCTATTTGACAAATTTGATATATGTTGACTTTTTGTATTGCAATTTATCAACAGAGCAAAATGAGTTAGTTGTTCCGTATTACATAGGAACAGAAGATTATTACCAATCAAAAATTCCAACTGTTGAATTGAGAAAATCCGACCGCGAGTATTCATTGGAGAATTTCAAGCCAACAGTCATTATCATTCCCGAATATGTAAAAGTGATAGAAAAGGGTGTGTTTGACGGATTAACAAATGTTACTATAAAGACCTCATACGAAAGTCAACCCGAAGGATGGGAAGATGGTTGGAACGGTAGTTGTGACGTTGTGTGGGGCACAAACTAAATTGAAAAAGGAGATTATGATGACTACAACAAAACATAGAATTATATAGACAAAAGCCGCCCTACACACAAGGCGGCTTTTACTGTTCTACCTCTAAATCTTCCGAACGGAAAATATCGTCATCTAAAAACTCTGTAAGAGGCATATTGAAACCTCTTGCAAGCATAATTACGGTACTCAAAGTTACCGTTTTGTTTCGTCCATTCATTATACACTGCATACTTCCGTGTTGTATTCCCGATTCCTGCTCCAAGCGGTATTGGGACATATCTTTTTCACGCAACAACTTGGAAATACGCTTTGCTACCGCATCATTTACTGTCAAGTTGATACCCCCGATAAGAAGATTTAACTCCGTAGATTTACCTACATACTCTTGATTTTTTCCAAAAAGTATGATATACTATGTAGGTGTACCTACATAAAGGAGAATTGAGCTATGATTGTGACTTTTTGCGGACACGCTCATTTCTCTAAATCGGAGGAATACGAGCAACAAATACTTGACTTTTTGGAAGAAAAGGTAGGAGATCAGCCCGCCGATATGTATTTAGGCGGTTACGGTGGTTTTGACGGTTTTGCATACGACTGTTGCAAGAAATACAAGGAAACACACCCTAACGTATCTCTTGTATTTGTTACTCCGTACCTGACGATTGATTATCAGAAAAATCATTTAGACTATCAAAAGACAAGATACGATTCAATTCTCTATCCTGAAATCGAGGATAAACCCAAACGGTATGCGATAACATACCGAAACAAGTATATGGTGGAAATGGCTGATTATGTGGTAGCTTACGTTTCGCATGATTGGGGTGGAGCGTACACAACCTATAAACACGCAAAAAGAAAAGGCAAGGAGATTTTTAATCTTGCGAAATTTGGAGAATAGAATACTTAAAATAAGTGAGACAGATTCACAATAACATAGGTATCTGCAACGCCAACACACAATAATTTTTCCGTGAGCAACGGTAGTGCGCCCGCAACATTGGCTTGCCAATGATAAAAGTCAGGACAACAGTCTATCGTTTCAGCCACAGTACGAACTGAAAGAGTGGCGTTAGCTGATATAGGCGTAGGTGAAAACCTGCGCCTATTTTGCAACTGTTTTACTTGTATAATAGTGTATGTGGTATAACACATAAAAACATACAATTACTATGGTTTAACCGAAGAAAATAATTAGTAGATAGACAAATTGATTGCAATTTTGTTGTTATACATAAATTTTTACAAAAAACATCATAAGTATTTTCAAAATGTATTGACAATAGAGGAATATTGTGGTATAATAAAAACAAAAATTGGTTGCTTGCGATTCCAAGGAAGAACCGTTGCCTGATAAATACGCTGGTATTTACGGAAGCGGACAGTATGGTAACTTGATTGTTACTACAACGACAGTATCCACTGATGAACTTCTGTTGCCTCAGTGTGTTGTTGGAGGCACAACAATCAGTTGGGAAATTGTAAGTTGGGAACCGGTGTCATTTAAGTATTACTCTGATATGACCTTTGAGTTCGATGCATATGTTGAATCCATTACGTCCTCTGCGGAAGGTACTGCAAGTTTTTCGGGAACGTTTGCTGACAATGCAGCTACATACGACATTCATTTGACATATTATGGCAACAGCCAAATATGGTTTGCTAAGAGCAAATAAGGATTCCGAGGGGTGTTCTCGTTTACACGGGACACCCCTTAATTGTATTATGGAGGTTTTATGAAAAAGAATATAATTGTAAAATACGTTAGTTTATTCCTGCTTTGCATTTTTGCATTAGTAATGATGTTCGCATTGACATCGTGTCAAAGCAAATGGACTCCCGAAGTTCAAGGAAGTCAAGTGTTAGAAATGCCTTATGAAAGTATAGACGATGACTTCATAGTTGAGAAATATGTGGACTTTTCTTCATTTTCTAAATCGCAATGGGCAAGTTATAATTTTATTTCGCAAGAACAAGCCAAAAATGAACGTTATTCCAAAGAGTATTTTAAAAAATCTGATCTAATCATTGTGAAGTTCAATATGGCAGAGAAAGGTATTGATTTTACTGTAACAGATGTTATAGTTGAAGGTAATATATGTACTGTTGAACTGTTGCCTGTTAAACGTATAGCGAAAGTTTCAGAGCAGCAAACTACATACTGTTGCTTTGTAGAGACAACAATGGATATATCCACATTGGACATTAAACTAAAAATTCAAGAAAATATAGTACACGAAAGTCAAGCATTTTCTTACATTACTGATACTAATGAATTTTATACATTCGATAATCAAGCCGAGCCAATATTGTTTGTTATTGATGGCAAAGACGGGATAGAACAATTTTTTGATAACGATGGTGTTTTAAGCAAACAATCTTATATTTTTGCACAATTAAGCCGTTACCCCGCCGAAGCATTTTCAGAATCTTCACTTATGTTGGTGAGATTACCTTCATCTGATTTTGAACAGTTAGCTGTTTATTACGAGGATAACACCCTACATATAGTTGGAACATATTCAAACCATTATTTATATGAAAAAGAGACTAAACATCACAAATTAGTTGCTCTTTTGATTCCAAAGGATTTGAATATTAATATGGTTTCAAGAACCATTTATTATGAGTATGAAGATAATTTGACTGAAAAAATCAATCACAGTGAATTTTCGCTCGAAGAACAGTTGGATTTTGCAAGTAATCTTAAAAAGTACTCTTTTGTGAACGAAAATGATTGAAATAAAAAATTTGACTAAATCTTATTCTGATTGTAATGCAGTAGTAGATGTTAATTTATTAATCGAAACAGGACAATTTGTTGTGATAACCGGAAGGTCAGGCAGCGGCAAAAGCACTTTGTTAAAATGTATGAGTGGTCTAATAACTCCTTCTGGCGGTCAAGTGCTAATAGATGGTTATGACATATATAAACTTTCCAATATTGAAAAAAGTAAATTTCGTAACACGAAAATTGGATATATCTTTCAGTCTTACGCGTTAGAGCCGAAATATACTGCCTTTGAAAACATTGAGTTGCCAATGATCATCAAAGGTGAGAAAAAGGCAATAAGAAAAATGCGAGTATATGAAGTGGCAAATTTTGTAGGCATAACTGATCTGCTGTGCAAAAAGACGGAACTTCTGTCCGGCGGTGAACGACAAAGGGTTGCTATTGCTCGTGCGCTTGTAAACAACCCGGCAATCCTTTTTGCTGATGAGCCGTGTGGAAATCTCGACAAACAAAATAGCGAGATGATTATCAAATTATTATATGAAATTAACGCCAAAGGAACAACGGTGATTGTTGTAACGCATCAACCACAAGATATAACCAATTCGCATATGCAAATCGAATTATTGGACGGGAGGATACAATAAAATATGTTACGGATAGCTCTAAGAGAAACCAAAATAAATAAATTTTTTATAATTTTTGCAAGCTTGGGGCTATCCGTTCTTTTTGGAATAGTTTTTGTTTTATCTAACTTTAATTCGCAAATGAATACATCATATTGGGGACGATATGAACAAGGAAAAACGATTGCCTTAGAAAGTACTAATGCCAAAATGTTTGACTATTCTCTCGATGGTTTGTTCGTTTACGGAAGGACTAAAGGGCTTACCTATGACACAACTCTTGAATATGACAGTGAAATAATTAAGATACCGAGCTATTGGGGCGGCTTATGTATTTATTCGGTGAACGAGAGCATTGATGTAGTTCCCAACTTGTTGTACGGGGACTCTTTTTCTTTATCCGAACACGCAATATGGGTGACAGAAGCACTCTACACGAATTTGGGCTGTAGTTTAGGCTCAGAAATCAAACTTAATGATCAAATGTATTATGTTGCGGGAGTTTTTGAAAACGACAACACACCCACATATTATAGCGGAGAGGTTTCGTTTTTCATTTATAGTAATAAGCAAAAAGTACAAAAGCCCGATTCTTTGGTTGTGGTAGTTGCCGAACCTATGCAACTTACGGAATTAGCTAAGATTGACAACGGTGAAATATTTAATGACAGAGATGGCATCCTTGAATTGTGCCGAGGATACAATACTTTGCATATTGGTATGGTATTTATCACTTGTGTTTTGGGTGCTTTATTGTTAATTCTTTTGATAAGTATTGTTCGCATTTATCTTTTCAAAAGGCAAGAGTTTATTAGGATCTTACACAGAAACGGCATATCGACAACAAAATTGATAACAATTTTAATGTTATTCTTTTCCATTATAGCAATCTTGGCTTGCTCTTTGGCAATAATTTGGAGTTGTATATTTAATTCGCTTATTATTTCTTGGGCAGATAGTATTTTGCACATAATAATTGAAAAACCCAACTATGTAATTCAATGGTTATTAGGCTTTTCCTTCTCTTTAATAATAGTTGCTCTAACCCTGCCGTTTTTATTAAAAAAGAAGTATTATGAATGGGAGGTAGCTAACCAATGAAAACATCTATTTCATTTGCACTGAAGAATATAAAGCGATATTTTTTAAGTTCTTTGGGCAGAAGTGTTTTACTATTTGCGCTTACTTTTGTAGTTGTAGTTGCTTTGATGTTCTCTATATCAATTACGAACTCTATCTCAGGTATTTTGAATTCAAGGTCAAGCGGTAATACCATTTTAGTTAATACAAATGAATCTGAACTGAAAAACATTTCAGATCTACCATATATTAAGGAGGTAGTTGTATATCCTGAGAAAACATTTACTTCTGGTGAGGTTATAATAGAGGATATAGGGACTTTTCATATAAATTGTAGCATCATAAAGTCACAATATAAAAACTCTTTAGTTCCACAAACGTATGTAGATGAGTTTAATAATATTTCAGGTGAGAATTTACTTTTGGCAGGACGTTTACCTGAAAACAACAGTGAACTAATTATAAATTCAAAGTATATTGACGATATTCAAATTTATGACTATAATCAAGTTCTTGGCAAGAAGATAAGTATATATCACCAATATTTTGATGATACAGTCTATGATGTTTATGATTCTGTGATTGTAGGTGTTTACTCCAACTCACTATTGGACATAACTGCTTTAAGTTCTATCAACAATTCTGCGTGTTGTTTTTTGTTAGATAATTCATTAAAGTACGGTGGTAAGTTAATAACGTATTGCGATCTTCAAGATATGGAGAAAGCGAGCATTGCTTTACAAACACAGTACGGAGAAACAAATATTGTTAAGAGCACTATAACTACGATACCTTTTAATGAATTGATAAACATTTCTTCTTTTGTTAAGCACATTATGCTATTGGTTTGTCTTGTTATTTGTTTGGTTTATATAGTTGTGCAGATAATAGTTGTAACAAATTATTTGCACGAAAAAAAAGATTTTGTAACAGCAATTAAAGCATTTGGGCTCAAAGATAAAAATTTGGTTTCAATTTTTCTCTTTGAATATTTAATAGTATCTATAATACCATTTATATTATCAAGCGTTTTATCTGTTGTTTTTACTAAAAGTATTTCATACTATGTTTCTATTCTGTCGGGGATTAGGTATGATGTAACAGTTAGTGTTCTTCCGATTATTCTTTCTTTTGTAATCCTATTGGCAATAAGTTTAATTACAATTTGTATTGGAGTTTATTCAAATAATTCAATTAGAAATGAATAGAAGGGTGCCGTTTTTATGACGACACCTTTTTCTATAACTTTTTAACGATAATGATAATACATTATTGACAGGAGAGGAATTATATGCTATAATATAGAAAAATATTCCTACGGAGGAAAATTATGCAGACATCTACGGACAAGAAAATGCGAAACTCTGCTACCCGAAATAGCATATATGAATATCTTTGTGGAACGAAGGCACACCCTTCCGCAGAAATGATATACCTTGATTTGCGGGAGACCAATCCCACGCTTTCCTTTGGTACGGTGTACCGCAATCTCAAGCAGCTTGAGGAAACAGGGCGAGTCATTCGGGTTAGTACCCTGAACAATCGTGAACGGTACGATGCGAACTGCTCCGATCATCTTCACTTTGCTTGTGAGAAGTGTGGTCGGGTAATTGACTTAATGGACGCTGACACGGAAACCGCTTTAACGGCTTGCGGTTTACCGAGTGGTGCAAAAATAAGAAGTATATACGGAACTTGCGAATTGTGTTCCGAAAACAAATAACTTAATCAAAAGCAAATAAGCGCGGCGAG
>SVHU01000028.1 GCA_015055625.1 Clostridiales bacterium | reverse complement strand
TTGATTTCAATCATTAAATTGTTGTTTTCTCTAATTACTTTCGACTGCATTGGTTTGTTTCTCCTTTTTATTTGCATACTAAAAGTATACAATAGAAACCTCCTTATTTCAATGCACTATAATATTATTTTTTGTACTATACTGAACTAAATATTAGATTATACTTTATAATATTGACGATAATAAAATTTCGTGTTATACTATTAGCAATCAAAAAAAAGGAGTTTTTATGGTTTATAATCTTGACAGCGCAGTAAGAGTTTCCATGTTTGGGCACGTATCACAAAAAAGCGGAAGATGGCACAACGGCTTTACCCCGTCTATAAATATTGTAATTTATTGTACTGACGGTGAAATCAATATGAAGGTAGATAACGATATTTATCATCTAAAAGAGGGCGACCTGTTACTTATTCCTGCAAAGTCACGTTATCAACCTTTGGTTGGAGGTGCGTGCAAATACTATTTTGCTCATTTTTCGGCCGAAATTCTTGACGATGCGGATGCTCCCAAGCACCTAATAATTTCTCCTCACGCTAACCTTACGGACGGTTTTGCCTACACTAACGAAAGCGAATATAAATCCGTAACGAAAGTTCAACTCTGCATAAAAAGTGCGCCCTATTATATTAAAAACATTTTCGAACACGCGAAAAATCTAAAGCCTAACGCAAGCTTTTCGGACCAACTTTTGCTAGACTTGTTATTTAGAGAACTTCTTATTCGTATGGGAGAAGATATTTTTAAGCATAAAAACAATCATTTGACAAAAATTATTAATTACATTGAAAATCACTATGCAGATAACCTATCTTTATCCGCGCTTGCTACCCATTTTTCGCTATCTCAATCCTATATTGCAAGGATTTTTAGGAAAGAGTTATACTGCAAACCTTCCGAATACGTAAACAAAATTAGAATTTCGGTAGCAAAGACTTTGCTTGCTCAAACTAATTTATCCGTTAGTGAAATTGCGGAAAAAGTAGGGTTTTTAGACGTCTACTACTTTTCTAAAGTTTTCAAAAAAATCATAGGAACTTCCCCCATAAAATATCGCCTTTAAAAAACATACTTCTTCTTTAAAAAACACCCTGCTATGTATTGCAGAGTGCTTAAAAATACTTACTATTTTATTTTGTTTTTTTGTTATAAAATTTAATAATAGCCCCAAGCAAAAAGTTTTTGTAACTTTCGCTTTGGATCATTTTGTTTTATAACAAAAACTGTCGCAGTACAGACCGAATTTCAACGAAAATGACAAAATCTTTCGACGTCGTTCGTAGGCAGAATTTTAAGAATTTAGGGCGACCACAGCAGACGGAACAACGATCTTAAACAGGTACAGACGGACGGAATTACTAGGACTTAATTAATACTTGGCAGAGGGTGGACTGAAGTAGAATTAAGTCAATAGTGACATAATGGATTTGCACTATTTTACACTAACGTATCAGTCTTTTTTCTTCAAAAAACCGCCTTGCATTTTGCCCGGTAACCTTTTTAAAAACCCTACTCATATACAACGGATCGTCAAACCCAACGTTGTACGACGCCTCTTTCAGCGATAACTTTTTGCTGTCGATAAGGTCAATCGCTACCGCCACTCGGTGCTTGTTCAAGAACTCGGTTACGCCCATTCCATTAACTTTACGGAAAATTCGGTGCAAATACCCTTCCGATAGTCCGATTTCGCTAGCAATATCCGCTACCGTAATTTTATCTTTATAGTTGCTTTGAATATATTTAGTCGCTTTGTTTGCGTACGCCAGTTCCGACGGCGTTATCTTAAACTGCGCCGCCGTGAGTTTGCCGTAAATGTATTCCGTTAAAAACGCAACTAGCG
Organism: Clostridiales bacterium; assembly: GCA_015055625.1. Taxonomy (GTDB): domain Bacteria; phylum Bacillota; class Clostridia; order Christensenellales; family Pumilibacteraceae; genus RUG12826. Next base: position 30,814 of record SVHU01000028.1, on the reverse strand, counting down.
AATACCACCCTGCTATTGCATTTATTCGTCCGCTTGCCGTTTCCGAAAAGTTGTGCGATGCAATCTTTTTTAGCCTATACAGTAGTTCATCGTAAATTTCGCTTGCATCGTTATGATGCGGAACAAGTATTATTTGCGAATTTTCCATTCGTTTTTTAAGTTCTACTACGTCACACTCGCTTTCGTCTTCGTAGCGAATAAAATCGTACTCTACGATTACGCCTACCGTCGTATGGCGTTGTTTTTCACCACGGTACGCACAAAGTTTAACTTTCGTATCGCTAAAAACGCTTAAAACCGACTTGGGACAAACGATTTCCGTTTCGCCGTTTTCGTACTCACACAATATTCTTCCCTGTTCGCATACCGATATTTCCAAAAAATTCTTTCGCCGATCAAAGCTGTTTTTATACTTCTCGTACTCTACGCTACAAGCAAACTCTATTTGTGGTGGCGACTTTAATTTTAATTCGTAAAAAATCATTTTTCTTTGCGCTCCTTGTCTACCATTATAACAAATTATGTCAGTTTTGTCCATATTTATAAGCATTGTGTATTTACTTTTTTTGCGCGCCTATTTATAATGAAATCACTACGATAAAAGGAGCAAAATATGAAAACTTTTCAAAAATTAGACCGATTTCCTCTGGGTAGCATAAACGCAGAAGGCTTTTTGAAAGACCAAATGGCGCTAGGAAAAGACGGAATGTGCGCTCATCTTCACGAACTAGAACCCGATATGATTAATAATCCATATATTAACAAGACCTACGTAAAAGCATGGGGCAATGGCGATCAATCGGGTTGGGGCGGTGAAATTTCGGGCAACTACTGGACGGGGTACATTCAGTACGCTTACACATTAGGCGACGAAGAAATGATAAAAACCGCCACTTCTTGGGTGGATACGATGCTCACCAAACAACGCGAAGACGGATATTTGGGCACTTATTACGAGCCCGACGCTAAAATTTACGAAGACTACAACGCTTGGGGCACGGCTTGCGCTATGCGTGGACTTATCGCTTTTTACGAAGCAACGGGACGCAAAGACGTTATTGACGCAGTTCACCGCTGTATGTTATGGTTTTGCCGTACTTGGACAGGGGAAAACAAAACTTCTTACGCCGGTCCGTTTATTATCGAACCGATGGTGTTTACCTATTATCACACGGGCGACGAGCGCCTTATCGAATTTTGCGAAGACTACCTCGAGTTTATATGTACTCATAGTATTTTCGAAACTTCGTATAAAGAATACCTTACCAAAGACTTTAACTATAACGCTTGTCACAGCGCAGGGCTTGGCACGCAAGTTCGACTGCCCGCTTTGGTGTATACGGCTACGGGCAAAGACGACTACCTAAACGCTACCGTAAGACGAGTCAATCAAATACTTGCAAAGTCAGTTCAGCCCACTGGCGCTCCTGTTTGCGTGTCAGAATACTCAGGACCAGTCGGCGAAATTAACGACTCCGAGTACTGCTCCTTTGCTTTTTTTAACGTTTTATACTCTTACCTAAGTTTTATTACGGGCAATGCAAAATACGGCGACCTTATGGAACAACTTTTCTATAACGCCGCTCAAGGGGCGCGAAAAAAGGACGAAAAAGCAATCGCTTATATGTCGTCGCCCAACCAAATTTACGCAACTGACTGTTCTTCGCACTCATGGGGCGACACTCACGCATACGCTCCCTGTTTCCCCACCGCTTGCTGTCCCGTCGCCGCCGTTTTAATTCTTCCCGAATTCGTTCGCGGTATGCTACTGAAAAACGAAAACGACGACGTTTACGTTATGGCGTACGGCCCGTGTTCGCTTAAATATAAGGATATTGATTTAGCCGTAAAAACCTACTATCCGTTTAAAAACGACGTAACGGTATCGCTAAATTGTGACAAATGCTTTGCTCTCAACCTAAAAATTCCCGCTTGGAGTAATGGCTTTTCCGTTACGGTAAACGGCGAAAAAGTTGACCTTTTAGAACGCGACGGATTCGTTACCGTTAATCGCAAATGGAACAAAGGCGACAGCGTTAATATTAAGTTTAACGCAAAGATTGAAGTTTTTAACGTAGACGATAGCGACGGATCGAAAAAATATCCTATTGCCGTTAGATACGGTGCGCTGATATATTCTTATCACGTCCCCGAAAAGTGGATTCCCTACGCCGGTCATCCGATGACACCGCTACCAGAAGGCTGGAGTTGGTACAAAGTTGTAGGCGACTTTACCGAAGCAGACGTTCACGATCCGCATGACCAAATAGGCTTACGTCGTCAGCAAATCCCATGGAATTTTGCGCTTGATAAGGATATCACAGCCGACGACTTTACCATCGAAGAACTGCCCGAAAACGGATACGTTTGGGCAAATCCTATGATTAAACTTCACGCGCATTGCTACAAAGCCCCCTATCTATGCGCGCCATATCCGTGTAAAACATACGAGCCGTACGGCGACTATCAACCCATTACTTACCGTATGCCACTTACTCTCGTCCCCTACGGCTGCACTAACCTTAGAATAACCTACTTCCCAAAAGCGATAATCAAAAAATAAATCAAAAAAGGGCTACCTTTTGTTTGGGTAGCCCTTTTTTGATTTATAGTATTTGCGCAGAGAGTTTTTAGAATTTAAGTAATAAAAAAACACCCTGCAGTTAGTTTGCAGAGTGCTTAAAAATATTAACTATTTTATTTTGTTATAAATTTAATATACCTAAAGCAAAAAGTTTTTGTAACTTTCGCTTTGGATCATTTTGTTTTATAACAAAACTCGTTATTATTCTCCCTTGAAAGGAAGAAGACCAATAAATCTTGCTCTATTGATTGCGTTCTGCAAATCTCTTTGATGTCAAGCACAACCGCCTTTCGTTATATCCAAAATCAAGAAATTAAGAAAAGTGCTGTGGCGTTTTCCTTTAATTCAAATTCTATACAATCGGTCGTTTGATTATTAAATTGCGTGCCATATACTAACGATACGGTATAAGCGCAAGGTAGTCGCAACCTTTTCTTTCCTCCAACGGCAGAGTGAAGTCCAACATAGCCGTTACCCACGTACACTACGTCTTGTTCTTCGCTATAAAAATGCACACCGTTTGCTTTATAAAACTCAATTAATTCATCTACCGTAAACTTGTAATGGCCAACTGTTGCGCGCAAATATGGAATTCCCATACTCTCGCAAAGCTCCATTGCACGCTTACCATCTTCTGACGGTAATGAAAACGGGAAAACTGCTACCTTGTAGTTTTGCAAAACAGACTTAGCATCTTCTACCATACAAGAATCGAAAGGAACGCCCGTTTTACCCATTGCCGTGACTGTTTCCGAAATACGAATGCTAGGAGAATCTGTAAACGTATTGGCACAACTTTGCTCATCTGCGAAAAACACTACGTCGGGGCAAAGAACGTTAGTCTTGTTTGAGAGAATATCCCGATCGTAGATTTTTTTCATTTGAGCAAGCTCGCTCATAAGAAGCGAATCTTTATACCAACCACCCCACATATCAAACCACCATATTGCAGACGATTTCGTTATTTGATGAGCAAAGCATTTACGTAAAGCCTCTCTAGACAAGATAGGCGTGGGTGGTCCTGCCCAAACTGATACTCCGTTTTTCATTGGGTATATATCTTTGGGATACTCATCGGGACGAGCTTCTTGTATACTCGTTGTAAGATAGGTACGAATATCGCATTCGATAAAGCAAAGTTTTCCGTGTTTTTTTATTGAATCTACCGGCATCATGTCTGCCCAATCCATACCAAAAGCTCTGTTATTCGTATATGAGTTGGGGGATGAAAAGAAATCTAAGTTGGGAGAATCTACAAGTGCGCGTAATGCGTGTGAACCTAATAATACGTGGCGCGTTTGCAACGAATATCCATAAAACGAGCCAACCACCTGTTCATAGTTTGTTTCCTTTTTTACCGTTTCGGCAAAAATATCGAGAGTTTTTGCCATAGCTAAATTGCAAAATATGGCGTATCTCTTTGCGTTTTCCGATTCCTGACACACTTTTCCCGTGTAAACGTATTCCTCTCTGCTTGGCAAAACAGCATTATCAATACCGTAGGTTTCTTTTACCCAACGTCTATAAGGCTCTTTTGCTCCCACCCCAAGATCTCCGTTGCAATTGCGATACATCCATTCTTGCGTGGAGCTACCACAAAGCATCCAACCTCCCACTCGGTGTGCATAGTCCGAATTTTTGATATGATTAACAAGCTTGACAAGCATTTCCGCTCCGTCTTTTCTAAACGCCTCAGAGAACATCACTTCTCGCGACGCTCCTTTATCCGTGATATAAACTTCGTCAGGATGTGCATCCACCCACCAAGCAGGCATACTTATATATATTCTCGGAAAAATGATTGCATCGGGACACTCGTGCAAAATTTCGTAAATATACTCCTCAAATTCAGTATAGTCCTCTTTATTAGGGTCTTCAAATACTCCCACGTGAAAAGGGGAAAATTCGGTAATTGGGTTTATTGGCAGAGTTGTAAAGGACACGTTTATAAAGAAAATTCTATACCCTGCATCAATAAAATCTTGATAGCAGTTCCTCTCCGGGAAATAAGTAGTATACGCCATAGCGTTCATCTGCTTACCATCAATGCACAAGCAAGGATTACCATTTCTTATTTCGACTTTGCTTTTCAACATCGTTTTCACTCCTATTAATTGCTTCTATCAACAAATCCCATTATACTAGTTTTCCATAAAAATATCAACCATTTATTCTTTTATTTTCACATCCAAACTCAATCATCACTTGAACACACCGTTTTAGCAATAAAAAAAACACCCTGCTAGTTTTGCAGAGTGCTTTTTGTATAAGGAAAAATGCTCGGCAAACGTATTACCGAGCATTTTTTCAGTTTTTTTAACACGTTGATTGCAAAAATATCAAGCGAAACAGGAACAATCAATCTCAATAATTTTTGCAATATAGTTGCATATGATTTATGCGACTAATTTTTTATTCTGGTTGCTTCCTCCATTTCTATACCGGTATCATAATCAAGCTGTCTTGGTTCGTACTCTTCGTTTTCTCGTTGTCTTGTATATCCCGTATACTTCCAAGTAGGCTTAAAATCATCGTTACGCCAAGGTCTTTGCCTCCAATAATACCCCCTAAACGGATCTCTGGTCTGGTTCATCCACTCCAAGAGCCTATCGTGCAGAGCGTTTCTGATTTCGCTAAGCTTTTCGCACTCAATAAGGTTTTGATTTTCGTACGGATCTTCTTGAAGGTCGTATAATTCATCGGTAGACAAGAGGTTTACACATAGCTTATACCGTCCGTCGAACACACAACGCATAGGCTGAAATCCACCAAACCCATCGTGGTCAATCTCGTAACGTCCAAACTCAATAAATATTGCATCGTTTACTTTCTCTTCAGGTTGAGTAAAGGTTTTTAGGATGCTGTTTCCTTCTGACCATTGCGGTTTTTCCAAGCCCATATATTCCATAATAGTAGGCACTATGTCTATATGCGAAATAGGATAAGAATAACGACAGTTCTTCCTAACGTTTTTACCGCTCACAATAAATGGAATCCTCGTTATTTCATCATACGGTGCAGGGCCTTTAGACGCAAGACAATGCGAATTTCGCATATCACCGTGATCGGACGTATAAATAATTAGGGCATCGGGGATCAGTTCTTTTATTTTTTCCGTAACTCTGCCTATTTCGTAATCAACGAATGAGTTACAAGAATACAAAAGCCTATCGGTTGGATCAACGGCATTTCTGTCCATAAATCTTCTTGCTCCCGCCCACACTTGCTGATGTATCGGTTTGCTTTCCAGCGTATCAAACACGTTAGCTCGTTTCTCCTCTACGTAATCGTCATACATTGACGCATAAGGCTGAGGGCAAAGGTACGGCCCGTGTGGTTCGTCATAGGAAAGAACCAACAAAAAGTCATCGTCTTTATTGTTCTCTATATATGAAATCGCCCTGTTTGAACACCTATGCCCATAAGTAAATTCCTCCGATACGCCCTCCGTTTTCATTAGTGAACTACGTCTGGATTTTACTCGCTCTTCAGGTGTAAGCTCGTCCAAATAGCGTTTCATATCATACCAATACCGTTCATCCCATCCATCCGGACATTTACCCGTTCCAAAATAATCTCCACCGTCAAGATGCCATTTACCAACGTACGCAGTCTTAAATCCATTATCCCTAAGTCGCTGACCTATGGTTTTTACGTTATCGCTCAAAGCCACGCTATTAGTCCAAGCCCCGTTTGAATGAGGATATAATCCGGTAAATATCGCACTTCTTGCAGGTCCGCATACGGGCTGACAAGTATAGGCTTTGTCATAAACAACTCCCTCGCTCGCTAAATTATCCAAATTTGGTGTTTTCAAGTGTTCGTTGCCATAACACCCCAGCATATCCGCACTTTGGGTGTCCACCATTATAAAAACAACTTGCTTCTTCATAACCCTCTCCTCTCAATATCTATTACTTCTCATAGCTTTAATCTTTTTTGCCATATCAACCATCTTATCAATGCAAGCATCAAAGAACCTACAATACGCCTCGCAGTAGACGGTTTTAAGAGTTCCTTTATTTACAATCGGCTCGCACTCTCTTCTGCATCCACCACCGCACAAGGCAAAGTATTTGCATTTTATACATTCTGAGCCTCGGCTACACGATTGTTGCTCAAACCTATACGCTTTGGCATTGCTCAACAGCTCTTCTATTGAATTTTGAGTTATATCCCCCAGCTTCCACTCGTCTAAGACGTAAAAGTCACAAGGGTAAACCGAGCCGTCCCCCTCTACTACCAACATTGGCGTGCACCTGCCTCTCATTGCACAGTTCTCGGGCGGTTGACCTAAAAGCATCATCACGTAATTATCAAAATTTCTTACGCTTACGGGCTTTCCTGTTATAAAGTCTGCATAATAGCGGTTAAACGTTTCTATCAAAAATTTTGCATACGTTTCGTTTGACAACGAATATTCACGCTTTTCTCCATCCAATCTGTCAAGACAAGGAATAAACTGAATATATCCATACCGTTTCAGCTCGTCGTAAACTTCTACGGCACATTCTGCCGTTTGCTCCGTTACTACGCATAACACGTTAAACTTAACGTTGTACCTTTCAAATAAGCACGCCGTGTTTTTTACACGGTTAAAAGTTGCGTCACCTAGTGAATTCAGCCGAAATTTATCGTGAATTTCGGCAACACCGTCCATTGATAATCCTACCAAAAAATCATTTTTTGCAAGAAAAATCGCCCACGCCTCATCTATTTCATAGCCATTTGTCTGAATAGTGTTATTAACAACCACGTTACGCTTATTATATTGTTTTTGTAAGCTCAATAATTTTTTATAAAAATCAAGCCCAACAAGCGTTGGTTCTCCACCCTGAAAGGAAAAGGTTACGGATTCCGTTGCACTATCAAATGCTCGTTTAACAAGATTTTCAAGCACTTCTTCACTCATATTCCCATAATATTTAACTTCTCTGCTATTTGAAACGTCAGCATAAAAACAATACTTGCAACTCATATTGCAAGCAGATGAAGACGGCTTAATTAAAAATGCAACGTTTCTCATATTCTCCACAAGTACCCCATTTTATTTTTGCGGTAGCGTTTGTTAGTTTTCCCACAATACAACTGCGTTTTTTTTACAGACACTTTGATTGCTTCAAAAACTTTTTTTACCTCCGCCCTCAAATCTGCACCCCTACGACGTATTTATTTCATTCCTGTCTTTAATAGCATTTTAGCATAAATTACCACTTTTGTCAACTCCTCCAAACGTCGGAACGTATTTCCCGTTGTCCGGCACAAATAACAGACAGTACGTAAACCTAACTATCGTTGCTTCGGCTATAATTTTTACGCAACCCGTACAATAGTAACCAAGGTTACACTCAAAAAACTATTACAGCTCCTCGCAAGTAATTGTCATAAAATCCCCATAGCGTATGCCACTTTTTACAACATCCTCTACAAAAAAAACCTGCTAGTTTTGCAGAGTGCTTAAAAATATTTTTTATTTAACTTGTTTTTTGTTATAAATTTATTAATAGCCTCCCAAAATAAATAGTACCAAAATGTAATAAATATTGACTTTTGTTTCGAATCATATTATACTTATGTAATAAGTAATCAAAATTAGGAGATACTCAAATGTTATATGAAAACTTAGAGGTAATTAAAGAGTGCGACGTGCTTGTAGTTGGCGGTGGACCTTCGGGCTGTGCCGCTGCCATACAGTCGGCAAGAGAGGGCGCAAAAACCCTGCTTATCGAGCAGTCGGGTATGCTTGGCGGCGCAACCGTAAACCAGGACGTCGTGGTCGTTCTTTCTCAAAACGCTGTGGACTTTGAGGGAATCTGGCACGAATACATGTCCGAAATTTTTGCGTTGGACGGCGCCAGACGCGAGGAATTCGGTTTTTTACCTCTCAGCATAAGGGGCACGGTAGACCCTAACGTCGTAAGGGTTGTTTGGGACAGACTAATTCAAAAATCGGGCGCAGACCTTATCTTGCATTGTCATTTCGTAGACGTTATTAAGGAAGGCAATAGGATTATCGGTGTTGTCGTCAACACCCGTCAGGGTTTGGGACTCATCAAGGTAAAAACCGTGATTGACTGCACGGGCGACGCTATCGTTTGTAACAACGCGGGCGCAAAGTGGGAAAGCGGTGGGCTTGACAGCAAATACGCTATGAGTCTAACCAAGGTTATGCGTTTGGGTGGCGTGGAATCGGACGAAGGCGTTACAAAAGCAGAAAAAGAAAAACTCAAGCAAATATTAGAGCAGGAATGCGCTAATGGTCGGTACAAATCCCCCCTTCTCACTACGGGCAGAGTTTTGTACTACATCAACGACAAGATGATTTGGTACCTGAAAAAGCGCAAGGAACTTATGCTCGTTACCAGCCGTATCCTGAACTGCGACCCCACCTCCTACGAGGATATCACAAGGGCCGAAAGAGAGGGCCTTCAGAGCCTTTTTGAGGTATACGACTTTTACAAGAGATTTGTTCCGCATTGTGAAAATTGCTTTATCTCGCATATTTCAAACCAAGTGGGCGTGCGCTCGTCCAGACGTGTTATCGGTCGCTATTACGTTACACAGGACGACGCCATAAACTGCAAAAAGTTCGATGACGGCATTGCCAAGGTATCGTTCGGAATAGACGTTTGGCCAAGCAACAGTTATACTGCTCCTGCAGGCAACGCTGGTGGAATCAGTGACAAAAACATCCTGAAGGACTTCGAAAAGCGAATCGAAAACGGCGACTATTTCGAAATTCCCTACGGGGCGTTGGTCGCAGATGGCTTCGACAACCTTATGATGGCAGGTAGAATAATCTCAGCTTCACATATGGCTCAGGCAGCACTACGCATCCAGCAGACCTGTATGAGTACCGGTCAGGCGGCAGGCTACGCCGCTGCAATGGGCGTTAAGAAAAATTTACCACCCTGCAAACTTGACGGCAAGGAAATCGCCTCGGGGCTGTCTGAAATCCGTAAAAACACACCACTGTCGTGGGACAAGTTTACCGTGGATTACTACGTTAATAACGTTCCTAAGATAAACAAGTCTTAAAAAAGTTTCACCCCAAAGGGCTATATTCAGTATAACTGAAACAATCATAAATATAAAATACGGTTTGGAAAATTTCAAACCGTATTTTTGTATAAAAAAAACACCCCGCTAGTTTTGCAGAGTGCTTAAAAATATTAGCTATTTTATTTTGTTTTTTTGTTATAAAATTTAATATGCCTAAGGCTTAAAGTTTTTGCAACTTTCGCTTTGGATCATTTTGTTTTATAACAAAACTCGTTATTATTCTCCCTTGAAAGGAAGAAGACCAATAAATCTTGCTCTCTTGATTGCGTTCTGCAAATCTCTCTGATGGCAAGCGCAAACGCCGGAAGCACGTCTGGGGATAATCTTACCCTTTTCGGTAACAAATCTCTTAAGCTTTGCTACGTCCTTATAATCGATTACCGCGTTCTTTTCGGAGCAGAAAGCGCAAACCTTTTTCTTGGGAGCTCTGCGAACTTTTTTGCTCTTATCGTCCATATCGGCATTAGCATTTTTGAAATTTTGCTTCTTATCCATAATAAACACCTCTTAAAAATTTAATTAGAAGGGCAAATCGTCTTCAACAACAGCCTGGAAAGGAGAGTTATCTCCACCACGAGATGCGGGCTTTTGAGCGGGCGCTTGCTCTGAAGGAGCTGTTGCATTTCTCGAGCCAACGAATTCAACTTCGTCTGCTACCACGTCACTCGTAAATCTCTTGTTGCCTTCTTTGTCGTCGTAGGTACGGTTTTGCATAGATCCAATTACGCAAACCTTGCTACCTTTACTTAGATATTTATGGCAATTGTCTGCAAGACCTCTCCAAGTTACAATATTGAAAAAGTCAGCTTCAGGTTCTCCCTCACGCTTAAAGCTACGGCTTACAGCGATAGAAAAACGGCAGAGCGAAACACCGCTACCGGTTTGAGTATACTCGGGATCTCTTGTCAAATTACCAATAAAAATACATTTGTTCATAAGTTTACCTCTTTTTTGTGGAAATTCCTGTTACTATTGATTACTTTCTGATAACCAAATATCTGATGATGCTGTCGGAAATTCTCATCTGTCTTTCCATTTCTGCGGGAAGTTCAGCGGGAGCCGAGAACGTCATCAAAACATAGTAACCTTCGTTCTTGAATTCCATAGGATATGCAAACTTCTTGATACCCCACTTGTCAATCGCGTCAACAGTACCACCAGCAGCAGTAACAAGGTCGCTATATTTTGCAATCTGAGCTTCCTTGGTTGCATCGTCAGCACTAGCGTCGATGATGTAAAGAACTTCGTACTTGTTCATATTTTTTACCTCCTTTTGGTCTTAATGTCCCTTGATCCAGTCAAGAGAAAGGATGCCTACGCATACATAGGCAGAATAGATTATATCATACGCGTTTTTAAAAAGCAAGCGTTTTTTAATCAATTTAGCGGTATTTATCGCTATTTTAAACATTTTAAAGGATATATTCGATATATTTTAGAAAAAACAATAAAATTCAATATCCCAATAAAAATAAGAGCCATCCTAAAAAACTCAGGAAAGCTCTTATGTTTTTTTCTTAAAATATTTTAGTATTAGTCTAAAACACGACCAATAACTGCGTTATTAACGTTAGCGCCGGTGCACTGTCCGTTTGCAGTAACGGTTACGTTTTCAGCCGAGCAGTTTACTACGTTTGCAGTAAGAGCTGCGCCAACAACCTGACCTGCATCACGACCGGCAGTTACGGTAGCGTCTTTTACGGTACAGTTTTCTACCTTAACGCCTGCGTTGCCTGCATGACCTACGATTACGCCAACCTTATCTCCGCAAGCATCATTGTTTGCATGGTTTGCAACAACAGTAGCGCCAATTACGTGGCAGTTAGAAATTGTACAACCAGAAGTTTCCATATAGCCTGCTACAACACCTACGTTGTGGTTGCCCTTAACGGTTGCGTTTACAAACGTTACGTTCTTAACGATTGCGTTGTTAAGCCATCCGAAAAGTCCTGACGAATAATGTCCGCCTGTCTGACTTGTTGCATTAACGTTAAGATTGGAAATGGTGTATCCGTGTCCGTCGAACGTTCCTTTAAACTGAGTAGCGCCCGTTTGACCGATAGGAATCCAGTTTGCGTAGTAAGCGTCTTTCATATCGATATCTGCAGAAAGCATTACAGTAACGCCTGCGTACGTATTATTTTTCCAGTTTACGCTTTGCTGGAAAGATTCAAGCGCACGTGCATCAGCAATAAATACTACTCTTTGAGTAATTACTTCACCGTCAACAATAGCCTTAGCGCCGGGGTCAATAGCAAGTTCGAGCTTGCTATCCCACTTACAGTTATTGAAGGTTGCTTCGCTGTAAATGTTGGTGGTATTGTAGTTAGAATAGGTGTACTTGAAAGTACAGTTATTGAATACATACTTACCGGTAGAAGCTAATGCGTTACGTCCGTAGAAAGTGCAGTTATTAAAGGTAATAGTTCCGTTGTTTGCGTTATCAACGTGGAAACCATACTGTCTTCCTTCGAATACAACGTTATCAAATACTACGTCACCTGAAGTAGTTGCATATCTGACGGAGTGTGCTCCATCCGATTCAAAAGTAACGTTTTTGATGGTTGTATCTTCACCGAAGTTAAAGCTGTTTACTGCACTAATGCTGGAGCTTCCGTCTGCAGCACCCTCGATAACAATACCTGTCTTACCGCTCAAAGATGGTAAAGTATAAGAAGTATTGCTGGAAAGAACAACGTCTTTTCCCTCGCTTAACGCGCCGTTCAAAGCGTCGGTTCCGTCAACAACGATGGGAGCTTTTTCCATAGAAATTTCTACGCCGTTATAAATAATTTTGCTTGCGGTTTGTACGCCCTCACGAGAAGGATCTACTACACCAAAACCAATATCCATAGCGGAAGTATAGGTTGCTTTATAAACCTTAATTCCGGACTTTGCGTTTACGGTAGAATTTTTAATCTCACCTGCAAGAGCAGCGGTATGATAGCCGGTACCTACGCCTGCAGAATACTTTCCGCCCTGAGCTTCAATAGTAGAATCTACGATATTGATAGTAACTAAAGGCTGAACTTTTTGACAATGTGTATCATATCCAGAACCAATACCTGCGCCGTATTCGCCACCAACAGCCTTTACGGTAGAATTGGTAATAGTGATAGTCGTTGCGTTTTCACTAGCTCCGTTGCTTACACGGCTAGCGCCGATACCTGCAGCAGTTACACCGCCTTCTACGTATTCGATTGTTGAATCTTTAATATTAACGTCTACGCCAACGTGGTAACGAGCACCGATACCTGCCGACTTAGATCCACCAACTGCCTTTTTAACGGTTACGTTGTCTAAGTTAATAACAGCGCCGTTAATAGCCGATCCGATTGCAGAACCACCTTCGGGAGCATCTTTATAATACTTCTCGTCGTCACCTACACCGTATGCGTATCCACCAAAAGCTTTATCAATGGTGATATCTTTAATGTTAACTTCAGTAGCATTTAGACCACCAATACCAAACGCTCCGTTTACGTCTGCAGCGATTGCCGATAAAGTTCCGTTTCCGGAAATATTGAGCTTACCGTTTGCAGAAATTGCAGAACCGTTAAATACAGGTGCAGTTACGTCGTCTGCGATTGTTGCAACTCCACTGCCCTTTGCGTTTACAACAACGTTACCAGCAATCTTAAGATTAAGGTTGCCTTCTGCCTGGATTCCTTTAATGGTGGAATTTTGCAAAGTAAGCGTTCCGGTATAACCTGCAGGCGCATATAATACGCCGTCCACAGCTACACAGTCAACTAAGGTTGCGTCCTTGTTTTCTGCAAGCAATGCGTTTACCTTATCAATGCTGAACTGAGGAGAGTTTTCGTCGTAGTCAGGTCCAAAGCTATCGCTTTCTGCTTCTACCTGAGTTGCGAACAAGTTGATAGCAAGATTAATAGTAGGAGCGAGCGTATCATCCTTTGCATTAGCCTCATTATCTACCGTTGTGGGCATGTATACTACCATCGTTACGTACTTTTCTTTCTTTGCGTCAAGCTGAACAGCACCGGAGCTGTAACCAGCGTTAAGAAGGGTTGCGGTAGCATCTACTGCTTTAATTGCCTCGTCACGGTTCGCATAAGTCTGTTCGCCCTCAACAATTCCATACTTAATAAAGTCGGAAAGCTTGAACGCTTCTTCGTTTTTATTTATAGAACCAACCTCGCTATCCACGTGCACGCCAAGCTGATATTTAAGAGCTAAACTTCCTTCGTTTACAACCTTAAACTTTACAACTTCGGTGTGTCCGGGTTCCCAAAGCGTGTCCTCAAATACGTTTGTATCTTTGGTTAGCTTTGTCCAATCATCGGTAACAGAGTTATCATAATACAATTCGATATCAAGGTTACCTGCCTTAATAACGTTTTTAGAACTTGTAACGCTGTCGGTAAACCACGCAAACGTTGTTCCTGCAAACATCGAAAGACATACAACCATGGAAAGAATTGCCATGATTAAAGCTCTTTTAAAGCTTCTTTTCTTTGCCATTTTTTCTATGACCTCCTAATTATTTTACACATACTATTTTCATAACGTTTCTCAATCGAAACACACTTACACTTTAATATGTGTACATATTATATTACGCTTTTTGCGCTAATATGTCAAGTATATCACTATAATTTTTTATACAAATTTGCGTTTTGATATTGTTTATTGTTTTAAACTATAAAGAACCGAAGATAACTACGATCTTCGGTTCTTTGATTGAATTTTTTATTGTCCGCTTACTACAAGCTGAATGAATTCTTCACCGTTTTTTAGCTTGTCAAGATACTCGGGAACTGCGGTAAAAGGTATATCCGTTATAAAATCGCTTACTTTTACATCCTTGCTTGCAAGCATATTGATAGCAGACGTAATATTGTCAGTGGTTTGGTTTATTCCGTACAACGTTATTGTCTTTTCTACAAGCGTTTTTGCATCAATCTGAATTTTGTCAAGCTCTACGTCAGCGCCCACCAAACCTGCTTTTCCGTAAGTTGACACAATGGAAAGCATTTTTGCATAAGGCAATGCGTTAGAATCGAGAGTATATGCAAGACGGGTTGCCATTTTTCCGCCGGTAAGCGAGAAAACTCTTTTAGCTACGTCCTCTTTCGCGCTGTTTATCGTATAGTATATTCCAAGCTCGCGAGCCATATTCAAACGTTCTTCCCTATCGTCAATAACAATGGGAACCGCCTGATAATAAAGCGCGACTTGAGCTAAGATAAGACCGAGAGCAGAAGCTCCTACAATAGCGAAATGGTCGCCTTTTTCTACATTAAGAGTGTTTATAGTATTTATTGCTATTGCAATATGCTCGATAAATACAGCCTCTTTATCGCTTACCCTATCGGGAAGATTGTACATTGTTTCCACTGGCACGATAGCGAAATCAGACAATACTCCGTCTATATCCTTACCATACGTTTGTAAATGCGCACATTCGCTTCGTCTTCCCATACGGCAAAAATAACACTCATTGCATGCCACGCGCGAAGATAGATACACTCTATCCCCACGTTTAAAGTTTTTTACAGAACTGTCTACTTCACTAACCATTCCTGCTCCACATCTTCCGGGAACAATGGGATAAGTTACGCCTGCAAGATTTCCCTCAAACGCCATTTTGTCTGACATCGACAAAGAAGCGGAAAGCATTTTTACTTTCACGCAGTTTTCTTTGACTTGGGATGGTCCGAGATCTTTAAAATCCACCGAACCGGCATTTGTTATCTTCCAGACTTTCATTAAAAGGATTTATCTCCAAAAATATTCATTTTTACTATTTTAACACAAAAAATAAAATATTACAAGCATTTTTCAATATTCGACGTTAAGCAAATATAAACCCTCGGCAGGAGCTACATATGGAAGAGAGTTTATATCCGGATTTTCCACTCTTTCCCTAAACTCTACCACACTCATTTTGCCCACGCCTACTCTTAATAACGACGCTACGATTTTTCGTACCATATTATATAAAAATCCGTTGGCGCAAATATAAAACTCATATAATCCGTCCTTTTTTATAAGTTCGGCTCTATACACGGTTCTTACCGTTGTTTTAACGTCGCTACCCGACGACATAAAAGATGCAAAATCATGTTCGCCTAGTAAGTATGAACATGCTTTATCTATCGCGTTTGTATCAATTTCGTCAATACGTACCGCTCTATTTGCGTAAATTGCTCGTTCTTCCTTGCTTTGATACATAACGTAAACGTATGTCTTTTGCTTTGCCGAAAATCTTGCGTGAAAGCTTTCGTCCACAACGGATGCGCTAAGTACTCTTATATTATCGGGCAAATAATTATTAGTTCCTCTTACGTACGCTACAAGTCCGTATTCGGTATTGGTATCAAAGTGCACAACCTGTCCGACAGCATGAACTCCGCTATCCGTTCTTCCGCTTGCAACCACGTTTATCTCTTCTTTACAAAGCAAGCTAAGCGCTTCTTCCAGTCTTTTTTGAATGGTATCCTTACCCGGCTGAACCTGCCAGCCGTGATATCTAGTACCAACGTAATCGACTACCAGCTTTATCCTTCTCATATTATCCACCCAAACGCTCTAAGATCAATAAACGGCAAGAAATTAAACTTAAGCCAAAGTATCACGAAGAATAATACGCAAAATAATATAAAACTTATGGGATCAAACCACCCAAACTTGAGTTTTTTCATTCTCGTACGGTGTTTTGCATCCTTAAAACATCTTGAATCCATTGCGTTTGCAAGCTCTTCCGCTCTTCTTATAGAAGAGGTGAGAAGAGGGATAAGAATGGGTATCATAGCTTTTGCGCGCTTGAAAATATTTCCGCTTTCAAAATCTGCACAACGTGATTTTTGTGCATTGATTATCTTGTCTGTTTCCTCGCTTAGCGTGGGGATAAATCTAAGCGTTATACTCATTATTATCGCCAAAGAATGTACGGGAATTTTAATAAGTGCCAAAGGTTTGAGTAAGCTCTGCATTCCGTCGGTAAGCTGTACGGGCGTTGTGGTAAAGGTTAGCATAGTTGGACCTAAAACCATAAAAAGCAATCTACAAGCAATAATTCCGCAATCGATCAGCTGTTGCTTATAAAAAGTTATTATCCACCAACTCCATATAGGCTCGCTCTTATCACCGCCGTAAAACAACAACGTCATAAGCACGGTAAACACAACAAGGAATATTATTATCTTCAAGCTTTTTAGTATTTTGCCAATAGGTATTTTAGAAAGTAAAATTGTTCCTAAAAGTCCTACCGCTACGATACCAAATCCCACGAACGTATCGATAAAAAAGATCATTACGATATACGCAATAGAGATCAAAAGCTTGGTTCTGGGATCTAGCTTGTGAATAAGAGAAGAAGCGGGATAGTACTGTCCTAAAGAGATTTCACGCATGGCGCTCACCTCCCTTTACAATTTCAGCAACAAGCTCTTCTTCGGTAAACACGCAATCGTTTTGTATAAGCCCACAGCTTTTAAGACGGCGCGCCAAAACTACGGTAGAGGGAAGCTTCAGTCCGTATTCCTCTATCGTGTCGTCTGCAAAAAGCTCGCTCGGCGTATACACACCTACAAGCTCTCCGTCTTTAAGTAAAGCTATCTTATTGCAATATTTTGCTACCTCATCCATATTGTGAGATATCATAATTACAGTTTTAGTCGTCTTTTTAAGGGAAAGAACAAGCTCCATTATATCGCGCTTTCCCTTAGGATCAAGCCCAGCCGTCGGCTCGTCTAATACTAAAATTTCAGGACGCATCGCAATAACGCCTGCAATAGCCACTCTACGCATTTGACCGCCCGAAAGCTCAAAAGGTGATTTTTCTCTTATCTCGTCAAAGTCAAGACCTACCGCCTCTATCGCGTCTTTTACTCTTACCTTTATTTCATCTTCGTCAAGCCCCAAATTTTTTGGGCCAAACGCCACATCCAACTCTACCGTATCTGCAAAAAGCTGATATTCGGGGTACTGGAAAACCATACCTACTTTTGCTCTGAGCTTTTTAGCGTCGTACTTGCCCGTAAGGTCAACCTCGTCCACAGTTATTTTTCCGCTTTGTACTTTAGTAAGACCGTTAAGGTGAGTTACAAGCGTGCTTTTTCCACTTCCAGTATGTCCGACTATTGCCAAAAAGTCCCCGTCCTCAACAGACAGCGACACGTCCTTTAGCGCCGTTTTACTAAACTTAGCTTTAGGATCGTAGGTAAATGATAAATTTTCTATCTTTATCGGCATAAACAGTCAACTAACTCCTCATCGGTCAAAACGGTGGGTAAATCATACCCTTGTTCGTTAAGTTTATTTTTTACTCTTACAGCAAGCGGAGCTTCCAGTCCAATAGATGCAAGCTCGGCATATTTTGTAAGAACCTCTTTTCCGCCTTGCATAAATATTTTTCCATCGTTAAGCACGATTATTTTATCCGCTTCCATCGCCTCGTCTACAAAGTGAGTAATGTTAATAAGCGTCATATTCTCTTCTCTTACAAGCTTCATCGCAACGTCCATTATTTCCTTTCTGGAAAGCGGATCGAGCATTGCGGTAGACTCGTCTAAAATCATAACCTGAGGCTTTAACGCAAGCACTCCCGCAATGGCTATTCTCTGTTTTTGTCCACCCGAAAGCTTGAACGGCGTTCCTTTTGCGTGCTCGCTCATTCCTACGCTTTTTAGCGCCCAGTCTACTCTTTGACGGATTTCCTCGCTCTTAAGTCCCAAATTTTCAGGGCCGAACGCAACGTCGTCTTCTATAATGGTAGCAACCATCTGATTGTCGGGATTCTGGAAAACGATACCCACCTTGCTACGAATATCAAAAATACGTTTTTTATCCTTGGTGCTTATTCCGTCCACCAATATCTCACCCTCGTCAGGCTCTAAAAGTCCGTTACAAAGCTTTGCGAGCGTACTTTTTCCGCTTCCGTTATGCCCAATAACAGCAACAACTTCGCCTTTTTCCACGCAAAAGCTCACCCCGTCTATTGCAGGGCGATTGTTTTGCGCTTCCTCGTCGTTGTTATAGTAAAATACCACGTTTGAAAATTCGATAAAACTCATTCTTGCTCCATAATTTATAAAGCCAAGCCCCAAAGCTTTGCTCTAAATATCTATTATTATACTATCCAAATGTGTTTTTATCAAGTAAATCAACTGATTTTACGAAAAAAACCAAATTTTGTGAATAAAAATTATTAAATATATTGCATTCGTCGTTTTTTCGTGGTATAATTATTGTGTATGCAGTTCATTTGCATCAAAGAATTTATCCAACTTGCATCGCAATCAGTGAGGTTATATGTCTAAAATTATTGCTATTGCCAACCAAAAAGGCGGAGTGGGAAAAACTACCACTTGTATGAACATGGCTACCTTTGCCGCGCTTATGGGTAAGAAAGTCCTTGCCGTAGATATTGACCCGCAAGGAAACTGTTCTACGGGACTTGGCATAGAAAAAAACACACTTAAAGCCTCGGTTTATACCGTACTAAGCGGTGATACGTCACCCAAAACAGCAATCATACCTACCATTGTTCCCAACCTGGATATTCTCCCCTCAAACATCGATCTTGCAGGCGCTGAAGTAGAGCTTGTATCTGTTGACGACAGAGAAAAAGTGCTAAAAGGAGTACTTAACTCTTTACGTAACGACTACGATTATATCTTTATCGACTGTCCGCCCTCTTTAGGTCTTCTTACCGTTAACGCTCTTGCTAGTGCAGATTCCATTCTCATTCCCATCCAAGGCGAGTTTTTTGCTCTGGAAGGTTTGAGCCAGCTTCTTAACACTATTAAGCTTGCTAAAAAATTCCTTAACCCTTCTCTTTCTATTGAAGGCGTTGTTCTCACGATGTACGATGGCAGAAGCAAGCTCGTCCAATCAGTTGCGGAAGAAATTCAAAAGTTCTTTGGAAACAAGGTGTACTCCACCAAAATCCCAAGAAACGTAAGACTGGGCGAAGCTCCCTCTTATGGAATTCCCATTGCTTATTACGAACCTCGTTCGCTCGGTTCGATTGCGTATAAGAGCCTTACCGAAGAGTTCTTTATCCGCAATAAAGTTAAGTACGAAAAAATCGCAGACATGAGTAAATTAAAGGCTAAAGTAAAATAATTATGAACACTGAAAAAACTCTGCTTAAACAAAAGCCTAAACTTTTGCTGTACGCAGGCTATTATCATCCGCGCAAACTTAAAGGCGAGCGACTTCATAACCACGAATTTTGTGAAATCATGTTCGTTAAAGAGGGTAGCGGAAACGTTATGATAGATAACGTAATGCACCCGATTAAAAAGGGTGATATCGTTATTTACAACCCTCTTACCTACCACGCCGAATACTTTGACAGGGAAACTTGCGACGAGGTGATGTTCTTTGGGTTTTCCCGTCTTAACGTGGAATGTTTTGCCCCGGGCACGCTTTGCGACGGATTGTTTAAGATATTGCACACAGGTAAATATTTCGACGAATTTTCCTTTTATTGCGATCAACTCCTAAAGGAAAAAAACGCCAAGGAATTCCAGTATTCCGCCATTTCCGAAAGCTTGCTCAACATTCTTATTTCCTACATTTTACGTCTTTCGGACGACACGAAAATTACCGAAAACACGAATACGTGTAATCAAATCAAGGACTATCTCGACAAAAACTACACCTCAAACAAGAGTATTGACGATATTTGTCGCGACCTTTACATCAACAAATATTACCTTACACATTTGTTTAAGGATGCTATGGGCGTTCCTCCGCTAAAGTATATGATAACAAAGCGTATTTCTCTTGCAAAAGAGCTTCTTACGACCACCGATTTAACAATTGAAGAGGTCGCTATAAAATGTGGTTATTCGGACACGACTTACTTTATAAAAGTATTTAAAAAGGCGGAAGGCATTACCCCAATAGAATTTAAAAATCAACAAATAGAAAATTAACGCGCTACGAAAACGTAACGCGTTTTTTGTTTTAAGTTATGCAACAGCTTCACTTTGCTCATCCGTAATTTGCTCTTTGGGGTTTTTGGGAAAGATTTTTTTACTTACTACAAGTATTGTTATAAAATGCAGTAGCGAGCACAAAATCCAGCTTATCGGATAAATCATATACAAACCTGTTAGCGAATACATAGCAGGAATGGGGAAAATAAAGAACGCCCACAGAACTCTTACTACACAGATGGAAAATACAGAAGAAAACATAGGAATAATAGATCTTCCCAAAGCTCTTAAGTATCCTGTCAAAACTTCCATTACTCCCACACTAAAATATAGTGACTGCGTTATGAAAATACGCTCGGACGCATACTTTATTACGTCTGCAATATTTTTCTCGTCGGCGTTTACAAACACCATAGTAAGAGGTTCTGACAATCCGATAATAAGCCAAGAAACAGCTATTCCAACCGTTGCAGATTGGATAAGCGAGTATATAAGCGTACGCTTAATATTCTTTTTATCCCTGGCTCCGTAAAACTGCCCTACGTAAGTTACCGTAGCGTGATAGAAAGCGTTTGTTAGAACGTAAGTGTACCCCTCTAGCGTAGTACCGATAGTATTTCCCGTAACTACCGACTCCGAGTTATAACTAGCACCCAGCATATTTACGGAAGATTGCAAAATCATATTGGAAACAGCGAAAAGCGAACCTTGAACTGCAGACGGAACGCCAATAACAAGTATTTGTCCAAGCAACTTTCTATCAATTCGCATCTTAGACAAAGAGAACTTTCTATCATCCTTAAGGCGCATCATTAATACTACTACGACAATAGCTGACGCATACTGAGAAATTATCGTGGCAATAGCTACGCCCTCTACGCCCATTTTACATACGATAACAAAAAACAGATTAAATCCTACATTTAAAAGCCCTGAAAGAGCAAGGATAATAAACGGA
The DNA here is from genome assembly GCA_015055625.1 of Clostridiales bacterium. Lineage (GTDB taxonomy): Bacteria > Bacillota > Clostridia > Christensenellales > Pumilibacteraceae > RUG12826. The sequence continues at coordinate 9,294 of SVHU01000028.1, read as the reverse complement.
GTTTTACTGTCGCCAGCCGCTCTAAATACCACCGCTCCAAAATTATAAACAGATACTGCAGGAACACCTGCCATAATTATAATTGTATACAAAAGCGCATCGTCAAACACATTGGGCATTGTGCCTAAAAGCAAATGCATAGGCTTTGCTACACCTAATCCCAACGCACACACTCCAAGACCGATAAGCAACGAAAAAGTCATAGACGTATGTACCGCTCTGCTTACACCTTCGCCGTTTTTAGCGCCGATAAAGCGAGCAATAATAACGTTACTTCCGCTCGTTATGCCTATACAAAAACCGGCTATAAGACCGTTTAGCGCAGACGAACTTCCTACCGCAGCAAGCGCGTTTGGATCGCCCGAAAACTGACCTACGACAATCTGATCGGCAGTATTATATAAAAGCTGAAGCAAACCCGTAAGCATTATGGGAATTGCATACAGTATTAGTTTCAAAAATAAGCTACGCTCTTTTTTTGCAACACAAGCAGTCATCATATTTCTCCTTTGCTTTTTATAGCGTATATTTCCAATCATATATTATACCTTTTTAGTAGCATTGTCAAGCGCAAAAAAATAAAATAAATAAATTTTCACACCCTATTCATCTTAACGTAAAAAACCGACGCTTGCAATAGCAAACGTCGATTAATTTTTATAAAAGTGGAAAGAAAATTCTAAGGACTGAGCAAAGCAAGGAAACAAATTTGTTCATCTTAAAATCCTTTTTATCCTCACTCTTATCAATAACGTTTTGTATGTCGTTTTTTATAGCCAACACGCTTTCTCCGCCTATTATATCCACGCCACATTCAAAGTGGTGCAACAAGCTTCTGAAGTCCATATTGATAGTTCCTACAAAAGCGACTTTATCGTCGGCTACCATAAGCTTAGAATGGATAAACCCGGGTGTGTATTCATAAATTTTTACGCCCGCTTGCAAAAGTTGCATATAGTTAGATCTTGTGCAGTAATAAATTATTTTTTTATCGGGAATAGCCGGGGTTACTATTCTTACGTCCACTCCTCTTGCCACTGCGTTTTTCAAACTAGAGAAAAGGTTGTGAGTAATAATAAGATAAGGCGTTGTGATGTACACATATTTTTGCGCAGACGAGATTATATTTACAAAATTATTTTCACCTATGTTTTCATCATCAAAAGGCTTAGGTCCGTCGCCAAAGAAGTGTACGTATTCGTCATTTTCGTACATTTTCACGTTTTTAGGAAAATACTTTAAGTAGTCGGAATTGCGCTTCGTTATACCGTCGAAAGTGGAAATAAATAGCTTTGTAAGCTCGAAAACACCGCGTCCTTCTATCTTGACAACCGCGTCCTTCCAATGTCCAAACCTTGATATTTCGTTGATATACTCGTCGCCGATATTTGCTCCGCCTGTATAGCCGACACTTCCGTCTATAACCACTATTTTTCTATGGTCGCGGTTGTTGTAAATGGAGGAAAATATTGGGTAAATGGTGTTAAACTTAACGCACTCTATTCCCTCTTTTCTCAGCTTTTTATAATACCCCGGCGCAACCTTTCCAAGCGAGCCTAAGTCATCGTAAACAATGCGGACTTCCACTCCCTGTTTTACTTTTTCCTTCAAAAGTTCGTGCAATTTATCCCACATTTTACCGTAGCTTATTATGAAAAACTCCATAAACACAAACTTTTCCGCTTTTTGAATTTCGCTAAATAAATCTTCAAACCATTCTTCTCCGCTAGAAAAATACGTGGTTTTACTATTGCCGTCGCCATTAGTTTTTGCGTACGCGGTAAGATAGGACGATATTCCGTAGCTTTCGCTAAGCATTTGCTTTGTCGCGTCATAGTCGGGAATGGGTAGAAAAGAATTTATATCGCTAAGCGTTTTGGATATTTTTCTTACGTGGCGCTTGGGCACTCTTCGACGGGCAAAAGTAAGATACATAATTATTCCAAAAAACGGCAAGGGCAAAAGTATCGCCAGCCATAACATTTTTGTTTCGGGAATATCCCTGCTGTTAACTACCGCCAAAAACAACAAAAATGATATAATTGTCGAAATTAACCAAAACTGATACAAATACTCGGAAAGAAAAAGACTTACTAGCATAATAATGCCTATCTGAACTAGACACGCTATTACTATGATAAAAGTCTTATTAAACAGTAATTTCAAAAATTTCATTACCGCGTACTCCTTTCCTTTCTCAGATTATTTCTCTTTTTAGATTATTCCCTCGTCAAGCATTCTCACCACGTCGGCAATAGCACCCTCTTCGCTGGACGCGCAAATAATAGACGCAACGTCTTTTGCTCTTTGAACGCCGTTTGCTACACACACTCCAACGTCTGCAATTTCAAGCATGGGAATATCGTTTTCCTGATCACCCACGCACACTACTTTTTTTACGTTGCCCACCATTTTTACAAGCTGACGTATAGCGTTTTTCTTGCCTCCGCCCTTCGCGTAAACTTCCATAAAATCAGGCGCGGAACACTCTATCGTATACTCGTCTTTGTACTTATTTTTGAGATACGTATACAGGTTTTTGATATATTCCACATCTCCGTCGCCCCAAAACGTAAGCTTGTGATACGGCTTTTTATTATGAGTTTCAGCGTACTGAAAAAAATCTGTGCTCTCTTGATTTTTATGCCACTCGCAGTTTACGTAATCGCCGTCCACTATTCTGCAATGACGAACCTCAAACTTATTAAAAAGGTCTTTTGCCACCCTTTCGATAAAGTCGTCCTCAAGTTCTACCGACAAATATTCTTCGTTAGTTTTTAGGTTATACAACGTTCCGTTCGTACACACGGCAACCTCGTACATTGGCATTTTATCCAGCAAAAACAGCAATTCATCGTAGTTTCTGCCTGTTGCCATTACAAATTTACCACCGTTTTGTGTAAAATATTTGACGGCTTCGTAATTGTTTGGGTTTATATTGAAATTTTTACACGCGCCACTCATACTTCCCTTAAAGGTTAGAGTGTTGTCAAAATCCGAAAATATCATAACTCCGTCAAACTTTTTTTTCATTGTGTTTTCTCCTATTAGTTATATGCATACTTATTATATCTTATAACGCTATAAAAATCAACCGCAAATATAACTTTTATAACAAAACCACGCTCTCATCTTCAAGAACGCGGTTTTTGTTGTTTTAGTTTGCCTTAATAAAATCTTTTGCGTACGCTATTTGTTTTTGCGTTTCGCTAGGCGCTGTTCCGCCCTGCGAAGTACGCTTGCTTACGCACTCTACAAGCGAAATAGCCTTGTAAATATCCTCCTCAAAAAGCTCGCTGTACTGCTTATACTGTTCAACGGTAAGGTCTTCTAAAACCTTGCCCTTTGCAATGCAGTCGCCCACTATCGTTCCAGTAATTTTATACGCTGTTCTAAACGGCATACCCTTTTTAGTGAGGTAGTCTGCCATATCGGTTGCGTTGATAAATCCCTTTTTAGACGCTGTGAGCATGTTGTCTTTCAGTACCGTAGCCGTAGCAAGCATAGGCGTAAACACGGTAAGGCACATATTAACGGTTTCGAGCGCGTCGAACACGCCTTCCTTGTCTTCTTGCATATCCTTATTGTACGCAAGCGGAAGTCCTTTAAGCACAGTAAGCATTCCCATAAGGTCGCCAAACACTCTTCCACTCTTGCCTCTTACAAGTTCTGCCATATCGGAGTTCTTCTTTTGTGGCATAATGGACGAGCCCGTGGTAAACGAATCGTCAAGCTCCATAAACTTAAACTCCCAGCTTGTCCAAAGAATAATCTCTTCCGAAAAACGGGAAAGGTGTACCATAATAAGCGAAAGCGTGGATAACGTTTCTACACAAAAATCTCTATCCGATACTCCGTCCATACTGTTTTGCGTATATCCGTCAAAGCCCAATAAACTTGCGGTAATGCTTCTATCAATTGGATAAGTAGTTCCTGCCAAAGCGCAAGAGCCTAATGGGGAAAGATTCATGTGCTTTACGGTATCGTCTATACGCATTACGTCGCGGATAAACATCATAGCGTAAGCCATAAGATGCTGTGCAAAAGTTACGGGCTGAGCACGCTGAAGATGCGTATAACCGGGCATAATAGCGTCCAAGTTTTGCTCCGCCTTTTCGCTGATTACGTCAATTAACGTAACGAGTAACTGCTTGATTTTTGCAAGTTCGTCCTTAACGTACATACGCAGATCGAGCGCTACCTGGTCATTTCTACTGCGCGAGGTGTGAAGCTTTTTACCTAAATCGCCAATACGCTTGGTAAGCTCGCCCTCTACGAACATGTGGATGTCTTCCGCTCCGTTATCAAATTTTAATTTTCCGCTTTCGATATCTGCAAGAATAGACTCCAGTCCGTCGATAATCTTATCAACGTCGTCTTGAGCAAGCACGTTACACTTTGCCAGCATTGTTGCGTGAGCCATAGAGCCCTTTATGTCCTGAGCGAACATCTTGCAATCGAATTTGAGCGACGAATTGAAATCGTCGGCGGTTTTGTCGAGCGTTTTGGCAAATCTGCCTGCCCACATCTTATCCATACGTTACCTCGTTTGAATTATTTTTTTGAATTTTTAGCGTTAACTTCCGCCTGAACCTTGCAGGGAAGTCCGAAAAGATTGATAAATCCGGTAGCATCTGCCTGATTGTAAACGTGATCTTCACCAAACGTTGCATACTCTTCGCTATAAAGCGAGTAATCCGACCAAGCGCCTGCCTTTATCATATTGCCTTTATAAAGTTTGATCTTTACCTTACCGGTAACCTTTTCCTGAGTTTTGTCAACGAAAGCAGAAAGAGCTTCACGAAGGGGAGTAAACCACTGACCGTTGTAAACAAGGTCAGCAAACGTGATTGCAAGCTCCTGCTTTTTGTGAGCTACGTACTTGTCAAGACACAAGGTTTCAAGATACTTGTGCGCAAAGTACAAGATAGCTCCGCCGGGTGTTTCATACACGCCACGGCACTTCATACCAACCAAACGATTTTCTACGATATCCAAAAGACCAATACCGTTAGCTCCGCCAATCTCGTTAAGAGCAAGAATAATCTCTTTTGCGCTCATCTTCTTTCCGTCCAAAGCTACGGGTTTACCCTGTTCAAAATCCAAGGTTACGTACGTGGGCTTATCGGGAGCAAGAATGGGGGATACGCTCATCTCCAAGAATCCGTCCTTTTCGTACAAAGGCTCGTTGCCTGCGTCTTCTAAGTCCAAACCTTCGTGAGAAAGGTGCCACAAATTTTTATCCTTAGAGTAATTGGTTTCTCTGTTTATCTTTAGAGGAATATTGTGAGCTTCCGCATAATCGATTTCCTCTTCACGGGACTTAATATCCCACTCACGCCAGGGAGCAATGATTGCCATTTCGGGAGCAAGCGCCTTTATTGCAAGCTCGAAACGAACCTGGTCGTTACCCTTACCGGTACAGCCGTGAGCAATAGCGTCAGCCTTTTCTGCCTTTGCAATCTCAATAATACGCTTAGCGATTATGGGACGAGCAAATGAAGTTCCAAGCATATACTCTTCATAAAGAGCTCCTGCCTGAACGGTGGGAATTACGAAATCGTCCACAAATTCGTCTGTCAAATCTTCGATATAAAGCTTGCTTGCGCCACTCTTGATTGCCTTTTCTTCAAGACCGTCAAGCTCAGTTCCCTGACCAACGTCAGCAGAAACTGCGATAACTTCACAATTATTGTAGTTTTCCTTAAGCCAAGGAATAATAATGGACGTGTCAAGTCCACCACTGTATGCAAGTACTACTTTTTTGATATCCTGTTTGTTCATAATATACGCCTCTTTATATAAAAATTTTTTCTAAGTTTTAAGAACGTATACAGTATACTCCATTAAGAAAAAAAAAGCAACTGTTTACACCTACATTTTGCATATTTATTTATAAATATTTAAATATTTTTAACTTTTATACATTTATACTGCATATTTCTCGATTTTATGCAAATAATTTCGTATAAATGAATAAAAACGGAAAAAGCTAAATTTCTCCGTTCTTAAAAGCTAGTTATAATTTTAGTAAAACCAGAGCGCAAATGCCGAGCGCTACCGATATATAATGATTTACTTTTAATTTTTCCCTAAAAACAATAAGACCACACACAAGATTTAGAGCAAGAGTTCCTGCTGTAATTGCAGGGAATAGCGCGGATGCATTTTCCATCCCCACAAGCATTGTTGTACAAAAGTTTGCAACAGCCGAACAAATTCCTGCAAGCGCGCCAAACTTTTTACCTTTACTTTGCCAAATTCGTTTAGGCTTTACTTTAATAAGCGCTAAAACGCAAAAGAACAGCGTTCCTACCAGCATCCCCACTATCATAAACTCGTTAACGTACAGCGACGGATATTCGGTTTGGTGCAATTTTTGAATAATAGACATAAAACCATTTGAAAAGAAGGTTAGCGCAACGAAGATAAGCCACTTAAAATACGATACCTTGCCTTCTTTTTTGTGTTTATTGAGATTTACCACCACCATAGCAACCACCAAAACGCTCAAGCCTATTATCTTAAAAGTACTGAGCGTTTCGCCCACACACAAGCCAAACACAATAGGAATTACGATAGAAAATGACACAAGCATACTCGTTAGTGCCATTGGTCCTGTTTTTAAGGCGAGATATCCCGACATCATAGATATACACATCAACGCGCCGTAAGCTAGTCCGTACAGTATTGTGTTTGTATGAAATGTAAAGCCAAAGAATGATACCGCCAAAAACGGAAGGAAAGAAAAGAGCGCCTTTATTGCGTTAAACGTTATTGCACTGTCGCCCGTTTTGTGATAAAGCTTAGTACTCGCCGATTGCGATACGGTAAAGACGAGAACTAACACAAACAAAAATATTGCCATTTAGGTTCTCTCCACAATCTCTCTTTCCGACCAGCCCGATTTTTCAAAATCGCCGTTAGTAAAATATGCTTTACGCAATACGCTCGCGCTATTAGTACAAAGCTCGGCGCGGTTATTTAGCACGTCGTTTTGCCAGCATAATTGAGCTATCAGCAAAAGGAAAGGATATCCTGACGATAACGTATGCCAGGTAGTGTGCATAACGCCATAAAGACCGTCGCTTGCTGTTTTTACGCTGGCTATGCTCTCTCTTTCGCCAACATCCCACGGACAAATTATAACGTCTAAGCCATAATCCTTAAAAATAGCGGAAGTCTGAACGGGATAAACGGGCGAATCGTACTGCCAATCAGCTATTATAATGCTTTTATCGAGGTTGCATAAAAAATACTTTTCTTCCTCTATCGATTTACAGTTACAGCAATAACGATTTTTACTTTCGAACCAATCTCGCTTTGCAATAAACATATCACCCCAGGCAATGGCGCGCCTACCGTACTTTTTCAAATCTTCAGCAATTTCGTTAAGATACTCGCAAAAACCGCTCATAGACTGTTGAGAAAAATCAAAGCCGTATGCCTCGTCGCAACCGATATGGAAATACTCTCCCTCTCCGCAAAGATCAATAAGTTCAGCTCTTACCTTTTTCAGTAGTTCTTTTGTCTTAGGATTGGAATAGTCCCAGCACCAACCGGATTGAGAAAAATAACGTTGAAGCGACGGATTCTGATCCAGCACAACGTGTTTACCGTGCATGCATCTGCTTGCGCTTGCATGCCCCCAATGATTAAACATTGGAATAATCTCCATACCAAAAGCGTGCACTATATCTATTATCGGGCGAATTTGATCCTTTGAAAAAGCGTGCTTCCAGCCAAGCTCTCTCATACAATCGTACTGCAACATTCCCCAAAACTCAAGTATTACGTGCGTATACTTCAGCGCTCCGCAAAAACGTATAAAACGCTCTAATTCATAAAGCTTTGTACTTGCAAAAATACAAAAATGCACCATACGCACCTTGATTTTAGCGCTATCGCGTATTTCGCAACAATCTATCTTTATACGTTCGTCATCCGTTATTACACGCTGAGCAAGCGTTACAACGCCTCGTATAAGATCTTTTTCCGTTTTCGCTCTTACGCACACTCCGCTTTCAGTTACGCTTATAGTATACTCACAATCTTCCACTTCTATTCCGTCGTTGTCGCCTATTTTGAAAATAAGCTCGCTACTCTTTGTTACGCTGACCCTGCTAAGCGTAAATGTGCAACGGTAGAAAAACTCCAAAATTTCCTCTTTACACACACAGCTATGCGCTTTAGCGGTTAACGTTTTGTCAAGATAGAAGCTCCCCTCTTTATAAATGCAATTATCGGGCTTAAAAACCATAATACTCTCCTTTATAGCTTAAGTTTACTAAATTATATCACTAATAATTTTTGCAGTAAACAATATTTTCAATCATAAAGGTGGACTTTTCGCTCACAAAGGTGGTATAATAATAACGAGGTGATAAATTATGATTTATAACTTTGACGAATTGAATTTTAACGTAATGTCGGTAGACGAATTTTATCATACCAACGGGAATTTTAAGGTAATCGGTAGAGCATACTCTGCACTTTCGTTAAGAACTGAGGGTGAAGGACGATTTGTTATAAACGGAAAGAGATTTATATCAAAACCAGGCGACGTGCTTTTTATCCCGAACAACATCCCTTACGAGGTAGAATACGTAAACAGCAAAAGCATAGTTTTTCACTTTGAAAATTGCAATTATACGGAAGCGGAAAATATAACAATCAGTAACTTTGCTCCCATAAAAATTTTGTTTGAAAACGCAATGAAAGAGTGGAAAACACGCTTTTGCATAAACGGAACTAAGTCTGCAGTATACAATATTTTGCAAACGATTGCCGACGAAAAAACTCCACAAATTGGCATAGAAGACAAGCTGTTTATAGATTGCGTAGATTACATAAAAGCTTCATTTTGCTCCCCCACGCTTTCTCTTAAACAGGTTTGTAAAAAGTTCTTTTTAAGCGAGGCGACTCTTAGACGTAAATTTCAAAAGTATTATAATGTTTCATTCATTCAGTTTTTATCGCGTTTGCGTTTTGACAAAGCTTTTTCAATGCTTTTAGAAGGAAGCGAAAGTGTAAGCGCAATTGCACACGCTTGCGGATTTGAAGACGAAAAGTATTTTTCAAGGGCGATAAAAAAGAAATTCGGTGTTTCTCCTTCTTCCTTAATGCATTAAAACCAGCATTACGTACACAAATTTTCACAACACTTTAGTAAATAGTAAATATCCCCCACTAAAGTGGGGGCTTTAAGAAACCCTAAAGGGTATTTATACTGGCACGATGCTTAAGCATCATCTTAGACCGCCTATCGCACACAAGCAAGCGGTCTATTTTTTA
>SVHU01000027.1 GCA_015055625.1 Clostridiales bacterium | reverse complement strand
GCGTAATTTACTCAGTTACGTACCCTGCAGGTACGCGCCTTCGTAAATATACTTGTCTTTCTTGTGATTTTCTCGTCAAATCGCCTTATGGCTAATCAACCATATTTTGTGACATAGCCAATAAAATCTTTACCACTCTTCAATAAAATGTCGAGTGGTAATTTTTGTAAAACTATTGAAATTTGTAATAGTTAGTGGTATAATATAGTGAGTAGTAAAAGAGTATTAAAAATAGGGGATACGTATGGTGGATTTAAGTAAACTTAAGAGCTGTCTAATCTCTAAAGGATATGCTGTTTCTACATTTGAAAACGCAAGTGATGCGGTGGCGTATCTTGATAATGGCATAGATAAAAAGAGTGTAGGTATGGGCGGAAGCGTTACGATTGAAGAATTGGGACTTTACGAAAAACTGGCTTCACATAACGAGGTTTATTGGCATCATAGAATCCCAAATGGAGAAACGTCCGCATCTATTAGAGATAAAGCAAAAAACACAGATATCTATCTTTCTTCTATAAACGCAATAACTAAAGACGGTGAAATAATTAATATAGATAACGTGTGCAACCGCATTGCCTCGATTGTTTACGGACACGAAAAAGTATACTTGATAATTGGTAAAAACAAGATTGAAGAAAATTTCGAAAAAGCGTTATGGAGAGCTAGGAATATAGCTTCGCCAAAAAATGCTCAACGGCTAAAGCTCAACACACCTTGCGCGATAAAAGCGGATAGGTGTTATGACTGCAAAAGCGAGGATAGAATTTGCAGAGGTCTTAGCGTATTGTGGGTTTGCCCCAAAACTGCAAATATCGAAATAGTACTTATAAACGAAAATTTAGGATATTAAAATACAACAATAAGAGGACGGATAATGACTGCTCAGGAAATTATAAATAAATTTGATTTACTATCCGAAAAACGCAAGAGTGAAATACTTAATAGTAAGGACGATTTACACATAATCGGCAACACGTATTACGTTTCTTGCGACGGAAACGATGAAAACGATGGGCTTTCACCTCATTCTGCCTGGGCGACTTTAGGCAAGGTTTCGTCTAAAAAACTAAACAAAGGCGACGGTGTTTTGTTTAGACGTGGCGATACTTTTAGAGGGAGTGTGATCACACAAGACGGCATAACGTACGGAGCGTATGGAGCGGGCGAAAAACCCAAGCTTTACGGTTGGAATAAAAATCTTGCTCAACCTTCACTTTGGACGGAAGTTGATAAAGATAAACACATCTACAAGCTTACCGAAAAGATTTTGGATGTGGGAACACTTGTTTTTAACGAGGGTGAAAAACACTCAATAAAACTTATTCCGTCGTTTATTAGCGGTAAATTTGTGTGTAGGGATAACGAGCTTAAGCCGTTTGTTTTTTCAAACGAAGCAACGCGAGATTTAGACCTTTATTGGCATTTTGACGAAGATCTTACAACACTGCCGTCAAGAGGCGAAAATTTCCCCATTCCTAATGTTAGCGATAATAGTTTTGGCGATTTATATCTTAGGTGCGATAGTGGAAATCCAGGTGAAATTTTTTCTTCAATAGAAGCTCTTACGCATAGACATATGTTCAAAGTTGGAGAAAATAGCAACGTTACAATTGACAACCTTTGCATCAAATACATAGGTGTTCACGCAATTTCAGCAGGTGGCGAATGTGTAAAAGGGTTAAGGGTAACCAACTGCGAAATAGGTTGGATAGGAGGTTGTATTCAACATTATTTTGGAACAGATCCCAACTATCCGCAAGGAGGCAGGGGGAGTGTAACGCGCTATGGCAACGGCGTGGAAATTTACGGTGGGTGTGCTGACTACGAGGTTTCGTCTTGCTATATTTACGAGGTTTACGATGCAGGCGTAACGCATCAGATAACTACCGACGGTAAAAAGTATACGCTGGCAAATATCAGGTACAAAAACAACCTTATAGAGCGGTGCGTGTATTCTATCGAGTACTTTTTGGATATGAATAATGGCGATACAAAAAGCATTATGCAAAACGTTAGAATTTGCGAAAATATCCTAAAACTTAGCGGTTACGGCTGGGGACAACAGCGCCACAACGTAGACACGCCTGCGCACATAAAAGGGTGGGAGTACGTAAACAAGGCAAAAGACTTTTTCATTTACGATAATATTTTAGATAGGTCTAATTACCGTTTGATTCATATCGTGGCAGACGATGTGGAAAGTTTGCCTAAAATGCACTCTAATACTTATATTCAGCATAAAGGAAAAATGTTCGGTACATACGGCGCAAATAAGAATTGTTCGAAAAACACGATAACGTATGACGAAAACGCGTCAAATTTGCTTAGAAATACGCTGAAAAACGAAAACGATATAACGTATATAATTTAAGGGGTAGATTATGCAGAAAGATTTGTTTGGAAAGACTAGATACAAGATAAATTTACATACACACACAACAATTTCTGACGGCAGAAAAGATCCTAAAGAGGTTTGTAAAATTTACAAAAATAAAGGCTATGACGCTATTGCCATAACCGACCATTGGAAGTATGGCGAGCAGTATAATGCTGATAACGGCTTGCTTGTACTTTCGGGTATAGAGTATAATATACTAAACGTAATGCCTAAAGATGGGCTTTTCCATATAGTAGGAATTGGTATGGATACAAATCCAAATCTACCTAAAACCGCGTCAGCGCAAGATGCAATAGATGCGATAAACGCAAACGGCGGTATGCCAATAATAGCGCACACGGCTTGGTCACTTAATACTCCACAACACGTTATGTCGCTAAAAAACGTATACGTTACCGAGATTTACAACTCTGTGTCTGGTTTACATATGTCGCGCCGTCCAGATTCCTCGCTGATTGTGGATATGCTTGGCGCAATGGGAAAGTTTTATAACCTTATCGCTACCGATGATGCTCACTACTATGACGGCGACGAGTGTAAGTCGTTTATTATGGTAGAGGCAGACAGCCTTACGAAAGACGATATAATCAAAGCTATACTAAACGGAAAATTCTACGCTTCTCAAGGTCCCGAAGTTCACGCATATAAAGAGGGCGACGAGATTATAGTAAAATGTTCGCCGTGTAGTGAGATTGTTTTCTTATCTGATTGGGTATGGAGTGAGCGTGTGTTTGAGGGAGAAAACTTGCAAGAAGCAAGATATAAAATTACGCCAAACGAAACGTACGTTAGGGTTCAAGTAAAGGACAAGGACGGCAACCTTGCCTGGACTAATTGTATACAGCTAAAATAAGGAGAAAACTATGAAATTTACTTTTGATCACGACTATCACATCCACTCTCAGCTTTCTTCGTGCTCGTCCGATCCTAGTCAGACTGCGCAAGCAATTTTGCAGTATGCAATAGCTAGAGGTTTGAAAAAAATCTGCATAACCGATCACTATTGGGATGAAAACGTTGAGGGCGCGTCCAATTGGTACAAGCCTCAAAATTTCGAGCATATAAGCAAAATAAAGCCGTTACCACAAGCTGACGACGTTGAGTTTTTGTTCGGTTGCGAAACGGAAATGGATAAGTTCTTTAACGTTGGCATAAGCAAAGAAGCGTGCGACAAGTTCGACTTTATTATTGTTCCTACAACTCACATGCACATGGTCGGATTTACGCTATTTGAGGCTGATAACACAGTAGAGAGCAAGGCAAAGCTTTGGGTTGAAAGACTTGATGCGCTACTTGACAAGGACTTGCCTTTTGAAAAAATCGGTATAGCTCACCTTAACTGCGGGCTTATGCACAGACAGGACAGAGCTGAGTTTATTCGTATGCTAAATCTTATTCCGCAAAGCGAAATGGAGCGTGTTTTTACAAAGGTTGCACAAAAGGGGTGCGGGGTGGAGCTTAACAAAGACGACGTAAGGCTTACAAACGAAAACGAAGTCGATCCCATTCTTCGCATTTACAAAACGGCAAAGCAGTGCGGTTGCAAGTTCTATCTTGGAAGCGATGCTCATCACCCGTCAAACTTTGAAAGTACCACGCCTATTTTTACAAGGGTTATAGATTTATTAGGACTAACTGAAGACGATAAATTTCATATCGGTAAAAAATAGGAGAAAATCATGGAAAAGATTATTAACTATGATAATTTGCGTAAATTTGCATACGTTAGCGACAAGCTAGTTATAGGTAAAATTAAAGCGATTATGCTTGATTTTATGGGCTTGGGTGGAATGGCTATGCATGATAGCGATTTTGGCGATGCAAAAGACCTTGCAAAACATGGAATAGTAGTTGTTAAACCGTATTACAATCCGTGGTGCTGGATGAATAAACAGGCTGTTGATTACACGGATGAAATTGTGGACGTTGTTATAAACAAGTACGATTTAAAAGACGTGAAAATTATATCAACTGGGTTAAGCATGGGAGGACTTTGCGCTTTGGTATACTGTGCTTACAGTAAGCATAAAGTTACTTCTTGTATAGTAAATTGCCCTGTTTGCGACCTTGTATATCATTATACGGAGCGTAATGATTTGCCTAGAACGCTATACAGTGCGTATTATGGTTTTGACGGGACGTTAGAAGAAGCGCTAAAAGCGCATTCTCCGTATCATATAGTAGACAAGCTCCCCAAAATTCCGTATATCGTGTTCCATTGTAATGAGGATAATGCGGTAAGCTTTGAAAAACACGCGTTGCCGTTCAAGGAAAGAATGATAAATTTTGGACACAACTACAAGCTTTATAAGGTGGAAGGACGTGGTCACGTGGATTTGTCGCCGTATATGAGAAATGAATTTTTTAACACAATAATTCAACAATCGCAAGATTAAATTGCATATTAGTAAAACATTAAAACACCTCGCCTCTAACTTTAAAACAAAATAGTGATATTAAAGGAGTAATAATGAAAGTAGAAATCAAACGCGTAAACGGAATACTGAAAGTAGATATAGACGGAGTTTTATACGATCCACTCGCTTTTAAGTCCTTTCGTCCAAACAAGCAGAACGTAACAGAGTTTTATAACGCAGGAGTCAGGCTTTTCAGCGTGTTATCAAGTGGAGTAATCAATGCGTTAGGCGTGCCGTATTCGCGTTTTGGTGAGAGCTGGGTGGGAGATCATAAGTATGATTTTTCAGCCATTGACAGGCAAATGGATATGTTTATCGAATGTGCGCCTAACGGTTATTTTGCGCCTATGTTTATGGTGGATACTCGTCCGTGGTTTTTAGAGCAAAATCCCGATATTCCCAATTCGTTTAGACACTTGTCGCAGACTGCTCATAGCGAAAAGTGGCGCAAAGACGCAGGAGAGTATTTAAAAGCGGTTATAGAGCATTGCGAGGAAAAGTACGGCGATAGGATTTACGGCTACTTTATTATGGGTGGAATGACTACCGAATGGTTGGCGCATCCCGACAAAGAAGCAAGCCACCCGATAAAGGAAATGGCGTACAAAAAGTGGTTGGGCGACGAGAATGTAACGCTTCCACAGACTGAAAAGTTAGAAAGAACTGGCGACGCGTTTTTAGGCGATGATGAGCGCGACGTGTACAACGCAAGACGTTTTCATAGCGAAACAGTGTCTTCCACGCTCTTGTATTTTGCATCTATTGCTCAAAGTGTAATAAAACACAAAAAATTGCTTGGCGCATACTTTGGCTATTTGTTGCATCTAGTCGATAGCTTTTTGTACAATGCAGGGCATATCGACTACGAGCGAGTTTTCCTTTCGCCAGATATAGATATGATTTCTTCGCCTTCTGACTATCACTTTAGAAAAATTGACGATCCAAGTGGAATTATGGTAACTCAAAAAACTCTAGACAAGCACAATAAGCTGTACTTTTTGGAGTTTGACCATATCACTCACGTTGCGCCCACAATGATATACGAAGAGTGTGACGATACGGGAAATTCGTACCTAAAAGAAATTCCTGGAGCGAAAGATAAGTGCAAGGACGAAACGGAGAGTTTAAACTTGATGTGGCGCGACTATATTATGTGTAACGCAAACGGTAGCGCACTTTGGTGGTTTGATATGTTCGACGGATGGTTCCGCTCTGAGGGAATGATGAACGCAGTTACTAAAATGATAAATCTGCGCGCCAATTTAAGTAAAACGAAGTGTAAAAGTGTATCGGAAATTGCTGTGTTTGCAGAGGGCGAGAGTATGTATTACGCGCGCAAAAACACCACGCTTCAAAGTGAAATTCTTATTAAAAACCGCCGTTCACTATCCGAGTGTGGAGCGCCATACGACATATTTTCGATAGGCGATATTTACACGATAGACGAGCAAAACTACAAGCTTTACGTATTGTTAAATCAGTTTGACGTAAGCGATAAACTAAGAGAAAAAATTGCCCAGTTGCAACAAAAAGGCGCGTACGTATTGTGGATTTACGCACCGTCTTATGTAAATAACGGAATAACAAACGTAAAAAATATAAGTAAAATAACAGGAATGAACGTTTCTATCTCGTCCACTTCTCACGGGGCGTTAGATGACTTTTTAAGTAGAATTAGTTCGCCATATTTTTGTATCGATGAAAAAGGCGTAAACGTTGTTGGACGTTATGAAGATGGAAGTGTTGCGATAGCGCAAAAGGATAAAACTTTTTATTGCGCATCAACCTTTATTCCCACAAAATACCTAAAGCAAATTTTGGATATTGTTGGAATATATAGATATAGTGACGAAAACAAAGTGTACGTATATCCCACACAAAACGCCTTAGGTGTGTTTAATGCATCAGATGTTGACGCGATAATAAACGTAAAGGAAAACGGAGTGTACGTGGATAAAATTACCGACGAAAAATTTGTGGCAAATAACAATAAGCTAGTTTTATCAAAGCGCAATATGAAAGCATACTTATTAATAAAGGAATAAAAACGATGAATAAAAGAATGGAAAGACTGAACAACCAGATTGACGACTATGCGATAAAAGAATGTTTTTCGGGAGTAATAAGGGTTACTATTAAGGATAAAATCGTATACGAAAAGCGAGTTGGTTATGCCGATTTTGAAAAGCAAATCCCCCATACTAGCGATACGGAGTATACTTTTTATTCGCTATCAAAGCCTTTTTGCACGTTAGGAATAATGAAGCTTGTAGATAAAGGACTAGTCGATCTTGACGCTCACCCCAAAAAGTACGTACCCGAGATGGCGAAGTTTGACGAGCGTGTAACCGTACGCCAAATGTTACAGCACACAAGCGGTCTTCCCGATTACGGCCAAACTCCTGGATTTTATGACAAGTATGTAAAAAGTGGAATAACAGATCATCGAAAATTAACTGAGATTATTACGGACTATCCGATGTTTTTCGAACCTGGCAAAGAAGCTAGGTACTGTACAAGCAACTTTACCTACTGTGCGCTCATTATCGAAAACGTAAGTAAAATGCCGTACGCCGAGTATATGCGTCAGGAAGTATTTTTACCGCTAGGAATGACTACTGCATATATTGATTATGAAGGTAAGTTTATTCCAAATCGCGCGCAAGGTTACGAAAAGCAAAACGGTAAAATGGTTGCAGTTCCCAAAGAGTATTTAATAATGCTTGGTGGTGGCGACGTTGTAGGAAGAGTAGACGATGTTTACAAGCTTAATGAAGCGATAAAACACAAAAAGCTCGTTAGCGAAAAGAGTTGGAAAGAAATTTTTAGTCGCTCGTCCGTGTCTTATCATACAATGGGACTAGGATGTAATATGACGGTTTGGCACGGTAAAAACCGCATCACTCACAACGGCGGACACGTGGGTTTTAGAACGCTTCACGTTCAGCTTATAGACGACGATTTTGATTTAATCTTGCTTTCAAATTCTGGATGGGGAAATGCTCGCGACGTTATTTCGGAGTATGTTCACGAGTGTTTTTACGGTGATGATAACAGCTTGTCACAAATTGTGGAAATGGATAAAGGATACGTTTAATTTTTTTGTCTAAACCTTTTGGTTTTGCCTCATTGACGTTTCAAGGCGGAAAGTTTTACCTTGTTTTGTCGTCGGATTGAGCCACTGATTGTTTCAGTCCGCCCGGGGAAATGCCGAATCTTGACTTGAATCTGCGAATAAAATTGGGATAATTTTCAAAACCGCTTTCATAACATATTTGGAGAACCGAAAGATTGGAGTGAATTGCTAATTTTTTTGCGTAATCGAAGCGAAGTCGGTTCACGTACTGCTTAAAGGATTCGCCCATTTCTTTTTTAAACAGCATAGAAAAGTAGGTGGGTGTAAAGCCTGCGTGCGCTGCTGTTTCGGCAAGCGTTGGATTTTTGCGGAAATTTTGGAGCAGGTAAACGACGCCCTTTGATACGGGTGTGATTTTTTCCATTGCGCTGTCCTCTTTGGTTAGAATTTTCCCAAGGATTGAGTTGAGTAGCGCGGAAACGTACGTTTCACTCTTAGCGAAGGTAAGTTCCGTCATAAGCGCGTTTAAAAAAGAACGATCCTCGAAAGGGAAAAGAATAGCTTTTCCGTGAGCGCATTGAAGTAGGCGAGCAAGAAATTCTCCCTCGCATAGTTGCTCTGAAAACATAAGGTTGAAGCCTCGGCAATTATCGGCTTTAACGCTGTGGAAATTGAGCGGTGTCATAAGAAAAAGCATACCCGGGCAAATGGGATATTTTTTTCCGTCAATGACGTATTCTCCGCTTCCCTCCGTAATATACTCAATCTCGTAAAACTCGTGCCAATGGATGTTATAGTTGCCATGTAACCGCTTTTCCGACACGGTTAAGCCAATTTTATTAACGTTTTGTTCTCTTGTAAACCGTTTCAAATCAGTATGCTCCATTCATATATTAAGGTTCTGTCCCAGTATAAGGTTGGTACAGCCTTTTTGTATTATAACGCAAATCGTAAAAAAAATCAATCATATCATAGAAATGTATATTGAACACTTTTTTTAGGTGTGATACAATATAATTACGTTATAAAGTAGAAAAAGGGTGGAATAATCATGAAAAAATTATACCTTATCGGCAATTCACACATTGACCCTGTATGGCTGTGGCATTGGCAGGACGGATATTCGGAGGTTCTTGCAACCTTTCGTTCAGCTCTGGACAGAATGAAGGAAACGGCGGATTTTAAGTACACCGGTGCGTGTGCCGTGTATTATCAGTGGGTGGAAAAGACAGATCCCGAGATGTTTGAGGAGATAAAGGCAAGGGTTAAGGAGGGAAGGTGGAATATTGTTGGCGGTTGGTTTCTTCAGCCCGACTGTAATATTCCGACAGGAGAGAGTTTTGCTCGCCATTCGCTTATTTCACAGCGTTATTTTAAGGAGAAATTCGGCATAACGGCAAAAAGTGGCTACAACGTGGACTCTTTTGGGCATAACGCCTCGATTCCTAAAATTCTGCGCGCCGGCGGTATGGAAAATTACGTGTATATGCGACCTGATAAGAATGAAAAGGCACAAGATTTTGATTTGTTTGCCTGGAAAAGTGATGACGGAAGCGTTGTTACAGCTTACCGTATTCCGGAGAGCTACGGAATAAGCCTTGACATTCTGGACAAGCTTGACCGAATTGTAGCTTCGGTTGAGTCGGACGGCAAGCCCCGTATGGCATTTTACGGTGTAGGCAATCACGGCGGTGGACCTACCGCAGAATTGATTGACAAGATAAAATCAAAGAATATACCGCACTCTGGGTTTGCCACCGTAGATGAGTATTTCCGCGAGGTTGAAAAAGACGGGCTTCCCATTGTTGGTGAGGAACTGCAACACCACGCAAGAGGATGCTATAGTGCTACCTCGTACGTAAAAACGATGAACAGGCGATGTGAGGAGAATTTGCTTGTGGCAGAGCGGTTCTGCCTGCTTGCGAGTCGTCTCGTCGGCTATAAATACCCGAAAAAGGCGTTGAAAAAGGCGTGGAAAAATATGTTGTTTAATCAGTTCCACGATATTTTAGCAGGCTGTTCTATTGAAAGTGCGTACGTTGATGCATCCTATTTGTTCGGAGAGATCATGAGCATTACCGAGCAGGCGATAAACGGTGCTTTGCAGTCCATTTGTCGAAAAATCGACACGGGTGCATCTTCGGACACGGGGGTGAAAAGCAGTAAGCATTGGCTGGTTTGGGAGCACGAAACGCTCGGAACTCCTCTTGTTGTATTTAATCCTCACGCTTTTCCCGTAAAGGATACCATAACGATGAGAATTTCAGCGAGCCGAATGACGGACGAACAGGGAAATGAGATTCCATTTCAGCTTACTCGTGGCGAGCAGACCAATAATGGCGATAAGCACGTAGTAACTTTCCCCGTAGAAATTCCCTCTTACGGCTATCGTGTTTATAGAGCTTTCCCTGTGGCGAAAGCAGTAAAGGAGTTTCCCTCTGTTTACGCAGAGAATAATGTGCTTGAAAACGACCTTTTGCGTGTTGAGTTTGACATAGAAAGCGGAGAAATATCCCGTATTTATGACAAAAAAAGCGGAAGAATTATTGCAAACGGCGGATTTAAGACCATACTTACCGACGAAACCGATTGTGACACATGGGCTCATAAAAAATTCGATTTGGGAGAGGAATGCGGAAGATTTGGGCATCCCGAATTAAAGGTGATAGAGAAGGGCTCGGTTTGCGCAACTGTGCGCATCAAAACTTCGTTTGGTGATTCTACTTTAGTCAGACATTATACGCTGAATATGGGAAGCGACGAACTTCGTGTTTGGGGGGAAGTTGATTTCAGGGAATGCCACAGAGCATTAAAGCTGAGCTTCCCGGCAAAGAACAATGTTCGGTGCGAAATTCCGTACGGCGTGATAGAAAGACCTCTTAAAAACGGCGAGGAGCCCTTTGGTAAGTGGTTTGCATCGAATGGGCTTTGCGTTGCCAACACCGGTAAGCATGGCTACGATTCTACAGACAGTGAGATTAGAATGACCGTTCTCAGGGGTGCGATTTACGCTGACCACTACGGATTTAACGATAGGGACGACAGGTGTCGTTTTATGGACAGGGGACTGCAAAATTTTACCTATTCGTTGTTTGCGTACACCACGGACGCAGATGCGCACCGAAAGGCAGCCGTTCTTCACTCTCCGCTTCGGGCAGTAAACGAAACGTTTCACAGAGGCTCTTTGCCCGAGCGATTCGAGGGGTTCTCGGACGATTTGGACGGAGTAATCGTTACTGCGATCAAGCAGGCTGAGGACGGCGATGGGGCTATTATGAGGTGCCTTGAAACAGAAGGAACGGGTAAGACGGTGACGTTTAAGTTTTTGGGTAGCGAGGTTAAAGCGGACGTAACTCCGTATGCGATAACGACGATTAACGAGAATGGCGAAAGACTGAATTTTATGGAATGGAAGTTGACGGAATGAAAAAGTTTCAACGCCTTTTGAAGAGTATAAGGTAAAGTGGTTACGTGGTTCTTTTTGTAACAAATCGGTGATTTTTAGCATAAAATAAAGGTGTGAAAATGCGACCAATAATTGGAATAATAGGAAAAATTGACGAGAATAAAAAGAGCGAAGTAGGTATTGACTACGTAAACGCAATCGAAAAAAGCGGAGGACTGCCTTTGCTTTTGCCGTATAGCGAAAACGTAGATACTATCACGTCCTACGTCAAGCTTTGCGACGGTTTTACGTTTGTGGGCGGAGTGGATATAAACCCTGAGTACTATAACGAAAAAATACTAAACTCAAGCGTTTGTATTTGCAAAGAGCGTGATGATTTTGATTTTTTAGTTATAAAGGAAGTGCTAAAAACCGACAAGCCCATTCTTGCAATTTGTAGAGGTATTCAGCTACTAAACGTAGCGCTTGGTGGAACGCTGATTCAGGATATTCCCACGCAAGCTCCAAGCTCGGTTTTACATAAACAAGCCGAAAGTAGGTATGAGTTTTCGCATTACGTGAATGTAGTAAAAGGCTCGCCTCTAGCAAAAATTGTGGGAGGTAAAAGGCTTAGGGTAAACAGTTTTCACCATCAGGCAATAGCAAGCTTAGGCGCAGGTCTTTCCGTTATGGCAACAAGCGAGGACGGAATAATAGAGGCTGTGTATGGCGAGAGCGAAAGATTTTTAAGAGCCTATCAATGGCACCCGGAATTGCTCATCGAAAAAGACGAAATTTCTAATAAACTGTTTGCGGAATTTGTAGACGCTTGTCTTAAAAAGAGTAAAAACAGTTGATTTATTTTAGTAAACAAAGTATAATGGTTATGCGCGTTTTGGCGTGTAATCATTTTTTTATTTTGGACAACGTATGAAAATCAGAGCGTTTATTTTTATTATAATAGCGAGCGTGCTGTGGGGAACGAGTGGAATATTTGTAAACAACCTTTCGCCCTACGGGTTTTCTTCGCTACAAATGACGGCGGTAAGGGCAACTGTATCCTTCTTATTTTTGCTGATTTTTGTGCTTATAAAGGATAGAAAGCTCTTTAGAACAAAGCTAGTTGATTTATTGATTTTCGCGCTTGGCGGACTTGGACTTTTCGGAACGTCGTCGTGTTATTACGCATCTATGCAAATGACGTCCATTTCCACGGCTGTTGTGCTAATGTACACCGCGCCCATACTTGTTACCGTGTTTTCGGTAATCTTTATGAAAGAAAAACTCACGCTTTTGAAAATCATATCCATTGCGTGTATGGTTGTGGGATGCTGTTTTGTGTCGGGGCTTATCGGGGGATTTAAGTTTGACGTAGTAGGAATACTCTTAGGTCTTTTGTCAGGCTTTGCGTACGCAACTTATAACGTTGCAACAAAAATTGCCGTAATGCGAAAAAATTCCTCCGTTACCGCGTCCTTTTATTCAATAATGTTTATGGCGCTGTTTGCAATATCGTTTAGCTCGCCTTGGGAAATTCCTTTCCATATAGCAAAAGAGCCTGTAATAACCGTACCGTTTATCATCGGTCTAGGCGTGGTAACTCACGTTATTCCCTATCTTTTATACAGCAACGCAATGAGTTATCTTCCTGCAGGAACTACCACCGCAATAGGTATAATCGAGCCTATGTCCGCAACGCTTTTTAGCGTGTTTGTGTACCAAGAAGTGCTGGACGTATGGGCGATTATTGGTATAATCCTCATTCTTATGGCGGTATTTATGCTAAGCAGGGCGGAAAGTGACAAGTACGAAAAAAGGAGTAAATAATTATGCTTTTATATCTTATTAGACATGGCGATCCTATATACGAAAACGACACTTTGACAAAGCGTGGATACGAACAAGCCGAAGCTGTTGGAAAGCGTATTGCTCATTCTAAAATCGATCGCATTTTTACCTCGCCAATGGGTAGAGCAGTGCTTACCGCTGTTCCGGCGTGTAGATATCTTAACAAGCAGTATAGCGTAGAAGAGTGGGCGCACGAAATTTTGGACGAGCGTCTTACTACGTATCCCAACGGTGTTCGTCAGTCTATATCAATGCTGGATAACAACCTCTTTAGAGAAAACGGCGAAGAGAATTTGTCGTATGACGAAGCGTTTAGTTCAAAGGCGATAGCTCCTACGCAAATGAGAAAAGCCGTAGAGTTTATTCAAACTAACGGCAATATATTCTTGGAAAAGCTTGGTTATAAGTACGAAAACGGAGTATATAAAATTTTGCGTAAAAACGAGGAGAAAGTAGCGTTGTTTTGCCACGCCGCAATGACCAGAGCTTGGCTTTCCTCGCTTTTGCATTTCCCTTTGCATCTGGTGTGGTCGGGAATAGATATTACGCATACGGGCGTAACTATTATAGAGTTTGCAAACCATGAAAGCGGATATACTTCGCCACGCTGTCTTTGCATTTCCGACACTTCGCATCTTTATAAAGAGGGTTTGGATTTAATTCATAATAACAAGATAGAGATGTAAGAATAATAAATATTACAAACAAAAAACCGACTTGAAATCAAGTCGGTTTTTGCGTATTTGATTTTAATTAAAATCCAATAGGTGGAAGCTTAAGGAAATCTTTGATTGCGGGAACCCAACCTGCGACTACGCAAAGAATTAGGAACAAAGCAATAACAAGGAAGATAATCTTAAAGATAACACTGTCGAAAGCTCCCCAAGCATTGTAAAGCAGTACGAAATACGTTAAGATTAACATAACGTTCATAGCAATACCAATAACGTTGTTTGCTTCTGGCGAAATGTTATCCGAGCAAGCAAGTCGTACTATCCAGATTATGCAAAAGCAAATGAGAATTAGCGCGGATATAATTTTATCAATCTCTTTTCTATTCATGGTAAACCCCCAAATTATAATATATAATGATTATAACACAAAAAATCGATATTGTCATTAATTTTCATAAGAAAAAACAATAATTTTTTGTACACCTTAAAATTTTGGGGTATAAATAATTTTTAATTACTCTTCGTCTGAGTTTTTTGTTTGTTCATTATCGTTATTATCGTTATCCTTTTTAGCTTTGTGTTTTGCGATAATAAATTTAACCAAAACGATAGCGTAGTGAATAACAAGACCTACGGCAATTGCCTTTACAAGATCGAAAATAACGGTAAGAGCAAACGTGGTTACAAGCACTAAAATGTCATTCCATTTTTTGCTTTTGATTATCGCTACAAATTTTCTCCACTCACTCATATTGTATGCTACAATAAAGAGAATTGCGGAAATTATGGGCATAGGAATGTAGGAAGCAAGAGGCATTAAAAGCGTAAGAACCAAAAGAAGAACGAGCGCATGAGTTATTCCGGAAAGCGGTGATCTACCGCCGTTTTTAACGTTTGCGGCAGTTCTTGCAATTGCGCCGGTAGCAGGGATTCCGCCAAAGAAACCAACTAAGATGTTGCCTGTTCCAAGCGCAATAAGCTCGGTGTTTGAGCTGTGCTTATCGCCTATCATATTATCGGAAACAACGCACGAAAGCAGTGATTCTATACCTGCAAGCAAAGCAATAGTAAACGCGTTAGGAAGCACAGCAAGCGCCTTTTCCCACGAAAAAGCAGGAAGTCTGGGCGTGGGAAGAGAGGACGAGATTGTGTAAAGCGAGCCGATAGTGTTTACGTTTATTATAGGAATAAGACAAACTAGCGCGCTTACTATTACTGCAATCAACGAGCCGGGCACTTTTTTAAGGATGAACGGCCACGCAATAAGAATGGCAAGACCGAGCATACCTATTCCAAATGCCCAAGGGTTAAAGGTAGTAATGTTTTCAAAAATGAGTTTAAGCTTGTCAATCGTTTCTATTGCGTTAGTGCCGGCAGGGTACGTAAGACCTAAAAAGTCCTTAATTTGACCGATTACCAAGGTTACTGCAATACCGCCCGTAAAGCCTACGGTAATAGAATGAGGAATAAACTTAATAAGACTACCCACTCTACATAAGCCCATAATAACAAGAATAATACCTGCCATAATGGTAGCAATAAGCAGTCCGTCCATTCCGTTTGTGGCGATAATTCCCGCGACAATCGTTGCAAAAGCTGCGGTAGGGCCTGTAATGTTTACCTTGCTTCCGCCCAAAAGCGAAACGGCAAAGCCTGCGATAATAGCGGTAAATAAACCTGTTTCAGGTGTTGCGCCCGAAGCAATAGCAAGCGCAATGGAAAGGGGGAGAGCAATGATTGCAACAATAATGCCTGCCACTACGTCGGATAGATAGTTTTTGGCTTTGTAGCCCTTAAACGAAGTTAAAATCTTTGGTTTGAAAAAAGTCATAGTAAAACACTCCTTAAATAGCGCAAACATTATATACCAACTGCGTTAAAAAATCAACAAAAATAAAGGATAAAAACTGAAGTTTTTAATTGTTACAGTTTTAATATATAAAAATTCACCGTCTGAAAGTTTCAAACGGTGAATGATAAAATAATTTTATTTTTTAAGGAGCGGAAGCTCTGTCATACGCAGTTTTGCGCAAGCGTATGGAACGAAAGTTATTTCTTCAACGTCGCCTATCGGTTTTACGCTTTTGGGAAGGGGAGCAGGAACGTATTCAAATCCGTCAAGCAAGCCCCAATTGATTTTTTGTACTTTTACCTTAATTCCGCAAAGGGGATAAGAAGTGGAGAACGCGCATTTGTATTCGTCGTTTTCTACGTACTCAAAATCGGTAGATGCAATTCCGTACTGCCATTCGGATTCGGGATAAATGTAGTAATCACAGTAGGGGAACTTTCTTTCAACGCCATTTCTTTCATACTCGCGCATTTCCCATCTTTCCTTTACGGGAAGAGTGTAAGTAAGAGGTCCTCTGACGATTGCGTACATCTTACCGCGCTTTACAAGCTTGGTTTCAAAGTCAAGTTCAATCTCAACAGTTTCGTTTCCAAATTCTTTTATAAGCGCGTAGTATTCGCCCACTTTTACGTTTATACCGTTCACCTTAGCTCCCTTAACAAATGAGGGAATACGGATATAAAGCGTGAAGAGAGTTGGTTTGTCGCAAGCTACGTTTATACTGATTTTGTCGCGGAAAGGATATAACGTATCCGTGATTATCGTAACATTACTACCGTTTATAGTGGTAGAAAGAGAGGATGGAGCGAGCGAAGTTACTGCAATTCCGTCGTTTGCTTTCATATAGGTAGAAAGCGCAAACTTGGGGAATGCTTGGTTGAAGTTTGCCGTACAGCATCCAAAGTTAGGTTCAAGTCCAAAGATGTGCGACTCTGGTCCGTTTGTGCAGAAATGCGACTTGTCGCCGTTGCCCACGCAGAAAGGCTGATTGCTCATCTGATCGTATTGATGCGTCCACATGTCTTCACTAACGGTTGCAGGGAAAGCATTAAACGCAAGGCGTTCGCATCTGTCCATCCAGATAGTGGATTTAGTCATAGAGGCTATAACCTCGTACGAATACATAGCTTCCGCAACACCGCATAGCTCGGTTCCTTTTATGGGAGAGGGTCCGGGCAAACATTCGTCGCCGTTGAAATATTCGTTAACGTTGCCGTGATATTTTTGCAAAAACTTAAGGAACTTGTCTGCTTTTTGTTCGGGATTTCTGTTGTCAAGCATGCTCATAACAGCGTCCGCTTTAAGGTACATTGCAAGGTTTACAACGTGCTTTTGGAATGTCCACTCGGTTGCAGGCTTTTTAAGATAGTCAAGTACTTTCGCGTGATCCATTCCGCCGGCTTCCAGGTTATAAGCAAGAGAGAGCATCCACTCTTCGGGACGGCGAGCATAAATCCATGCGATAGAAATAACACATTCATACCATCTAGCGTGTCCCCAGTTAAATATGGTTTGGTGGTTATTAAAGCCAGAGAACTGTTTGAGTGCTCTATACACAACCTCTTCAATTCTCTCGTCTTTCGTGCTATCATAGTAAACTATAAGCACTTTCAATAGTAGGAAAAGCGCCCACATATCATAGCCTTTGCGCTGTTCGTCAGAGCATGGGCAAATCCAGCCGTCTTCCTTCTGTCCTGCAATAATCGCGTCAATATATTTTTGCGCTCTAGCTTTCATATCATCGTCGTCAAGAAGGTAAGCAAGCGGAATAAATCCGTCCAGCCAATAGGGAACTCTTTCCCAGCCGTCCTTGTTACCGCCAATCCAGCTACTATCTCTTACGTCGGGCCACATTTTGTCGAGGTTGCCCGATAAGCTGTTTGCCTGAATTTTAAGCTGATCCAAAAGCCAACCGTGTGGCTTTATTTCGTTTGTTGTAAACGGAGTGAAAATTTTAGACATGGTTTTTCTCCTGGTTAGTTTTTTAGATACATATATTATAAACTCATGATAATAAAATTTCAATGGAAAAAATCAAAAAAAACCTTGCAAAAATCACACAATATATGTATAATAGAGTAATGAAGCTTTCACTTGACAATCCAATATCGTTTTGCACCGGTTCTCACCGCTATTTTTACAAGGGCGAAAGGTATGTAAACAGAGTATGCGAACAAAGCGTACTGCTTTTGGTATACGAGGGCGTGCTTGCGTTTTCGGAAAACGGCGAGCCTGTTTACGTAAAAGGGGGCGAGTATTATATACAGCGCGCAGGGCTTGTTCAGCGTGGCGACGTGGAAACGGATAGCCCTAAGTATTATTACGTGCATTTTTGCGGTGATTTTGCAAGTAGTGGCGATATGGAAATCAGGGGAAAGTGGAATGAAGAAACCGTGCTTCCGCTGTGTGATAAGCTAGATACGCTAATTCGTTCTAACGCTACGCAAATGGAAAAAACGCTTGTGTTTTACAGAATTTTGGACGAGCTTAACAAATATAACAAAACGAGTAAAAATCCGCTTGCTAAAAATATTATGGACGAGGTAAACAAGACGTACAGGGATAAAACAGGGCTTAAAGATATTGCAAAAAAACTCTATATTTCCACAAATTACCTAATATCGGTTTTTAAGAAAGAATACGGGCTTACTCCGCACAAACATCTTACAAACTTAAGATTAGAAGAGGCAAGACGATTACTGACAGATACCACAAGAAGTGAGGAAGAAATCGCGTTTTCAGTAGGTTTTTCCGATTTTTCGGTGTTTTACAAGGCGTTCATAAAAGCTTACGGACATCCGCCGGGCGCGGTAAGAAGTAAGAACATTAAGTGAAAAATGAATTAAAATCCGTTCTTTACATATCCTACGGGTATGAAGAGAGCGGATATTTTATTGGAAAAATTTACAACTCCCGATCTTATCGTAAGACGCGAGTTTAGCGGAGAAAAACTACGCGGAGTAATGCTTTATAATCCCGACCTTACCGACACGCTCATTATTCAGCAGTTGCTAAAGACCATCGAAAGCACGAAAGGAAAGGTGGAAAACGTGGATGAGTTTTTGACGCGGTTTGTAGTAATTGCCGAAAGTGAAATTGCGAATAGTCAACAAAAAGCTTTGGATGGAATTTTGAATGGGGATACGGTTGTTATTATTGACGGAGTGAAAGGGTTCGTGATTGCAAACACTAGAAAGTATGATAAACGAGCAATTTCTGAACCTCCCACATCCAACGTTATGCTAGGACCAAGAGAAGGGTTTGTAGAGGACGTAAAGACTAACCTTACGCTTATAGAACGCAGACTACGCACAACAAATCTTGCAATAGAAAAGTTTAGGGTTGGAAGAGAGAGTGGAACGTGTGTGGCTATTGTATATTTGTCTAATATTGCGGATAGTAAGGTTGTAAAAAAAATAAGAGAAAGAATAAAGGGGATAGATATTGATGGAATTATAGATAGCAACTACGTGCGCGCTTTTATAGAAGAGCGACCGATGTCCGTTTTTTCTCAGTCTGCAGTCAGTGAAAAGCCTGACGTTGTGTGCGCTAAAATGCTGGAGGGTAGGGTTGCGGTAATAGTGGATGGTTCGCCCATGGTGCTTACCTTTCCGTTTTTGCTTATAGAAGATTTTCAAAGTGGAGAAGATTATTATCAGCGCTCAGCATTTTCTACGTTTTTGAGAATAGTGAGATTTTTGGGAGTGATGACCGCAATATTTTTGCCCGGTCTTTACGTGGCGTTGCAAATTTTTCATTACAACATAATTCCTATGCGGTTTGTGCTTACGTTAATGTCATCGGTGAGTGGAATACCGTTCAAACCGTTGTCTGAAACTGTGTTCGTAATTCTATTGTTTGAACTTATCAGAGAGGCAGGAATACGAACGCCACGAGCGGTGGGCATGGCAATGTCGATAGTTGGTGCGCTAGTGCTGGGCGAAACAGCAGTAAAGGCTGGAATTATTTCGTCGCCTGCGGTAATGATTGTAGCGTTATCTTCGCTATCGTTATATACCGTGCCCAATCAGGTGGGAACAATGAGTATTTTACGTATTGTCTTCACTCTTTTAGGCGGAGCGGGCGGACTGTATCTTATTATATGCGGGGCAACTTTTATCGCATTATACCTAACTTCAATCGATTCGTTTGGTACGCCCTATTTAGCACCGTTTGCCCCACTAAACTTAGACGATATGAAAGATTCTATCGCAAGAGTTTCTCTTCCAAGAATGAAGCATAGACCGTCGTCTTTGCCTAACGTGAACGATAGGAGGCAAAAGTAATGCAAAAACAAATTTCGTCTACTCAGTTCGCCCTTTTTGCTTTTATTTGCGGAATGGCAATAAAGATGTTTATGCTCCCTGCCCTTATGTTAAAAGTGAGCGGAAGAGATAGCATTGTAGTAATGGCGTTTTATCTTATAATAGAGCTTGTAAACGTGCTGTTTTTGTCTTTAACGTTAAAACGTAATCCAGATAAAACGTTTTATGAAATACTGTCAAACTCGCTTGGTAAAATTGTTGCTAAAATTGTGGTAGTGTACTTTACGCTGTTTTTACTACTAAAACTTTTGCTTATGCTAAGTGAAGTAAAGGTGTTCTTTTCGGTAAGCGTTTACGAACGTATATCGTGGAGTATAATGATTATTCCGCTTCTTGCTCTGTGTATAGGTTTTGCAACAAAGCCGTTATCGGTGCTAGGAAGAGTGTCCGAGCTGTTTGCACCGTTAATACTAATAAGCACAGTGGTGCTATCGCTATTACTTACCGCAAAAGTGCCGATATCAAATATTTTACCGCTTTTTTCAAATGGTATAAATAGTGTAGTAGAGGGGGTACAAACCTTTCCTATTTGGTTTGGTGACGTATCGTTGTTACTAGTATGCTTGGGAAGGGTAAAGCTAAGTAAAAGAGTAATATTAAAGACAATGCTTTTTCGGTTTTTATCAATTATTTTCGTGTTTGTTTTTTCGCTTATCATGTTTGCAACTTACGCAGATATTACCGATCTTATTGATTATGGTCACAACGTGTCGAGTATGACGCAATACTCGCTTGGTTCGCACGATTACGGACGTTTTGACTATATTATATACTGCTTTTGGATGCTCGCAGTTGTTGTGAAAATAATGTTGAATTTTTACACTTTGTCGCAAAATGTGCAGTACGTAGTGTCAAAAAAGTCGCAATATGTCGTACCAATCATAGTATCTTTAGTTGTTTACATCCTCACGACCTTTGTGTTTAGGAATGAAAATGCAATGTACCAAATTTGCACCTCCGTGCTAAGATTTGTCTTTGTACCAGCAGAATTTTTATTGCCTTTTGCCGTGTTTTTATTGGTGAGGTTAAAGTATAAAAAAGCGGAAAATACAGATAAAACAGAGGAGGAAAAACTTGAAAAAACTAGCGAAAAAAGTATGGCTTAATAGGATTTTAATAGGCTTGTTTTTACTCTTCTTTTGCGCGCTGTTTTTCTTTCCGTCCGTGCTTAACCGCGATCCGCAAATTCAAACGCGGTTGCTTATTACCGCGATAGGGATAGACGTAACAGAGGAGGGTGAAGTGGAGTTTTCGGGAATTGCAGTACTTCCCTCAACAGGAGATACCGCGCAAGTAAAATCAGTAACGGTAACTAATACCGCGCCCTCTCTTGCCGAGTGTATAGAGAATATTAGCGAGCAGTATGGAAAGCAATCCGAGCTAGGTCTTTGCGGACTAGTAGTTTTGGGCGATAGCACGGATAATGTTGATATCTTACCGCACTTAGAGTTCTTACTTTCGTCAGCATACATTAGCCCAGGCGCGTACCTTATTCACACTACGTCGAGTAAGGCTGTGGATTTATTAGAGTTTGCATCCTCTCAAAATCCCAGTACAGCCGAAATACTTTCGTCAGTTGTGGAGTTTAACGATAAAACTGCGCGTATAGCAACAAGAACGTTGTTGGAATTTTTGTCAGAATCACATTCAATTTCGCGCTCATCCGTGCTTCCGTCAGTAAAAGCAAGTGAACAAAAAAAGTCAAATAATGGCGAAAGTTCAGGCGGGGGAGAGAGCAAACAAAGCGGAGGGGATAGCGACAGTAAACGTTCGGCAGTAAGTTCTCTTAATACCGCGGTAATTTATAAAAACGGACGAAAGACGGGCGAACTTACCGATGCGCAAACTTTAGGCTTTAATCTTGCAACAAATGAAGCAGATAAAGGTCTTATTGTTCTTGAAAATTTTTCCGCGAGTGGATTTAACCTTGGAAGAATAGATTGTTGGGTTTATTCGTCTAATTTTAAGCACAAAACGTATTTTGACAGCGACACGCCTGTTTTCGAAATTAAAATAGAAGTAACTTTACAGTTTCAGGATCAACACAAAATAATAAGAGCGTGGCAAAAAAACGGAAAAGAAGAAGAGGATATTATAAATCCCCTTATAAAAGCGTTTGAAGAAAAGATAAAGGCGAACGTGTTGTCAGCATATAATCACGCAAAAACGGTAAATGCGGATATTTTTGCGGTAAATACTGAGTTTTCTCGTTTTCATAATTCTAGGTTTGTAAAGATGCAAAAGCATAGCGACGTATTTCAGTTATCAGAACCTAAAGTACAAGTAAAAGTGGCATTTAAGTAAAAGTCAGTAAAAATACGCTATCACAACAATAAATAAAACGTAAAGAAAAAAAGGAAGAACTTTTTAATTTAGTCCTTCCTTCTTTCTTTATACTTGTTTGCAAAGTAATGCTACGGCAGAGCAAGCAATACCCTTTTCTTCGCCTACTATTCCAAGCTTTTCGGTTGTAGTTGCCGATATGTTAATATCCTCGATGTTTAGCTCCATAATAGAAGCAAGAGTAGCTCGCATTTTGTCGATATGAGGAGCCATTTTAGGCTTTTGAGCCATTATAACTGCAGAAATATTTACAGGGGTATAAGGCTTTATTTCTTGCATAACTTTTTTGAGTAAAACCTTAGAATCAATATCCTTAAAAGAGTTGTCGCTGTCGGGGAAAAGACAACCGATATCACGCTTGCAAGAAGCAGAGAGTAGTGCGTCCATAATTGCATGAATAAGCGCATCCGCATCGCTGTGTCCTAGCAAGCCTTTATCGTGAGGAATTTCAATTCCGCCCAATATTAGCTTTCGGTTTTCTACCAGCTGATGAACATCAAAACCGTGTCCAATCTTAAAAGACGATGGAGCAAAATCAGAGGGCGAGGTGAGTTTTTTATTGGCATAATCGCCCATACTTAGCGTTACTTTATAACCTGCTTTTTCAAAAATTTCACTATCGTCTGTGGCGAACGTGTTTAGTGAATACGCGTGTTTTAACTTTTGTGTATCAAAGGTTTGAGGCGTTTGAATAATATAGTAATTGTCGCGATTTACAGCATACGTATTACCGTTTTCGCGCACTTTTAGCGAGTTGGTTTCAGTTACAGCGCACACTCCTGATCCATATAATTTTGCATTTTTTACGCTGTCTTCTATAATTTCGCTTGTTACAAACGGACGAGCGCCGTCGTGAATTAGGACGTAAGGCGTGCTAACTTTTCCTAAGGCATTTATAACGCTTTCGCTTCTTGAGCTTCCACCGTAAACTAGTGGTAAATTGAGCGAAGCGAAGCGCTCTTCGTCCTCTTTATTGATTACTAAAATAATATTTTCAAAATCCTTAAAAGCGGATAAAGCAGTGTCT
Source organism: Clostridiales bacterium (assembly GCA_015055625.1). Classification (GTDB taxonomy): domain Bacteria; phylum Bacillota; class Clostridia; order Christensenellales; family Pumilibacteraceae; genus RUG12826. The sequence goes on along the minus strand of SVHU01000027.1, from coordinate 9,588 downwards.
AGTACGGTCTTTCCGCTATCTAGAGTAAAGAACATTTTGTTATACCCAAGCTTTGCTCTTGTTCCGCTTCCTGCGCACAAAATTATAGCAGTTACGTCAGAGTATTTCATACAAAGAATCCGCCTCCTCTTTCCTTGCTTTTTCGTTTAGCGCAAGCACTTTGAAAGTAAGCGTTCCTGACACAAATTCTACCTTCACAATATCTCCGATTTTTAGCTTGTGTCCAGGCTTTGACAGGCGGTCGTTAACGTAAACTTTGCCCGAATCGCAAGCCTCGTTTGCAAGCGTTCTGCGCTTAAGTATTCTCGATACTTTTAAAAATTTATCTAATCTCATAATCTCTCCTTGTCCCTAGTGGGTAATGTCAGCGCTAGAAATTGGAACAAGCGAAAACAGGTCGCTTACCTTTACGTCAACCATAACTCCACGCTTGCCAGCAGAGAATACAACGTTATCAAAAAGCTCACACGTTTCGTCTATAACGGTTACAAACTGCTTTTTCATGCCAATCGGCGAGCACCCGCCCCTAACGTAACCTGTAAGGGGTAAAAGTTCTTTTACGGCAATAGGTTCAACCGATTTTTCGTTTACGGATTTTGCGCATTTTTTAAGGTCAAGTTCCTCGGCAATAGGTAACATAAAAACGTAGTAAACGCCAGGTCTGGCCCTAGTTACTATTGTCTTAAAGCAACGTTCGTTTTCTACGCCTATTTTTTCCAAGCTGTTTTGCGCGGAAAGAGGTATGTATTCGCCATCCACTTCCGCCTCGTAAGTGCGTATGCAGTAGTCGGCTTTTGCCTTATCTAGTATTCTCATTACGTTGGTTTTTACGTCTTTCATTGTTGTGTCCTCTGCCCTTTATTATACCTAAAAACTTATAAAAAGTCAATACCTAAAATATAAAATGGCGTACCACTAATAAAAAGAAGTTATACCCTTTACAAATCCTCTACTTATATTGTATAATTATATCGATAAACAAAAACGAGGAAAAGAAAAATGTATCAGCGCGTGTTCGAATTTTTATTGACAATTCCAAAAGGTAAGGTTGTAACGTACGGTCAAGTCGCTATCGCTGTGTTTGGGAGTATAGGCTATTCTCGTTTGGTGGGAAATATTTTACACAAAAATCCCGATCCTGACCTCTATCCCTGTTACAAGGTAGTAAACGCCAGCGGAAGACTTGCCCCATGCTTTGCGTTTGGAGGAAAGGAAGTGCAAAAGATGCTACTTGAGAACGATGGAATTGAAGTAAAAGACGATTTCACTGTCGATATCAAAAAATATATTTGGAGTGATGCCGATATGGAGCTTGAGTAAAGCTAATCCTAAGTCTGCCCTCTCCAAACGAGTTTTACATATTTTTGACGAGTTTTGCATATTTTTTGACATGATTTACATATTATTCGATAAAAAATTGTGGTATAATAAAATTATCGATAAAAAAATAAAACCACATAGGGAGAAAATTTATGGCTAAGATTACAGTAGATTTTGCGCAAAACGTAGGCAAAGTAAAGCCTATGCACGCGGTAAACAATGGACCTGTTCACAAGTTTGCAGTAGATCAGCGTATAAGCAATCTTCAGGCGTTTATTGACGCAGGTATTCCGTATGCAAGAAACCACGATGCGTCTTTTTTTGCTACGTACGGTGGAAACCATACGGTTGACGTAAACTTCATTTTTACAGACTGGTCAAAAGATCCCTACGATCCGGCATCCTACGATTTTGTTTGTACGGACGAGCTTATGAGAGTGCATGAGGCTGCAGGTGTAAAGCCTTTCTACCGTCTAGGCTCTCGTATTGAGCACGAGATTAAAAAGTACAATACTCTGCCACCACCAGACTTTAAAAAGTGGGCGATAGTGTGCGAGCATATTATCCGCCACTACAACGAAGGCTGGGCGGACGGTATGCATATGGGGATCGAATACTGGGAGATATGGAATGAGCCTAATCTGGATCCCGACGATAGCAAGCATAAACGTTGTTGGGGTGGAACGGCAAAGCAGTTCTACGAACTTTTCCGCATAACCTTAGAGCACCTTAAGGAAAAATTTCCACACCTTAAAATCGGTGGTCCATCGTGTGCGTGTATACTAGGCGAAGCGTGGATTTACGAACTTTTCCAATCGCTTGGCGAGGTAAAGCCCGACTTTTTCTCTTGGCACATATATGCAAAAGACGTTGAGTGGGTCAGAGAAGTTATACACAGAGTACAAGGCTATCTCAAAAAATCCAACCTCACAAAAACCGAAAGTATTCTTAACGAGTGGAACTACGTAAGGGGTTGGACGGGAGATGATTGGATTTATTCGCTAAAGACCGAAAAGAATTTGAAAGGTAGCGCGTTTATCGCATCCACCATGCTTATGAGTCAGTACGAGCCACTAGATATGCTAATGTACTACGATGCGCGTCCATGCGGAATGAACGGAATGTTCAAAACCGATATGGTATGCGAAAAGCTAAAGGGCTACTATCCTTTCTATATGTTCAATCAGCTCTACAAACTCGACCACGCCGTAAAAGTGGAGCGCGACGATATCAACGTATACGTTGCAGGAGCTGTGGGCGACGAGCAAAACGTTATGCTTTCTTACTTTAACGACGACGATAACCTTGGAGATAAGGAAGTAAAGGTGGAGTTTAAGAACGTAGCAAACGACGGCAAGGTTAAACTTGAGTATTACGTTCTCGACGAAAACCACGACTGCGAGCTTGTTCGCGAAGAAATTTTCACGACTACTGAGTTTAGCGCGTATATCAAACTTCCCATCTATACCACCATGTTACTTAAAATCGTAAAAGCGTAAAATCAAACAAAACTAAAATAACTCTAACTTCGTTCACAAGCGACGTTAGAGTTTTATTATATAAGGGATAAAATAGGTTGAGCGTAACCACTCAACCTGATTTTGAAAGGTGTAAATGCAAAAAAAAAGCAACCAACCTAACGTTGATTGCTTGATTTTCAAGATGGTAGGAATGAATGGACTCGAACCATCGACCCCCACCTTATCAGGGTGGTGCTCTAACCAGCTGAGCTACATTCCTAAAGTGTGGTGGAGAATATCGGATTCGAACCGATGACCCCCTGCTTGCAGGGCAGGTGCTCTAGCCAACTGAGCTAATTCCCCACACAAAGGACTGCTTCTTGAAAGCTTCTATATAATATCAAATAGAAATGCATTTGTCAAACGAATTTAGCTAAAAAAACAAAAAAATTTAAACTTTTTTTTCGTATAGCTTTTTTTGACGAATTTGCAATAAAACCACTTAAAACTACTTTTAAAAATTTTTATATCACTTGTATAAATCATTTTTGTGTAGTTTAATAACGTTAGACTGGAATAAATCTTTTAATCAGGTCAAAGCAATAAACATTAAGTTTGACGAGTTTTGCATATTTTTTGACACGATTTACATATTATTCGTGAAAAAACTGTGGTATAATAAAATTACCAATAATAACTAAAACCATAAAAGGAGAAAAATTATGGCAAAGATAACAGTAGATTTTGCAACAAACGTTGGCAAAGTAAAACCGATGCACGCTGTAAACAACGGACCTGTTCACAAGTTTGCAGTAGATCAGCGTATAAGCAATCTTCAGGCGTTTATTGACGCGGGTATTCCGTACGCAAGAAACCATGATGCGTCTTTTTTGTCTACGTACGGTGGAAACCATACGGTTGACGTGAATTTCATTTTTACTGACTGGTCAAAAGACCCTTACGATCCTGCTTCTTACGATTTTGCTTGCACGGACGAGCTTATGAGAGTGCATGAGGCTGCAGGTGTAAAGCCTTTCTACCGTCTTGGCTCTCGTATTGAGCACGAGATTAAAAAGTATAATACTCTGCCACCACCAGACTTCAAAAAATGGGCGATAGTGTGCGAGCATATTATCCGCCATTACAACGAAGGCTGGGCGGACGGTATGCATATGGATATCGAATACTGGGAGATATGGAATGAGCCTAATCTAGATCCCGACGATAGCAAGCATAAACGTTGTTGGGGTGGAACGGCAAAGCAGTTTTACGAACTTTTCCGCATAACTTTAGAGCACCTTAAGGAAAAATTCCCCCACCTTAAAATTGGTGGACCAGCGTGTGCAAGTATAATAGGCGAAAGAAGAGAGGAGTGGGTTCATGGACTTTTCCAGTCGCTTGGCGATGTTAAGCCTGACTTTTTCTCTTGGCACATTTATGCAAAAGACGTTGAGTGGGTTAAAGAACTCATTTACAAAGCACAAGGCTATCTCAAAAAATACAACCTCACAAAAACCGAAAGTATTCTTAACGAGTGGAACTACGTAAGGGGCTGGACTGGAGATGAGTGGATTTATTCGCTAAAGACCGAAAAGAATTTGAAAGGTAGCGCGTTTATCGCATCCACCATGCTTATGAGTCAGTACGAGCCACTAGATATGCTAATGTATTATGATGCGCGTCCGTGTGGAATGAATGGAATGTTCAAAACCGATATGGTATGCGAAAAGCTAAAGGGCTATTATCCTTTCTATATGTTCAATCAGCTCTACAAACTCGATCACGCCGTAAAAGTGGAGCGCGACGATATTAACGTGTACGTTGCAGGAGCTGTGGGCGATGAGCAAAACGTTATGCTTTCCTATTTTAACGACGACGATAACCTTGGCGATAAGGAAGTAAAGGTGGAGTTTAAGAACGTAGCAAACGACGGCAAGGTTAAACTTGAGTATTATGTTCTCGACGAAAACCACGACTGCGAGCTTGTTCGCGAAGAAATTTTCACGTCCACAGAGTTCAGCGCGTATATCAAACTCCCCATCTATACCACCATGCTCCTTAAAATCGTAAAAGCATAAAATCAAACAAAACTAAATAAAAAAACTCTGACATGATTTTTTCATAGCGTCAGAGTTTTTATTTTATCGCGTGTTGTTTATTAATTATAAGGATTAGTCCGAATATTTTTGATTTTGAAAGTTGGTCATTATAATGTACTTTGTTTATAAAGTGAACTTAATTAATTTCTAATGATTTTTCTAAATAAAAGAGTTACGTTGAGTTGCTTTATAAAGCTATTCGCAAATCAGTTTTTCTATTCTACCACCAATTTTACATTCTCCGCCAAAAATATTCTTGATTTCAAGTGTCTTAATATCGGCTTCAGTTTCAAGTGGAGTTACTTTATTTTCAGATTTAATTGTTTGATGAATGCCATCTACAATTAAGCAATCTATCGTGTTATTGGGATAAATTTTAATAGTTGGCAAAAAACAATGATTTTCTTCTCTGACGATATTCCTAAATGATATGTTTTTCATATCAAGCCCACTCATTATATGAATAAGTGCGCAGTCATTCCCCACAACGTCAATAGTTCCAGGACAAATTGATGCGTACATGTTTTCTATATTGATATTTTCAAACTTACCGCGTTCGCCATCTACTTCAACGTGTCTTGACATGATAATTCCATAAACGTAAAACGAGCCGAAAATATTTTTGACAGATATGTTTTTAACCGGTGTTCCACGACTTAGAAATCTTATTGCACTGTGGCAATTTTCAGCGAAAATACCATCTATTTCTATATTTTCAATTGCGCCACCCCATATACTGTCGTCGCTAGTTAACGCAAGTAGGTCGTCGTGACAAGCGCCTTTTAGGTTGCTGATTTTTCCAAATCGACAGCCTGCTTCCAAATGAATGCCGTCCATATTCCAAAGCTTCGGACTTCCCTCATAATAATCAAAGCGTATATTTTCAATGGTGAAATACTCGATAAAAGATAGCTGAACGCCATAAACTACGGGATTAACAATAGTAATATTCTTAAAGGTAAAGTTTTTTACTTTCGAAAATACAAAAGCATGACCTGTATAAGTTGGTCTTACAAGTCCTAACTGTGGAGTCCAACCGAATTTTTCTTTCATATAAGATTGCGTTCTTATAACTCCGTTTGAATCAGGGAAGTGGTAAGGGTTTGGCCATTGGTTGTTGTGGTTCATATCCCAAATACCGCCGTCAATGGTAATATTAACGTTGCCTTTTACGTAGTCATCGTTTCGCACCATACAACAGTTAGCGTTGTCTGTCAAACTTATATGTGTATTTTCATCAAGCTTGAGAGTTTGATTGGAATGTATTAATAATGGTTTACTGATAAGATAATGTTTTTCAGGAACAGGGAGATATACAGTGCTAACACCGCTGTCCAACAATTCCTGAATAGCTTCATAATCGTCACATGTACCATTACCGTAAAGCGTGAATTTCCCCATAATTTCCTCCTTTAATTATTAAATTCTAAATTGCATTATCTATCTCTATACTGTTTGGGCGTAATTCCAAATCTGTTCTTAAACAGTCTTATATAATTAGAATAGTCCGAAAATCCTGATAGCATGCATGCGTCAAGCACACTCTTACCCTCTTTTAACAACATTCTCGAATATGCTAGTTTTTTTGTTTCCAGATACATTCTCGGCGAAGTGCGCAAGTGCTGTTTGAATAATCTGTTTAGCGTGCTGTGCGAAATAAAGTATTTATCTATTATATACTGAAGCGAATTGATGATCGCAAAGTTGTTGTTTATATCGTTAAGAATAGTTGTTAGTGCCAGCGGAATATCCGAGTGGAGCGAGTCAGTGTTAATACTGCGTTCGTAAATGTTCAAAATTTCGAGCGTAGTAATAAATTGCACTTTTTTATTTTCCGCGTTGGTTGCGTCCTCTAGTCTTTGATAAAGATTGAGCAGGGTTTGTTTATCATCATTTGACGGCGAAATAAGATTGCCCTTTCCGTATTCGTGTGAGAGAAATGCCGAAAAAAGGAAGGAGCATGAAGTGTCAAACCAAATGCAAAGATGCTTATGTAGCGAAGTGGAGTTCAATATACAGTTGTGCATTTCGTTAGGCTTGCTCATAATAATGTCGCCTGGAGAAAGTTTATAAACGTCGTTTTCCACCATAAACGAAACGTTGCCGTCGATAAGTACGTAAAACTCCAGCATGTCGTGAACATGTGGAGGGAAAATTCTTGCTTCAAACTCTTTAGGTGAATAGCTGAAATAATATTCCGCTTCGTAATTTTCTATTATTGGTACTGAAAATTTATGATTGAGTTCCATAAAAAATCCTTAAGTAAAGTTTTGTTTTTTACATTATACCATAACATTTATTGCCTTTCAACCAAAAGAAGATAAAAATGCAGTAAATTAAAAAATAATTAAAAATTCTAAAAAAAATTTTTTAAAGTCCGTTTTTACAAGATATTGTGATGGTGTTTTCCTATTCTATATTATATATAGTAGAAAGGGTAAAAAAACGAGATAAAAATTTAAAAAAAAATTTTAAAAAACTTTGAAAAAACAGTTGACTTTAAATTTTCTTTATGGTATTATGTACGAGCTGTCGACGAAAGACAGATTGTTTACGACCATGTATTTGCAAGAATACCGCTGGCATACTGATTAAGACTTATAACAAGGCTGATAATCGTGTATGCTTTTTTTATTCTCAAAAAATCGGGTAGCAAACAAACAACGTACATTGACAACTGAATAACGAAACAAAAACAGATAATATTATACGAGTAAATAAGTAAAGTATTATGTATCAACATAAACAATTTTTGCTGTAAAAACGAGTTAAATATGTCTTGTAAGAAGAACTTGAAACAAATGGTCAAGATAGAAACCAAGAACGGAAAGAGTTAACTTGGCGTTTTCTGAGAGGAAGACGTTGAGGGAATAAAAAACGATCAAGCTAATAAGAGCGTATGGTGGATGCCTTGGCATCAGGCGCCGAAGAAGGACGTGATAAGCTGCGAAAAGCCACGGGGAGTTGCAAATGAACCCTGATCCGTGGATGTCCGAATGCGGGAACGCACTCATGCGAGAGTATGAGTATCATTACATGAATTCATAGTGTAATGAGGGGAACCTGGGGAACTGAAACATCTAAGTACCCAGAGGAAAAGAAAGTAAACAAACGATTACCTAAGTAGTGGCGAGCGAACGGGTAAGAGCCTAAACCGTATATAGAAATATGTACGGGGTTCGGACACAGAACATGAACTTAGTCATAGTAACAGAAGAGTTTGGAAAGGCTCACCAAAGAAGGTGACAGTCCTGTACGTGAAACTATGATTATATCTACTGTGAATCCAGAGTACCATCGAGCACGAGAAATTCGGTGGGAATGAGGGAGGCCCATCTCCTAAGGCTAAATACGACCTGATGACCGATAGAGTATAGTACCGTGAGGGAAAGGTGAAAAGCACCCCGGGAGGGGAGTGAAAGAGAACCTGAAACCGTATGCTTACAAGCAGTAGGAGCGCAACGCCTTAGGGCAAGCGTGACTGCGTACTTTTTGTAGAACGGGCCGGCGAGTTACGATGTGTTGCGAGGTTAAGACATTAAGTGTTGGAGCCGAAGCGAAAGCGAGTCTGAAAAGGGCGAAATAGTAGGACGTCGTAGACCCGAAACCGAATGACCTATCCATGAGCAGGTTGAAGCAGAAGTAAAATTCTGTGGAGGACCGAACGCACGCCTGTTGAAATAGTCGGCGATGACTTGTGGATAGCGGAGAAATTCTAATCGAATTCGGATATAGCTGGTTCTCCTCGAAATAGCTTTAGGGCTAGCCTCGATGTAGAGAGTACCGGGGGTAGAGCACTGAATAGGCTAGGGGCCTTCACGGGTTACCGAACCTTATCAAACTGCGAATACCGGATACTTATAATCGGGAGTCAGACGGCGTGAGATAAGTTTCGTCGTCAAAAGGGAAACAGCCCAGATCTACAACTAAGGTCCCCAAGTTAAGGTTAAGTGGTAAAGGATGTGACATTGCTTAGACAACCAGGATGTTGGCTTAGAAGCAGCCACTCATTCAAAGAGTGCGTAATAGCTCACTGGTCGAGTGATGTTGCGCCGAAGATTACCGGGGCTAAAACCTTACACCGAAGTTTAGGAATTAATGTAAATTAATTGGTAGAGGAGCAATGTATGCGAGCAGAAGCAGTATCGAAAGGGGCTGTGGATTGCATACAAGAGAGAATGCCGGCATAAGTAGCGAGAGAGAAGTGAGAAACTTTTCCGTCGAAAGCCTAAGGTTTCCTGGGGAAGGTTCGTCCGCCCAGGGTAAGTCGGGACCTAAGTTGAGGCTGAAAAGCGTAGATGATGGACAACTGGTTGATATTCCAGTACCTCCGCAATAGTTCGAAGCAGTGACACAGAAGGATAGTCAGACCACGGGGATGGAAATTCCGTGGCTAAATCATGAGGCTTACACGTAGTGAAGTACGCGTGTTATAAGGCTAGGTGATGACGGGGAGAGCTTAGGCTCGAAGCTGATGAATTCACGCTGGCGAGAAAAACTGCTAAGGTAGATATTGAGGAGCCCGTACCGCAAACCGACACAGGTAGGCGGCAAGAGAATTGCAAGACGAACGGGATAACTGTTGGTTAAGGAACTCGGCAAAATGACCCCGTAACTTAGGGAGAAGGGGAGCCTAGCGATAGGTCGCAGTGAAAAGGCCCAAGCGACTGTTTATCTAAAACACAGGTCTCTGCAAAAGCGCAAGCTGA
>SVHU01000026.1 GCA_015055625.1 Clostridiales bacterium | reverse complement strand
TATGATAAAGCAATCCGCACCGGAAGGGTTGGATAAACTAATTATCTTTTCGCAATAAAATCCCTCAGACAAAACTGAAAGTTTTGCCAGCTCCCTTTACAAAGGAGCCTTTATAAAGCTAATTCGTCAACGGCACAAACGTACGGGCGATTCACGAATCGGTGCGGAGGCGCACCAACGTAGACGTTGGATCCAATATGTTGTTATTTGAGTAAAGCAAGTAATTAAGTGTAGTTAGTTATTATGTACGGGCGATTCACGAATCGGTGCGGAGGCGCACACCCAATATACCCTCACGACGTCATTGCGAGCGAAGCGTGGCAATCCCGGTGCGGAGGCGCACCAACGTAGACGTTGGATCCGAAATGTTGTGCTTTAACAAAGCAAGTAATTAAGTGTAGTCAGTAATTATGTAGGGGCGATTCACGAATCGGTGCGGAGGCGCACACCCAATATACCCTCACGACGTCATTGCGAGCGAAGCATGGCAATCCCGGTGCGAAGGCACACCCCCATATGTTGAACATTAGCAAAAGCAAGTAATTTCCTATAACGATAAAAACTGCCTCATTCTATTAATAGAGTGAAGCAGTTTTTATTTACTAAATGTTTAAAAGTTTTTTAATAAGCTCGGAGCCTGATTCTAAGAATGTGCGCGTTGTTTTTACGCTGTCTTCGTCAAACGTCTTTACTCCGCAACCGCGTTTTTTCTCGCTGTCATAAATAAGGTAGGGCACTGGGTCTGCAACGTGAGTTTTCAAAGACACTGGAGTAGCGTGGTCGGGGCAAATAAGAATGTTAAATTTAATATTGTTTTCTCTGAGGTGATTAACAACAGGTGTAATGATCTTTTGGTCAATTAGCTCCAAAGATTCTACCTTTTCTTGATAGTTACCCTGATGTCCGCACTCGTCGGGCGCTTCTAAATGTACGTATACGTAGTCGTGATTTTTAAGCGCGTCTATTGTCGCTTTTGCCTTGCCGTCAAAGTTAGTCTTTATTGTTCCAGTTGCGCCCTCTACGTCAATGCTTGTCATATTAGCGCCTATCGCAATGCCCTTAAGAAGGTCAACCGCCGAAATAACTGCGCCCTTAACGCCGTACTTTAGCTCAAAACTATCTAGCGCAGGCTTTTTACCCTCTCCCCAAAACCAAAGAGAGTTTGCAGGATTAAGTCCCATTGCCTTACGCTTGCGGTTTATTGGATGATCTTTCAAAAGCTCGTACGAACGTTCCATTATAGCAAGCATTTCTTTGCTGTATTCGCCTTTAGGTAAGTATTCCGTTATTTTTTTATCTGAAATATCGTGAGGAGGAGTAAGTATAGCGCCTATCACACCGTGTTTTCTAAGCAAGCAATGTCTATACGAAACGCCCGAGAAAAGCGATAGTTCGTCATCGTTAAAGAATTGTTTAAGATATGCTATAAGCTGACTGGATTCTGCGGTTGTAATTTCGCCCGAGGAGTAGTCCACCATAGTTTTGTCGGCATAATTATCCTCGTCAGAAAGCGTAACGAGGTTTGCTCTATACGTAATATCGTCTTTATCCATTTTTACTCCGATAGATAAAGCCTCTAGGGGGGATCTGCCTGTATAATACACAGTAGGATCATATCCCATAACCGAAAGGTTTGCAACGTCGCTACCAGGTTTCATACCAAAAGGAACTGTTCTGCAAAGTCCAACCTCACCCGCACAGGCAAGAGAGTCCATCATTGGCTTGTTTGCGTCTTTCATTGGCGTGCGGTTTTGTTCGTTGTTATAATCCGCCATACCGTCGCACAAAATAACTATATGTTTTTTCATTGTTCAACCTCTGTTTGTTCTTCGTTTTGTTCAGGTTTTTTCTTATAAGTCAAGATTTTTATTAAGAGCACAACAACTACGATAAGCGCTATAATTCCTATTGCTGTGATAACGTAGTTAATAATGTTTTCGGGCAAAAGCGCGCACAAAAGCGTCATAATGCAAGAGGCAATAAAGTTGCCAAGCACCACTCCGCCAAGAGCGTGGTGGTATTTCATTTTTAGTATAGAAGCAACCGCGCAACCTGTCCAAGCCCCGGTAAGAGGGAGCGGAATAGCTACAAAGAGCACGAGTCCCCAAAACTTCTTGACGTTGCTTGCTTTCTCGTCTATTTGTTTACTCTTGTTTTCAAACTTACTATAAAGCGCTTCTCCGATTTTTTTGAAAAGCTTAGTTTTAGATAGCCATTTAATAAACGGAATAAGAATGAGAAGAAGCAACGGCGCCATAATAATGGAACCTGCAAATCCCAACAATAGGGATTCGTACCAGGGAAGTCCGTATGCAAACGCCATAGGAATTGCAAGGCGCGCTTCTACTATTGGAAGAATAGCTATAAGAACTATAACTATTTGCGGATGTACAAACACATCTGATAGAAAATTTTGAATTGTAGATATTATTGCGTCCATTTTGACCATCCTTTTTGTACTATTTATTTTATACTATCCTGAAATTTTTGTCAATGAAAACTAAAGCATTATAATCGAATATCTTTACTTTACAAAATTATTGCATTTTGTTTTTATTTTACGTGGTTATTTTAGTACTTATTAACGTGTAAAAACAGCTAAATAAACTAAAACCTTGACTTTTATTTAAATATGTATTATACTATAATTATATAGTATAAGGTGAGGGAGTATGCCCACTTGTGCTAATTAAATTTCTTCGTGGAAGGTTACTATGGAAGAACAAAAAAAACAGCAAAAGAAAAAGAACTACAAGCTTCGTAGATTTATTTCAATATTAATTAGCGTTTTATTAGATGTAGGCTTGTGCGCGCTTGCGTATTGGATAGCACGAACTATTTTGTATTTCGATCCATTCCTTAAAAGCGTTTGGATTTCTTTCGAACCGTTTAATATTACGGCGCTTGCGGTGTCCGTGTTTGTTACCGTTGCTTCGCTTGCTGCTTTTGACTGTTATACGGCAATATGGAAGTATGCGAGCAGAGTAGAACTTATTAAAATGATATGTGCGTATATTACTACGATAGTAATTATAACTATTTTTAAGTATGCAGTGTATTTTATCGGCGAAATGACTGCAATGCCCACATATAATTATTGGGAAAGTCATATAATTTTATACGGCGTGTTTGCGTGCATGTTTACTCTTGCTTGGAGATTCTTCTTTAGTATCGTGCATTATATCAAGCATTTGTGGGGAAAGAATGCAAAACGAATTAAGATTACGCGTACGCTAGTAATTGGCGCAGGTTTTGCCGGCTCGTTAGCGGTAGCAAAGTTTATTAACCACCCGGAAGACGGTTATATTCCGCTTGCAATACTCGACGACGATCCCGAAAAGCACGGACATAAGATATACGGCGTTAAGGTAGTAGGTGCAATATCCGACGTAAATAAAGCTGTTAAAAACTATGCTCCGGATATTATAGTAATTGCAATTAATGCTATCACAAAATCTCAATTGCGTCATATTCACGATATGTGCGCTACAACAGGCGTTCCTGTAAAAATTATTCCCAACGTTTCTAATGCCGAAGAATACTCGCAAAGCAATCTTTCTTTCCAGGATATCCGCATAGAGGACCTTTTGGGCAGAGAACAGTTCAAGGTTAAGCAAGAGCTTATGGATATCTCGGTTAAGGATAAAGTTGTTTGCGTAACGGGCGGTGCGGGAAGTATCGGTAGTGAACTTTGCCGACAAGCTCTTAACTTTGGCTGTAAACATCTTATAATCTTTGATTATCACGAAAATGGAATGTTTTTCCTAAATCAAGAGTTTGTAAGAAAGTATGATCCTTCGCGTTATACCCTCATAATAGGCACTGTGCGCGAAAAGGAAAAAGTGCTCGAAGCGTTTAGGAAATACAAGCCCGAAATTGTGTTCCACGCAGCAGCGTATAAACACGTTCCAATGATGGAAATTGCGCCCACCGAGGCAATAAAGACTAACCTTTTCGGAACAAAAAACGTTATTGATAGCGCGGAAGAAACAGGCGTTGAAAAGTTTGTTCTTATCTCTACCGACAAAGCAGTAAATCCCTCTTCTGTCATGGGTGCGAGCAAACGTATCACGGAAATGTTGATACAGATGCGTGGAAGAAAGTCTAAAATGAAAATGGCAGCCGTGCGTTTTGGTAACGTTTTAGGCTCTAACGGTAGCGTTGTTCCCATCTTTTTACAACAGATAAAAGAAGGCGGTCCCATAACTTTAACGGATAGAAATATTAAACGTTACTTTATGTCTATCCCAGAGGCTGTAAAGCTAGTGCTTCAAACTGGCGCGTTTGCCGACAGCGGTGAAGTGTTCGTGCTTGATATGGGAGAGCCAGTATACATTTACGACCTTGCTTGCTCGCTTATACGCCTTAGCGGACTTATTCCCGAGGAAGATATCAAGATTGAAATAACAGGTCTAAGACCGGGCGAAAAGCTATTTGAGGAGCTTAGATACGACAAAGAGCTTGTAGATACCACAGCGCATGAGGGTGTATTTGTTAACAAGCTTCAAGATATTGACGAGGACGAGTTTAATAAGATTTTAGACGAGTTTAAGACATTGACCGAAAACGAAGACGAGGATGGAACAGAAAAGAAGATTTTCGAAGTTGTTCCAAACGAGTACAGACACTAAAAAGGAGTAAAAATGGAAATCTGGCAAGCGATAATTTTGGGATTTGTGCAGGGATTGGCTGAATTTTTGCCAATATCTTCCTCCGGTCACCTGATACTTGTGCGCAACCTAATGGGCATTGAGGGCGATTATCTGCTCTTTGATATAATGCTCCACGTAGGAACGCTTGGCGCGGTGGCGATATACTTTTTTAAGGATATTTTACAGTTATTTAAGCCTCCGTTTAAGAAAATGGGCTTGCTGATTATCGCAACAATTCCCGCAGCGTTGGTTGGAATTTTATTGGGAGATTACGTAGACGCCGTGTTTATGAGCGGAAAATACCTTTGCTTTTTCTTCCTTGCAACCGCCGCACTAATGTTTGTAACCGAGTTTTTTGCAAAAAAAGAAGCGTACAACAAACCGCTTACCATAAAAACTGCAATAGGAATGGGCTTAATGCAAGCTGTTGGCGTGCTTCCTGGAATTTCTAGAAGTGGTAGCACTATCTTTGGCGGTGTGATGACAAAGACTAATAAAAACGAAGTAGCGACTTTTTCTTTCCTTATGAGTATACCCATGATACTTGGTTCTGCTGCGGTAGAAACGTATCACGTAATAAAGGACGGAGCGGACGTAGACGTGCTTCCTATGGTTATTGGAATGGTTGTTGCTCTCGTTAGCGGGTATTTGGCTATAAGATTTGTTATGAGCCTTGTAAAAAAAGCAAATTTCAAATGGTTTGGCGTATATCTTATCGCCCTATCGTTTATAACGTTTTTCTGGTTATTTTTATAAAAAGTAAAATAAAAAATAGAGTTCAACCGAACTCTATTTTTTTTGCTATTAAACTCTAAGTTCAGGATATTTTTCGCAAAGCATATCAAATATTAGATCAACGGATTTTTCAGCGCCGTAATGATTATGGATTGCGAGAGCGTTTTGGCTCATCTTGTCAAGTTCCGTTCTGTCGTTTAGGAACTCCTCGATTTTGTTTACGATCTTTTTGGGCTTAAAAATATTTATCGCGCATTTTGCTCGTTTTACATAATTATTTGCAATAATGCGTTCAATCTCGGTTGCGTGTTTGGTTATAATGCTTGGCACGCCAAAGAAGGTCGGTTCTGCGATAATGTTACCGCTTTTACCGCAAAATAGGTCGGCAGAGGCGATATAGCGTAGCATTTGGTCGGTAAAGCCTAGTGGCTTAAAAGATATGTTTGGTCCTACTGGAAGGGATAGGAAGTGGGAGTGAAGTTTTTCGTTTTTACCGCAAACGGGAATAAGCGTTACAGGTAAATCACGTTTTATTATTTCTTCACAAACGGCTTTCATTCTACCAATTCCATATCCACCGTCGGCAACTACTATTGTAAATTTGTTTTCGTCTAGTCCTAAATCTCGTCTATTTTGTTTTTTATCGGTAGGAACGTCAAAAGCTTCGGGGCGAATACAAAACGGAACAAGTTTTAAGTTATCTTTATTAAATCTCTTTTTTTGTTTTTTTAAGGCTTGTTCGTATCCGTCTACCATCGAAATTAAGGTTAAATCACTCTCGTAAGCAAAGAGAGGGTTGATGTGAGCGTCAGGGCAGTATACCACGGTTTTGATGTTCTTAGTAGAGCTTTTAGCGTAGTAATTGGTTGCCCAATGCGTTGTTATTACAATATCGGGATCAAGTTCGTCCATGTGTTTAACGCCCAACTCCTTAGAACCTGGAACAAGTACCCTCAAGCATGCCCAGGTATCAAGTTTTGTGCCAAAGAACGCCATAGCAAAAGTACTGAATTTGCCAACAAAACCGCTTTTATTTTGGTCTTTTACAAATTCGCACATTTTTTCTTCGACCGCTTTAAGTTTTGGATTTCCCGTTTCTGTAAAGAATTGCGAGCGAACTACTTCCACTTTATCGCCGTACTTTTTCTCGAAAGTGTCGGCAATGGAACGTAGGGGCATAATATGTCCCATACCCGCCTCAGTAAATGGGAATAATACTCTGGGTTTTCTCTTCTCCATAACCTCTCCTTTAGTATTATATTCCTAAGGTTTTTTAATATATTACTTCTCGGTTTTTTCTTTTGGTTCTACGTGTTCTTCGTTTTGAATAATTTCTGTTTGAGTATAGTCAATTTCGCTAATTGCGAGCAATATTGCGTAAAGAATAATGAAATGTGGGAAGAAGAATATTTGGTCAAGTAGCGCAAGAAGGAGGAACGTAAGCATTGTAATTCCCATAAAAAGTCTGTCGCTATTGTACTTCTTGACAAACATTTTAATTGTGGTGAAACGGTGGAACGCGTAGGCAAGAATACCAACTATACCACAGCTTCCAATCATTTGGAATATTGTGTTGTGGGCAAGCGCGGAATATAAGTTAACGTTTCCGCTAGCGTGGTTGTTAAGCTGATACAACACCGAAAATCCTGCGCCAAAAATGGGGAACTGCTTAAAACATTCTATCATTTGCGACCAAAGCGAAAAACGTCCGCGATCGGCAAGTCCCGTATCGCCAAAGAATCCGCCTATTTTTTCAAAACCACCCTTTATTAAGAATAACGCAACAACTGCAATTCCAACAACTATGCAACCGCACGTAAATATACGGCTGAATTTTTTGTAGTTGCCCTTAAAGCAACACCATACAAGACCAAAGATAAATACGGGAACGGCAAATAGCATAGACGCTCTAGAGAGTGTGAGTAATACAACTCCAAACATTGCCACAGCTCCCAAAATATACGCCCAACCGTGTTTTTTCTTGTATGCAAACATAAAGTATACGGGAAGCGTTATAACCATCATTTCGCCTGCAGAATTTGATACGTACGCGCCAAGAAGTAATGAATCTTTCCATGCGCTATCTAGGGCTTGACCTCGGAAATTGAAAGCGTAGAAGGATAAAACCTGACAAGCAATAGCAATTCCCATAAGCATTATACAAAGCGCAACGTAGTCGATATTGTCGCTTCGTTTGCTAATCGTGCAAAGAATATACAAATATAGTGCAACAAGTATTGCAACAAACGTGCCTGAAATAATGAATGCGTTTAGGTCGATATAACCGCTAAAAAGTCCAGCTACAAGCATTGCTACGCAAAGTATTGCGATACCAAGAGCGGTTAGGGATTTTTTGAGTTTAGCCCACAAGCCACGATACGACTTATATATAATTATGTGCGCGATGGCAGAAATTATAACAAGCGCGCCAGCTACCACTAGTAAAGATAAAACAACGGGAGAGGAGTAGTACGAGCTTGCTTCGCCTTTTCCAAAAGCGTTTATGGCAGAAGTACAGGTTCCTGCGATTATAAATGTGGGGATTATGGGACGGCAATCGCTTAGAAATAAATTGATTGCAATACCGCAAAGTGAGAATATTATATATCCGGGAACGTCTAGTCCTGCAACGTGGCAAATTACAGCAATAAGCGTAAGGGCGATGGGGTAATAATTGCTACACAAAAATTTGCGCAAAATATTCAAGACGGATTTTTCTTTGATTTCCATAGTTCCTCCACGTCTTTGCCTAAAGAAAAAGGTTGAGATAATTAGGCTAAAGACAAACTTAGAGAGCGTAGCATATCCATAAAAACTACACTTCCCACAAAGATAAATAATATTATATGTATAACATAATTATACATTATGTTAAGGGGGATTGTCAAGGCAAAAAAGCAAGCATTTTTTTACAAACAATATAAAAGCGCTCCTTGTCACAAAAGGGACGAGGAGCGCGTGTTGTAAATATACGATTATCTTAGATTAAAGATCTCTTAAGTTAGTTTCTTCGTTTACTACAACGGCTTCTTTCTGAAGTGTTTTCTTGCTGTCGATTTTCTTAACGATAATCTTTGTAACAAACAAGCTACCAATCATAATAGCAACGGAAACAGGAAGCATAATGTACCAGTTGGGTAAGAATCCTGCAATTATGAAGCATACGAACGAGATTGCTGCAACGTAGATAGCGTAGGGAATCTGTGTGTTAACGTGGTTAATATGCTCACACTCTGCGCCTGCGCTTGACATAATCGTAGTATCGGAAATGGGAGAGCAGTGGTCGCCACATACTGCGCCTGCAAGACAAGCAGAAATACCTACTACAAAGAGTGGATCGGTTGCAGGGAACATAGCTTGTATGATGGGGATAAGAATACCAAATGTACCCCAACTTGTTCCTGTTGCAAAAGCAAGAATACAAGCAACGATAAAGATAACAGCAGGAAGAAGTCTTGCAACAGCTTCGGGGAAATGACGCATCATATCGCCAACGAAGAAGTCTGCGCCCAAAAGACCAGAAACGTTCTTAAGCGCTGTAGCAAACGTAAGGATAAGAATTGCGGGAACCATTGCGATAAAGCCTTTGGGTATAGCATCCATACATTCTTTGAAGTTAACTGTTCTTCTGATAACCATATAAACAATTGAAACAACAAGAGCGATAAGTCCAGCCCAAGGAAGAGCAACTGTTGCATCGGTTGCAGCAAACGCGGCAATAAAGTCGCCGTAACATTCACTATCAGGGGTAAACATTCCGCCTACGTAAACAAGAGCGAATACCGAAGAGATAAGAAGGATAACGATAGGAAGAATAAGGTCTAATACTCTACCTCTTTCACTACATTCCATATTATCGTCAGAAGCTACTTTTGCGCCCGAGAAGAGGTCGCCATTTATAGCGTTAAGCTCGTGCTTTTTCATAGGACCGAAGTCGAACTTCATTAAGATAAGAGATACTACGAAAACAAGAGTTAAGATGGAGTAGAAGTTGAAGGGGATTGCCATAATGAAGAGGTTAAGGCCTTCGCCGTCAGCTGCGTACTGAGATACTGCTGCAGCCCAAGAAGAAATGGGTGCAATCATACAAATGGGAGCAGCCGTCGCGTCGATAAGGAAAGCAAGCTTACTTCTGGATATCTTATGCTTATCGGTTACAGGACGCATTACGGATCCTACCGTAAGGCAGTTGAAGTAGTCGTCGATAAAGATAAGAATTCCGAGTACGAACGTACAAAGCGCTGCGCCCACTTTTGTTTTAACGTGCTTTTGAGCCCAGTTACCAAACGCTCTGCTTCCGCCCGCTTTGTTTACAAGCGCAACAAGAATACCAAGTTCGATAAGGAAGATAAATATTCCCGCAGTACCCGAAACAGCGCTGATAAGTCCGTCGTTTACAACAATGTCCATAGTGTTAAGGAACTTAAAGTCAGAAGCTAGGATAGCACCCGAAAGAATTCCTACGAAAAGCGAAGAGAAAACTTCTTTGGTTATAAGCGCAAGTCCAATTGCGATAATTGGGGGAAGAAGTGCCCAAAACGAAGCGGTAACGTTGATTCCTTCCGAGCAAGTGCCACAAATGGTGTAAGCAAGTCCATTTTTGCAGTGTTCGCAAAGGGCGCCGTTGAAGATAGCAGTTCCGTCGCAGAATTCACACATAATAAATCCGCCCTGGCACAACTGATGAGCGCATTGTGTTCCTGCTGCAAGTCCAGCGTTTACACAATTTTCGCAAGACGCGAGATGGTCAGCTTTAACTAAACCTTCTGTACAGTGTTCACACTCAACCAAGAAGTATCCTAAGTCACAGTCGGGACAGTCTACTGTGTTGTGTACCATGCCGGTAGCTACCGCAACAATAAGTAGTGCCAGGATAACAACTACTGCAATAATAAGAGCAATAGTCTTTCCCGTGATTTTTTTAGTTACGTTTAACATAACGTTCTCCTATAATATAAATTTTTATAGAAAAAGTCACAGCGCGCAAAAGCATACTGTGACCTCAATCATTCGTATCCAATAGCGCAACACACAACAAGCGTGACAGTCGAACGGATATTCTCCGCCCGCCCAAAAAAAACGCATTTAGAGCATACACGTTTCTTTTTCGGCATCGTCCCCTTTACCGCAACGCGTTGTTTGCCCTACCGCGTTGTTTATCTTGTCGGATGCGCCTCTATGATTTTTTCTATACTAAAAATATATACTATTTAACGAATAAAGTCAACGATTTTCACACAAAAACAACACAATTTACCCTAAAATTTATCATTTTTCGACTTTTTAAGCAAACTAAAGCAAAGTGGCACAATATACGTCAATTCCGCCTTTGGAGGAGAGTATGGAAGAGTGAGTGTTGAGAGTTGCAAAAACCGTGAGTTTGTTATTTCTTTTTAGTTTCAAAGAAAGTGGCGCGCCGTTTATTATTGGAGAAACAATACCTGTATTTATGTGATTTATGTATGTAACGTTGTTTTTAGCTAAGGCAAAAACCGCCGATCCGTCTATAAAAATACAGTCAAAAATATCATCTGCGAAACGTTGTACGAGATCTCTTTTGCTATCTAACGGCATTAAATCTACCGAGGTGGTAGAATATAGCCCGATATATCCGACTGTTCCGTCTGTGTAAATTTTGGCGTTCTCATAAGTGTTTGGAAGCTCGGTTAAAGTTTGTTGCATATCGGAGTTTAGGGTTATGATATATGGAGAGGTGTTTGTGGAAGCCGTAAGTATAAATCCATCGCCGTATGGTTTAGCGTCGAGAAGTACGCAGTTGTCAACGTTATTAATATACTCAGTTTCCATAGCGAGCGATTCGTTATGTATAATAGAATAACCGCCCCTTTTCACAGAGCCGTACTGAGCGTTGAAAAATATCACCGTTTTATTGGAAAGGGGATAGCACGCAATTGCGGAAAGATTGTACAGCGAGTATATATCCCTGTTATAAATTTCTTCAAGTTTAGAATTATACTTTACGTAAGATAGAACGTAGTCAAATTCGCCCTGATGTTTTATTGCTATGCAAACGTTTCCGTCGTAGCCTAAATATTGAAGTTCGGCGTTTTTTTCCGTTATGGAAACCGATGCTGTGGGAATACCGTCGAAACCTATTAGTTTTATAGAAAGGTTGTCCTCTTTCAAAAGAGCGGTAGCAAAACCGTGAGGAGTCAGCGCAACCGCTAACAGCTTTCCTTCAAGTGTCACCATTAAAGGCTCGTCATTGCTCTCTTTTTGCATGATACCGCTTTGAGCGTTATAAAAAACATATGTATCGTCGCCCACGAAAAAAGCATCAACGTACGCATCGTCCTGTTCTGTTCCGTAGCATCGCTGACTACTGAGCGTAGGTAAAAAAACAGGAGAAGCGGAGCCTTGCGTGTTTACTGACATGCTAGAGGATATAAACTGATTGACTAAAATGCCAGCAAAAAGCATTACCGTTACTACGCTTAAAAAGAGTATAACGCTCAACTTTTGTTTGCTTGTTTTTTCCATAATTTACTCCTTTTGCGGTATACGTATGTCGAATTTTGGTAAATATACCGCTTTTCAGACTAAATTATATCACTGTAAAACGCTTTTGTGTTTCCCTTTTCAAAACTCGTGCCCTTTCGCTAAAAATTCCGTTCTTTTGCGTATGTTTTCGACAATCGCTTTTGTGCCGTCTATGCTAAGATTTTTCATTGCGCTAAGATAGCTGTCCTTGTTTTTATTAAGCAGGTCAAGAGAAGATAGCAAAGAAGAAAGCGTAAGAGCGGATTGGTCAAGCTTTATAATAGCGCCCTTACTTTCGTAATACTTGGCGTTCTCTATCTGATCTCCCCGAGTTGCTTTACTTAACGGAATACAAACGCATAGTTTTTTCAGAGCAATAAGCTCGCTTAAAGCGTTAGCTCCGCCACGGGTTACGACAAAGGAAGAAAGGGCGTAAAGATCTTCGATATTGTTAGAATACGCTACTTGATAATAATCCTGCTTTCTATAAATGCGCTTTTCGTTTTTGCCTGTTACGTGTATAACGTTATACTTTTCAGTAAGGGTATTAAGATGCTCGAATACAAAGCTGTTTATACTTTGAGCGCCACTAGAACCGCACACAAATAGCAAAAACGGCTTATTATTTTTTTGCGCGTTAAGAAAATTAAGCGCACGCATGGCGTTTCCTCTATATATTTCCTTTCTGATAGGAGAGCCTACGTATAGCGAATTTTTTGTCTTTAGCGTGTCAAATGAAGTAAATAAAATTTCTGCGTTATTTTTTGCAACCTTGTTTGCAAGACCTAATGTTTTGTCGCTTTCATGTAAAAACAGTGGAATAGATAGTTGTTTGCAAGCGATAGCAACCGGTAAGCCAACATATCCACCCTTGGAAAAAACAAATAAAGGACTAACCTCTTTTAATATTCGTTTTGCCTGATTTATCGAGGCGTGTAGTTTTAGCGGAATAAGTAAATTTTTTAGTGAAAGCGAGCGTGATAGCTTTACGCACTCTATTTCGTGGAATACAACGTTAGTGTATGGGGAAAGAATGTTTTTCTCCATGCCGTTACTTCCGATATAGTGCAGTTGATAGTTGTCAAAGTATGGGAAAAGAGCAATATTGGGCATAACGTGTCCTGCTGTTCCTCCACCAGTAAAAATAATGTTTTCTTTCATACGTATTACCTCAAACGTGAAATTTGTGTTATATTCTCCGCTTTTTTTGTTTTGTTTGTATTGACAAAAGACGGGATATATAGTACAATAATAAGAAGGTGCGCAATAATTAAATTACGCGCATTTGTATATAATTATTATCGGTTTTAGTAAAATTAAACCGCTGGAGTGAAATATGAAAAGAAAGACGTATACAATCAGAGATGGAAAAGAATTGTCCGTTGTGTATTGGGATAACGTGCCTGCGCCCATAGCAACAGTACAAATTCTTCACGGAATGAGTGAGCATATCGAGCGCTACAATGATTTTGCAAAAGCCCTCAATAAAGCTGGCTATATCGTAATAGGTGCAGATCATAGAGCACACGGCTATACCGACAAGGATAGACTTGGTTTGGTGGATGACACTAATATTTTCGAAGATTCCGTTTCTGATGCAATCGAGCTTACTGCGTATGCAAAAGTTAAGTACCGTCTTCCAGTTATTATATTCGGGCACAGTTACGGTTCGTTCCTTTTACAGCGATATCTTAGCTATACTTCTTCGCAAATTAACGGAGCGGTATTGTGTGGAAGCGCATGCATGGAAGGTGCAATCGTTAACCTTTCTTGCTTTTTAACAAAAGGAAAAAACAAGCCCAAAAAGAGAGATAAAGCGGGAAAGTTCTTTGCTAAGATTACTTTTGGTAAGTACGATAAAGCTTATAAAAAACAAGGCAAGAACGCTTGGCTTTCAAGAGATATGGAGCAGGTTAAAAAGTATAACGAAGATCCTATGTGTGGATTTACATGCTCTCAGGGTTTTTATCACTATTTCTTTAGAGGGTTTAAGGCAATTGCACAATCTTCGCACAAAAAGCTTCGCAAAGATTTGCCAATGTTTATAATATCAGGTAGTGACGATAAAGTGGGCGGTAACGGCAAGCTTGTTATAAAGCTCGAGCAAAAATACAGAAAGTTCGGTCTTAATCCCACTCTCAAGCTTTATAAAGACGCTCGTCATGAGCTTTTGAACGAAATAAATAAGCACGAAGTTTACGAGGATGTTATCAACTTCGTAAAATCCTGTCTTCCCCTATAAAATAAAATCCGTTTTCCTTAAAAACAAAGGGAAGCGGATTTTTATATGTGAAACTAAATAATAAAAGAAAGGCTCTGTCCCAATCTACGGTTGATTTTGGACGGAAAGCCCACTACGAAATACTGCGTAATTTACTCAGTTACGTACCCTGCAGGTACGCGCCTTCGTAAATATACTTGTCTTTCTTGTGATTTTCTCGTCAAACCGCCTTATGGCTAATCAACCATATTTTGTGACATAGCCAAAAGAAAAAACCGCGCTAAATATAAAAGTAGCGTGGTTTTGCGTTTGTTAGGTTATTTTTAACATTCCGTCAATAAAATCCAATATCATTTGGAAAACTCCGGTAAAATAAAGGATAAGGAATGTTATTCCAATAATTAGGATGACGAGAATGTAAGTGCAAAGGAAAGAACGCGCATGGTTGCGTCTTGCGATATTACAATTGCGTAAGCTGTTTACTATAATAAAAATAAGTCCTACGATGGGAAAACTGTAAATAATGCTCCAAGCCCAGTATCCCCACGCCCCCATAGGTTTGTATTTTTCTGGAAGGTCCCTTATTTCTTCTCTTTCTTGTCTACTCATAATACACTCCATAAAGTTATTTACTATACTATTATACACCATTTGTAAGAAGAATATCAAGCAAAATTAGATAACTTTTTTCTATTTGTTTATATGTAAAAAATGTATAAATTGCATATTTATGCGACAGTGTGAATAAATATGCAAATATTTCTTTTACAACTCGTCTTAAAAGCAAAAACGTTAAAAAAATGAATAAATATTGCTTTATAATACTTGCTAATACACTATATTTTGTGGTATAATAAAACCAGAAATACTATTCCTCCGATTTTAGTAGCCTAAAAGATGAGGAAAAGGAGATATAAATGAGCAAAAATTATACTG
Organism: Clostridiales bacterium; assembly: GCA_015055625.1. Lineage (GTDB taxonomy): Bacteria > Bacillota > Clostridia > Christensenellales > Pumilibacteraceae > RUG12826. The sequence continues at coordinate 19,236 of SVHU01000026.1, read as the reverse complement.
CAGAAAACATACAAGTTCTGGAGGGGCTTGATGCTGTTCGTATGCGTCCGGGAATGTATATTGGAACAACCGGAATAAAGGGCTTGCATCATATTTTGTGGGAGCTTGTTGACAACGCTATGGACGAAGTTGCTAACGGCTTTGGAAACAAGATAAACGTAATAATATATGAAGATGGCTCTGCGTCGGTAGAGGATAATGGACGAGGTGTTCCAGTTGATATACATCCCACAATGAAGATAAGCGGTGTAGAAGTAGTTTACACTCAGCTTCACGCTGGCGGTAAGTTTGATAACAGTAACTATACGCACTCAGGCGGACTTCACGGTGTAGGCGCGTCGGTAACTAACGCGCTTTCCAGATGGATGACAGTAAATGTTTTTAAGAACGGAACCACCTATCAAGCAGAGTTTGAAAGTCCTGAAGTTAAGGGTGTAGTAAAGAGTGGACTTGTAAAAACTCATTTATTTGATACTAAGAAAAAGACGAAAAAGACAGGTACGTTCGTGCGTTTTATGCCCGATGACAGAGTTTTTGAAACTATAAAATTTAATTCCGAGCTTATTACAAGACGACTTAAAGAGCTTGCTTTTCTTAACAAAGGCGCAAAGATTGTTTTTGAGGATAGACGAGTTGCGGTGGGTAACGGCTATCAAACCGTAGAGTTTTGTTACGAGGGTGGACTTAAAGATTTTGTTATATACCTCAACGAGCTGAAAAAGCCGGTGTTTGACAACCCCATTTTCTTTAGCGGAATAAAAGATAATATCGCTATGGAAGTAGCTATTCAGTACAACGATTCTTACACAGAGAGTATGTTTTCATACGTTAATAACATTCCTACGCCAGAGGGTGGAACTCACGAAACCGGCTTTAAGGTGGGACTTACTAGGGTTTTGAACGACTTTGCGAGAAAGTTGGGAATACTTAAAGACAAAGATGCTAACTTGCAAGGCGACGACTTCAGAGAGGGTATTACTGCGGTTATCTCGGTCAAAATGCAAAACGTGCAGTTTGAAGGACAGACTAAAACTAAGCTTGGTAATACCGAAGCAAAACAGGCGTGCGAAGCTATTACGTTAGCGGAACTTCCTGCCTTTTTGGAAAAAAACAAGTCGGTTACTGAAATTATTCTAAAAAAGGCTCAGCTTGCCGCAAAGGTAAGAGAGGCTACCAGAAAGCAAAAGGAGCTTACAAGAGCTAAAAACAGTATAGATTCGTTTAATACCGTAGGAAAGCTTAAAAGTTGTAGCGGAAAAAAGGCTGAGCTTAACGAGCTTTTCATAGTCGAAGGAGATTCGGCGGGTGGAACTTGTACTCAGGCTCGTAACAGATCTTTCCAGGCAATTCTTCCGCTTCGAGGAAAACCGCTTAACGCTGAAAAGAAAAGACTGGACAAGGTTTTGGAAAACGAGGAGATAAAAACACTTATTTCCGCGCTTGGAGCAGGACTGGGCGAGGAGTTTAATCCAGAAGATTTGAAGTATGGTAAAGTAGTAATTCTTTCCGATGCCGACCAGGACGGTTATCATATTAGATGTATACTTCTCACCTTCTTCTTCCGCTATATGAAAGAACTTATTACGGAAGGGCACGTTTATATCGGAATGCCACCGCTTTATAAAATAAGCAAAAAGAACGAAACGCGTTACGTGTATTCGGACGAAGAGCTTGACAAGGCAAAAGAAGAAATGGGCAGAAGCTGTGAAATTCAGCGCTATAAAGGTCTTGGAGAAATGAATGCCGAACAGCTTTGGAGTACCACGCTCGATCCTCAAAGACGCAAGATGATAAAAGTTAGCATAGAGGACGTGGCGGAAGCGGAAAAAATGGTTACCGTGCTTATGGGCGATGCGGTAGATCAGAGAAAAGCGTATATTGTAGAACATTCTAACTTTAACAAGAAAGACGCTTTTATAGAGAATATTAAGTAAGGAGCGAATATGGAAGAATTTATTTATAAAACAATGGAAGAAGTCATGCACGAATCCATGATTCCGTATTCGGAATACGTCATACTCGACAGAGCTCTGCCCCGTGTAGAAGACGGACTAAAGCCCGTTCAGCGCAGAATTTTGTTTGATATGCAAGAACTTGGCATGACTTATGACAAGCCGTACAAAAAGTGCGCGAGAATTGTAGGTGACTGCTTGGGTAAATATCACCCTCACGGCGACAGTTCGGTCTATCAGGCGCTGGTTCGTCTTGCTCAGCCTTTCAATATGAGTTGTACGCTAGTTGACGGACAGGGAAACTTTGGTGACATCGACGGAAATGGCGCTGCTGCAATGCGTTATACAGAGTGTAGGCTTACTCAGCTTGCAGGCGAACTACTAAAGGGTATGGGAAGCCCTGATGATGAGATTGTTAAGTGGAACTGTAACTTTGACGATACGTTAAAAGAACCCGATATTTTACCAGGTCGTTTTCCCAATCTTTTGGTAAACGGAGCGTACGGTATAGCGATTGGTTTTGCGACCAATATTCCCACGCACAACCTTGGTGAAACAATAGACGGAGCAATCGCGTACATTGACAATCCCAAGATTAAGCTTGCGGAAATGATGAAGTACGTAAAAGGCCCTGACTTCCCAACTGGTGGTACGATTATCACGGGCGACGAGCTTTATAAGGCATACGAAACAGGTAAGGGTAGAATTTTAATAAGAGCTAAAGTTCATTTCGAGCCAGGCGAGTATGATAAAAAGCTGATAGTAATCGACGAGCTTCCCTATCAGGTAAACCGTACTACCCTGTTAGAGAGCATTATTGACGTAAGAGAAGAAAAGAAGGGCTTACTTTTGGGTATTCAGGACGTATTGGACGAGTCTGACCGTAACGGCATGCGCGTAGTTATTAAGGTAAAAAAGGACTACGATCCGAGAGCTATTGCGGATTTATTGTTCAAGTACACAAACTTGCAAGTGTCTTTCTCTATTAATATGGTAGCGATTGCTGAGGCTAAGCCCCAAACTTTATCGCTTTTACAAATTTACGACTATTACGTAAACTATCAGCGCGAATTTATCGTAAAGCGTACTAAGTGCGAGCTTGACAAGGCTAAAAAGCGTGAACATATTCTTACCGGTCTTGTAATTGCTGTAAAGAATATTGACGCGGTTGTAAAAATTATTAAAAACAGCCAGTCCACAAGCGAGGCAAGAGAAGGTCTTAAGGCAAAGTTCTCACTTACCACTATTCAGGCGGATGCAATTTTGGACTTAAGACTTGCGCGTCTTACCCATTTGGAAGTTTATAAATTAGAAGAAGAGCTTAAACAGCTCAGAGAACTTATCAAGCGCCTTACCGCGATTTTGGGTTCTAAAAAGCTTCAGATGGAAGTGGTAAAGACTGAGCTTTTGGAAATTAAAAAGGCATATAAACAGCCACGTCATAGCGAGATTATCTACTCGGTAGAAAACTATTCTATGAGTGATAGCGCTGATATCGAAAAGATTGACGATAGCGTAGTAATGCTTTCTGCGCGCGGATCGCTTAAGCGTATGACCGAAAAGAACTTTGACAGAGCGAACAGAGAGTATACCGATAGCTCTTCGCTTAACGATATTCATCCAAGCGTTTGCAAGACTAAGGCTGGAGAATCGGTGTACGTATTTACCAATCTCGGTAATTGTTACAAGGTGGACGCCGAGCTTGTTCCCGACGGAAAGTGGAGAGAAAAGGGCGCGTCGCTTAAGGAAATTATTAAAGATTTACCAAAGCAGGAAAAAGCGATTTTCATTCACTCATTCGGCGAGGATATGGGCAAGGGCAATATAATCTTCTTTACAAAAGAAGGTCTTGTAAAAAAATCGCCCCTCAAAGATTACGCCGTGTCCAAATCGTCTTTCCAGGCAATCAAGCTGAAAGACGGCGACGAGGTTATTTCGGTAGAGTTCGAAAGAAAGAACGTTACAATGCTGTTCATTACAGGAAAGGGTATGTCGCTTAATGCGGATATGAGCGACGTTCCGGTGCAGGGCAGAATTTCGGGCGGTGTTAAGGGAATTAACCTCAATAGCGACGACTACTGCATTTTCGCTTCTCAAGTAGAAGACGTAGGCGAGCAGATAGTAGTTACCGATAAAGGCTTTGCAAAGCGCGTAATACTGGCGCATCTAGACGTTATGGCAAGATATAGAAAGGGCGTTAAGATAATAGATCTTAAGGGTAGTAACGGTACAAAGCTCGTGTTCTCGTCCTACGTTGCCGAGCCTTACTTTGTAGCTGTTCAATCGCAAGACGGTATGGTGTTTGTGGATAGCGAGGATATCTCTATCGAAACGAGAACGCACGCAGGAAGAGCTATAAAGAAGGGAATTGAAGTATCTTCAGCTTATGCGTACAATACTAAAATTAATTCGTAAAAAATATTAAAAAGTACAGGTTTTGGGCATACGTATGCCTAAAACTTGTACAAAAATACAATAAACGAAAAGGAAAGACGGTGTAATTATCGTTTTTTCTTTAACTACTATTACATTAATTATGAGCATATTAAAAATTTCAAATCTATCACAAATGTTTGAGGATAAAATACTTTTTAAAAACGCCAACCTCGTTATAAACAACGGCGAACACGTAGGTATAGTTGGTCTTAACGGAGCGGGTAAAAGTACTTTTATCAACATTATAGCAAAAAAAATTATATGGGACGAGGGCGAAGTAACTTGGCTTAACGGTATAAGGTACGGCTATCTCGATCAGCACGCGGATATCGATAGAACGCAAACCGTTTACGAGTATCTTCAGTCTTCATTTACGCATTTATACGAAAAGAATGAACGTCTTACCGCCATATATGAAAAAATGGGCGAGGTAACTAACGATAAGGAACTTGAAAAGCTTATCAATAAATCCAACCGAATTTTAGACGAGCTTACAGACAGCGGTTTTTACGATATAGACGCAACGATAAAAAAGACAGCGTCAGGCTTGGGCGTTACGGCGTTTGGGTTTGACACGCTTATTGCCAATCTTTCGGGCGGACAACGCGCAAAGCTTATGCTTACTAAGCTTATTTTGCAGGACTTGGACGTAATGCTTTTAGACGAGCCCACCAACTTTTTGGACGTGGAGCATATCGATTGGCTTGTTAAGTTTTTGACATCTTACAAAAAGACGTTTATGGTTATTTCGCACGATACCGACTTTTTGGATAAGGTTTGCGACAATATTGTTAGTATCGAAAACGGTTCTATAAAGAAGTATTCGGGTGCGTATACGTCCTTTGTTGCTCAGCACGAAATGGCTGTAAAGCAGTATGCGGAGGACTATGAGCGTCAGCAAGCCGAGATAAAAAAGATGGAAGATTATATCAATCGTAACAAGGCGCGCGCAGCGACCGCAGGCATGGCTAACAGCAGAAAGAAAATGCTGGATAGAATTGAGGTTATGGAAAAGCCAACCTTTATTCCCGACGCCACCTTTGATTTTCCGTGCAATCCTCTTCACACAAAAGAGATGCTTGTTGTAAAAGACTTGGAAATCGGCTATGACGGAGTACCACTTCTTCCGCCCATTTCCTTTACTATGCAGGGCGATACAAAGCTGTGGATACGCGGAACGAACGGTATAGGAAAAACCACGCTACTAAAAACGCTTATGCGAGTACTTCAGCCCATAAGCGGTGGATTTAAGTTCCACATCGCTGCAAAGCCGTCCTATCTTGAGCAGGACCTAACGTTTAGAAACCTGAATACTAACGCGTATGGATATATCAGCGATTGTTTTCCACGCTTTAATCAAAAGGAAGTAAGAACGCAATTATCACGCGTGGGAATAACGGGTGATAACGCGCTAAAAGAAATTTTGCATCTATCGGGAGGCGAGCAGGTTAGAATACGACTTCTTACAATAATGAACACAACAAGCAATATTTTGATTTTAGACGAGCCAACAAACCACTTGGACGTAAGAGCTAAAAAGGCGCTCAGCGAAGCTATAAAAAAGTATGACGGAGCAATGATTTTAGTTTGCCACGAACGCTCTTTTGCAGAAGAACTTTGCAATGCCGTATACGACGTAAAACAACGCTAAATAACCAAAAAACTAGCATACGTATATTAAAAAACACGACAAAATAAGCCGAGCACTGGTTAAGAATACCAATGTTCGGCTTTTAGTAAATAGCGTAATAATTTTATTAGGAACAATACGAAAAATATTAGCTTAGGATAAATTATTCCTTATTGGGAAACCATACGCGCATATCGTTCTCCTTACGGTTTGCCCAGGCAAAGTAGGGGATTAGTTTTAGCGTTTTTATAATTTCACGGCCTTGCTCGTACGAATACAATTCTCCACTATCTTCAAAATAGGACACAGGCAAAGTTACGTTTAGTGCGTATGGAGAAGAGTTTAGTGGCTCGATTTTTGCTTTTGATATATCTCCGATTTTTACGCCGAAAATATTGAAGTCGTTATCCGAGCCTTCTGCGCAAAGAACTATCGGACCGTACGTGAGCGCAACTTTTCCCGAGTTTTCAGCCACGAGTGGGTTTGAGTAAACCTTTTTAAGCGAAGGTGAAAAGTCTACGTTTATTTCCGTATTTTCAAAAACGCCTTCGTATATCAAATATCCGTTTTTCTCGTTTTCGAAGCTTGCTGAACTCCACGCTGGTTTACGTATACGTAAGGTGATTTTTTTACCTTTAGAATTTATCTTTAACTGCACTTTTCCGCTATATGGCATACTGGAGAAAATGGTTGCGTCAACAAAATCGCTACTTAAAGAAGACGATACGTATTGAGAAAGAGTGAGCGTGCTGTTTTTCTCGTCAGCGTACCAAACGTACTGTGGTATTTTTTCTATAAGTCGACAAATATTGGGCGGACAGCAGGACGTGGAGAAGATTTTTACTCGTTTTGGAATAGGACATCTCTCTACGTATACGTACCTATTTAGGACAGTGTGCTTTGCTTTATCTAAATGGTCTTTTGTTCGCTCTAATTGCATTTCGAGTGGGTTTACGTAAAAGAAATTGTCGCCACTTAGTGAAATTCCAGCCAAAACACCGTTGTATAGCGCGCGTTCTAGCACGTCGCCATAAATTTTATTGCCCGTAAGGCGTAGCATTTGGTCGCAAAAGAACACAAGCCCTACTGACGCGCAGGTTTCGCTATACGCTGAGTAGTTTGGTAAATCGTAAGCTACCGTGTAGCGTTCGCCACAGTGTGTGCTACCCGTTCCACCTGTGATATACATTTTGCGCTTTATTATATCATTGAAAATCATTTCTAGATTTTGCTTAATTTGCGTGTCGTTTGTAAGCTGTGCAAAATCTGCCATAGCCGTGTATAAATACGTTGCGCGTACAGCGTGCCCTTCAGCGCTAACTTGTTCACGAATGGGAATATGACTTTGTGCGAGTATTATGTTATCTTCTTCGCTAAGCCCCCTGTTATCTAAGAAATATTTAGCAAGCGTTTTATATTTTTCTTTTTTAGTTAGACGATATAATCTCAATAGCGCAAGTTCAATCTCTTCGTGACCTGGGGTTGTGAACGCCGTGTCTTTTTTCTCTACAAAGCGTTCGTATATATAATCTACGTATTTTTCGCACACGCCTAAAAGTCTATTGTCGTTTAAGTATTTACTAGAAGCAACCGCCGCTTCAAAAAGATGTCCTGCGCAGTACAACTCGTGATCATGACGGTGCGTAAAAATCTCGTCGGGTTTATAAACCTGAAAATAAGAGTTAAAATAACCATTTTCACATTGGTTTTTTACAATGTCGTCAATAGCTTCGTCGTACCAAGCGCGAACTTGTTCGTCTTCCTTGCGTGCAAGTATATAGGAAGCAGATTCTAGCCATTTTGCAACGTCGCTATCCCAATAAACGTGAGAATGTGGTGGTTCGTTAATGCATTTTATCGCCTTAAATCTTCCCGTTTCGCTAAAGCGTGTATATATAGCAGGTAAAGTGGTTTGAGCGTTAATTTTTTGCCGTTCATAAAAAAAGCCGTCAGTAAGCTTAATTTGTCTTAAAGAAAAATTTTCCATAGCTTTTACTCCTAGAGTGTGATAGTTTAATTATAATAAAGTAAAATGCATAAAACAATAGTAAAAAAGGTAAAATAAATGGAAAAAAGTCATATTTAGTCTTGATTATTATAATTGCGAATGGTATAATATAACGTATTAAATATCGTAGGAGTGAATAATGCGTTATTTTGCAATTAATTTGGGTTCGTTAGTCAAGTATTGTTTTTCAGGAAAGTCTGTAAACAAAGAGCCAATGCGACATACTAGAAGAGTCTTGGCGGATTTTGAGATGTTTTTCGTAGAAGATGGCGAACTTTGGATGAAACAAGATTCGGTTTACGGTGTAAAGAAAGGCGAAGTTTTGTTTCATGCAAAGGGCGAAGAGCAATGTGGAACAAGGCTTAATAGCAATTCGTTTTATTGGTTTCATTTTGATGGGGAAGTAAAAATTTGCGAAACTGAAGAGCAAGCGCGTCAGGTTTGTCAAAAGGGAGAAAAATGGATTTTTTTCGCCGAAAAGTTTGCGTTACAAAATGCCGATCGCATAACGATTATGCTAACGGAGCTAAACCATTATCGTTTTGAAGGGAATAGCGAATTAGTTAAAGACCACTTGTCATCGGCGCTATTAGCAGAGCTTGCTAGACAGTACTTATTGTTTTCGCCCTTTGTTGTACATACGCGCATATCGCAAGTTGTCGGGTGGCTTAATAAACATATTACCGAAGATATATCGGTTGTGTCGATAGCAGAGCGTTTTTCCTATAACCCTAAATATTTTACAGCGTTATTCAAAAAGTATACTGGCAGAACGGTAAAGGAGTGGATAATCGAAAAGCGAATAAGTTTTTCTAAGCGTTTACTAACGAATAGTACGGATAGCATAAAACAAATTGCTCATACGGTTGGCTTTAGTGACGAGTATTATTTTATGCGAGTTTTCAAGCAAGCAACGGGTATGACGCCCAAAAGCTATCGCAAAACGTTTTGCGCTTGTTTGTATTCGTAATAAAAACTAAAGGATATAGAGTATCGTTGTTACGTAATCAAAAAGGTCTAATAATATTGCGGTTTTCATATATTATCCTACGAATATTTTTATAGGAGCAGGTATGAAAAGGATATTTACGTTTATATTGTCGGTAGTTTTAATTTTTGGAATTATCCCCATTGTTGGATGTGTTAAAGAAGACGCAGTAGGTAGAAGCTTTTATGATATAAAGGTGGTATACGACGAAAAAACTCACACGCTCGATTGCAGTATGAGTGTAAGCTACGCAAACAACAGCGATGCGATTTTGGACGAACTTTGCTTTCATCTTTACCCCAACGCGTACAGAGAGGACGCTCAGTTTAAGGCTGTGGAAGAGAGTGTAAAGGACGAGGCTTACCTAAGTGGGGAAAGCTATGGAAAAATAGAGATTGAAAGCGTAAAAAGATCGGGTAAAGATATCGAGTGGAGCGTAGAGGGAATGGATGACGACATACTGGTTGTGCCACTACTTAAAGAGGTTGAGCCAACAGAGCGAGTACTGCTTGATATGGATTTTACCGTGCATATTCCAAACGTAAGACATAGACTTGGCTGGTTTAACGATACGGTAAATTGCGGTAACTGGTACCCTATCGCCTGCGTTAAAACTCAGAGCGGATTTGATACCTCGCCCTACTACTGTAACGGCGATCCGTTTTGGTCGGATTGCAGTGATTATAAGGTGAGTATAACTATTCCGTCGTCTTTTAGCGTTGCAACGTCCGGTAAGAGCGAAAGGCGCGAAAACGGAGTGAATGCAACGTATGAAAGTAGATTGCAAAACGCCAGAGATTTTGCGTTTGTGATCGGAAAGTTTGATACGTTATCGGCAAAAGTGAACAATATAGAGGTTTTTTACTACTATCAAAAGGATACTGACGCGCAAAATACGCTAAATTGCGCGCTCGACGCTCTTGCGTTTTTCAGCGACAAATTCGGTAAATATCCATATTCTACATATAGCGTGGTGGAAACGCATTTTATATATGGCGGAATGGAATATCCCGGGCTTGTTTACGTGTCGGACACTTTGAATAAAAGCATGGGTAAAGAGGCGGTAATTCACGAAACGGCGCATCAATGGTGGTATGGGATTGTAGGCAATGATCAAGTAAATCACGCGTGGATGGACGAAGGACTTGCCGAGTATTCAACCACGCTGTTTTATGAGTTTAACCCCTCTTATGGCATAACGTACCGTCAGCGTATGGCGGATGCGACGTCTGCGTATATCGTATACTGCGACGTAACGTCTTATGATGGCGTAATGGATAGAAATATAGGTGAGTTTTCTTCGTTTGACTATACCTACGTAACCTATCTTAAGGGAGCTTTAATGTTTGATACGATAAGAAAAAGCGTGGGGGATAAAGCTTTCTTTAATGCACTTAAAAAGTATAGAGAGGAGTTTGAGTTTAATAGCGCAACGCCACAAGGTATGATAAACGCGTTCGAAAAAGCAACAAGCCGTCAGCTAAAAAGCTTGTTCGACAGCTTTTTATACGGAGAGGCGAGGATATACTGATGAAAGTGTTTTTCGTTCATATTAAAACGCTTATTGCATTAGTGTTGGTTGCAGTTGTTACGACTTTAATTTGCGTGGGAATAGTACATTATAAAAGGGCTGTTCAAGCCTCAAAAAACGGATATGTTATTGTTATTGATCCAGGACACGGAGGCAGTGACGGTGGTGTTGTATCTGGTATAAAAAAGGTAAAAGAGAGCGAAATAAACCTATACGTATCCAAAATTTTAGCAAATATGCTGTCAAGAAAAGGGTATACAGTAAAGCTTACAAGAACGTCGGACGTAGGTTTGTATGATGTTGGCGCGTCAAATAAAAAGCTGTCTGACATGCAAAAAAGAAAAGAGATAATAAATAATGCAAAACCCGACCTTGTTATAAGTATTCACCAAAATTATTTCGCATCATCTGCCGTTCACGGCGCACATGTTTTTTATAGCGACAAGCAAGAAAAAAGTGAAGCTTACGCCAAGATTTTTCAGCAAGAACTAAACGTAACGCTTGGGCAAAATAAAGAGTATAAAAAGGCAGACTATTACGTTTTGCAATGTTCTAGTTATCCCTCGCTTTTGATAGAGTGTGGATTTTTATCTAATCCTACGGATGAGAGTAATTTACTAAAGCCGTCGTATAGAGAAAGGATTGCGGATATTATTGCAAAAAGCGTGGATAAAGTGTTCTTTTCTGAAACAGGAAGTGGTATTATGTAAAAAATTGTAAATAAATGTCGAATTTTATCTAAATTAGCATTAATAATTGTATTTTTTTGCGTAATGTGGTAAAATTTTTTCAAACTGTCTTTAAGAGGGTAAAAATACTTGCAAAAAAAACGTATTTTGTAGTACAATAATAAGAGTGGGCTTGATGATGTATTGCGTTAAGTCTGCGTTATTGGTAATTCCAAAAATAACGGAGGTAAACAAATGTATTGTAATCATTGTGGAAACGATATGGGCGATGCGGTTTTTTGTCCACGTTGCAACCGCCAGGCAGGATACGATGTTTTGCTAAGTGATGCAACGCATTACGATTTAGCAAAAAAGGTAAACGACGTTCCCAATATCTTTTTGATTATTCTAGCATTCTTCATTCCACTTTTTGGAATTATTTATTACGTAATGCGTATAAAATTTTTCAAGGTTAAAGCAAGAGCTTATGGAATATCCGCGTTAGCAGGTGTGGGAACATCTATGGCTATTGGAATATTGACCTTACTAATGATGTTATAAACGCACATTTATTTTAGAAAAATTATCTTTAAGGAGATTTAGTATGAATAACATTCAACAGTTAACCGTAAACGCTATCCGCGCATTATCCAGCGAGGGTATTGACAAGGCAAACAGCGGACATCCCGGACTTCCCTTGGGTTGCGCAACTATCGGATATACTCTTTATTCCGAGATTTTGAAGCATAATCCTAAAAAGCCCGACTTTTTCAATCGCGACCGTTTCGTGCTTTCCGCAGGACACGGTTCTATGCTTTTGTATACCCTTTTGCACGTGTTCGGATATGACGTAACTATGGACGATCTTAAGTCTTTCCGTCAAGCAGGTTCAAAAACTCCCGGACATCCCGAGCTTGGAGTAACTCCTGGAGTAGAAGTTTCCACTGGTCCTTTGGGACAGGGTATTGCAAACGCAGTAGGTATTGCCGTTGCAGAAACTATGCTTGCTGAAAAGTACAATAAGGAAGGCTATAACGTTATCGATCACTATACTTACGCGCTTTGCGGTGATGGATGTATGCAAGAGGGAATCGAGTACGAGGCTGCTTCTATTGCTGGTACTTGGAAGCTCGGCAAGCTTATCGTTATTTATGACAAGAACAATATCACTATCGAAGGAAGCACTGATATCGCGTTTACCGAAGACGTTGGCGCTCGTCACGAAGCTCAGGGTTGGCAGGTATTAAAGGTTGCAGACGGTGAGGATATCGAAGGTCTTATCAATGCTGTAAACGAAGCTAAAAAGGAAAAGGACAAGCCCTCTCTTATTATTGTAAGAACTCAGATTGGTAAGTGTTCTAAAAAGGAAGGAAGCGCAGACTGCCACGGTTCTCCCTTAGGCTCTGCCCTTACCGAGGAAATGAAAAAGGATATGGGATACAACTATCCTCCCTTTACTTTACCCGAAGAGGTAAAAGCTCACGTTGCTTCCCTTCAGTCTAAGTACGACGCGTACTACGAGGATTGGAGAAATCTTATGAAAGAGTACTCCAAAAAGTTCCCTGAAGATGCTATTAGTCTTAATAAGGACGTTGCAAACGATTATAGCAATCTCAATATCTTTAACGATTTGTGGGAGAACGCTCCTAAGGCAGAAGCAACCCGTAACTCTAGTGGCGCTGTTCTTAATAAGGTTGCTAAAATCGTTACGAACCTTGTTGGAGGAGCTGCGGATCTTGCGCCCTCTACAAAGACTTATATGAAAGACCTTGGCGACTATTTTGCAGAGAGCAGATCGGGTAGAAATATTCACTTTGGTATCCGTGAGCACGCAATGAGCGCAATTTGTAACGGTATTCAGCTTCACGGCGGTCTTAACGCATTCTGTTCAACTTTCTTCGTGTTCAGCGATTATATGAAGAACGCTATGCGTATGAGCGCTATCATGAACCTTCCTGTAACTTACGTTCTTACTCACGACAGTATTGGCGTAGGCGAAGACGGTCCCACTCACGAGCCTGTTGAACAGCTTGCAGGACTTAGAGCAATGCCCAACCTTAACGTGTTCCGTCCTGCCGACAGACGCGAAACGGTTGCAGCTTACGTTACTGCAATTACCAGTGGAAAGCCCACTTGTATCGTATGCTCACGTCAGGATCTCGTTCAGCTTGACAAGAGTGGAAAGGAAGCTTTGAAAGGCGGTTACGTAGTATATGGCGAGGGTAAGCCCGACGTTATTCTTATCGGAGCAGGTAGCGAAGTTGGTCTTTGCATGGAATCTGCTAAGGTTTTGGAAAGCGAAGGTGTTAAGGTAAGAGTTGTTTCTATGCCCTGTATCGAAGTGTTTGAACAGCAGAGCGAGGCTTACAAGAACAAGGTTCTTCCCAAGTCCGTTAAGCGCAGAGTTGCAGTAGAAGCAGGTGTTACGATGCCTTGGTATAAGTACGTTGGACTTAACGGCAAAGTAATCGGTCTTGACAGTTTTGGCGAGAGCGGAAAACCTGAAGTTTTGATGCAAAAGTTCGGATTTACAGTAGAAAACGTAGTTTCGCAGGCTAAGAGCTTGTTAAAATAAACTAGGAGTAAACAATGAGCAAAAGACAAGAAAAGGCGGTAATGCTCTATAAAAGCGGATATAATTGCGCTCAGGCTGTGGCTATCGCTTATAGCGACGTGCTTGGTATGAGCGAGGAAAAGGCTGGCGCTATCTTTTCGGGCTTTGGCGGAGGCTTTGGCGGTCAGCACGAAGTGTGCGGAGCGGTATCTGCAATGACTGCTGTGCTTGGCGCGCTACTTGACGTAAAAGACGGCGACGCTGAGGGTAAAAAGAAAATTTATTCCCGCGTTCAAAACGCTTGTAAGGACTTTAAGAAAGCGCACGAAAGTATCATTTGTCGCACCTTGTTGGTAAATGCAAAAAAAGTGGACGAAAGCCCCAAGCCTTGTTCGCATTACATAGCTACGTGTTGTGAAATTATCGACACGTCAATAGGTAAGAATAGTCCATTTACCGAGCAGTAAAAATAATTTTATAACAAAAAAACACCACTTACGCTGTTTTGTACGATGAGTACGCGTTAAAGTGGTGTTTTTATTTAGTCTTGTTTTTTATCCAGCTTAGGAACGCTACCTATAAACTTTTTGTACTGACGATAAAAGGTGGAGTAGTCGGTGTAGTTGCATTGTTCGTATGCCTGAGTGGGCGATAGTCCGTTGTTTATCAGAAACTGAGCGTAAAGAATACGTTTTTTGTTAACGTAATCCATCAAACTGATATCCAGGTGGGTTTTGAATGTGTGCACAATCCAGGACGTGCTTACGAAAAACTTTTCCGCAAGATTTTGGGCGGTAATTTTTTCGGTAGGATGCTCGTCGATATATTCCAAAATTTTTTCAATCAGCTTATTTGTCTTAACCGGCTTTATTTCCTTTTCGGTAATAAAGGTAGATAAAAGAGTAATAACGGTCTTAAACAGTTCTCTTTGCGCTTCTTCTATATCTTGTATGGAGTTTTCTAGGCATATTTTTTTCCACTCTTCCATTAGCCCGTATATCGGATGAGAAGAGGGAATATTATAAACGTCGCGCGCGTTTTTAAAGAATTCTTTACTGATTTTAGGAATAAAGTCTTCCGAAAAATTGAATACAAAACGCTCGTACGGCACGGATTTATCTACGACTTTAACGCTGTGATACGTAAAAGGACGAGCGATAAAAAGATCGCCCTTTTTCATTTTATACACGTTTCCACCCATTATCATTTGTACGTTGCCTTGCAAAAAATACAAAATTTCATAGGTGTTGTGAATGTGGTTTGCGTAGTCTTTCTGGTCGGGAATACCTCTGAAAGAGTACGACGATTTGTAAATGTGAACGTTGTTTGTTTCCATAATATTTTTATTATACACCATATTTGCCAAATTTGCAATAAAATCTGCTTATTTTGCTATTAACTTTTATTTTAGGCAGTGCTATACTATATATAATTAGAAATATGCACAATAAAAGGAGCAGATTAAAATGATAAAATTATGCGCGTTTGCGGATGAGAGTAGTGGAAAGCTTAGTGGGCAGATTGAAGCGCTTGTTCGCAACAATATTCCCTATCTCGAAATACGCGGGGTGGATGGGAAGAACGTGGCTGATCTTAGCGAGGAGGAAGCCAGAGCTATTTATGAAAAGCTCAGCGAAAACGGACTTGCCGTGTGGTCTATCGGCTCACCGTTAGGAAAGGTAAACGTGGACGTTGACTTTGACGAATACCTTAAAAAAGTGGAACACGTTTGCAAAATCGCAAATATATTGCAAGCAAAGCAAATCAGATGTTTCAGCTTTTTCAAGGCGTACAACGACAGAGAAAAAGTGCTTGAATATATGCAAAAAATGGTGGACGTAGGCTCAAAATACGGAGTGTTTATGTGCCACGAAAACGAAAAGGATATTTATGGCGATACGTTAGAGCGTACGGTTGATATTTTGGACAACGTAAAAGGGATTAAATGCGTATATGACCCTGCAAATTTCTTGCAAGTGGGTGAGAGCGACAGCAATAAAACGCTTGACGCATTGCATAGCAGGGCGCATTACTTCCACATAAAAGACGTGATTTCCGCAACGGGCGAGCTTGTTCCTGCTGGCGAGGGCGACGGCAATATCGACAAGCTTGTAGCTAATATCAAGGACGATAAAGTGCTTACCTTAGAGCCTCACCTTGCAATCTTCGATTCGTACAAGAGCATTGACGATACCGAAATGAAGAATAAGTACGTGTTTAGTAGTAACGAGGAAGCGTTTGATTGCGCTGTAAATTCGCTTAAAAAGATTTTAATTAAAAATGGATACAAAGAAATTAAAGGAGCGTTTGTAAAATAATGAAAGCAGGACTTAATTTATATTCGATAAGAAACCTTATTAAAACGGAAGAAGATTTTCTTGACACCGCGCACAAGCTTAAGGCTATGGGTTACGATTACATTCAGTATTCGGGCGGACCGTACGAGCCTGAAATGATAAAAAGAGTAAGTGAAGCGAGCGGACTTCCCGTAGTTCTTACCCACGTGCCTATGGATAGAATTATAAACGATACCGACAAACTTATGGAAGAGCATGCGTCGTTTGGATGTTATAATATCGGTCTTGGCGCAATGCCCGGTGATATTATCGTAGACGAGGAGAAGTGCAAGGAAACGATAGCAAAGCTTGACGATGCGGGCAAGAGAATGAAAGAAAAGGGCTTTAAGTTCTTCTATCACAACCACCACATCGAGTTTTATAAGCATAACGGACAAACCGTTTTTGACTATATGATCGAAAACGCGCCCAATATCAATTTTACCGCGGATACTTATTGGCTTCAGTTTGGCGGTGTAAATATTTTGGATTATCTTGACAAACTTAAGGGCAGAATCGAGTGTGTTCACCTTAAAGATTACGGTGTGTTCAAAAAGGATAACTGGTTCGAGCCTAAGTTTACCTCGGTAGGTGACGGTAACATCGATTTTGTAAAAGTTGTAGCGAAGATGAAAGAGCTTGGCGTAAAGTATTATCTCGTAGAGCAGGACAATGCAGCGGATTTACCCGATACGCTTGCGCCCATCGAGAGAAGTATTAAGTATATCAACAACAAACTTTAATAAGGAGAATAATTATGGAAAAGGTAAGATATGGAATTATCGGTCTTGGAAACCAAGGCACGAGCTATATGTACAATATTTTTGACAAGAACAAGATCGAAGGCGCGGTAGTATCCGCGTGCTGTGATAACAATCCTGCAAAGATCGAGGCAATGAAAGCAAAAACTACAAACAAAGACGTTGTTTACTTTGCCGACTATAAGGAAATGCTCGACAGCGGACTTGTGGATGCGGTTTTGGTAGAAGTTCCACACTATCAGCACCCCGAAATGGTTATGGAATGTCTAAAGCGTGATATTCACGTTATTTCCGAAAAGCCCGCAGGCGTTTACACCAAGCAGGTTAAGGAAATGAATGAGTTCGCAAAGGACAAGAAAGCGTTCTTTGGAATGATGTTTAATCAGCGTACAAATTGTTTGTATAGAAAAATGAAAGAAATGATAGCGGACGGCGCTATTGGCGAGCTTCAGAGAGTAAACTGGGTTATTACAAACTGGTTCAGAACTCAAAATTATTATGATAGCGGTGCTTGGCGCGCTACCTGGAGAGGGGAAGGCGGTGGAGTACTATTCAATCAGTGTCCTCACCAGATAGACCTTGTTCAGTGGGTAGTTGGCGAAATGCCAATATCGGTTACAGCTCACCTTTCATACGGCAGATGGCATGATATAGAAGTAGAAGACGACGTTACTGCTATATTTAAGTATAAAAACGGCGCAACGGGCGTGTTTGTAACGAGTACTAGTGAATCACCTGGCGTAAACAGATTTGAAGTTTCGGGAACAAAGGGTAGACTTGTAGCGGAAGAGGGTAAACTTATTTACTACAAGAACAAGATTGATACATTAGAGCAAATCAAGACTGCAACTTCGGGATTTGTTGCCCCCAATTTTGAGAAAATTGAAGTGGAAACTGACGGTAAGAACCCACAGCACGAGGGAATTATTCAAAACTTTACAAACGCAATACTTGGCAAAGAAGAAGTGTTTGCGCTCGGCGTAGACGGATACAACGGAGTTGCTCTTATGGACGCTATGCAACTTTCCGGATGGAAGAACGGAGCGGAAGTTCCCCTTCCCTTTGACGACGACGAGTACCTCGAAATCCTTAACGAGAAGATTAAGACTTCGCGCTTAAAGGAAGTTGAAGATAAGGTTGCTAACACTGCAGGAACTTATTAAAAAACGCTGGTTGTTACGTTTTTAAGCAAACGTATTCGACTTTTTAAGACGTTTATCCTGGAAAAAGGAGGAAACAACTATGAAATGCGCAGTAATAGGACTAGGCGTTATAGGAAAAGTTCATTGTGAAATAATACAAGCGCAAGCTCAGCTTGTTGCGGTGTGTGATATCGACGAGAGTAAGTTTGATTTATACCCCGACGCTTTGCATTATACCGATTATAAGAAAATGCTCAAAGAGGTGCGACCTGACGTTGTTCATATTTGTACGCCACATTACTTGCATACTCCTATGACGGTTTTTGCATTAGGTGAAAATATCAACGTGTTTTGCGAAAAGCCTTTGTGCATAGATAAAGATGATATTGCAAAGATTTTAGACGCGGAAAAGCGCTCTAAGGCGATACTTGGCGTGAGCATGCAAAACAGATATAACGCAAGCAATCTTTTTGTAAAAGAG
Source organism: Clostridiales bacterium (assembly GCA_015055625.1). GTDB lineage: Bacteria > Bacillota > Clostridia > Christensenellales > Pumilibacteraceae > RUG12826. The sequence continues at coordinate 749 of SVHU01000026.1, read as the reverse complement.
TTTTTGAAAGATAAAAAGATAAAAGGCGCAATGGGTTATATGGCGTGGAATAGAGATGAGGCTTACTATAACAGTGGCGCATGGCGAGGAAAGTGGGCAACCGAGGGCGGTGGCGTATTAATAAATCAAGCGCTTCACACCTTTGATTTAATACAATGGTTTACGTCCTATCCTCAATCTATAACGGCAAAAATTTCCAACCTTTCGCTTCTTGGAAAAATCGAAGTTGAGGACACCGTGGCGGTAGAAGCGGATTGTGGCGATTATAAGTTTAATTTTTTTGCGACAAACAGCAACTCTACTAACCTTCCCGTACATATTACTGTAAGCACGGATCAGGGAAATATTACCGTAATGGACGAAAACGTGCTTGTAAACGGCGAACTTAAGGTTCTTTCTAATAGTAATAAGTTTTACGGCAAGCATTGTTACGGAAGCGGGCACGAGTTTATTATTAAGGACTTTTACGAGTGTGTAAAAACTGGCAAAAAGTTTGCTTTGGACGGATTGGAGGCAAGTAAAGTTATAAAAATGATACTTGCAACCTACTCTAGCAACGGTGAAGCAGTAAAAATCTAAAAATCATAAATGCGGAGCAGACAAAACTGTTCCGCATTTTTTATAAGAAACAAAACCCACCGGCTATGCCGGTGGTTAAATTTAAAGGCTTTAGCGGCAGTATTAATTAGTGTAAAAAAAAACTCCGATGTGCTAAACTGAATGTGCAGGCTACCAACCGCACACAAGAA
>SVHU01000004.1 GCA_015055625.1 Clostridiales bacterium | reverse complement strand
GAAAATCACAAGAAAGACAAGTATATTTACGAAGGCGCGTACCTGCAGGGTACGTAACTGAGTAAATTACGCAGTATTTCGTAGTGGGCTTTCCGTCCAAAATCAACCGTAGATTGGGACAGAGCCTAAAATAAAATCCCATTACGTTTATAGCGTAGTGGGATTTTTGCTGAATTTTATCTTCTTTTTCTCTTATGTTTTGTAAATATAAATATTACGATAATGGTTGATACAGAAAGAATTATTACCGCAATCAGGGCAAACTGCTGTTCGAACGTTACGTGGTCGTATTTGATAGAGTCGGTCTTAACGTAACACGTTCTTGTTCCCCCCGCCTCACTGTCATAATATTTTATTTGAGTATATTTGGTATTGCTATCAAATACACCAATAACTTCCACCTCAGTATCTTTGGCAAGGAAAATCACGTCTTCGACGTACTTGCCGTCAATTTTGTCATATACAGCGGTTGTTGTTGTAAGCTTTGCGTTTGTGTTTGGGTAAATGTTCGGAACGTAAGCGCCCAACTGAATTTGAGATGCGTTTACGTAACCGATAGCGCCATCGTATTCGGCTTTGTACCAATTTTCGCCAAAAACGCTATATTTAGCAATAAGATTAAATTCGGTGTCTTTATTATGTATTATTTGAACGAACTTGTTGTCAAACTCTTGTAGTCCACAGGGGAGAGTATGTAGTGTTACGTTATCATAAAGAGTTTTAGCTGTTTTATAACGAGGAGCAGTACCCTCGATCACGTTAGAAAGTAAGGTCTTATCCACATATCCGCAAATAGTGTTTGTTCCTATTTTTACAGATACGTATGCAAGATAATCGTTACAAGCAAGTGTAAAGTTGGGACAAATTACCATTGTAGACGTAGGCAATTCCGCTACGATTTTACTGCGGTTTAGGTCGCTAAATACAGGTGTGGTTTCAGTAGCCGAACGTAGCAACTCTTCGTCGGATTGAACGTCTTTTGCCGAAAAAGAGGGAATATAAACGTCTAGGTCAACAAATATAATATTGTGAGCGATTTTGTCAACTACTGCAATCTTTCCAAGCGTGTTGTTTTCATAAGAAATATCAATATCAACAGGAGCTATCGCGTTGTGTAAACACGTGTTTTCAAGCGTTCCGTCCAAAGTATAGGCGTTAACATTGCTAGGAGTAAGCATATAAATTCTACCGCTTCCGTCTACGTCAAATGCTATTGCTTGGTCATTTATCGCGGTTGCCTCACCGTTTTTATAAACGACGTTGTTATAAAGATTATAAACATCTTTTTTAGAAGGAGCTATTGCAAGAAGACCACCCAAGTCGTATATTTTTTCACCGTTTTTATACGTTTCATTATTGGTAGTGTAGTATACGTTGTTTGCGCTGTCTACCACAATATCTACTATTGTGTCCTCAGCTGAATATATAATTTCTTCGCCAAGATAAACGTCTGAGCTGACGGTGTAATAAACTTCAACTTCAGGTAATGTAGTTACCGCAATGCATGATGCTTTTTTAGGTAAAGAAAAATTGACTTTTACGAACTTTTGATTTTTATAAGAATAGCAGGAAACGCCGTTTTCGTCCACTGTATAAACGTTGTTTGCATTGCTGTCTACGCTGTGTGGGAAATAAAAATCCTGACCTGAGCCTAATATTAATTCGTTGTCTTTATATAAGCATCCGTCTGCAACGTAGTATTTGCTTTCACCGTATACTGATATTGCGTTTGCGTAAGGCGAAACAGTAATTTTCTCATTTTTGTCTATATCGTATAATACGTTACCGTCCACGCCCCAAAGCTGAGTGTCAAAAATAAGCGAATCAAACTTTTTGCAATATTCTTTTTTCAAATCAACAGAAAGCGTAGTGTCATTACAAAAATATATATCATCATAGGAATTCATATCCTTTTTAAGGTATATACCATTCCCTGATAACGCTATTGCCGAAAATCCACCGTGCGTTATAGTTATAACTTCCGTGTTGTTAAAGTTTTTACAAACATATACGGCGTTTGTGTCAACGTAAGCAAGTTTTTCGTTTTGCACGTCAAAGTCGATTACAGCAGAAGCAATTTGATCTTCGCCCACGAATAAATTTCCGTTATAAAGTCTTATGAGTTTTCCGTTGTCAAAAATCGCTTTATCAGCTGTTTGAGAGTATATGCTAACTTCATTGTCAGGATTGATAACGTAAATTTTATCTTTTCCCACAATTGTTATATCTTCGTCTGCGTGTAAATAAAACGGCGAGGCAAAAAAGTAATATTTGTCCTCAATCAGCAAACTATCCGCGTTTGCCAGCGGTGTAGTCAACGTGCCAAAACTTAAAACTAAACATAAAATTATTAAAATTGTAAATATCTTCTTTTTCATATTTATAATTTTACCACAAATTTTTTCTCTTGTAAACAACTTATTGCAAAATAGGTTGTATTTTTTACTCATTTGTCGAAAAAGTATCAAAAATATCTAAAACTTGCCTGTTTACAGTGTTAGAACTTGCAATTTTAACACTGAACTGCAAAGAAATTAAAATACAAAACATTGTAATTGTATAATTAAAGCACTGTTATTTTATTAATCAAAAAAATATTTGAATATTTTTTTGATTAGGTCTTCCCAAAATCAAAATTTTATGCTATAATACGTATGCAAAAAATAAATTGCACAAAAAATAGAGCGCTTAAAGGGAAAAACCCTTTCGGTGTTCTTTGTGTGTGTAATCAAAAAAGAGAGGTAATAAATGGAAACAGTAGCGGTAATTGATTTGGGCAGTAATACAGCGCGTTTAGTTCTTGCAAGAATACTTACAAACGGTCATTTCGTAATTTTTGACGAACTTAAAGAAACGGTAAGACTTGGACAAGACATGGATAGAGATGGTTTTTTGAAGCCGTCCAGAGTAGCGCAGGCGGTAAAAACGCTCAAGATGTTCCGTAAACTATGTGATAGTTACAACGTCGACAAAGTATATGCCTTTGCGACGAACGCAGTAAGACGTGCAAAAAATCAAAAGAGTTTTATTGAAGAGATAAATGCAGTTTGTGGATTTAAGATTAGAGTTCTTTCCGAAGAGGAAGAAGCAATGCACATCTATCACGGTGTAATTAATTCACTTGATGTGCCAAAAGCAGTAATTATGGATATGAGCGGTAGCTCTCTTCAACTTATTCATTATAGTCGACGTAATGTTCTTAATAGAGAAAATCTTCCCTTGGGCACTATTTCGCTCACGGATCTTTTTTCAAACGATTCTCTAACCATTAAAGAGCGTACTGAAAAAATGTTTGAATACGTGTCTTCACAACTAGAAAAAGTAACTTGGCTAAAAGAGCTTGAGCCCGAAGTTCAGTTTATTGGCGTAGGTGGAGTATTTAGAAACCTTGCCCGTATTTGTAGAAGACTTAAGCGTTATCCTATGGATATGATTCACAACTTTAACGTTGCATTAGACGATTTTAATCTTGTATATGACACGATAACTAATCTAGATCCTGAAAAGATTGTTAAAATCAAAGGTCTTAATAGCGATAGAGCGGATATTTTCCCTGCAGCTCTTGCTGCTATTAAGGGCGTATTTACTCAGTCTAATTTTGAAAAGCTCATAATTTCAGGAGCAGGCATAAGAGAAGGCTTCCTTTTCAATCACGCAGTTCCTACAACAATTGAAAAACCGATTAGCGACGTATTGGGATATTCTGCGTATACTATTATGACGTATTGCGGTCTTAACGTAGCTCATGCAGAGCAGGTTTGTAATCTTTCCATACAGCTTTACAAACAGCTTAGAGTATTACATAAGCTTCCACGTCAGTACGTAAAAGTACTAAGAGTTGCAGCGCTTTTACACGATAGCGGTTCGCTTATAAAATTCTATAACAAGTTTAAGCATACTTTCTACTTTATCTTAAACTCTAACCTTTACGGAGTAACGCATAGAGAGCTTGTTCTTGCTGCGTTTGTAGCGCAAGGTTTGCGTAAAAACGATTTCAATATGCACGAATGGGCAAAGTATAAGGATATCCTAAACGAAGAAGATCTTGTTGCTGTAATGCGCCTTTCCGTAATTTTACGTATAGCCGAAAGCTTAGATAGAAGTATGCAGGGGCACGTTAAGGGACTTAATTGCGACGTATTGGGTGATTCGGTTATTATGAAGACGGAGATTGAGGGTGATTGCACTCTTGAAATTCGTGATGCTATGGACGCAGCTGGCGAATTTGCTCGCTCGTACAAGAAGAATCTCGAAATTTTATAATGGAAATTATTTTAGCTTCCGCATCGCCAAGGCGCGTAGAACTCATAAAAAAAATAAAAAACATTACCGTAAAGGTAATACCGTCGACAGCAAAGGAAGAAACGTCCGTTACAAATCCGTACGAGTTCGTAAAAGAGCTAGCGTATCTAAAGGCTAAGGACGTGTTTGACAAGACAGGCGGAAAGGTAATAGGCGCAGATACAGTTGTTGTGAACGGCGAAATAATATTAGGGAAGCCTAAAGATGAAGAAGAAGCAAAACGAATGTTGAAATTGCTTTGCGGGAATACTCATAAGGTTTTAACAGGCGTGTGCTTAATTAAAGAAAGTGGAGAATTTCTAACGTCAGTAACAGAAACAAAGGTGACGTTTAACGCTTACGCAAAAGAAGTAGTAGATGCGTACGTTGCTACTGGTAGTCCTTTAGACAAAGCTGGAGCTTACGGAATACAGGATAAAAAACTAGCGCCACTTGTAAAAAAGGTAGACGGAAATCTCGATAACGTTATTGGATTTCCAGTACAAACAGTGCAAAATATGATAGAATCGTTTTTTGAAACGAAAGGAGAAAACTAATGGCAATAAATATTGCTCTTGAGATTGGAACGTCGTATACTACGATATTCGTCGACAATTACAATATAGTATTACGAGAGCCAACCGCCGTTGCTTTTCTAGATAATGAAGAAAATACCGTAAGAGCGGTAGGCGAAGAGGCTTTACAAATGCAAGGAAAGACGGGTGAAAAAATAAACGTGGTTTTCCCCGTTAGTGAAGGATATATTTCAGATCCAGAATCTGCATCGTTAATGTTGGCAGAGTTTATAAAAAAAATATTTCCATCAAGATCCCGAATTTTCGCGCCTTCTTTAAAAGCTATACTTTCAGTACCTGCTGGAATTTCGGTAGACGAGCGTAAAGTTTATGAGGACGTGCTTGTAAAAGCAGGAATAAACAAAGTAGAAATGGTTGACAAGGTACTTTTAAGTGCTTTGGGTGCTAATTTGCCAATAAGGGACGGAGGTGTTGTGTTAGTGTCTATTGGTGGAGGAAGTACGGAAGTTGCGCTTGTTGGTATGTATTCAGTAATTTCTGGTTGTTCGTTCAATCTTGGCGGAAATATGATGGATAGAGCTATAATTGACCATATTGTAGGAAAGTATGGTATCAAAATTAGCAAAACTACAGCAATGCGCCTTAAGGAAGAAACGGCTTCGTTGTATCCCAACGATATTGCCGCAACCGAAGTTAAAGGGCTAGACACGGATTCGCTAACACCCACTACGGTAAAAGTGTATGCATCCGATTTGTATGAAACGCTTCAGCCGTATTATGAGAGAGTATGTGATGGAATTGTTGGTATAATCAATGATTGTCCGCCTGCTCTTGCAGAGAGTTTGCACAACAAAGGTGTATTTGTTGTGGGTGGAGGCGCTAAAATCCCAGGGCTTAAAGAAATGCTTGCAGAGCGTATTCCACTACCTGTAACTGTTGTTCCAGAGCCTGAATATGCATCGGTTTCGGGCGGAGGAAAGTTAATTTCTGATAAAGAATTAATGGATAATATAAATACACAGTAATAAAGAATAATCGTTAAAAAATGGGCTTTTTCAACAAAAAAGCTCGTTTTTTTATATGTTTTAAGTTGTATAATAATTGCAAAGTTTATAAGAGTGGAGAGATTATATGTCGCGAGCAATAGTAATAACATCAGGAAAAGGCGGTGTAGGAAAATCTTCTTTGGCAGTTTGTATAGGAAGAGAACTGGCAGGCAGAGGAAAACGCGTTGCGCTTATTGATACGGATATTGGACTTAATAATCTAGACGTGATTATGAACGTAGAAAATAGAGTGGTATATGATTTAAGTGACGTGATGAGAGGAAAGTGTAGACTTTCGCAGGCACTGACAAAAGATAAGGTGCAGGAAAGTTTGTTTTTACTAACTTCAAAGGGGTATCGTAATGAGTCAATACCGACAGAATTTCTCAAAAAGACCGTAAATACGTTACTTAGCAGGTTTGATTACGTTTTTATTGATTGTCCAGCCGGAATAGACGTTGGCTTTCATAGAGCGATAGCGCTTGCAAAAGAGGCGATAGTGGTAACAACGCCTCATGTGTCTGCAATAAAGGACGCAAGCTCGGTAATTGCGATATTAAAAAGCTATTCTTTTACACGGATAGGTTATGCGCTAAACAGGGTAAGAGGGGATATGGTTGTTTCACTTACTATGGCAGAAGCAAAGGATGTTACGGAAGCTTTAGAAGTTCAGCCTATTGCCATAATTCCCGAAAATGACGGAATAAACACTCTTTCTTCGGTTGGATGTCCACTAAAAGAGGGAAGTGATGGAGCAAGAGCGATAAAGGTTATGTGCGACAATATAGAAAATGGAACTAACACAGTAATTGATTTAACAAAACGTTATAAGGGATTATGGGGTGCAGTAAGACGATTAATTAAAAATAAGATATAAGGAGAAGTCAATGGAAACAAGAATTGAGAGCGCAAAAGAAAGACTTAGAAAGGTACGTATAAACGATACAATAGGCGAAATTGAAGGAATGCTTAAAACCGTAAAGAATGAACAGTACAAGTTGCTCACGGATTTTATGACTCTTTCTTATGAGGATTTAGACGTATATATGGATATTACTAAGGACGGCGAGTACGTACTCACGGTAAAGGCTGTATCGTCTAAACTTATAGATATAGGAAAACTGATATAATAGTCATAAAATAGCGGTTTTATCAGTATAATTTTTGTATGGAATATTTAAATAAATACAATAATAAAAGCTGTAAAAAAAACGACAATTTAGAATGTGATGAAACAACGAAACAAAGGTCGTTACCATACGTGGGTGAGCTGTTATTTTTAGCTTTTGTAATTTTATTTTTTGCGATTGTTAAATTTGTTATCATTCCTTGCGTATTAAAGTCAACAAGCGAAAATACGGCGTATATAGTTTTAGGTGGCGAAGAATGCTAAAAAAGATACTAAAAAAATATTCATCGCTAAAGTTTAAAATTTCTCCGCTATTTATTGTGTATGCACTTGTTTTTACATTTTTGCGACAAACGTATGAGGGATTATCGTACATAATTGCACTTATCATACACGAATTTGCGCATGCTGAAGAGGCAAAAAAACGCGGTTATATTTTAAACAGCATGAATTTTACTGTGTTTGGTGCGTCGCTAAAAATGCAAGCGCAAACAATGAAAAGAGAGGATGAAAGAGCTATTGCGCTGGCTGGACCTTTGGTTAATTTATATCTTGCGATTTTTTGTACGGCATTATGGTGGACATTTCCGTCTACGTATTTTTTTACGATCGATTTCGTGTGGGCAAATGTGTCTTTATTGTTATTTAATTTGTTGCCCGTATATCCTTTAGATGGAGGTCGAATTCTATATACGGTGTTATTAAAAAAACTTAACGCTAAACAAGCTCGCAAAGTTCTTAAAATTTCGGGATATATAATTTCTTGTATTCTGTTTACGCTATTTATAATTGCACTAATATTAGGAATGTTTAATCCCTCGTTTTTAGTAGTAGGTATATTTACAACTCTTTCTACCCTTTTTCCTGAAAATAACAGTAGATATGAAAGATTGTATCACGTTGGGTATCGAAGTGAAAAACTAAACAAGGGTATTGAAATAAAAGAAATTGCAGTAAATCCGCAAATGACTATTAATAATGCCTATAAAATGTTATCAAGCGACAGATTTACATGCTTTGTTGTAGTAGATAAAGACCTTATTCCTAGTTGCATTATTCCCGAAACGTACATCGAACAATATTACGATAAAGCTCATACGTTGTCCGACATAGTTCATAAAATACCAAAAGAGAGATAAAAAATTGTAATTTTAGCATTTTCTTACCATTATCGAGTAGTTTTTTCTTTACTTTTTTACTAAATTTTGTTATAATACCGAAAGTTCAACATTTGGGATGTAATTGTGAAATCTGACATTATACTTGTGGATATTCAGCAAGGGACTTCCTCAATATCGCTTTTACAAAACGGCGAGCTTAAGGAACACTACGTTGAAATCAGAGAATCCAACTATATTACCGGCAATATATACTGCGGAAAGGTAGTAAACGTATTGCAGGGGCTTCAGTCCGCTTTTGTCGATATTGGTCGCGACAGAAACGGATTTTTGTCGGTAGAAGAAACAATGGACCACAAGAGTGTTATGGAGCACGTTATCCCCAAACAAATTTGCGCAAAGAGTGGAGATTATATTCTCGTACAAGCAACAAAGGAAGAGATTGGAACAAAAGGTGCGCGTCTTACCACTAATATTTCGCTCGCAGGAAGATACGTAGTATTCTTACCTACACTTGATTTTGTAGGTGTGTCTAATAAAATTACGGATGAAGAAAAACGCGCTGATCTTATGCAATTTCTTACAAAATACAAGGGAGAAGGAACTGGACTTATTGCTCGTACAATATGTTTAGAATCCAAAAAGTCGGAAATAATTGACGAAATTAAGCTTCTCAAAGCTCAATGGAATAGCATAATAAAAGACTTTAAGAACCGTCAAACAATATCCAAAATCCATGACGATGGTGATATAGTGTTTAGAATGGTGCGAGATATTCTTTCTTCTCATACCGAAGCCGTGTATTGCAATTCGTTGGATGAGTGCGAGTTTTTACGTGAAAAGTTAAAAACTTACAACCCTGATTTCGTTGATAAAATTAGACTTTACGACGAGCCTGTCGATATGTACGAGAAATATGGTATTATAGCTCAGGTTGACAAGCTTTTGCAAAAGAAAGTAATGCTTCCCTCGGGTGGTTCGCTTGTTTTTGATTATACCGAAGCGCTTACCGTAATTGATGTAAATACTTGCAAATACTGCGGAAACAGCAATCATGAAGAAACGGTATTTAACGCAAACTTAGAGGCAGCTACCGAGATTGCAAGACAAATACGCCTTCGCAACATTGGTGGAATAATTATCATCGATTTTATTGACATGTTCAACGAAGAGCATAAGCAAAAAGTAATGCAAAGACTATCCGAAGAAATGCGTTTTGATAGAACTAAAACAAGAGTAGCGGATATGACGGAGCTTGGTCTTGTAGAAGTAACTCGTAAAAAAACGGGAAAAGAGCTTTCCACCATACTTTTAGACAAGTGTCCGCATTGCGAGGGTACAGCTCTTACATATTCTAAAGATTATATGTGCAGAAAAATTAAAGTAGCGCTTAGCAAGTGCTTTTTAGATAAAACAGTATCGGGAGTGTCACTAAAAGTTGCGTCACCTCTTGCTGACTATATGATTGCTAGTAGATATTTTGACTATTTCTGTTCTAACGAATGGATTGATAAACGTATTTATATTACCCCATCAAACAGTATAGACGACGATAAGTTCGTGCTTACGCCTTATTATGATAACGTAATTTCAGTGCCGTCAAAATCATTATTATTATACTAAAATTATTCACAACGTTAAACTTTTAGCGTTGTGAATTTTTATATTATAAATTAAAAACAGCTTGTATTTAAAGTTTAGATGTGTTATAATAATAGTATCTTACTTTTAGGGAGTGTTTTATGGATAAAAATAGAGATATGAAAGTATGTATAGTTCAACCTTTTTATTCAACCGATTATAACGAAAGCGATGATCTTTTTAAGTGGGAAATGGATACGCTTGATAAGTGTGATGATAGTATGGATATTATCGTTTTTCCAGAAGCTTGCGATGTTCCTGCTCTTACAAAAAATAAAGAGCAAGCTGATAATAGTAGAACTCGCTATACAGATGCTCTAATTCGAAAAGCAAGAATAACCGCAAAAAGATGTAATAGCGTTGTGTTTATAAATGCAGGATACGATGCTGGAAACGGAACTAGAAATACCACTTACGCAATAGATAGAGAGGGAAATATTGCAGGATTATATTTTAAGCAACATCCCACAAACGGCGAGGTGTTTAAGCGTAAACTGGATTGTGATTATTCCTACGAATATGAAGAGCCTACGATTGTGGAGATTGATGGGCTTAGATATGCTTTCCTAACTTGCTATGACTTCTATTTTTACGAGGCTTTCGCGCATATTGCTCGTAAAAGACCTGATTTTATTATAGGTTGCTCGCATCAGCGTTCGGACACACATTCTGCACTAGAGATAATGAGTAGATTTTTGGCATATAACACCAATTCGTTCGTATTGCGTTCTTCGGTAAGTATGGACGAAAATTCGGATATTGGTGGAGCTAGTATGGTTGTTGCACCAAATGGTGACGTTTTGCTTAATATGAAATCGCGTGTGGGAATGGAATGTATTACAATCAATCCCTCGCACAAATATTATAAGCCTGCAGGATACGGTAATCCCCCTGCTGCGCACTTCGAGTATATAGAAAAGGGCAGACGTCCTTGGAAATACCGTCCGGGTGGTAGCGGAATTATTTTGCCAAATTCTCATCTTGCTTACCCTCGACTTTGCGCTCACCGTGGTTTTAATACCATAGCTCCCGAAAATTCTATGCCAGCATACGGTGCAGCCGTTGCAAGCGGAGCGATGGAAATAGAGTTTGATATTTGGGAAACTAAGGATGGTGAGATTATATCGTGCCATGATATAAATCTAGATAGAGTAAGCAACGGAACGGGTAGAATTCCCGATATGACGTTAGAAGAACTTAGGGCTTTTGATTTTGGTAAAGGTCATAACGGTGCGTACGCAGGTCTTAAAATTCTTACGTTTGAGGAAATTTTAAAACATTTTGCGTGTAGAACAATAATGAATATTCACGTTAAAACGTACGGTAACGGTAGTCCGTTAGACGAGGGATATCTACAAAAGATAATCAACCTAATTTACAAGTACGATTGTCAGAACTACGTGTATTTTATGACGGGTAACGACCACGTTATACCTCAACTTAGGCGTTTAGCTCCAGAGATTGAAGTGTGTGTAGGCGGTGGCGACGATGCGTGGGGAATAGTGGATAGGGCAATTAAGTTTGGCTGTACTAAGGTACAACTTTTCAAACCGTATTTTAATCAGGAAATGATAGATAAAGCGCACGCAAATGGGATACGTTGCAACGTTTTCTGGTCAGATGATCCAAATGAGGCTAACAAGTTTATCGATATGGGTATTGATTGTATTCTTACTAACGATTATCAGCGTATAGCAACGGCGCTTGGCGATAAAATCAAAGGAAACGTTCTTAACAAAGAGGCAAATATAGAATGATTATAGATATGCATTGCCACAGCAAGGCAATAAGCAGATGCTGTCAGCTAACTTACGAGCAAAATATAAATTATGCAAAAGAATGCGGAATAGACGCACTAATTCTTACTAACCACTACTACGGTGCATATTTGAAATATTATGAAAGCGTAGAAGATTTAGTTGAGCATTATCATAAGGAATATAAAGATGCTAAAGCGTATGGTGATAGCGTAGGAGTAAAGGTGTATTACGGTATAGAGATTACCGCTTGTCAATTACAAAGGTCGCCGGATGTTCATTTGCTTGCTTATGGTGTGGACGAAAAGTTTTTGACAGACCATCCGTATGTTTATGATTATCCATTAGAAAAAATATACGAAACAGTAAAGCAATACGGAGGAATACTTGTTCAGGCGCATCCTTTTAGATGTGTGGACAGGTTGGTTGATACCCAGTATTTGGACGGTATTGAAATCAGCTGTCATCCCAAGTATTTTACAACCTCTCAAGAGAAGGTAAAAGAGGTTGCTAAAGAAAAAAGTCTTATAATAACGTGTGGAGCGGATTATCATGGAGATACACCGTACAGGCCAAAGTGTGGACTTGTGGTGGACGAGCTTCCCAAAGATATAAACGGCATAGTAGAAATTCTTATGTCGAAAGAAAAAAAGACGTTGCTTATTCACGAAGTAAACGAAGCTCAGCCTAAAGAGTATACGTATTAAAATAGTTTAGCGAAAAGTATAATAAATTTTTATCTAAAACTATTGCAAAATAGCAAACGGTATGTTATAATGCAATTACAATTCAAAAAGACGCGACCTGCAAATAAGCTAAGAGTAGGGGAAGTGCGGTGAAATTCCGTCGCAACAGTCATTACGGTAAAAGTCCGATTGCCTACCACGTCTTTAGCTAACGTCAATTTTCTTGGGCAATGAAGAAAACACGCATAACCTTTTAGCTAAGGTGCTTTTTCCGTGCGCAAGTCAAATTGATTTGCGCGCTGTTTTTATGTAAAAAGGAGAAAGTTTATGAAAAAAATTATTACTTCGGTTTTTGTAGCGTTGACTATTCTTGTGTCCCTATTTTGTGTGTCTTGTTCAAAACCGACACCAAAAGTTATTAAGGAAAGCGATACGTATTTTGTTATAAACGTAACGGACAACGTAGAGTCAGGTACGACTTTGTATGATTATATGGTTACGTTAAGAAGCGACGGAGAAATTGATTTTACCGATGCTGACGGAATGATAACTTCGCTTAACGGAATATCAAATAAATCAGATTGGAGTGAGGCTTGGATGATTTATACTACTGACGAAGATAACAGTAATACTGCGTGGGGATTGGTTGAATATAACGGCAAAACTTACGGCTCGGCTGCGTTTGGAGCTGAGCAACTTGTTATAAAAAAGGGAGAAAGCTATATTTGGCTATATCAAAGTTTCTAAAAAATTAACGGAGCAAAAATGTCAACGTTTACGACTAAAAATTTAATAATTGCAGGGCTTTACACAGCTTTACTTATAGTTGCACAGCTTGCATTAAGTGCGATTGCAGGAGTAGAAGTCATAACCGTTTTATTGCTTGCGTATTGCTATACGCGAGGCGCAAAACAAGGCGTTATAGTGGCTACTGCGTTTTCGCTTATCAGATGCTTTGTGTTTGGTTTTACCCCAAACGTATTGGTGTTATACCTAATTTATTACAATCTTTTTGCGCTAACAGTTGGACTTGTCGGTTATTTTTTCAAAAATAAATATACAATTGTAGGACATGTTGTTGCGGTTGTGTCCGCAGTAACTCTTACTGTGATATTTACGTTGTTAGATTGTGTAATAACACCGCTAATGTACGGATTTACGCAAAGAGCAACATATTTGTATTTTATAGCGTCTTTGCCTGTTGTTTTCTCACAGCTTATATGCTCGTTAGCAACCTCGGTATTTTTGTTTTTCCCTATTGTAAAAGTTTTGCAGGAAATTAAATAAAAAATGCTCCGTACCAAATTGAGGAACGGAGCATTTTTATATACTGCCCTTTAGTGTGAAATCTTTGGGTGAGCATCCAACGATTTTTTTGAAAATTCTGGAAAAATAGTTATAGTCGTTATAGCCTACGCTACTAGCAACGTCCTTAAGTGAAGTTGCACCCTCTGTAAGCAGTCGCTTAGCTTCGGTCATGCGTTGAGATATAAGGTAGCTAATTATAGAAGCTCCTTCATTTTTCTTAAATACCGTATCACAGTAGTTGGGAGAGTATCCTACAAATGAAGCAATAGTAGCAAGCGAAATTTGTGATTGCAAGTTTTCTAATACATATTTTTTAATGGCGGAAACTAATGGGTTTTCGTTCATCGTTCTTTTTTTCTCTCTCAAAAATTTGAGAATGAGCGATATTACGTCGTCAATTTTATCCTCGTATAATGCATAAGTTTTTATAATTTCGTCGCATACCCCAAATAAAAGTTTGATTTCGTACGAAATGCAGTCGGTTATGCATAATGGCAAGTCGTTGCCTTCGCTACCCACGTAGTTAAAACTTATGTACTCAACCTTATTGCGTTCTTCTCTCATTCTTAGAGAGCCTTGCTTAATAAGTATAGCGTCACCTGCTTTAAGACTGACTTTTTCACCGTCAATAAAGTACGTTAAATTGCCCTTAATGACAAACGTAAGATCATTAAAGGCTATTTTTGTGGGAAATACTGGTGGCGCAAATCCGCTTTTATTGTGTCTGTATAGCGTGGTTTTCATAATTCGAGAATAACATATTACTCTTTTTATGTCAACAAAATTATAGCGGTTAAATAATTTTAATCGTAAGATAATGCTAAAAAAACTGAAAAATAGTTGTATTATACATTGTTTAGGACAAAAGATTATGCTATAATATTAAAAAAGGAGGATTTATTTATGAAAATGACTTTCAGATGGTATGGCGAAAGTGATAGTATTCCACTAAACTATATCAAACAAATACAGGGAATGGACGGTGTAGTTACCGCTGTTTACGATGTGCCGGTAGGACAGGTTTGGGAGCTTGACAAGCTTATGCGTCTTAAAAAGCTTTCTAACGAAGCTGGACTTAATATGGAGGTTATCGAAAGTGTTCCCGTTCACGAGGATATTAAGCTTGGACTTCCCTCGCGCGATAAATACATTGAGGCTTATAAACAAAATATAATCAACTGTGGAAAAGCTGGTGTAAAGTGTATTTGTTATAACTTTATGCCTGTATTCGATTGGCTTCGTACAGATCTTGCTTTCAAGCATAAGGACGGAGCAAATTCGTTGGCTTACGCGCATGATACCTTAATGAAGCTTGATCCCAAGAATTTGCATTTACCGGGCTGGGATGAAAGCTACACAACCGACGAGCTTAATAAGCTTTTGGATTCTTATAAGGGAATGACTCACGAGAAGCTTTTTGAAAATCTCGTTTATTTCCTTAATGCAATTATGCCTGCTTGCGACGAAGCTGATGTGGATATGGCAATTCATCCTGACGATCCACCATGGGATATGTTCAATCTTCCTAGAATTATCTGCAAAGAGAGTGATTATGATAAACTTTTTGAGGCAGTTCCCAACAAGCATAATGGTATTACGTTCTGTACAGGAAGCCTTGGCGCAGGTAGATTTAACGACCTTCCCAAAATGGCAGCAAAGTACGCAAACCGCATCTATTTTGCGCATCTTCGTCAGCTCAAGTATGAGGGTGAAACTGATTTTTATGAGAACGGACACCTTACCGAGCGTGGAAATATCGATATGTACGCAATCGTAAAAGCGCTTGTTGATAACGGCTTTGACGGCTTTGTTCGTCCTGATCACGGCAGAAATATCTGGGGCGAGAGCGGAAAGCCTGGTTATGGACTTTTTGATAGAGCGCTGGGGGCTACTTATTTGTTTGGACTTTTTGAGGCAGTAGAAAAGTCAAAAGGTTTATAACCATCGCAATAGTGCACAAACCTTACGTTTTGCTTGGTTGTGTACACCCTAGTACGCGCCCGTCGCAAATCCGCAGTTTGTTTCTCTTGCTCGATTCTAATCCTTTTGACTGCTAACAAGTGAAACAGTCAACAAGTGAAACTAAACCATCGCAATAACGCACAAACCTTACGTTTTGCTTGGTTGTGTACACCCTAGTACGCGCCCGTCGCAAATCCGCAGTTTGTTTCTCTTGCTCGATTCTAACCCTTTTGATTGCTAACATGTGAAACAGTCAACAAGTGAAACTAAACCATCGCAATAGTGCACAAACCTTACGTTTTGCTTGGTTGCGAAATATTACGAATAATATTCATTTAATTAAAATTTCAAGGAGAAAAATAATGAAATTACCTTTTAATGTAGATCTTAAAAATAAAATTATTGCAATTACAGGAGCAGGCGGTGTTCTTATGAGCGAGTTTGCAAAGGCTCTTGCCGAGTGCGGAGCTAAAGTTGCTCTTCTCGACATTAATTATGACGCTGCAAAAAAGTATGCTGACGAAATTGGAGCGAACGCTCTTGCAGTTAAGTGCAACTGCTTGGATAAAGCAAGCATCGAAGAAGCTAAAAAAGCTGTCAACGAAAAGTTCGGCGTAGTAAACTTCCTTATTAACGGAGCTGGCGGAAACAATCCCAAAGCTACTTGCGATAACGAAACTATGACACCCGACTTAGAGGGAGCTAAGGACTTTTTTGCGCTTGACGAGAGCGGTCTTAAGTTCGTGTTCGATCTTAACATTACATCCGCATTCCTCACAACTCAGGTTTTTGCAAAAGATATGGTAAAAACTGGTGGAAATATCATTAACATTTCCTCTATGAACGCATACAGACCTCTTACTAAAATTCCAGCGTACAGCGCTGCAAAGGCAGGAATCAGTAACTTTACGCAGTGGCTTGCCGTTCACTTTGCTCCCTGTAACATTCGTTGTAACGCAATTGCTCCCGGATTTTTCGTAACTAATCAAAACAAGGCGCTTTTGTTTAATGAGGACGGAACTCCTACCGCAAGAACCGGCAAAATTCTTGCTGCAACGCCTATGAAAAAGTTTGGTGAAGTTTCTGATCTTATCGGTGCGCTTTTGTGGCTTTCTGACGATAATGCAAGCGGATTTGTTACTGGAACCGTTATCCCCGTAGACGGAGGATTCTCGGCATACAGCGGAGTGTAATTATGAGATTTTTTGACGATAACGTTCTTTTATATACCGATGAGGCAAAAACACTTTATAACAGCGTAAAAGATTTACCTATCTTGGATTATCATTGCCATCTCGATCCCTCGCTTATTGCTAAAAACGAGCGATTTACCGATATTGGTGAGCTTTGGCTTGCAGGCGACCATTACAAATGGCGCGCAATGCGTATTATGGGCGTAGACGAAGAATATATTACAGGTAGCAAATCCTGGAAAGAAAAGTTTTGCGCGTATGCATCGGTACTACCATCTCTTATTGGTAACGCGTTGTATTATTGGACACATTTTGAGCTAAAGCAAATTTTTGGAATAAACGAACCGCTAAATGCAAAGAGCGCAGAGCGTATATACGACCAGGCAAACGAGAAGTTAAAAGAGCTTTCGGTATACCAGCTTTTTGAACTTTTCAAGGTGGAAGTGGTTGCAACAACCGACGATCCTATTGATAGCTTAGAGTTTCACAAAACGTATTCAAATACGCGAGTTATTCCCACTTTCCGTCCCGATAAGCTTTACGCTTTAAATGACGAATATATCCAAAAACTTGCATACGTATCTCAAAAATCGATACAAAATCTTGACGATTTGCTTGCAGTTTTAGAGGAAAGATTGGACTTTTTTGTGTCTAAAGGATGCAAGATGTCTGACCATGGCTTTGACACTTTCCCTTCTTTATACGCAACCAAAGAAGAAGCGCAAAGCATTTTTGAACACCGCAATAACGCAACTGCGGAAGATAAAGATAAATTCTTTGGATTTTTGCTGTTGTGGCTATCTTCGCAGTATGCAAAGCGTGGCATAGCAATGCAAATTCACTTTGCCGTTACTCGTAACGTAAACCCTCAGGGTTTTGCAAAGTGTGGAGTTGACAGCGGTTTTGATGTAATATCATCGCCAACTGATCCTAAGCGTCTTATCGGCTTTTTAGCACGAACTAAAGACGATACCCGTCCCGAGATTATACTCTATACGTTAAACGATGCGCCGTTAAAATCTCTTACTGCAATAACGGGCGCGTTCAGAAAGGTAAGAATGGGCGCTGCGTGGTGGTTTAACGATACGGTTGAGGGAATTAGAACCAACCTTAAAACTATCGCTGAGTATTCTGCTCTTGGTAGTAATTTGGGAATGTTAACCGATTCGCGTAGTTTTTCAAGTTATAGTCGTTTCGACTTCTTCCGTAGACTTTTGTGCGACTACGTTGGCTCTCTTGTAAACAAAGGGGAATACGATATGAATACCGCCGAGGAATTGGTTAGAAATATTTGTTATAACAATCCCAAAGCTGTATTATAATGTAAAACAGCAAGATTTTGAAAAATATGTTTAATTATTTTCTTTACTTGCAAAACAAAATGTAGTATGATTATATTAACCGAAATAAAGTTATCAAACGTGGAAATATTATTATAACGTTCTAACTTTTTTCGTGTTATAATGTTAACGTTAAGAAATTTTTATATTAAGGAGTTATTATGGATAAGAGAATACCCGTTGTGGTAATCAAAGAGCTTGGCGAAACCGAAAAGATACTTTCTGCATTGCAAGCTTACGGCATAAATTGCGCGGAAATAACTTTCCGTACCGCGTGTGCAAAAGAAGCAATCGCACTTGCTGTAAAGCTTTTCCCCGATATGAACGTGGGCGCAGGTACCGTTATTAACAAGACTCAATGTGAAGAAGCACTTAAAGCAGGCGCAAAGTTTATCGTATCTCCCGGTCTTTCAGTAGAGGTTGCACAACTTTGCAAACAAAACAATGTTCCTTACTATCCAGGATGCGTTACGCCCACCGAAATAATGCAGGCGTTGGATCTTGGAATAGAGATTGTTAAGTTCTTCCCTTCTCACATTTATGGTGGGCTTAAAGCAATGAAGGCGTTAGCCGGTCCGTTCCCTCAAATCAAGTTCATTCCCACTGGCGGAGTAGATAGTAGTAATATCGACGAATATCTTGCTTGGGATAAAATTTATGCAGTCGGAGGCTCTTCGTTTGTTAAAGAGGCTCTTGAAAAAATGGAGAAATAATTATGAAAAAAATTGTAACTTTTGGAGAAGTAATGTTAAGACTTGCGCCCGAGAACTATCTTAGATTTGTTCAGAGCGACAAATACGAGGCAACTTATGGCGGAGCTGAAGCAAACGTTGCTATATCTCTTGCAAATTTTGATATGAACGTAGCTTTTGTAACTAAGCTCCCCTCTCACGAGATTGGACAGGGCGCGGTAAATTCTTTGCGTAAGTTTGGCGTAGATACAAGCATGATCGTTCGCGGAGGCGAAAGAGTTGGTATTTATTTTTGCGAAAAAGGAGCAAGCCAAAGACCTAGTAAGGTAGTATACGATAGAGCTCATTCGTCTATTTCTACCGCAGTTTCTTCCGATTTTGATTGGGAAAAAATCCTTGATGGTGTTGTTTGGTTCCACTTTACAGGAATTACTCCCGCGCTTTCCGATACAACCGCTCAGGTTTGTTTTGATGCGTTAAAGGTAGCTAAAGCAAAGGGAATTACCGTTTCTTGTGACCTTAATTTCCGTAAAAAGCTTTGGACAAAGGAAAAGGCAGGCAAGATAATGAGCGAGCTTTGCAAGTACGTTGATTACTGTATTGCTAATGAAGAAGATGCCAAAGACGTTTTTGGAATAGAGGCAGACAATACCGATATTTATGGCGGAAAGCTTAATCGAGAGGGTTATATCTCCGTAGCTAAAAAGCTTACCGATAAGTTTGGATTCAAGGGTGTTGCTATTACTCTTAGAGAAAGTAAATCCGCTTCCGATAACGATTGGTCAGGAATGCTTTATACTGGCGGAGAGGCATATTTCAGCAAAAAGTATTCCATGCACATCGTTGACCGTGTGGGCGGTGGTGATAGCTTTGGCGCAGGACTTATCTATTCTATCACAAACGGATATGATGCTCAAAGCTCTATCGAATTTGCGGTTGCAGCGTCTTGTCTGAAGCATACCATTGAGGGCGACTATAATATGGTATCAGTTGCAGAGGTAAAAAACCTTGCAGGCGGAGATGCTAGCGGAAGAGTTCAAAGATAATAAGTAAAAAAAGATGCTCACGTAAAAAGTTTGAGTATCTTTTTTATTTTGATAATGACTGCAAATTTAAGTTAGGATAAATATTATTGTAAAATTTGCTGTAATCGGTTGTAATTTATTTGCTAAAATGTTACAATATTACTATACGATAAATTAGAGGAAAAAATGGCAGAAGAAAAAAAGACAAAATCGAGATCTGTGAGATGTCGAAGAAAAAAAAGTGTATCGGTATGTTCGTGTAATGAAGACAGCTACCGTTCTTTTGCGTTGCTTAGAAACGATGGCGTGCTTCCTCTAAAGACAGCAAAAGGTGTAGCTATTGTAGAATGTAGAAAGAGCAAGAGTATTGCAAGTTCTCAAGTTTTATACAAAAGTTTTTTAGAAAGTAACGAACAAGTCGCATACGTGTCGCACATTTTAGGACAAAAATCACCTAAACAGGCTATAAAAGTAACAGTAAAGAAGCTGAAGAAAAATCCAATTGTTATATTGTATATTAGAAACGAAGCAAAGAGCGAGCTTGCCGAAATTGAACAACTTGCTTCTTCTATAAAAAAACATTCTACATTAATATTATGTTATCACAAAACCGGATCTTTGCTTTCTTCATCGCTTATTTCCTGCGCATCGGCAGTGTTTGCGTGCTTTAATAAAGATAAAGAGGATGCAAAAGCATTGTACAATTTAATTTTAGGAAATGCATCGCCTTATGCCAGAGTAAATATCGGATTAACAGCGCCGTTTATTTACGAATACCTATCTGAGGGTAGTATGGGATATTCTGCTTTTATGGGCTACGGCTTATCATACGTAAATTTTTCGTATACAAACGTGGAGCTTTCTTATTATAATGCAAAGGTGGGCGAAAAGATTGATGTTGAGGCTGTCATAACAAATACCTCGGATGCTAATGCTTGTGAGTTTGTTCAGCTTTACGTGTCGCCTGTGCAAAACTATTCACCAATGCTTATCGATTGCGGAAAAGTATATGTTTCTGCTCGCGAAAGTAAGATTGTATCTTTTGAGATAGATACTTCAAAGCTAGACTATTCTAGTTTTGAGGATAATGAGGCGTATGAATTCTATGTGTGTGTTGGTAAATCTTCTATTGACGTAGTTCGTATTCCTTTTAGAGTTATATGCTAAGAACGGCTTGTCCGTTCTTTTTTTGTATATTAATCTTTGATTTACGCAAAATATAACGTATGAAAAGTACTACTAAATACGTTCTAAACGTCCTTTTAATTATCGTTTTATCGGTACTTACCGCGTGGTATTTGAGCAAAACTCAAATAATTACGCCCACCTCTTTGCTGTCTTTAAAGTGGACAAATTGCATTTTTGTCGTAACGTGGGTGTATATGTGTTTTGCCTTTCTTTCGTTAATAGAAAAACACGTATATTCATCATTTTGTAATTATCCATATAAGACAGCCTTTCTAACCACTGTGTATGGCGCGTTAGGATCTGCAGTATCCCCCTTAAAAAGCGCGCATTTTCCGCTTAAAGTTTACGCACAAAAAACTAACGGAATGACGATAGCCCAGACTCTTACCGGAATAACAAAATGTCAGATAATTTTTTCCGCAACGTCAATAGTCGTGTATGCGGTATTAATGGCGATTTTTATATTTAGTAAGGCAAAGTTAAACATTGCCGACATGACTCTGCCGACATTTACGGTTGTTGGTATTGGCTTTGTATCAAACGTGTCAATTTTTATTTTACTTACTCTTATAAGTCGTATAGATAAACTTCGAACTGTTATATTGAGATTATTGGCGTTTATTGCGAGTATATTTAACCGAAAGCTAAATAAAGAGGAGTTCATGCAAAAAAAGACGGAGCGTTTGAACTTATTCAAGGAACAAACGTCCGCCATTTTTTCAAAGTTTTATTTATTTATTTTCCCCTCTTTAGCATACGTATTATATATGTTTTTGTCGTGTTTAGCGCCATACGTATCGTACTTATGCGTCAGTGGAACAGGATTTTCCTTTAACGATTGTATTAGATTTTATACTTGTGCTTTGGCTTTGACGTATCTTGTAAACGTAATTCCTATTCCTGGCGGATGCGTAGTTGCCGAATTTGTTTTTAGTGTTGTATTTGCTCCAATTACGGGAGTATACCTATCTCGAACATTATTATTATGGCGATTTTGCACGTATTACATTCCTACCACAATTAATTTAGGAATTTTTGTTGTTAGTTCTATTAAATCAACTAAAAGAAATACTTAACTGTTTTTTATGTGGAATTTGAGCGGGGTGTCGCCGAATTTTTTCTTAAATACAGCGATAAAGTATGAACAATCTGAAAACCCGGTTTTTATGCAAACGTTATTTACTGACATTCCGTCGCAAAGTAATTTTTTTGCGTAAGCTAGTTTTTTAGCTTCTAAAAATTCTCTGGGAGAAATTTGTAAATACTTTTTGAACCATCTATTGAGAGTAGCCGAGCTGATAAAAAATTTATTGCTAATATCTTTAATGTTGCGTATTTGTGAAAATTTTGTATCAATATAGTCTAAAATTTGTTGCATATCGGATGGTAAAATGGAATCCTGATTATTTTGATCGATGTTCCTTTCAGAAGAAAATATAGCAAAAAAAGAAAGTAGCATGATGCTTTGTTCAACTGGATTTTTACTTTTATATAAACTAAAAAGAATATCTATAAGCTTGTTTTTGTTTTTTTCTGTAAAAGTAAATTTATTATTAAACTCATCATGATCAAAGTTAAGTAATTGAGAATCTTCCTCGCACTCTATCCACAAACAAAAATGTTCATGTATGCATGAGGAATTATAGACGCAAATATGCAAATCATTTGGTTTTATAACAATAAAGTCGCCTTTACTAACAGGGAAGTATTTGTTGTTTACAAGAAAGCTAACGTCGCCCGATAAGTTTAGATAGAATTCGTATCCTGAATGGACGTGAGAGGGATCTAACGTAGGATCGTCTGGAGTGTGATACGATTTATCGTATATTATGGCGTATTTTATTCCACTGGTATTGATGGGGAATGGTATAAATTGAGGTTCGTACATAGTTCTCCTAAAAAAATGATTTAAAATTCATATTTTTTGATTGAATTTCAATACAAATATTGATAAATTTATTATATTATATATCTATGTAAAAAAAAAGTCAAATATAGGAGATGCAAAATGAAAATTTCGTTTTTGGGTGATAGTATTACGTTTGGATATGCGTTAGAAAATAAGAGTAAAAAGTATTCAACGCTTGTTTGTAATGAATTTTTAGCAGAGGAAGAAAACTTTGGAATAACCGGCACGCTTATGGCTCGTTCCGGCTTGAATATGTATGACGATAAAGCGTTTTTAGATAGACTTAATTTGTTAGAAGGCGCAGAAATTGCAGTGATTTTTGGTGGAACTAACGACTATTTTTGGACAAGCGATCCCATATATCCTAAAGATTTAAGTGACAAAAATACAAAATATTTCATAAATGCAATAAATGAAATTTGTCGTTTTTGTAAAGAGCGTCCACAAACTAAATTTCTCATAGTAACGCCGTATCCACATCATGGAATAGGTAATTATTACGGAGGACCAATATGGAGTTGGGAAGGAAGGAGTGAACACGATACGTCCGAGCCCAATATATGCGGACACATTCTTTTAGATTACGTTAATGTTTTAGAAGAGTGTGCGCAAAAGTATGATATCCCAGTTCTTAACCTACACAAAGAACAAGGGTTTGATTGGACAAAGCATACGATAGATGGCTGTCATCCAAACGAAGAAGGTCATAAATGGCTTGCGGATAAAATAATATCAAAAATTAAGGAAATTTTGCTTTAATTTATTCAAATTTTATGCTATAATAAATAATATAGTATTAAATAGGGAGATAATTATGACAAGCAATTTTAAGAGTGAAAATTATGGTGAAATTGTTTACGAAGAGAATTTTTGGACGGGTAAGCGCAAAATTACAATAAATGGCAAAACCGCTGAAAAGTTAAGCAAAAACGTTTATAGGCATATCGAAAATGACATTGAGTGCAAAATTTGTATGACTGGGAATTTTTTCACTGGCGAAAAATTAACCATTTTGGACGAAAAAAATCCGAATAACTCTGAGATAATTCAAGTTGTTGACGGATATAAATGGTATGAATTTGTGTGCGCTATTATTGGTTTTGTGTTCGTAATTGCGTGGAATTTCGTGTCTGTTGACATATACGTGCAATTCCCGCTAGTTGGAGGAGCAATTGGTGGTGGTGTGAGTGCATTTTTGGCTATGCTTGGGTTGTGTGTTGCTGGAATGTTTAAAAAAACTTGGACAAGAATTTTGATTGTATTACTTGGTAGTATATTGGGAATTTTGACGTGTTGGGCTATTGGCATAAGTATTTTATTAATGTTATGATCGTAAATAAACAACGAAATATTTAATAATAGTAAATATACCGTTTTTTTGTGTTACGTATTGACTTATAAGCTATATTATAGTATAATATAGATAAATGATATAAAAGGAATAAATATTATGTTAGCATTAAACACACATGCCAAATTAGGTAAAATTTGGTACGAAAAAAAATTTTGGTCGGGGAAAACATCTATCACGGTAGACGGTATAGAGCTTACCAGGCTTAATTCGGCCATGTACACTTATGAAAAAGATGGAATAAAGTATACCGTACTTATTCAAGGCAATCCGTTTACAGGCGTAAAACTTATTTTTTCGACTAATGAGCAAGGTGTAAAACCCATAGTTGTTCCAATAGTTGAAAGATATCATGCGTACGAATATCTCATTGCTTTTTGTTCAACAATACTCGTTACCTTATGGATAAGCGTAGGAATGTTTATTCCATGGCCATATTTTAAGATGAATGCAGTCGAGGGCGTAATATGTGGTGTGTGTGCTTTTATAGGCTTATTTTTGGCTGGTAGAACTGAGGAAACAAAGTATAGAATATTACTAATGCTAGCAACTAACGTTATATCGCTGGGGCTAGCGACGCTCACAACATTATTGTAATATTATTAAATTGTGCTATAAAACATAAGGAGAAAATTATGAATTACGGATTACAGCTTTACAGCGTAAGAGATCTTAGTAAAGAAAGTTTGGAAGAAGCAGTTGAAAAGGTTGCAAAACTCGGTTATAAAAACGTTGAGTTTGCAGGTTTTATGGGAAGAACTGCCGAGCAGGTAAACGAAATGCTTGCAAAAAATGGCTTGGAAGTCAGCGGAACACATTCTTCGCTTGATGACCTTATAAACAAGTATGACGAAACAGTAGCTTTCCACAAAGCTATTGGAAATAAGTATTATATACTTCCCTCTTACCGTCTATCCAATCAGCAGGAAATTGATTATTTTGTGGAAAAGGTAAATGAGATTATGCCAAAATTGGAAAAAGACGGCATAACGCTTGCATTCCACAACCACGCAAGAGAGTGCGTTCCAAACGTAGACGGTAGCGTAGCGTTAGAGCAAATGATTTACCGCACTGATATAAAACTGGAAATTGATACGTATTGGGCGTATGTTGGCATGAAAAATCCCGTAGAGCTTATTACAAGACTAAAGGACAGGATTGTTCGTATTCATATCAAGGATGGCTTTGCTGATGGAAAAGGCATGCCTTTGGGAATGGGTACAGCTCCTGTTAAAGATGTTTACGAAAAAGCAAAAGAGCTCGGTTTTTTAATGGTGGTAGAGAGCGAAACATGTACTCCTAGCGGTATTGCAGAAGCTGAAATTTGCATAAATTATCTTAAATCTTTAGAATAAAATAAAAAACCGTTTATTCTCTAAAATGCAGAGAATGAACGGTTTTTCGTATACGTATTAATGATTTTAGAACAATAGAGTTATTCCGTATGTTCCAAGTACTGCTCCGATAGCAAGAACTGCAACTACAACTAGCGAGCGTTTTGTAATAGATGCAATAAGCGCAACAGCTGTGCCGACAGACGCGGTAACAATACTTCCTGTCGAATAGAAAATAGCAGGAAAAGTCATTGCCGAAAGCACGGCGTAGGGAATATAGTATAATAAGCTCTTAATAAATTTTGACTTGATTTTTTTGCGGAAGAACACGAATGGAATCATTCTTATAAGATACGTTACAACCGCCATTACAAGCGCAAGTATTATTGCAATAAGATTTTTATCCATTATTTTCTTCCTCCTTATCGTCGGGGATCGGGAAGAAAATAGCTCCTATAAGAGAAGCGAAGAGCGCGCAAATTATGTATGTGATACCTACGGGAATAACGGAAAGGAAGGGCACGAAGAAGAATGCGCAAGAGAGCGCGATTGCAATTAAAACAACTGGAATAATCTTTTTATCCCTTATTCCAGCAGGGATTACTATTGCAATAAACATCGCATACAGCGCAATGCTTAGCGCGTCTGATATAAATGAAGGTAAAATCCCGCCAAGCAACGCGCCCGATATTGTGCCGGTAGACCAGCCTAAAAATGGCAATAGAATCAAACCAAGCATATATTTTTTGCAAATTGGTTCGGTTTTTGAAACGGCAACGCCAAATATCTCGTCAGTAATTCCAAACGCGCACAACAATCTGTCGGCAATAGTGAACTTTGTTTCCAGCTTTTGAGATAACGTCAGCGACATCAGAAAATATCTTGCGTTAATAACTAGCTGAGTAAGAACAATTTGAAACAGCGCGGATAAAAATGTTCCAACCGTTGCAGTTGCGATAACTTCTACGCCTGCAAGCTGACCTGCGGAAGTAAGGTTTGACATCGAAATAAGCAAGGATACGAGCGGATGTATAAGCTTAGACGTAGCGGTAACGCCAAAAGCAAACGATACCGAAAGATATCCAAGCGCAATAGGAATACCGTCGCTTACGCCTTTTTTGAATGTTAACGTAGAATTTCTTGACATTTGTCGCCTCTTTTTTGAAAAATCAATTTATTTTAGCACATTTAGTTTATTCTTGCAACCTTTTAGCAAAGTAAAATTTATTAAAATAAAGTTAAGTAGAAAAAAACAGCGTAGCAAATTTGCCACGCTGTTTTTGATAAGACTATTTAGCCTGATTTTTAAGCAACTCTTTGATGTCTTTAAGAAGATCTTCGGTAGTGGGATTGGCAAGTCTGTCAGCTTTTGCCTTTTCTTCAGCTTCCGCTTTTGCTTTAGCTTCAGCTTCAGCCTCGTCCTTTTCCTTCTGTTCAAGCCAAGCCTTAACAGCTGCCTTGTTAGAAAGCTTAATACCGTCTTTCTTCATCATCTTTCTTTCTTCCTTAGTGGGAATACCGTCCTTAACTCTTTCGGAAAGCTTCTTCTGTCCGTCACGGAATGAGTTAATAAGCTTAACTATTAAGAATAGTACGAAAGCAATAATAATGAAGTTTATAATCGCGCTTATAAATGCTCCCCAGTCAATATAAATAGAGTGAGCAAGGTCTGTAACCATTATAGGATTACCTAAAGCGTCAACTTCACCAGAAGCTTTCTTTGCTTCCGAAAGCATAGTAATAGCTCCTTTTAATCCATCGTTACTACCCAAGCAAAGAGCAATGAGCCAGTTTACTAATGGTTTTAAGATGTAATTACTTAAACCGTTTACAATGCCGGTGAACGCGCCACCGACGATAACACCGACGGACATGTCAAGCACGTTACCGCGGGTTATGAATTTTTTGAATTCGCCAAAAAACTTTTTCATAACGTTCTCCTAATATAAAATTGTAATACAATAATTATACTTTTAAGGCGTAAAAAAGTCAATACTTTTTTGATAATTTATTTACAATTACAAAAATTTTTACATTAAATATGAAAATAAGTGAAAAAATGCAACTGCAAAATGATTGACTTTTTATTTTTTGTATTATATAATAGCAACCGTGGTGATCATATCGCAGGGGACCCACCCGTTCTCATCCCGAACACGGAAGTTAAGCCCTGCAGAGCCGAGAGTAGTGTGACGGACACGTCATGTGAGGGTAGGACGTCGCCACTTTTTTATTTTAAAACTAAAATCCGAGCAATGAATTGTTCGGATTTTTTGTATACGTATGTGTATTTTTGGAACAAAACTTATTTTTTAACAAGTTTTTCCGCAATAGGTTTAAATGAAAAATACAGCGGTATTCCCAAAGCTGTAAGAACTGCAAGCTCGCCCACGCCTATCCAAAGCGCCGTGATAAAATACATTTGCGAAAGATCGGTCATAGCAAGTATTGCAAATGGCACAATAAGAGCGTTAAACAAAGTAGGGGACAAAATTCCTACCAAAAGTTTGCATGGTGTGTTTTTAATATATCTACCACCAATATAGCTTACAATGGACGCAATAAGTGTTGCAAGTGTACCAAACACCATATCAAGAGGGCCGGCTGTGGAGAATATATTGCTTAAAAAGCATCCAACGGTTAGTCCTATTACCGATTGAGGCATAAACAGAGGAAGTATGCACAAAGCTTCGGATATTCTGAACTGTAAAGGACCGTAAGAAAGCGGATAGACAGCAAGAGTCAGCGCACAGTACAGAGCTGCAATTGTAGCCGAGTACACAATTGATAAAGTTTTATTTTTCATTTTTTACCTTGCCGACAAAAAAATCCCGAAAGCAAAAAAACCTCGGGAAAAGAAAAACCTAATATTTGTCGGTTTACCTAGTTTTGTTTTAGGACAGGAGGTTTTCGAACTGTCCACACTTATTATATATCGTCAAATTTTTTTTGTCAATAATTTGGATAAATTTATTCCGTAAATTTTTATCGATTTATATTGCAAAATTAAAATATATGTGCTATACTGTATACGTATAATGATAATTTTGTGCTAAAATAGTTAAAAGGGTAGAGCAAATGAGAAAATTCGATACAAAAGTTCAGCATTTACGTAATAAGGTTTTACGAGAAGTAGCTCGTAGCGAATGGAACGACACTCTTGCAAAGGATTTGCCAGATATTCCCAAAAAGATTATTCCCGGTAAAACTCCCGTCAGTAGGTGTTGCGTGTATAAAGAGCGCGCAATTCTTGCCGAAAACGAAAAAATGGCAATGGGTGGAAATCTTGACAATCCCAATATTATCGAAGTTATGGAAATTGCTTGCGACGAATGTCCTCAGGGCGGATATCAGGTAACCGATTCGTGCAGAGGCTGTCTTGCTCACCGTTGTGTGGATTCTTGCGCTAAAAATGCAATTTTAATCGATAGTGAACAAAAGGCTCATATTGACAAAAGCAAGTGTATTAACTGTGGTTTGTGCGCAAAGAACTGTCCCTTCAGCGCGATAACCGACTATAAGCGTCCTTGCGAAAACGCATGTAAGCTCAAAGCAATTTCGCCCGATAAAGAAACAAACGCGGCTTCTATCAACTATGACAAATGCAATGAATGTGGTGCGTGCGAATACCAGTGTCCGTACGGAGCTATTGCGGATAAATCATTTATCCTAGACGTTGTACGTCTTATTAAAAATTCAAACAACAATGAAAATTATCATGTTTATGCTGTTGTTGCCCCTTCTATTGCAAGTCAGTTCAAGTATGCTCAGCCCGGTCAGGTTTTCAGCGGAATTAAAGAACTTGGATTTTACGACATAAAAGAAGTTGCTCTTGGCGCGGATTTGGTTGCAAAGCAGGAAGCAAAGGAACTCGCTGAAAAGGGAATTTTATTATCCTCTTGCTGTCCGTCCTTTGTTCGTTTCGTAAAAATCAATTTCCCCCAAATGGCTAAGTACATTTCCGAAACTCTAACGCCTGCTGCGATGATTGGAAAGCTTATTAAGGAAAAAGACGATAAGGCTAAGGTTGTGTTTATTGGACCTTGTACCTCTAAAAAAGCAGAGATCAAGCTTTATAAAGAGCCGTATATTGATATTGTAATAACGTTTGAAGAGCTTCAGGCGCTTTTCCACAGTAAAGATATGGATATAACGACTTTAGAGGCGGTAAAACTTACTGATGCATCTGCTTTTGGTAGAAATTTTGCGCATAGTGGAGGGGTAACGGACGCAATAGCTCAGGCAATTAAAGAACAAGGGCTTGATGTAACGTTAAAGCCGTTGCCCTGTAACGGAATAGAAGAGTGCAAAATTGCGCTACTTAGAATGCAAAAAGGTCTTTTGGACGTCAACTTTATCGAGGGTATGGCGTGTGTGGACGGTTGCATAGGTGGCGCGGGAAATCTTACGCACAATCTTAAAAACAAGATTGATATCCTAAAAGACGCAACGCAAGCATACAAAACAATAGGCGAAGCAATTGAAAAAATATAACGAAAAAAACAAGCAAATTAATGCTTGTTTTTTTATCTGAAATGTAATGTTTTTGTATCGTTTTATTCAAGTTGTAGCGTTTTTGCTATTGACAAAATATCCTTACTATAATATACTTTATATTGATTTTCGCGCTTAAAAATCAGCGAAAAAAGAAGAAGTAAAGGTGTAAAAAACAATGGGTAAAGTAAAAACCGTGCTATCGGTTTTAGTTGTTATGTTCTTATGGGGATCGTTGTATCCTCTGATAAAACTTGGATACAAAGCGTACCAGATTAAGACAGTAGCTGATACGTTACTGTTTGCAGGAATAAGATTTGCCATAAGCGGAGGAGTGTTGTGTGTTTTTGCATTAATAACTCGCCGTAAATCATTTCAAACGCTCAAGCCTAATTTATTACCGATAGGACTTATCGGGCTATTTTCGATAATAATGCATTACGGATTTTTGTACGTAGGACTGCAATTTACCGATTCGTCCAAAACCTCTATACTAAAACAAGTTGGCGCGTTGTTTTTCGTTTGCTTTTCTTGGTTGTTTTTCAAAGACGATAAGTTTAATTGGAAAAAGCTGGTAGGCGTGCTTCTTGGTTTTACTGGAGTTGTAGCTACAAGTTTTTCATCAACAGGATTTTTGGCGTTCAAGATAGGTGACGCAATGACGATTGTAGCATCGTTTTGCTTGGTGTTTGGAGATATTGTCAGCAAAAAGATCGCCCCTTCTTCAGATCCAATGATAGTTACGTCGTTTTCGCAATTGTTTGGTGGTGTAGTACTTTTAGTTGCAGGTCTTGTTATGGGAGGAAAAGTAACGATTGGCTTTAATATTGATTTGTGGATAATAGCTTATATTTGTTTTGCTTCAATTTTCAGCTATACGTTGTGGTATTCGATTTTACGCAAGGGCAACCTTTCAAAGTTATTCATTATCAAGTTTTCTGTCCCCATCTTTTCGTGTATAATGGGTTGGTTGTTGTTAGGTGAAGACATCCTAAAATGGCAATACCCCATAGCATTCTTGCTTATTTGCGCAGGTATATTTATTTCCAACTTGAAAAACAAAAAAAAGAGCGAACCGATACAACAGGAAAAAACGGAATAAGATCAAAAAACGCCTAACCATAAAAATGGTTGGGCGTTTTTAGCGCATATGTAATTATTTTTCATAAACCGAACGAGAAAGAATATAAATGTCGGGATAGTGTCTATAATCCTGAGCGTAATCAAGACCGTATCCAACAACAAACTCGTCTTCTATAACAAATCCGGTGTAGTCTGGTTGAAGTTCTACAACTCGTCTGTCGGGTTTGTCAAGCATAGTAATGATTTTTATGGAGTTGGGGTTGCGTGAAGCAAGTAAGCGCTTAAGGTAAGAAAGTGTTTTTCCGCTGTCAATGATATCCTCAACAATAATAACGTCCTTACCAACGATTGGTTCGTCAAGGTCCTTAATCATCTTAACTTCTCCACTTGTTGTGTTGTTACGGTAAGAAGAAAGTGACATAAAGTCCATAGAGCAGTCAATGGTAATAGCCCTTAAAAGGTCGGTAAAGAACATAATACTACCTTTTAAAATACAAATAAACAAGGGCTTTTTGCCTGCGTAATCAATATCGATTTGAGAAGCAAGTTCCTTAATTCTTTTGTCAAGTTGTTCTTTGCTGATAAGTATTCTTTCAAAATCGGGTTTAATTGTTTTCATAAGTGTTACCTCGTAAAGTTAGTTTTTATATTATAACGCAATAAAAAAAATTTGTCTACCAAATAAACGCCTAAAGAGCGTTGATTTTCTTGCCAATAACAACTATTTATGTTAAAATATATAATGAATAAGTATGTATGGTGCTAATTAATGTTACGTGAAAGTTAAATTACACAAACGTAAAATTATATCGAGCAACAAATGGAAATATTCCGTTCGAGCTTGTAACAGATAAAGCAATAGGAGAAGTACAACTATGAGAATGAGAAAAAAGAGCAATCTCGAAACGAGAATGACTCAGCACCCCGATTATTTACTACTTAACGAAATAGGTTTTTTTGATGGTAAATATACGGGCAATGAAATAAAAAAAGAAGAAATCAAAAAGTTTGATCTTAGACAGGTTTTCGGAAACGATAATCCCGTATATTTGGAAATCGGATGCGGAAAGGGCGGTTTTGCCGTTCAGTTCGCTCAGCAAAATCCCAATATCAATATTTTAGCGTTAGAGGTAATAAGCAACGTTATAATTGTGGGGATGGAGAAAGCGGAAGATCTTCAAATTCCCAACCTGAAGTTTATTAATTGTAGAGCTGAACATCTTACTACGTATTTTGAAGACGCGGTTTTTGATAGAATTTTTCTCAACTTCTCTTGCCCATATCCTAAAAATACGTATGCTAACCGTAGACTTACAGCGCCTGCATTTTTAGATGTTTATAAAAAAGTTCTCAAGAAAGGCTGTGAAATTCACCAAAAAACAGACAATCAAAAGCTTTTTGAGTTTTCCATTGAGAATTTATCTCGTGCAGGCTTTACCCTTAAAAACGTTTCGCTTGATTTACATAAGAGCAATTTTGAGGGTAATATCATAACGGAGTATGAACAAAAATTTGTATCACAAGGTTTACCTATTTACAGATTAGAAGCACAGTACTAAGAAGGAGCTAGTATGTTAGAACTTAAGAATATAGTTTACAAAGCGCCGGAGGACGGTAAAGAAATAATATCAGATGTGTCCTTAATAATTGACGATAGATTTGTTGCTATTACAGGACCTAATGGTGGAGGAAAATCCACTTTAGCAAAAATTATTGCAGGTATAATACAGCCGACAAGCGGACAAATTTTGCTTGACGGTGAGGATATAACGAATTTGAGTATTACAGAGCGCGCTAACAAGGGCGTAAGTTTTGCGTTTCAGCAACCGGTACGCTTTAAGGGAATTACTGTAAAAGACCTTATTACGCTTGCAGCTGGAAAGCCTATTAAAATTAGTGACGTATGTACTTATCTTTCTGAGGTTGGTTTGTGCGCAAGAGATTACGTAAACAGAGAGGTAAACGCATCGCTTTCGGGCGGTGAGCTTAAGCGTATAGAAATTGCGATGATTATGGCAAGAGGCACCAAGCTTTCCATTTTTGACGAGCCTGAGGCTGGAATAGATTTATGGAGCTTTGGTAACCTTATATCCGTGTTTGAAAAAATGCATACTAAGATAAACGGAAATATTCTTATTATTTCCCACCAAGAGCGTATACTTAATATTGCCGACAAAATTGTAGTAATAGCAAACGGCAATCTTAAAAATGTGGGAACAAAGAACGAAGTGCTTCCTGACCTTTACAAGTCCGCAGGCGCTTGTTCAGTTCTTACTTCCAAAATGGAGGGCAATAACTAATGGACGCAATACAAAAACAACTCCTTAAAGAAATAGCTGATTTACACGAAACACCAGAGGGCGCGTACAATTTGCGCGCGGATGGAGCAGGAGCGGAGAGAAAAACCACTGCAAATATTGATATCGTAACAAAAACCGATAAACCCGGTATTGATATTATTATAAAGCCCGGCACAAAAAAAGAGAGCGTGCATATCCCTGTAATTATTGCTAAATCAGGACTTAAAGATCTTGTGTATAACGATTTTTATATTGGTGAAAATGCGGACGTTGTTATAATCGCAGGGTGCGGAATTCATAACTGTGGCGATCAGGATAGCGGACATGATGGAATACACGCTTTTCACCTTGCTAAAAATGCAAGAGTAAAATACGTAGAAAAGCATTACGGTGCAAACGACGGAGCGGGTAAAAACGTTATGAACCCCACCACCATTATCGAGATGGACGAGGGGTCGTATATGGAAATGGCAACTACTCAAATTAAGGGTATTGACGATACCGTTAGAAAAACTTCAGCAGTACTTAAAGACGGTGCTAAGCTTGTTATCAAGGAAAACATTATGACTCACGGCGATCAGTATGCAGAAACCGATTTTACCGTAGACTTGGACGGAAAAGATTGCGGAGCGGACGTTGTATCAAGATCGGTTGCTAAAGATAAATCTGTTCAGTTGTATAAATCGAATATCAGAGGAAACAACGAATGTACAGGACATACCGAATGTGACGCTATTATAATGGATGATGCTAAGGTAACTGCAGTTCCTATGCTTGAGGCAAACGATATTAATGCAAGCCTTATACATGAGGCGGCAATTGGTAAAATTGCAGGCGATCAGCTTATTAAGCTTATGACGTTGGGACTAACCGAAAAGCAAGCTGAAGAACAAATTATAAACGGATTTTTGAAATAATGAGAAAATTTTATACTGACGAAATAATGACTTTATCTCTTGCTTTAGACCATTACTGCGCGGATATTTTACCAAGCGAAGTAAACAGATTGTTTAGGGATAAAGATATAAAGGTCAATGGCAAAAAGACAGGTGAAAAAAAAATGACCGTAACCTCTCTTGATGAAATATGCGTATACGAAAGAAAGGATAAAACTTTTCCCATTTACGTTACAGTATACGAGGATGAAAATTTGCTTGTAGCCGACAAAGAGCAAGGAGTAAACAGCGAAGGGCTTTATAATTACCTTAAAAGCAAAGGTGATTATCGCTTCTTGCACAGATTAGATAGGAATACTTGCGGTTTGATGCTTTTTGCTAAGAACGACAAAACCGAGCAAGCTCTTCTTAAGGCGATAAAGGAAAGAAAAACTACTAAGATTTACGAGGCGGTGCTTGTAGGCTGTCCAAAGGCAGATAATACTGTACTTAGAGCGCATTTGACTAAAAACGCGTATACGTCCACGGTAAAAATAACCAAATCGCCTACGGGAAATTCCGAGGAAATTATTACTGGTTACGAAATTATCCAAAAGAGCAGTTCTTTATCGTATGCTAAGATTAATCTTATTACGGGAAGAACTCACCAGATAAGAGCGCACTTTGCTTTTATCGGAAACCCAGTGCTTGGAGATAATAAATACGGTAATGACGAGATAAACAAGCAGTACGGACAAAAGAAGCAGTTGCTTATATCAAAGCAAATAACGTTACAAGGAACTGGTACGTATTTAGACGGTAAAACTTTTACGTCAGACCGCTCCTTTATAGATTTTGTAAACTAAAATAAGGAAATAGAAAATGCAAAAATTCAAAACGCTTTTAAGTTTATTTCTAACCTATCTTAAAATAGGTTTGTTTACGTTTGGCGGGGGCTATGCAATGATAGCTCTAATAGAAGAAAACGTAGTAAACAAAAAGAAATGGATAACAAAAGACGAGCTTACTGATATTGTTACCATAGCAGAGTCCACCCCTGGGCCTATTGCGATAAACTGTTCTACTTACGTTGGATATAAAATATGTGGAGTGCTGGGTTCGGCAGTTGCGACAATAGCTTGCGTAATACCGTCCTTTGTGATAATTTTCGGGATATCGCTTGTATTTGATTGGTTTATGAGTATGACGTACGTGCAGTACGCATTCAATGGTATCAAATGCGCGGTTGGTCTTATTATTCTAAGACAAGGCATAAAAATGTTAAAGTCATTTAAGAAAAATGTATTCTCATTGATTTGCTTTTTTATTGCTCTTGTAGGAATATTACTAATTAACTTTTTTGCGGTTGATTTTTCTACTGTGTTCTTTATTTTAGCAGGAGCAGTGCTTGGTGTGTTTATTTACATATTAGAAGTAGTAAAGAAAAATCGTCAAGAAAAGTTTGCTACAAAAACGGAAGCATCCTTACAGTCGGATACTGAAAATGTAGAAGAAGTTGAAGGAGGTAATGAGCAATGATTTATCTGGAATTATTTCTTACCTTTTTCAAAATAGGTTTATTTACTTTTGGTGGCGGAGCAAGTATGATACCAATAATTCAACAAGAAGTGGTATCAAACGGATGGCTTACCGAAGAACAGCTTTTGCAGTATATTGCAATATCCGAGTCTACCCCTGGACCTATTGCAATAAATATGGCAACGTTTATCGGATCGACTCAAGGTGGAGTGTTGGGATCGTTGCTCGCAACGCTTGGCGTAGTTTTACCTTCATTTATAATAATATTATTAATAGCCGCGGTATTTAAAAGATTTGCTCAATATAAAGGTGTTCAAACCGTGCTTAAAACTATTAGACCAATAGTTGTTGGAATGATAATAGCAGCAGGTGCCTATATGGTTGTTACGGCAATAGGAATTCAAAGTTTCTATTCTATGAGTTTTGACTTATTATCTATTATTATCACGGCAATTCTTGCTGTAATAATGGTTGTGTACAAACTGATTTTCAAAAAGCATATTCCCGTAATAGCGTTTATATTGGTCGCGGCGGGAGTTGGCTTAGTTACTTATGTAATAGGAGGATAATTAATGGCTTGGCAAAATTCAACTAAAAGATATGCAAAAAGACAAACGAAGAAGTTTGCTCGCAAAAACGTAGGCTTCGTCGTTGCGCTTATTCTTTGCATCGTATTGGGATTAGCTTTAGGGTTTGGATCTGTATATTTACTAGGAAGTAAAGATGAATTCACGCTCTATAATAACGGTAAAGCTATGACTGACGCAACAGTTTATCTTAACAGTGGCGAAACTTACGATTTAGAAGCGGATGAAAACGAAACTAAGGTTATAGTTTGGGGTAACGACGTGTCTTCTTACGTAAAACACACTATCAAGTACCTAAATTTAGAAACCGAAGAGGTTGAGATTGTAGAAGATTTTTCTAAGGACGGCACGTACTGTGTTATTTACGAATTAAATTATACAGGCAACAATTTCTTGGTTAAAATCGGTATGAAAAAATACGAAAATGTAAAACTTCGTAAGACTATAATCATAGGAGGTAACGAATAATGGCAAAGCAAGAAAGAAACAACCATATCGTCCTCAAAATTATAGCTTGTGTTCTTGTGTTTATTATTAGCGCAATAGGTGGATTTGTCTTTAGCTTTATGCGTTCGTTTATAGATAAGGACGAGAGCAACGTAGCTATTGGAGAACTATCAATGCATTTTATGTATCTTGGAAACAAAGATAACGGCGATAGTATTTATATTAAAGCAGGAGATACTGATATATTGGTGGATGCAGGATCTGCTGCGGATAGTCTTGATACGATAAAGACTTACGTTAATCAATATTGTACGGACGGTGTTTTAGAATACGTTATCGTAACGCACGCTGATCTTGATCATATTGCAGCATTTGCAGGAACGACAAAAGCTAATACGAGTATCTTTGATTTTTATAAATGCGAAACTATCATAGATTTTGCGCGTACGGACAAGACGACTGCGACTTATAATAGATACGTAGAAAAACGTGATAATGAAGTTGAAAAAGACGGAGCGGTACATTATACAGCTTTACAATGTTATAAAAATCAAGACGGAGCAAAAAGAGAATACGAGCTTTCGCCGGGAATAACAATGGAGTTTTTATATCACGACTATTACGAAATTGATCATGAAGACGAGAATAACTATTCAGTTTGCTTTATGCTTAAGCACGGAGATAAAAACTTCTTATTTACGGGCGATTTGGAAGAGGACGGCGAAGCTTCTTTGGTAAACAAGAATAGTCTTCCTGAGGTTGATTTGTATAAGGCAGGACATCATGGAAGTAAAACTTCTTCTAACGACATTCTGCTTGACGTAATTAAACCCAAAATCAGCGTGGTATGTTGTTCGGCAGGTAACGTTCAATATCTTACTCAAGGCGTTCAAAATCTTCATAACACTTTCCCCACTCAGGCTTATATTGATAGAATAAGTAAGCATACAGACAAGGTTTTCGTTACGACTTACGCTGAAATTGCAATGGTGGACGGAAGATGGAAGAATACTGGAGAGCACGGACTTTTGAATGGTAATATAGTTGTTACAAGTAAGGCGGGAAACGTGACAGTAAATTGTTCTAACAACAATACAATACTTAAAGATACTCAGTGGTTTAAGGATAATAGAGATATGCCGTCTGCTTGGGCAAACTAAGAGTAAACGTTGTTTAATAAATCAAAATATTCTTGCCATTTATGCTCTTTAATCGGCATAGGAATATGGTTCTTAAAATACAGTACTAAAGCTGGAGCAACTTTGTTGTAACGTTTTGTTAGCTTAAAAGCGATTAATTCTTTACTGCGTATGAGTTTTTGTGCTACGGCATGATAATTGTAATACATAATTAAGTTGTTGACCGCTAAATTAAAAATAATTCAAAAGGTGAAAAAATTATGAACCACAAAATAACTCTTTTTACAAAATATTGGAAAAACTGTTCTATAAACGAGCTTTGCGATAAAATCAAAGAGCTTGGTTTTGACAGTATAGAATATCCGTTTAGAGCGGGTTTTCAGGTTAACCCCGACAATTATATGGAAAAGACGGAGGAGTTTGTTTGCGCGCTTAAAAATCACGGAATAACAGTAGATAGTGTAGCGTGTGAACTTTCGGAAGCGTCATTTTATTTTGCGGGAGCAGTAGGCGCAAGATGTTTACGTATAATGCTACCCATTTCCATAGATGAAGATTATATGACTGCGGTAAAAGCTTGGACTGATAAAATTAATTCTTTTGTTCCGCTTTGCAAAAAATATAATGTAAAAATTGCCGTTCAAAATCATTGTGGAAAGTATATTTATACTACTATGGAGCTTAGAAATCTTTTGGACGGATGCGATAAAGATTGGGTTGGAGCGTCGTGGGACTGCGCTCATAGCGGTCTTGCCGGCGAAATGCCCGAGCATGCTATCTCACTTGTTATGGATAGAATACTGATGATAAATATGGTAGCTGCGTACTATAAGAGAGAAGACTTGTCGGGAAAGGCGTTCTATTTCCCTTGTTTTACCACGGCTCGTTATGGTAATTGCGATTGGAGAAGGGTGGTCAGATATCTTCTCCATCATGATTTTGAGGGAGTATATTGTATGCACGCGGAGTATGCTGATATCGAAAATACTGAAACAAACACTATTTTAGATAGAAATTATCTTGATACTGTTTTGGAAGAGGAAGGATATTATAAGCTTTTGTAAAAAAACATATTTAATATACAATACCTATTCGATAATATCTCGGATGGGTATTTTTAATATGTTAAAACTTATAAATTGTCATTATGTTCCAAATATAAATATTGGCTAACATTTTATATTGCAAATTTTGAGTTTTTGTATTATTATATTTGACAAAATCTGCTTTTTGTGGTATTATTAATCTAGTTGGTGTTTATTGGTCGTTTTAACCTAGGAATACCGACTGATTTTTCCCAAGAAAACCCGCCTTGCGATGCTTAACCCTTCATCAAAGTCGGGTTTTCGTTTTATCATTTGTTTAACACTGAAAATTCTTGCATTTTTTTTAAAAGTGTTATATAATGTTTTTATGAAAGAATATAAGATATCAGATATTAATAATCTAGAGCAATACGTATATGAAGCGGTGGAGCCAAAGATAAAAGAATTTTGTGACGCGTATGAACGAATGGGATTTGTTCTAACCAGCGAATTAGTCCCAATAAGCGAGAGCAACGACAGTTTGGTACGTATAACGGTAAGATCAGGCGAAGAATACTTTTCGATAAATCTATGTTTTATTGCAAACGGTCAAAACGGAGGTTATTACGTTTCGCCACTTATAAAAGAAGGCGATGTTTCAAACGACGTTCATCTTTTGTTAGAGCAAGTAAAATTCGTATTGTTAGAAAAGGGATTTAAAGAGACAAAAGAACTTTATGACGGAGTTCAGAAAGATGCGTATAAACAAAACAACGTAGTGCATAAAACGGTAAAAATTCTCAAATTTATA
Organism: Clostridiales bacterium; assembly: GCA_015055625.1. Classification (GTDB taxonomy): domain Bacteria; phylum Bacillota; class Clostridia; order Christensenellales; family Pumilibacteraceae; genus RUG12826. The sequence goes on along the minus strand of SVHU01000004.1, from coordinate 109,467 downwards.
CTTGGTGGAGCAGTAGTTGTCGCAATAGGCGCAATATTGGTATTTTTGATAACGATCACTTAAGTCGGTAATTTTAATAAAGTTATCGGCTTTTTATATTTCATAGATAATGTTAATATATTTTTCTATTAGACGCTATTTTTTTATTTTCTTTCAGTTGACTAAAAAAAGATATTTTGATATAATATCATAATACTAATGTTTATAAAGGAGTTCTTATGTTAGAAACAAAAAAGAAGAACGGCTTTGCAAGCGGAATAGGTTTTATTCTTGCAGCGGCAGGTTCTGCAGTTGGTCTTGGTAATATTTGGGGCTTTCCGTACAAGACTGCAAAATATGGTGGAGCAGCATTTGTTTTAGTATATATACTATGCGTGCTTTTTATTGGTTCTATTGCACTTGTTGCGGAGATTTATCTTGGAAAACGCGCTCAAGCAAATACCGTAACCGCATATAAAAAGGTTAAAAAGGGCTTTGGTTGGGCAGGATTACTTGTTTGCCTTATTCCTGTATTTATTGCTTGTTATTATTCGGTACTTGGTGGTTGGACGTTGCGTTTTACAATGAACTCTTTCCAATCTATTCCAGAAGCTGGAAATGCTGTTACAATGGGTTCATTTACGGCTAACTCTTATGAGCCTGTAATGTACACTATTATATTTATGGCGCTTGCTGCCCTTATTATAATGGGTGGAATTAAGGGCGGAATTGAAAAGGCGTCAAAAGTGCTTATGCCTATACTTTTCTTAATTATAGTAGCTATTGCAATTTATAGCCTTACACTTGGACCTGGAGTGGAAAAAGGACTTGAGTTCTATCTTGTTCCTAAGTTTGAAAATCTTACTTTCGATGGTGTAATTGCAGCAATGGGACAGGCGTTCTATTCGCTATCTCTTGGTATGGGTATTATGGTAGCTTACGGCTCGTATACTAGTAAGGAAATAAAGATTGGCAAATCTATTGCAATGATTTCTGTATTCGATACTATGGTTGCAATTTTGGCTGGTCTTGCAATTTTCCCCGCAGTAGGCGCGCTTGCTCCCGAACTTTTTGCTCCCGACAATAGTGGATCTTTGGGTGGAGTTGGTCTTGTATATAGTGTTCTTCCTATGATTTTTGGACGAATGGGAGATATTGGTCAGTTTGTATCGTTCTTCTTCTTTGCAATGATTGTAATTGCTGCTGTAACTTCTGTTATTTCGCTTGTAGAAACCGGTGTTCAGTTTGTTATTCAAAAGTTCAAAGCTCCAAGAAAGATTGCAACGCTTGCAGTATGTGGACTTTGCTGTTTAGTATCTATTCCTGTTGCTTGGTCAATTGGTGGAGAAATAGGTGGAGGTACTTGGGCTACGTTTAAAGTGTTTGGATATGATTTGCTTACGTTTATGGATGAGATGACAAACGTAGTGCTTATGCCGTTAGGCGCGTTCTGTTCTTGCTTTGCTATTGGTTGGCTTATGGACGAAAAGGTTACCGCTAATCCTTTCAAAACTCTTGATAATCTTAAGAAAGACGGATTGGAACTTCATCCTGTATTTGGAAATATCTTTGCAGTAATGATAAAATACGTAACGCCTCTTCTTATCCTTGTTATTGAGGTTGCTGGACTTATCACTAATATTAATAAGAGTGTTAATTTCTGGTTTACAATTGGATTTGCGCTTCTTCTTGCTGTAATTTCTATTGTAGTTTACTTTATTGCATTCTATAAAAGAGATACTGGAACAAATGCCGACGAGTTGGCAATTGGTGTTAAAACTGAAGAAAAAGTAGAAGCTAATGCCTAATAATTTCATAAAATAAAAAGAAGGCTTGCCTAGTATAAGGTAAGCCTTTTTTATATACGTATTAGCTTTTTTGCGACAAAAAATGTTTTGTAAGCCGACCAAAAATTTCGTCGTTAGCGATTTCTTTTATGGGTGAAAGTCCTAAATATTGTTTTTTAGGGTTGCTGTTTTGAAGCATAGATAGTATTGCAGAAGTTTTGGGATCTGAGCTTGACGCAAAGTTTTTGAGAACATCTTCTTTATTTGATGACATCATAGAAATTATTTTTTCCATATCCTTATTTTTTCCATTTAGGTTCAACAGGGGGAGAATTGATTGTAAGTCCATAAAGTTACTCCTTAAAAAATTCACTTTTACAATATATGCAAGCGTGTTGAAGATTTATCATATAATTATATAAAAAAGCCAAAAGGAGCGATTATGAATATCAAAGATTTCAAAACTCAAAAGAATGAAGAACAGGTGAAGCAAACGTATGATAAATACAAGAATTTTTCTCAGGATCAGCTTATGCAAGAATTACTTAGGACGGTAAGTATTCAAAAGCAAAACGGAACTTTTGATAAGCAACAGCTGACGTCCATGCTGTCTATGATAATGCCGTCGCTAACAAAGGAACAGCAAGAAAGAATACAAGTTTTGCTAAATAATCTATGATAGTTCGGATATTTCTCTTAGCGCTAAAAGCAAGCTTTCGGCTTCTCCGTACGTGTTATCACCACATAACGAAACTCTTACCGCGCCACCGTCTAAAGTATCAAGATATTTATGAATAAGCGGTGCGCAGTGTAGTCCACACCTTACGCAAATATCATATTGCGAAGATAGAATGTCGCATACTTCAGAAGATGATAATCCGTCTATGTTAAAAGAAATTATTCCATTACGTAGATTAGGAGGAGTGTACAATGTGATGTTAGGTATAGTAAGTATACCGTTTATTATAATTTCAGACAGTTCGAAAATCCGTTTATCGTTTTTAATACGGTTTTTTTCGCACCAATTAATAGCTGGTATTAGCGAGGATATAGCGACGGTAGGTAAGGTACCAACCTCATACCCTTCGGGAAAAGAGTTCGGTTGATATATATCCGTAGAAGAAGTGCCTGTTCCTCCAAATTTTATGTGGCGCAGTTTTACGTTGTCTGTTATTGCAAGAACGCCTATTCCAGTAAGAGCGTGTAGTCCTTTGTGTGGAGCTATGGCAAGCATGTCGATATTATTGTTTTCCATATCGATTTTGTTATAACCCACACTTTGCGCGCCGTCAACCACAAAAAGAATTCCGTGCTTTTTGCACAGTTTTCCAATTTCATAAAGCGGAGCGATTTGTCCTGTAACGTTGCTAACGTGATTAACAATAATCATATACGTATCTTTTCTTATTAATCGCTCTATGCTTTTTGCATCAATAGAATTGCCGTTTGGTTCAACAATGCTTATTTCTGTATAAAACTCTTTTGCTTTTGAAAATAGAGGGCGTAGCACACTATTATGTTCAAATATTGTGGTTATAACGTGTCCTCTTTTCATTGAGCCAATTATTGCTAAATTCAAAGCTTCGGTGCAAGAGGCGGTAAAAATAACCCTGTCTGGATTTTTTAGTCCAACTTCATTAGCGATAGCTTTTCTTGCTAAATATACCATAGACGCGGTTTTTATAGCCATAGAATGACTGCCTCGACCAGGATTTGCAGAAAGATTGGACATAGCGGAGTAAACTGCGTTTTTTACACATTCGGGCTTAAAGTTGGTTGTTGCGGAATTGTCGAAATATATCATAAAACACCTTAAAATAAAAATTATATCAATGTACCAAGTTGCTGTTTTTTTTCGTATAATACAATATATTATATTTTATATAAACTGTAATATTGACAAAATTATTATACTAAGGACGGAACGTTTTATGTACTGTATATTTTCTTTTAAGTCGCGACAAGAAGCTATGCGTTTGTATGATAGCGCAAAAAGATCTGGTGTTTTAGTAAGTATTATCTCTACGCCAAAGTTTGTTTACTCTGGGTGCGGACTTAGCGTAAAAACGGATATAGAAGGGTATCAGTCGTTGTACAACGTTTTTGTATCAATGCGTTTTTCTTCCTTTTTAGGAGCTTTTAAGGTGAGAAACGATAGATCGGGCTTGCACAGTGAGCGAATTTTATAAAAACAAAAGGGCGTTTGCAAGATTTTGCAAACGCCCTTTATTTTACTTTAGATGTCAAGCAACTTCTTTAGTGTTGTCTTGTTCCTGCTGAGAATTTTCCTCGGTTTTTTCTTCTTTTGCTTTTGAAACTATAAGGTTTGTGATAATTCCCAAAATAAGCGCGCAAGCAACGGGGGTTATCGTGATTGAACCAAAGGTTAATGACATTCCACCGATACCTGCAATGAGAATAACGGATACAACGAAAAGGTTCTTATTTTGACCAAGATCAACTTTTTGAATCATTTTAAGTCCCGATACTGCGATAAATCCGTAAAGAGCAACGCAAACACCACCCATTACGCAAGATGGAATTGTTGCAAGGAAAGTCATAAACGGAGCTACGAAGGATATTAAAATGCACAAAATTGCGGCGGTTAAAATAGTGTAAACCGAAGCGTTTTTAGTAATTGCAACACAGCCAACCGATTCGCCGTATGTGGTGTTAGGACATCCACCGAAGAATGCGCCTACCATAGAGCCAACGCCGTCGCCAAGTAAAGTTCTAGAAAGTCCGGGATCTGTAAGAAGATCTTTGTTGATAATGGTGGACAAGTTTTTGTGATCTGCAATATGCTCTGCAAAAACAACGAAAGCAACGGGAATATACGCTACGGCAATAGTTGCGATATATGCGCCCATATTACCAACTTCTCCAAAACCGTAATTGCCAGAAAATGCAGTAATAAACGTAAACTCAGGATACCAGTGCATTTTTTCAAACTGGCTAAAGTCAATAACTACTAACTCAGGATTGTTAAACCAAATTCCAAAAAGAGTAAATATAGAAGCAAACAAATATCCTGCGCAAATTCCGATAATAAAAGGAATAAGTTTTAGCATCTTTTTGCCGTAAACTGATACGATTATTGTTGTAAACAAAGTTACAAGACCACAAGCAAGAGCAATATATGTATTTGCGGTGGGAACATCTATTTTGTCATAAGCAATAGCGCCGTCTTTAATTATAGGAATAATTACTTCAACTAAATTTCCACCCTCAAATAAATCACCAATAGCGTTACCTGCAAGCGACAAACCTATTATTGCAACGGTGGGTCCTATAACTACTGCCGGCATAAGTTTAGAAATCCATTTAACGCCTGCAAACTTAACTATAATAGCAATCACTACGTAAACAAGTCCAGCAAAAGTTGCGCCAATTATCATTCCTAGATAACCTAAAGACATAGATACGCCGCCTGCAAAAGCTGCGCCCATAGAACCAAGGAAAGCAAAGGACGATCCTAAGAATACTGGGCTAGTGAATTTTGTGAACAGTAAATAAATTATTGTTCCCATACCTGCACCAAATAGAGCCGCTGCGTGCGACATATCGTGTCTGATAATGGAAGGAACTGCAATAGTTGCTGCCATAATAGCTAGTATTTGCTGAAATGCAAATACGATAAGTTTGCCAAACGTTGGCTTGTCTTTTACGTTGTACGCTAAAACCATAAAATATTCTCCTTTTGTTTTATCAAAAATACGATAAATAATAGAGAATTGCACTTATAACAGCGCATGTTGATTTTCCCCCTATTTATAATATTTTTGTTCCTATTATTAAGAATACCATATCTTGTGTGTAATGTCAAAGCTAATACAATAAATTGTGAAAATTTTTTTAGATATTTATCATAATACAATAAATTGTGAAAATTGTAATAACAAAAATATTAACAAAAACACTTAAAACTTTCTTTTTTTCGATACGATAAAAAGAATATAATATTATAAAAAATTACAAAAGACGTAGTAGTTGTATTGGAACGCAAGATTAAAAATGTTTAGAATGTAAATAATTTTACATGTGGAGTAAATATGAAACAAACATCTTTTGCTGTTTTAGTAATTCCGTCCCTAAATCCAGACGAAAAGCTTATTTCTCTTGTCAAAGGCTCGTTGGAATATTTTTCGGATGTGATAATTATAAACGACGGAAGCAAAAAGGATTGCGATGCTATATATAAAAGGATAAAGACCGAATATAGTGGAATACATTATCTTGTGCATGACGAGAATAAAGGGAAAGGCGTGGCAATTAAAACTGCAATAGAATACTTTTTGTCTACGAACCTTAATAAAGAATATGCAGGTATCATAACTGCGGATAGCGATGGACAGCACGAGTTAACAGATATTATAGCAATGGATAAACAGCTTGGTGCGCACGGGGATAAATCTCTAATAATAGGTTATAGGGATCTTGATAGCAACAACATGCCTGTGCGCAGTAAATTTGGCAATAAAACCACAGCATTTTTATTTCGTTCTTTATATGGAATTAATCTTAAAGATACCCAAAGTGGTCTTCGTGCGTTTTCAAAAGACATTTTGAATTGGTTGCTTACTATTAAAGGTGAAAGGTTCGAATACGAGATGAATACGCTCATAAAAAGCAAAAACGCAGATTTTGAAATTTATGAGCATCCGATAACCACTAAGTATGAGCAAAACCATAAATCGAATTTTAGATCATTACGAGATTCGGCGCGCGTAGTTGGTGTTTTATTATCGGGAATACTTAGTTTTATTATAGCAGGAATTATAGCTGGAATAGTAGATATTGGAGTATTTGCGTTGTTTAATTACGCAATACTTCCTAGCGTTATATCACTTGCATTAAACTTACTTATATCTACTGTTGTGGCTAGAATATTTAGTAGTATAGTAAACTTCATTTTTAACCGATTTGTTACGTTTGGAGGTAAACGTATCTCAAAAAGAAGTATAATTAAGTATTATACTTTATGGTTTGTGCAGTTGTCGCTTTCATACGTAACTGTGCTTATATTTACAACTTTGTTTGGAGGTGGAGAGATAATTATCAAGCTTGTTGTTGATTTAGCGCTAGCGCTTGCGTCGTACCAAATACAGCTAAAATGGGTATTTAAGAAAAAGGAAGTAAGTTATGCAAAATAAAAAATACCGACCATTAGCGAAAAGTACGCTCTTATTTGTGCGCAAAAAATATAAAAAGCGTAAAATAATCGGTAGCCCGCTAAATTCACCTTGCGTATACTTGTGTAGGCATCGTGATATGGTTGGCGTAGTGCAAGCTTTTTCCGATATTAAAACGGTATTGCGACCGTGGGTATTAAATTGTTTTTGCTCGTATAAAGAAGCAAAAAATCAGTTTAGAAATTATACGTTTTCAGTTAGAATGAAGAAAAGTAAATTGTTTTGTAAGCTAATGTCGCCAGTCTGTGCTCGTATAATAACTTGGTATGCTAAAAGCGTAAGAAGTATCCCTGTTTATAGAAATGAAAATGCGTCAAAAAGTATAACAACAATCAAACAGTCTGTTAGAGCTTTAGAAGAAGATTATAGCATAGTAATTTTTGTGGACGTGGACTATACAAGCGCGCAAGAGTGCGACAGCGGTGATATTTACAAAGGCTTTTATGCGGTAGACAAGCTGTATTTTAAGAGAAATAAAAAACATATAGCGTTTGTTCCCGTGTATGCAAATGAAGAACAAACTGTTATACATACCCCTGTTTATTTTATGGACAACGAAAGACAAACCGTATTTGACGAGATTGTAAAAAAAATATATAATCCCACTTAAGTTAGCCTTTTTTCATGAAACGGATATGTGAATATCCGTAAAACTCTCCTTTAATATAGTAAAAGCGAAGCCAATGATTAGGCTTCGCTTTTACTGTGTATATAATCTTCAGAGGTATGATTATATGCTAAAATTTAATTACGTCGTTTTTGAGCTTTGCAAAAACAGGTAGTCCATTTTCGTATTTTAGTTTAACTTCACCCATAATAAGAGGGGTTGCGTATTCAATAAATTCTTTGGTAACGGAGCAACAATCTTCGCCAATAAATTTATCGGGCATACTTTGTGTTCCGTGCGCGATTTCGCAAAGAGGAGCAAGTACACAGCTGATTTTATATGGGGAGTTGCTTTCTCTCTTAAAGGCTACCATTTTATTAGTTATACCGCCAACAACGCTCTCAACAGCGGTTTTGCCTGCAAGTACGGCTTCTTCATTGTCGGTCAGCGAAGCAATATGCGCAGAGCAACGTTGCATCAATGATAATTCTATCGCTCGTGTTTTAATTCCGGTTTTTTTGGTGAGGTAGGAAGCAAGATAAGCTCCAACTCCTCCAAGCTGAGTATTATTAAACATATCCTTGTGTTCATCATTTGCATACGAGCATATGTATTTGCCGTCATTATCCCTAATTCCTTCAGAAACAGCAACAAGACAAGAGTGGTTTTTCTCGTATACGTCCTTACATTTTTGTGTAAAACTATCCAAATCGAATGGACGTTCGGGAAGATATATGAGGTCGGGGCCGGCACCGTAAACTGACGCTAAAGCGGAGGATGCCGTAAGCCAGCCAGCATCTCTGCCCATAATTTCCACAACAGTGATTCTTCCGTGAGCGTAAACGTTGGTGTCAAGCGCTATTTCGCTACAAGCTGTTGCGATAAACTTAGAAGCGGAGCCATATCCTGGGCAATGGTCGGTAAGAAGCAGGTCATTATCGATAGTTTTTGGAATACCGCAAACGTAGCATTCATAATCGTTCTCTTGCATAAAGTCTGCAATTTTAGAACAAGTATTCATACTGTCGTTTCCGCCGTTATATACGAAATAACGAATGTTTAGCTTTCTAAAAATATCCAAAATTTGCTCATATTTAGTTTTGTCTTGAGAGTGAGCAGGTAGCTTAACTCTACAACTTCCAAAAGCAGAAGCTGGAGTATAACGAAGTAATTCTATTTGATCGTTATCTTCATTATCGATATCCGAGATTTTACCGCAGAGCAATCCCTCAATTCCGTTAAGAGCAACGTAGGTTTTTATTCCCTGTCGTCTTGCCTCGGTAATAACACCGTAAGCAGAAGCATTGATAACTGAAGTTGGACCTCCGGATTGTGCGTATAACAAAGCTTGTTTCATAAGTTAGTTGCTCCATATAAAAATATTTGTAATTTGCTCATTGTTTTGGCAAATACGCAAATTATTATACACTATTTAGGCAAAATACGCAAGCAAATTGATAGTTAAAATCTATTGTAGATAGAAAATTGTATAAAAACAGCAAACTATCTGAAAAAATTACCCTAAAAGTTTGTTGATTTTAATAGCTAGAATTCTTATTTAATGAATTAGCAGATAAATAGAGGGGTTAAAAAACTTTTTTTTGAAAAAAAACACTAAAAATCTGCTAAAATTTTTTATTTTACGACTAAAATTATTTGCTTTATTTTAATTTTGTGGTATAATAGTAAAAATATTTTTTTGGAGGCAAACCATGGCTTATTATTACGACGAACCTTCTCATACCTTTAGTGAATATCTTTTAGTCCCCGGATATTCGGATTCAAACTGCATTCCCTCTAAAGTTTCGCTAAAGACTCCTCTTGTAAAATTCAAGAAAGGAGAAGAGCCAAAAATCTCTATGAACATTCCTCTTGTTTCGGCAATTATGCAGTCTGTATCTAACGATACTATGGCAATTGCGCTTGCTAAAGAGGGTGGTGTTTCTTTCATTTACGGATCTCAGCCCATAGAGCGTCAGGCTGATATGGTAAGAAAGGTTAAGTCTTATAAGGCAGGTTTTGTTACCTCTGATGCTAACATCAAGCCCGACGCAACTCTTAACGACGTAATTTCCCTTAAGGAAAAATACGGACATTCTACTATTGCTGTAACTGACGACGGAACAGCAAAGGGTAAGCTTGTTGGTATAGTTACAAGCAGAGATTATAGAGTTACCAGAATGACTGGTGATGAACTTGTTTCTTCGTTTATGACTCCCTTTGATAAGCTTATTTGCGCAAAGGAAGGAACCTCTCTTGCTGAAGCTAATGATATTATTTGGGAAAACAAGCTCAATGCTCTTCCCATTATCGATAAGGATAATCACCTTGTTGCTTTCGTATTTAGAAAGGATTATGAACAGCATAAGTCTAATCCCGACGAGCTTTTGGACGCGCATAAGAGATATATTGTAGGTGCAGGTATCAATACCCGTGACTATGAAACTCGTGTACCCGCGCTTGTTGAAGCAGGCGTTGACGTGCTTTGTATTGACTCTTCCGAAGGTTATAGCGAATGGCAGAGCAGAACTATTAAGTGGATCAGAGATAAATACGGCGATTCTGTAAAAGTAGGAGCCGGAAATATTGTTGACGCAGAAGGATTTAATTTCCTTGCAGAAGCGGGCGCAGACTTTATTAAAATCGGTATCGGTGGTGGATCTATTTGTATTACCAGAGAAACCAAGGGTATTGGTAGAGGACAGGCTACCGCTGTTATAGAGGTTGCTAAAGCAAGGGACGAATATTTCAAAAAGACAGGTATTTACGTTCCCATTTGTTCGGATGGCGGTATTGTTCACGACTATCACGTAACGCTTGCTCTTGCAATGGGCGCAGACTTTTGTATGCTTGGTAGATATTTCTCCAGATTTGACGAGTCCCCCACGCAAAAGGTTTTCGTAAACGGAAGTTATATGAAAGAGTACTGGGGCGAAGGTAGCGCTAGAGCCAGAAACTGGCAACGTTATGATATGGGCGGAGCTCAAAAGCTTTCTTTTGTAGAAGGTGTAGACAGTTACGTTCCTTACGCTGGACCTCTTCACGACAACCTAGCGCTTACCCTTTCTAAGGTTAAGTCTACAATGTGCAACTGTGGAGCGCTCACTATTCCCGAACTTCAGGAAAAAGCAAAGCTTACGCTTGTAAGTTCTGTATCTATTGTAGAAGGCGGAGCTCACGACGTTCTTGTTAAAGACGCTAAAAACCATAATTAAAAATGATTAATAACGGCTTGGTTTATTCCATGCCGTTATTTTACATCACAAGTTAGCTATTGCTAACAAAATTTCAGTAAATTAAATTTACTGCTTGATTTTATTGTCGTTGTGTGGTATTATATTTATATATTTGTCAATAATTAGGGTTGTTTTATGAAAAGAAAGTTTAAGGTAACCGGTATGACGTGCTCAGCGTGTTCAGCGCACGTGCAGAAAGCCACGGAAAAGGTGGACGGAGTACAAGAAGCTCAAGTCAATCTTTTGGACGGAAGCATGGTGGTGGAATGTAATGAAAACGTTACCGACAATCAAATAATAACCGCAGTAACAAAGGCAGGGTATGGCGCCAGCGGATATGGAGAGAAAACAGAGTATGCCCAAATTGAGCCTGAAATAAAGTCGGAGTTTGTTTATTCGCTTAAAATTCTGATTTTTTCTGCAGTGTTTACGTTGATGTTAATGTACGTGTCTATGGGCGAAATGCTGAATATCCCCGTCCCTGACTTTATAAGAGGACATCACAATTCCGTAACAAAAGCATTATTGCAGTTAGTTTTAGCGCTTCCGGTAGTTTACGCAAACCGTCAATATTTTATAAACGGATTTAAGAAGCTTTTCCGTTTAGCTCCCAATATGGAAAGTTTGATAGCTGTTGGCTCGCTAGCTTCTATTGTGTATGGATTGTACGTAACGTTTGCTCTATCTTATGCATTGGCAAACGGTGACGTAGCAACGTTAAAAGCATTGCACATGCAATTGTATTTCGAAAGTAGCGCAACCATTCTTACTCTTGTGCGTTTAGGAAAAACGCTGGAAGCCAAAAGCAAGGAAAGAACTACCGACGCTATAAAATCCTTAGTTGCCCTCGCTCCCGATACTGCAATTAAGCTGGTGGACGGACAGGAAGTTTCGGTTAACGTAAAAGATATTAAGCTTGGCGATATTCTTGTTTGTAAAAGCGGAGAAATTTTTGCTGTTGACGGAACTGTTATAAACGGAGAATGTTCTGTAAATCAGGCGAATATTACTGGAGAAAGTATTCCTGTATATAAAAAAGTTGGAGATGGCGTAATATCGTCAACAACTAATCTTAATGGTGTAGTGCGTTATAAAGCCGAAAAGGTGGGCGAAGATACGGCGATAAATACTATTATACGACTGGTAAAGGAAGCTGGCTCGTCTAAAGCGCCTGTGTCCCGTCTTGCTGATAAAATCAGCGGAATTTTTGTTCCTGTCGTTTTTGCAATAGCAATAGTAACTCTTGCTATTTGGTGGATTATTAGTGGTAATTTTGCAAGCGCTTTTAGTTATGGAATATCCGTTCTTGTTATAGCGTGCCCTTGTGCGCTAGGTCTTGCAACACCTGTTGCAATTATGGTGTCCACAGGCAAAGGCGCGGAAAACGGATTACTTATAAAGAGTGCTGAAAAGCTTGAAACAGCGCACAAGATAACGACGGTAGTTCTGGATAAAACGGGAACGGTAACCGAGGGAAAACCCGAGGTATGCGGAGTGTATTCTAACGATATTGATAAGCTTCTTCAAGTTGCTTATTCTCTTGAAAATTCGTCCTCGCATCCATTATCCGAAGCAATCAAAATGTATTGTAAATCGCAATACGTATCGCTCAAAACTGTAATAAACTACCAAGATATTGAAGGAAAAGGTATCAAAGGAGATATAGACGGAATTACCTATTACGGTGGAAATAACGCTCTTGCTCAATCGCTTGGTTATCAACAAATTGATAAAATTAACGAGCTTGCATCAAACGGCGAAACGCCTCTTGTTTTTATGTCAAGTGACGAAATTTTAGGAATTATATCTGTAAAGGATAAAGTAAAAGAAAGTAGCGTTTATGCGATAGATAAGTTGAAGCATAGCAATATTAAAGTTGTGTTGCTAACTGGAGATAATGCAAAAACAGCACGAGCCGTTGCAAACGAGGTTGGAATTACAGATGTTGTATCCGATGTTTTACCCTCGCAAAAGGGGGAAAAGATCAAAGAATTGCAACATAGTGGCGAGGTTGTTGCAATGGTTGGTGACGGTGTAAACGATGCACCTGCGCTTACAAGTTCAGATGTTGGCATAGCAATAGGTAAAGGCGCTGACGTTGCGGTAGATAGCGCTGACATAGTTCTTATACGAAATGATCTTTCGGACGTTTATAATGCCATTGCTTTATCTAAGCGTACTATTACAACAATTAAAATTTGTTTATTCTGGGCGTTTATTTACAACGTTTTGGGAATAGCGTTCGCCTGTGGTGCATTGGCTTTTGCAGGACTTTCCCTAACTCCTGAAATTGCGGCGCTTGCAATGAGCTTTTCTTCCGTTTGTGTAGTAACTTCAGCACTTACGATTAACTTGTTTAAGCCCAAACGTATTGCTAAAAACGTTACAAAAGATGAGAAAATTACAGTTAAAATAGAAAATATAACTTTTGAAAAAAAGGAGAAAAAAGACATGAAAACTATTACGGTAAAAGTTGAAGGAATGATGTGCCCAAGATGCGAAAAGCATGTATGCGACGCGCTTAAAAAGATTGACGGTGTGATTGATGCAACGGCATCTTATGAAAACGGAACTGCAACGGCAACTCTTAGTAAAGATGTAGCAGAAAGCGTTATTAAATCCGCAATAATCGAAGCAGGTTACGAAGCATAGTAATACAAAACCCACCGAATTAAAATCGGTGGGTTTTGTATATGGTTTATAAATTATGTTTAGCTAGATATTCGTCCATTCTCTTACCGACTTCCGTATCGGGGAATACGTAATCTTTGGGAATGTTACTAATTTCATAAGCAAGACCGTCGTACATTGTTTTGAACTCTTCTTGCTTAAGACCGGTAGCTTCCAAAACTTTTGAATTATCCGTAATGCGCGAGAACATTCTTGCGTATTCTAATTGCCAACGAACGTTTAGAGGAATTCCGGGACTTAATATTTCCAAATAATCCTCTTTATCAACCCAAACAGCTTCAAGACCTACAAGCTTGTGATAGTATTCGGCAATTTCCGCCCAAGTTCTCCACTCGGAAGAGCAAACGTTGTAAGTTTCTCTCTTGGCTTTTTCATTAAAAAGTAAACCTCCAATCATTTTAACAACATCGCCAGCCCAAGAAAGAGTAGCAGGTTTGTCTTTTGCCTGAATGGGAACTACAACTTTTTTACCTTTAAGCGCTCTGCCAACAGCATTTACAAGCTCTAACGTCACAAGCTGAAGACGCATTGTAGAAAAGGTGGTAGCAGGACGTACAATTGTCCAGTTGTTATAGTTGGATGCTCGCAAAAGATTTTCGGCATGAGCCTTATATATGCAGTAGTCGTTTGATTGTTTTAATACTTCGTCGTCACTACTGTCAAGTAAACGTGGCGAATTTTCGGTGATAGGGTGTTCTTTATCATCGTAAACTCTGCACGAAGATAGGAAAATATAGTGACTGGTATTATCCAAATACATTTTATAAAAATCAGGGAAATCATGGTTGCCGTAACACATAAAGTCTACGATTCCGTCGAATTTTTCTTCTAAGACTTTAGCCAAAAATTCTTTGTCCTTAGCGTTGCCTTTGATACAGGTAACGTTTTCATTATAAGGCTTTTGGTCGTCTAAAGCAAGCGCGGTAACTTTATAGCCTTTGTTTACAAAATATGGAACTAGATATCTTCCCATAGCTCCGGTTGAGCCTACAACTAATACTTTTTTCATAACATTCTCCTTAGGCGATAGTAGATAAATTATAGCATTTACAGCTCAATTAGTAAATATCAAAAGAGCTTTAATTTATCAAATTTGATACTGTTTTTTTTGTTTTATGTATCTTTTTTTGTTATAACTATTAGATTTTTGACATAAATATAAAAATAAAAAAAGGAGCGTACTATGAGCTTTTCAAAAGAGTTTTTTAAGAATATTGCGCAAGACTTAATTTCGCCGTTTAATTATTCTATTATGTTAATTAATGGTACGGCTATTTATGTGGACGGATTTGAAAAAATATTATCGTTATCTTATACTGAAATTGTTCTCAAAACAAAAAAACAACATCTTAAAATAAATGGTAAAAACTTAAAAATTGACAAGATGGAGGAGTTTTCATGTGTTGTAACGGGTAATATTGGAGGAATTTTTGTTGAGCAAATTAGTGTATTGTAGAATAAAAGCACGTTCAAATCAAAAATCACGCCTTCTTACAACGTTATCAATGTCAAAAATTACAGTGTGGAGCGTGGAAACTGAAAGTAATTATATTACTTTTTCAGTCAAAATTAAAGATTTAGCGAAAACTTTTGCTATTTTAAAAAATATGTGTTATAATTATATTATATGTAGTCGCAGAGATGTAAAGTCTTTATTGATTGCTTTTGTAAAACGGCTAGGATTGATTGCTGGTGCTTTTTGTTCTATTGCTTGTATTTTGTTTTGTAACAATACAGTGCTTGGTTTGAGTGTAAAAACTAATAACGAAGAATTAAAGGAAAAAGTTTCACACCTTGCGTCCGTTCAAAATTCCTTATTTAAGTTGAAAGATAATATAGATCTTGAAACAATGCGTTTTGAAATAGTAAATCTAGACGGTGTTGCGGATTGTTCTGTTAAATTTGTTGGCAATCGTCTTGAAGTGGAAATTTTAGATGCTCCCAAAATAGAGGATAGAGAACTTATTTATTCTGCATACGTTGCCAAATATGATGCGACGGTAACTTCAGTTGTTGCTAAGCAAGGCACGCCGTTAGTAAAGAGTGGAGATAGAGTATTTGCAGGTGCACCACTTATATCGCCGGAAGTTTTCAACGAAAACGGAGAACTTATAACAACAACTGGAGTGTGTGGTAAAGTTATTGGAAAGGTAGTTTTCAGAAAAACTCTTACTGTTGATAAAGAACGTGTAATTACGATAAAAACTGGTAGAAAGAAAATATATCGCTCATTGTCTTTACATTCTAAGCAAATATCATCGCCGTATAAATTGTACGAAAAAACTATGGAAGAAGAATGTTTTAATTTGTTTTTACCAATACGTTATACAATTACGGAGTACGCAGAGTTAGAGGAGAGAGTTGTACAAACCGATATTGAAGAGTTTGCGAAAAATGCTTTGCAGGAGTTTATAATAGATTGCGGACAAATAGGTGAAGAAACATTGTATTCGTATAAAGATAACGGTAAAGGTCAGTACGTAGTATCGCTTTATATAAAAACTGAAATGGAAATAGGAATCGGAGTATAAAAATTTATGGCAAAAATTAGAGAGATTGATAGCGAAACCGCTCAAAAATTATTTGGGACGTTGGATAGGAACGTGCGCATAATTGAGGATAAACTCAACGTGCGTGTAAAACTTGAAAGCGGAGTGCTTAAGATAGATGGTGCTGACGATAAAGCGGAAGAGCAAGCGTATATGCTTATCGATTCTCTTATTGTTTTGATAAAACGAGGATATGAAGTTGACGAAAACAGAGTAGAAACGGGCATAGCTCTTGCTAAAGAAGATAAAACGGAAGAAATAGTAGCTCTTGCATCCGATACCGTTGCAATAACTAGTAAAGGAAAGCATATTAAATGTAAAACCGTAGGACAGCGTTATTATGTAAACGCTATAAAACGTAATACTCTTACCTTTGGCATAGGTCCAGCAGGAACAGGAAAAACGTATCTTGCTGTGGCAATGGCGGTAAGCGCGTACAAGACTGGACAAGTTCAAAAAATTATTCTTACTCGCCCAGCTATTGAGGCTGGTGAAAAGCTTGGATTTTTGCCAGGCGATTTGCAAGACAAAGTAGACCCGTATTTACGCCCATTATATGATGCTCTAGCAGAGATGTTTGGAACGGATCATTATAATAGATTAATGGAAAGAGGAATAATAGAGATTGCGCCTTTAGCGTATATGCGAGGAAGAACGCTTTCGGAAGCTTTTATAATTTTAGACGAGGCGCAAAACGCAACGAGTGAGCAAATGAAAATGTTTTTAACTAGATTTGGAGATGGAAGTAAGGTTGTTGTGACGGGCGACATAACGCAAATAGACCTTCCGTATCCGTCTAAGAGTGGATTATTAGAGGCAAGTAAAATACTAAAAGATACCGAAGATATTGAAATTTGTTATCTTACAGATAAAGACGTAGTGAGAAACAAGCTTGTTCAAAAAATAATATTAGCGTACTCAAACTTGGAGAAAAAAGATGAAGTTGAAAAAAGAGTTTAACAAAAAAAATGAATTAAACAAAAAAAGAGTGATGTGCGTCGTTATGTTTATATCGATGTTAGCATTACTTGTTGGTGGAGTTGTTATTAAATTTTTTGCTCTTAACTTCACACAACCCAAAGGAGTTGAGTTGTCGCTTGCACTATTATTTTGTTTGGGAGGAATAGGTTTATTAATAGTTGCCTATGCTACGCATGTTTTTGTTTCAAGAAAGGAATTAGTTAATACTCCCAAAAAGCTGGCTGTAATTTTAACCACTGTTGTTTTTGCTTATTATGCGAATATTGTATTAGCAAGTTTGAATTATTACTATATGCTAGTTGCCGTAACAGCATTAGTTCTTGCTCCTTTAGTATCTCGTAAAGATGTATTTGTTGCAAATACCTTGTCAATGCTTATTTTGCTTGTAACGTTATTTTCTAATGCAATATATATTGGCGATACAACCGATGGATATGTTGCGATTATTTCACTTACAGCGATAGATATATTTGTTGGATCTATTGTAACAGCGGTAATCCCCGAAAGTAATAAACGTACTATTTCGATACTTATGGGTGGGCTTCTTGAATCTGTTGCTCTTGCACTTATTTATAGTGTAACGGTAAATTTTTCTCCTGAATCTCTTGCTTCTAACTGGGTTATCACGATTATTTGTACTTATGCTCCTGTTCTTATTGCGCTTATGCTTCAGCCTTTATTTGAAAGTGCGTTTAATATTTTAAGTAATCCTAAGCTGAACGAGCTTACAGATCATAATTCACCACTTATCAAACGTCTTATTAACGAGGCGTCTGGAACATTTAACCATTGTTTGGCGGTAGCATCATATGCGGAACTTTGTGCGATAGCGATAGGAGAAAACCCTCACCTTGCAAAGGCTTGCGCATACTACCACGACGTGGGAAAACTTGAAAATCCAAAGTACTTTGGAGAGAATCAGAGTGAAACGAACTATCATGATAGACTTCTTCCCGAAGTTTCGGCAGAAATTATACGTAAGCATACAACAGATGGATATGAGTTGTGTAACAAGTACCGTATTCCTGCGGAGATTAGGGACGTAACTATTCAGCATCATGGAACTTTGCCAATGGCAGTGTTTTATTATAAGGCTAAAAAACTTACGGATAGTGACGTGGATTCTTATGACTATGAGTATCACGGAGTTACACCTGTTAGTAAGGTTGCAGCTATTATGATGATATGTGACGCAGCGGAAGCTGCAATTAGAGCGAGCGGAAAGCCTACTGCGGACGAGGTTGATAAGCTTATTACAAATATTATTAACGACCGTATCGCAAAGCATCAGTTTGATAATTGCGATATAACGCTAAAGGATTTGAACATAATAAAAAATACTATTATAAACGTTTACGGCGGACACGTTCATAGCAGAGTTAAGTATCCGTCAGGAAAATAAGAGGAAAGCAAATGATAGTAATTGATAGTGAATATAAGCTTCCGCTTTTCGAAAAAGTTTCTCAAACTGCTTTTGAAGCTCTTGAACTTTCGGGTGATTGTTATGTAGAAGTAGATTTTGTTTCAGAAGGGGAAATAAGAGCTCTAAACAAGGAAACACGCAACGTGGACAAGGTTACCGATGTATTGTCTTATCCTGCTCTTTATGAAATTATGCCGTTTACTGTAAGCAATTATCCCTACGAGTACAATTCCGAAACAAAAAGCGTAGGACTTGGAAGTATTGTAATTTGTGAAGCAGTTGCAAAAAGCCAAGCGGAAGAATACGGACATAGTGAAGAAAGAGAGAAAGCGTATTTGTTTTTACATGGTTTGTTGCATCTTTTAGGTTATGACCACATAGAAGATGACGATAAGAAAATTATGAGAGAAAAGGAAGAAGAAATTCTCAATCGTTTGGGAATTACGAGGGAATAATATGAAAACAGGATTTATAACAATTTTAGGAAGACCAAACGTAGGTAAATCTAGCCTTATTAACGCGCTTGTTGGAGAAAAAGTATCTATTGTTTCCCCCAAAGCCCAAACCACTCGTGATAGAATTATGGGTATTCTTACCGATGACGAGTGTCAAATGGTGTTTGTGGATACTCCCGGTGTTCATAAGCCTGCTAACAAGCTTGGCGAGTATATGGAAAAGTGTGTAAAGAATGCTACCGTTGACACTGATGTTATCGTTATTGTGTTGGACGGAACTAAGAGAATTGGCGATGCAGATATAGCTTTTATCGACAAGTATCTAAAAATTTCAAAAGCGCCTGTATATGTTGTTGTTAACAAGACAGACGAAGCGTCTTATGAGAAAATTTATCCTATTTTGGATAAAATATCGTATTTGTTAAACGAACATGATGGTATTCGTCCTGTTAAGGATATTATTCCTACTTCAGCAAAGAAAGGTAAGAACGTTGATGTGCTTAAAAACGCGCTAAAGAGCGAGCTGGCTGAGGGTGAAATGTTTTTCCCTGCGGATGAGTATACCGACAAGAGCGAAAGATATATGATTTGCGAAACTGTTAGAGAAAAGGCATTAATGCTTCTTAATGACGAAATTCCTCACGGTATTGCGGTGTATATTCAAAGAATGTTCTACGAGGATAACGGCGTTGCGCATATTATTTGTGATATTGTCGTAGAAAAGGACAGCCATAAAGCCATAGTAATCGGCAAGGGTGGAGAAAAGCTTAAAGCTATTGGCGAGAGGGCAAGACGCGATATAGAAAAGCTTCTTGATACTAAGGTGTTTATGGAGATGTTTGTTAAAGTTCGTGATAATTGGCGTAACGATAATATTGTAATGAACGACGTTGGTTATGATCCCAAAAATCTCAAATAAGGTATAAAAATTAAAATAATACAAATACTTTACACGAAGGAGTGTGAAGTATATGATAAACGATAGTTTTTCGTCACCGTTGTCGCTAAATTTTGGCTTTGACCACCTATCGCATACGGATTTTGCTTTCGGTCTTGCAATTTTAGAGCCTCAGCTTAGTGAACAAAGAGCAGGTCTGGATAATTTTTACGGACATTTTTACGGTTATGACGAATGGCATAATATATTCAGGTAGAGGAAAAGTGGATAAAAATCTGACTGCAATTTTAATACGTGCGTATGATTATAAGGATAACGATAAGCGGGCTGAGTTGTTTTCGGCAGAAGAGGGGATCGTTACCGTAACTATGCGAGGAATAAAAAAGGCTAACGCAAAGCTTAAATTTGCTTGTCAGCCTTTTTCATTCTGTATTTACGAATTGTCTAAGCGTAATAATAATTACGTTGTAACAGGTGCAACTACGGTAGAGGATATGTTTGCTCTAACTAAAGATACCGACGTGTATTTGTGTGCTTGCGCCGTTATGGAAACGGTTAGGGATCTAGGTAGTTCTATCAACAGCGATGAACTGTTTGTGATTGTGCTAAAAACGCTAAAAACTATGTTGTATAGTGAAAAGGCTAGTCCATATTTGATATTAGCAAAGTATATTCAAAAAGTGCTTTCGATGTCTGGTTTTATTAGAACTCGAGTTCAAAATGATCCTGATTTATCTACAATGGAGGGTATGCTTTCGTATATTGCAACTAAATATTTAGATGAAGTGTCTAATATTTCAATAGATTCCGCGCTTGCTGTGGATTGTGCGCTTGAAGAACTAATCAGGTTTGAAAAGGTGTACGAAACAACGCTTAATGCTATAAAACTTATAAAGCAAATGTAAAAACCATTCGACGTAATGCCGAATGGTTTTGTCTTATTTATTTACAATACAATTATTTATAACCGAAATAACGTAGGATGCAAATCCATGATCTTTACTGCCTTTTTCCTGTCTATATTCCCAAAGTGTGCCGGTACTTTGTTCCATGTGCCCAAAAAAGTCTTTTACGTCTTGAATTGCAAGGTTGTATTCTTTTAGTTTTAACAGTGTTTCCAGTCTTAGATAAATTCCGATGAAAGCATTGATTTCCACAATGTTATCCATAATTTGCTTTCTTACAGCCCCAAACGTATTTTTAATTAGATTTAGCAAATATGAATACTTTGTATCCAGTATATCAACGTTTGCAAAAAGTATAGCGTAGTACTGACAAATTTCACTACAATCCGTCTTTACAAGCGCTAGTTTACCCTCGTTGCTTCTTATAGCGTGATCGTAAAAAAGCTTGCCATCAAAAGACTGTTTTGTCGCGGTTTGAGCAATACGTATGCTCTTTTTTAACAAATTTTCGTCGCCATATAATAAATAAACGGAGTGTAAAACCTTAGAGTAGAGGAAGTTTGTGGGGTAGTTTACATCTTGTGTCCATTCATTAGCTTTACTCCATTCAACAAAGTTCCAACTAGGTAATTTTTCAAGAAGCCCGTCCTCGTTTTCGTATTTTGCATAAAAGCTTAAAAGTCCGTCGATTTTATCCTTAAAAAATTCTTTAGGAAATTTTCCTTTGCGCTTGTTTACGTATTCTTCAACCTCTAAGATAAACCACATCGACCACTGCGGTATGAATTTTCCGCTTTCCTCAATGTCGGAGGGGAAGCACATCGGAATCATTCCGTCGGGGTATTCGCCCTCGTTGTTAAAGAGAACGTAGTTTTCTAAAAAGTCGTCTTCAACGCTAGTTTTTCCACTAATAGCGAACTCTGTTTTTGCAGTAAAATATGAATCGCATAGCCAACCAGCTCTTTCTCTAGAGGGACAATCCGTATAAATATCAACGGCGTTGTGAGCAAACGTTCTAAGTCCACCTCGGTATACGGCGTTTAGGGTTTCGTCGTTGTAGTTAGGAATATTAATTGCAGAGGTATCGTATTCGTATGTTTTAATGCCAAACGTATTGAGTTTGATAGCTCCTTTTTTTACTGCCACAATAGCGTATTTCACTGTATATGGTTCAAAACTGAGAGCATCTACAATACTACCTTTTTTTAGGTTGTATTGTATAACATTGTGAACGTTCATATTACTAAACGAAAACTCGTCGCAAGTAGATGTTTCCGAGAATGCTATAATTAGTTCCGTTTCGTCTAAAACGTTAGCGCAAAGCTTGAAAAAACCTGTTTCAATACGCTTAAAGTCAAACATGGCGTAGCAATTTTCTTGTAAAGTTATAGGCAGGTTTTGCTCGTTGTTTTCTTTTATCTGATCTTGCATTTGAATCCACGCGTGGGGATTATATGGGTTTTCGTTTGGATTAAAACGTATCCAATAATCAGTCATAGTGCCCGAGAATAAATTCTTTCTAACAGGTCTACTTTCGTTAAACTGAAGTTTTCCTGATGAGCAAGAGGATGTAAGTAATGACTCGGAATAATTTGGATAAGGAGCGTTACGAATAATTGGTTTGGGTGCATTTTCTACCACACAAGTTTCAGCTTTGTTTGCGGTGGAAAATATATTTTCGTTGCGAAAATCCCATATTTCCGTATAGTGTCTTTGCCAAGAATAACGTTCTGTTTTTTGTACTTTACAAAATGGAGTGTATGCTAAAAAATCTTTGCCGGTATAAGCAATTATATTGTTATTTGATAATACCTCAGCTTGTAAAAACATAGGTTGCAAAACCGTGGATAAACATCTGCAATTATATCCTGTGAGCGCTATTGTCAAATCGTTTTCGTCTTTATCTAAAACAAGTGGAATAATATCCATTCTTGCGTAGTTTTTAGCTGTTCTGGCAGGACCAAAGGATATAAATTTTTCGTTGACCAAAATTTGATAGAATGAATGGGCGCAAATATACAATTTACAGTTTTCTTGTTTGGGTAGATTGACATGAAAAGTAGCAAACGTATTCGGATTTTTTGCAATTTTAGG
The DNA here is from genome assembly GCA_015055625.1 of Clostridiales bacterium. Taxonomy (GTDB): domain Bacteria; phylum Bacillota; class Clostridia; order Christensenellales; family Pumilibacteraceae; genus RUG12826. The sequence continues at coordinate 86,670 of SVHU01000004.1, read as the reverse complement.
GATAGTTATTGCAACTGCTTTTCTAAACACTATTGTATCTCCTTTTTCTAGTATGAAAATATTATACAATATTTTTTTTGTTTTGTCTATACTAAAAAGTATGGAATTTTTTCTTAAAATAAATTTTTTAATTACGATTAGTAAAACAATCCCACCACAAAATAAGCGGAAGGATTGTTATTTACTTATTTTCAAAGCACTCTTTATAGTGTTCGATTGCTTTTTTGATAATCTTAATTGCAGCGCTGGGGCCAAGAGTTTCGTTGATAGCCGTGTCCTTGCCCTCTAGCTCTTTGTAAACCTTGAAGAAGTGTTGCATTTCTTCGTAGATATGGAAAGGAATTTCAAATATGGATTTATACATATTATAGGTTGGATCTTCAAAGGGTATGGCAATAATTTTCTCGTCGTTTTTACCGTTGTCCATCATTGTAATAACTCCGATGGGATAGCACTGAACGAGAGTCATACATTGAAGAGTTTCCGAACATAACAAAAGAACGTCGAGAGGATCTCCGTCGTCGGCATAGGTACGAGGAATAAAACCGTAGTTTGCCGGATAATGTGTGGAAGTGTACAATATTCTATCCAACTTCATAATACCGGTTTCTTTATCCAACTCGTATTTACATTTGCTTCCCTTGGGAATTTCGACAATCATTACAAAATCGTCGGCTTTGATTCTGTCGGGATTAATGTCGTGCCAAATGTTCATTTGATACCATCCTTTTTGATATTGATAAAAATTTATCGATTAAATTATATCACTATGTTTTAAATATGTCAACTTGATTTTTAAATTTATAAAATAAACATAATAAAAATATGCTAAAAATAAAAAAATAGTAGACTTTTTTAGTTGCATTGTGCTAAAATTAGATAAGTTTATAATCGAGGCTAAGAATATGAGAATTACAACTTTTAATTTGAGGGTAAAATGCAATGAGAAAGATCCTAATAATTATTGGGAGAAAAGACTTCCTCGTATTGAAAAACAACTTGGATTTATCGATAGTGATTTGTACGGATTTCAGGAGCTTACCCAAAAGCAATACGACGACGTGTCCGGTATTCTTTTAGATTATGACAGCGTATTCTGTCCACGTGATAATAAGGAAGCAGAGGGTACACCTGTGTTTTATAAAAAGAGCAAGTTTGAGCTAATTACAAAAGGTAGTTACTTTCTGAACGAACATCCTGATACCCCGGGTGTTGGTTGGGATGCGTGCTGTTGGAGAGTTGCATCTTACGCAACGTTGAAAGAAAAAAAGAGCGGTAAGATTTTTACGTTCTTTAATACACACCTTGATCACGTTGGCAAGCAGGCACAAATAAAGGGCATTGAGCTTATGGTAAAAAAGATGAGCGAAGTGGGTGGAAGTATGTTTCTTACTGGCGATTTCAACGTATATGAAACAGACGTAACTTACGAAAAAGCAACCACAATGCTTAAAGATAGCAAGTATATTGCAAAGCAGTCTACAAGCGGAAATACTTTCCATAATTACGGAGCAATTCCGTTTGACAAAAATATTCACCCTATTGATTATATTATGGTGTCCGACGACGTAAAAGTACTTTCGTATAATATATATGCAAAAGAAGAGCAAGACGGCTTTGCATCTGATCATTACGCAGTGTATGCGGACGTTGAATTGTAACGTTTTTTAGAGTACGTATTGAAGATTTTAAGTAAAAATATAAAATAAAAGGAGCAAAATTATGATAAAGCACATTGTTTGTTTTAAGTTAAAAGAGGGCGAAAGCGTAGATAAAGCTGTTGAAGTATTAAAGTCCATGGAGGGAAAAGTTCCATCAGCTCTTAAAATTGAAGTAGGTAAAGATTTTCTTCATACTACGCGTTCTTATGATATTATTCTACAAGTTACAATCAATAGTAGAGAAGAGCTTGATGTTTACCAAAAGGACGAGTATCACTGTTCGGTTGTAAAAAAGTACATGCATGCTGTTGTGCAATCTTCCGTTGCTGTTGATTATGATATCTAACGAGGAATAAGAATGAAGCTAACGAAATCGGAAATATTATCTATTGCAAATGGATATTCAGAGCTTGAAGAAAATGAAAACGGTATAATTTTTCATCGAATGAGTAAGCGCTCTATTGATGGATTTTGTAGCGCGGAAGGAGCAAATTTCTTTCGTCCAAAGTGTTCGTCTTCATCATGCATTAACTTTGATTTTTATACCGACAGTAAAAGCGTAGTTGTATCATACGTAGATTTGTTCGAGGGGTCGTCGCGTAAGATATTTTATTTTGACATTTACGTAAACGATGTTATGAAAATGCACGTTGGTGAAAATCCTTGCGTAAATAAAGATGGAAAAATAGAAATCTGTCTGGACGGTAAGCTAAATCGCGTAACCGTTTTCTCTCCCACGCTAATGGGGTACGCTCTGAATTATATAGAGATAGATGACGGCGCAAAGCTGGTGCCAATCGTAAAAAAAGCTAGGTTACTTGCTCTTGGCGATAGCATTACTCATGGATATGATCAAATGTATACTTCTCTTGCGTATACCAACGCGATATACCGTAAGTTTGATGTGGAAGTAATAAATCAAGCAATAGGCGGAGCGCGTGCTCATGAATGTACGCTAATCAAAGAGAAGAATATTGATTACGTAACGGTAGCGTATGGAACTAACGACTGGTCCAGTAAAACCGAAGAGGCTTTTGCTAAAGATTATGATGATTACGTTGCAAGACTCCGTGAGTTTTACCCCGACGCTAAAATCTTTTTAATTTCTCCTATTTGGAGAGGGGATAAGAGTTTAAGTGGAATGGGGACGATAGACGTGGCTGAAAAAATAATCGAGAGAACTGCTGATAAATACGGATGCGTCTATATTTACGGATGGAATCTCGTTCCGCATTTGCCAGAGTTTTTCTCGCCTGATAAAATTCATCCAAACGACTTGGGTGGAACTCAATACGCATTCTCACTTTGCAAAATTTTAGAAAATTATATAGATTAATAAACAATGAAAAAGTCCGATTTGTATGTGTAAATTGCATACGTGTCGGACTTTTTTGTTAATTTTTGATTATTTTCCACTCTTTAATCAAATTGTCTATTGAATAAACGGCGTTTGCAGGAGAGGTGGAGGGAAGTAAAATTGCCGAGCGATTAATAAGTGGTTTAATATATTTGTCATAGTATTTTAGCGCGGTCTTCCCATTAACGAAAATGCGTTCTATCGGCGCGTTGTTAAGGATTATCGTCAAATCGTTTGCTGTTACGTTCTTAATTGTAGAGTCTGCGCTTCCCTCTATTTCGCACTTTCCTATCACATCCCACAGCGCTAGATTATTTGCTAATATTAGCTGTTTCTTTTCCTCAATAGTTTGGGGAATTTTTTCGCCAAAAATATTCGCCACAACCTGCCAAAACCTGTTTTGTTTGTGCCCATAAAAGAAAGCGCTTTCTCTGGACTTTACAGACGGAAAACTTCCAAGTATCAGTGTTTTTGAATTTTCGTCGAATAGCGGAGGTATTGGATGTACTATCATATATTCTCCCTTAACATTTTACGTGTTGTGTTATTATTTTCCTAATTATTATACTCTAAATGTCGTTAAAAATCAACGTTTTTACCAAAATTTAAAATTTTTAATGGCTGGTATTAGTGTGGTTGATTTGTTAAAAAAATTGGTTAGTCGGGGCTAACTTGACTTTTTAAAAACTGGTTAGCTGGCGCTAACTTTTGTAAATTTATATATTTCATATATACTTGCGTGAATTTTTTTAAAAAATATTTAAAAAAGTGCGTAGTATTTTCCTTTATTTTGTTGATTTTTGTTTTGGTATTTGATATAATAAACTAGAATCGATAAAAAAATATCGATAGACGAAAATAATCAGAGAACAGACAGAGAACAGGAGAAGTTATGAAAACTGAGATTTCGTTGTCCACGATACGCAGATTACCTATTTATCTGCACTACTTAAAATCGTTGGACGTATCTCAACAGAATATTTCCGCTACGCAAATTGCCGGAGCACTTGCGCTTGGAGAGGTGCAGGTTAGAAAAGATATTGCTTCCATTAGTTGCGGTGGTAAACCTAAAGTTGGCTATGACGTAAAAACTTTGATAAGCGAGCTGGAAAGTTACTTGGGTGCAAACGACGAGAACCGTGCGGTTATCGTGGGAGTAGGACGACTTGGACAGGCGTTGCTCGAATACGATGGATTTGCGCAGTTTGGGTTGGAAATTGTAGCAGGGTTTGACGTAAGAGAAGAGTTGTTTGGAAAAAACGTTGGTGGAAAACCAATTTTCGACGAAAAGCAAATATCTTCGTACGTTAAGGACAATGGAATAGCAATGGCAATCATAACAGTTCCTGCCGTTTATGCACAAGCAACGGCGGACAAGCTGATTAAATCGGGAATAAAGGCAATTTGGAATTTTTCACCCACGCATATTGTGGTTCCCGACTCAGTAGTGGTTAGAAATGAGAACTTAGCGACATCGCTAGCAGTTCTTTCGAAACAATTAAAAGAAAAAAATAAATTATAAATGGGAGATAAAACAATGAAAAACAAAGTTACAATCATCGGCGCAGGAACCGTAGGCGCATCTATCGCTTACACACTCGCAGCAAGAGATCTTGCATCTGACATTTTGCTTATTGATATCAACGAAGCAAAAGCGAAAGGCGAAGCAATGGATATTTTCCAGGCTACTCCTTACCTTTCACCTGCAGTAGTAAGAGCTGGTTCTTACGAGGACGCAGAGGGTTCGGATATCGTAATCATCACGTCCGGTATGCCCAGAAAGCCCGGTATGACGAGAATTGACCTCGTTCAGGCTAACGTAAAAATTATTAAGAGCATTGCACCCCAGATTGCAAAGCATGCTCCCGACGCGAAGTATATTCTCGTTGCTAACCCCGTAGATATCCTTACCTATGTGTTTATCAAAGAAACAGGACTTCCCGCAGAAAGAGTTATTGGTTCGGGTACTTTGCTTGATACTGCAAGACTTCGTACCAGAATTGCAGAATTCTTCAAGGTTAATCAAAATCAGGTTGACGCTAACGTGTTCGGTGAGCACGGCGATACTTCTTTCGTTCCTTGGTCTATGGCTACCGTTGCAGGTATTCCTCTTGAGCAGTACACCAAGAGCCTTAAGGAAATTCCCGAAGGCGTAAAAGAATTCAACGAAGACGAAGTAGTTGAGTACGTAAGAAAGTCCGGCGGACAGATTATCGCAAACAAGGGCGTTACAAACTACGGTATCGCAGCATCTGTTTGTCAGCTTGTTAAGTGTCTTTCTTCCGATATTGATTCTATCTTCACTGTTTCTGTTCTTATGCAGGGTGAGTATGGAATTGAAGACGTTTGCGTAAGCATTATGGCTATCGTAAACTGCAACGGTGTTAAGACTACTATCGAAGCCCCCATCACCGAAGAAGAAAGACTTAAGCTTGTTGCATCTGCAGACGCTCTTAAGAAAGTTATCGCAGAAGCTTTGAACTAATATTAATGAGGTAATTATTCGCAGGCGCAAAATCGTCCTGCGATTAGCCCTATAAAGCGACAATTATATTTAAAGAAAAAATAAATTTTTAAGGAGTCCAAAAAAAAATGGAATACCGTATAGAAAAAGACACAATGGGCGAAATGAGAGTGCCTGCTGATAAGTACTGGGCAGCTCAGACAGAGCGTAGCCATGAGAACTTTGTTATTGGCGACGAAGTAATGCCCAGAGAAATTACTCACGCATTCGGAATCCTCAAAAAGGCAGCCGCTCTTGCAAACAACAAGCTTGGTAAGCTCGACGAGAAAAAGCTCGATGCTATCAGCAAGGCTTGCGACGAAGTAATTGCAGGCAAGCTTTACGAGCATTTCCCACTCGTTGTATGGCAGACTGGTAGTGGTACGCAGTCTAATATGAATGCAAACGAAGTTATTGCTAACCGTGGAAACGAAATCGTTGGCGAAAAGCTTCTTCATCCCAATGATCACATCAATATGAGCCAGAGCTCTAATGATACTTTCCCCACCGCAATGCATATTGCAGCAGTTATCGCAATCGAAGATAAGCTCTTCCCTGCAATGGATAAACTTATCGAAACCTTCAAGCGTCTTGAAAAAGAAAACGAAGGTATTGTAAAGAGTGGAAGAACTCACCTTCAGGACGCTGTTCCAATCGCTTTCTCTCAGGAGATCAGCGGATGGAGAAATATGATCGAAAAGACTAAGGGAATGCTTACTCTTGCTCTTGGCGGTCTTAAAGAGCTTGCTCTTGGCGGAACTGCAGTAGGAACAGGACTTAACGCTCCAGTAGGTTTTGCAGAAGAAGTTGCAAAGCAGGTAAGCATACTTACCGGAAAAGAGTTTATCACCGCAGAAAACAAATATCACGCTCTTACAGCTAAAGATGAGCTTGTATTTGCTCACGGCGCGCTAAAGGCATTGGCAGCAAATCTTATGAAGATTGCAAACGATATTCGTTGGCTTGCTTCCGGTCCTCGTTGCGGACTTGGCGAAATCTTCATTCCTGAAAACGAGCCCGGTTCGTCCATTATGCCCGGTAAGGTTAACCCCACTCAGTGCGAATCTATGACGATGGTTGCTGTACAGGTTATCGGAAACGATACAGCTGTTGGAATGGCTGCATCTCAGGGTAACTTCGAGCTTAACGTATTTATGCCCGTAATCATCTACAACTTCCTTCAGTCCGTAAGACTTCTTTCGGACGGCATCAATTCCTTCCACGACAAGTGCGTAAGCGGAATTAAGGCTAATAAGGAAAAGATGAACCACAACCTTTACAATTCTTTGATGCTTGTAACCGCTCTTAATCCTTACATAGGCTACGAAAATGCAGCAAAGACAGCAAAGAAGGCGCACAAGGAAAATATTTCGCTTAAAGAAGCTTGCGTATCGTTAGGATTCCTTACAGCAGCAAGGTTTGACGAAGTATTCCATCCCGAAGATATGGCTTACAAAAAATAATATATATTAAGGAAATACAAAGATGAAATTCAGTTATTATCCGGGTTGTACCCTCAAAACACAAGGAAAAGACCTCGATATCTATGCGAGAAAGTGCGCTGAAGCGCTTGGAATCGATATGGAAGAAATCGAGAATTGGCAGTGTTGCGGTGCGGTTTATCCCCAATCTAAGGACGAAATCGCTCGTAAGTTGTCCGCAGTAAGAGCGCTTGACAGCGCTAAGAAGCAGGACGGAAAGCTTCTTACTCTTTGTTCAGCTTGTTATAACGTTATCAAGCGTGTAAACAATGATATGAAGAATGACGAAAACATCAATCTTAAGGCTAACAACTATCTCAAAGCTAACGGCTATTTTGCTGAAGGCGAAGAGTATAACGGAGAAACGGAAGTTATTCACTATCTCGAAATGCTTCGTGATACCGTTGGTTGGGCAAACCTTAAAGCAAAGGTTGTAAACCCATTAAAGGGAGTTAAGATCGGCGCTTACTATGGATGTTTGCTTCTCCGTCCCAGCTCTGTACTTCAATTTGATAATCCCGAAAATCCCACGATTTTAGAAGATTTTATCAAGGCAATCGGAGCAACACCCGTTATATACGCAATGAGAAACGAATGTTGCGGAGCGTATGTATCGTTGAAGGATAAGGAAGTTGTTAAAAAGACGGCAAATAGAATCGTAAATAACGCAAAAGCAAACGGTGCAGATATGCTTATCACCGCTTGCCCCGCTTGTTGGTATAATCTTAACCACAATAGCGACGGTTCGTTGCCCGTTAAATATTTGACCGAGTTGCTTGCTCAAGCTCTTGGCTTAATTTAATGCGAGGTAGCACTATGAATAACGAACAGGCTAAAATTATCAGCGAATTGAGTGGAACGAACGCTAAGCAGTGTATGAAATGCGGTAAGTGTTCTGGAAGATGTCCTATGTTTGATAGTATGGATATTAAGCCTCATCAATTCGTGTCGCTTATAGCAAAAGGACAAACGGATAAGCTTTTGGAAAGCAAATCTATTTGGTATTGCCTCTCTTGTATGGCGTGTGTGGAAAGATGCCCCAGAGGCGTAGCTCCCGCTGCTGTTATCGAGGCAGTAAGAGAATCCGTAATCAGAGTACAAGGTCAAAATCAGTTGAAGGCAGAGGACGTTCCCCAGTTTGTGGATCCTGAGTTCCCTCAGCAGATTCTTGTAAGCGCGTTTAGAAAGTACAATAGATAATATATAGGAAGTGACAAAATGCAAAGAATTGGTGTATTTGTATGCTGGTGCGGCAGCAATATAGCCGCAACGGTTGATGTCAAAAGAGTAGCTGAAACGCTTGGTCAGGAGCCCGGTGTAGTATACTCTGCAGACTATCAGTATATGTGTTCTGAAAATGGACAGCAACTGATTAAAACCGCTATAAAAGAACATGGACTTACGGGTATTGTAGTTTGCTCTTGCTCTCCCAGAATGCACGAAGCAACTTTCCGTAAGACAGCAGAAAGTGCAGGTCTTAACCCCTATATGGTTGAAATTGCAAACATTCGTGAGCAAGTTTCTTGGATTCATAAGGATATCGAAGAAGCAACCGTTAAGGCAATTATTTTGGGTAGAACTGCAATTGCAAAGCTTTTACTTAACACTCCTCTTACTGCAGGAGAAACAGGTGTAACTAAGCGTGCTCTTGTAATCGGTGGAGGTATTGCGGGTATTCAGACCGCGCTTGATATTGCAGAGGCTGGATATGAAGTTGATATCGTAGAACAGCGTCCCACTATCGGTGGAAGAATGGCTCAACTTGACAAAACTTTCCCCACGCTCGACTGTGCGGCTTGTATTCTTACCCCCAAGATGGTAGATTGCGCTCAGAATGAAAAGATTGATATCCTTTCATACTCTGAGGTAGAAGAAGTTAAGGGCTTTGTAGGTAACTTTACCGTAAAGATTCGCAAAAAGGCTAGATACATAGATGAAAAGAAGTGTACTGGTTGCGGAATTTGTATGAGCGTTTGTCCTTCTAAGAAGGGACTTAACGAGTTCAATATGAATCTTAACAACCGTCCTGCAGCCTATATTCCTTTCGCTCAGGCAATCCCCAACGTTGCTGTTATTGATCCCGAGCAGTGTATAAAGCTTAAGACCGGTAAGTGTGGACTTTGCTCTATGAAGTGTGAAGCTAAGGCTATCGATTATACTCAGCAGGATTCTTTTGTTGAGAGAAACTACGGCGCTATCGTTGTAGCAACAGGATTTAAGATTGCAGACCTTAAGTACTTTAACGAGTACGGATATGCTGATAATAAAGACGTTATCACTTCTTTAGAGCTTGAGCGTCTTATGAATGCGGCTGGTCCTACCAAGGGAACTCTTCTTCGTCCTTCCGATAATACTCATCCTCACGTTATCACCTTTATTCAGTGTGTGGGAAGTAGAGATATTTCCGGATGTGGTAAGCCCTATTGTTCTAAGATTTGCTGTATGTATACTGCAAAGCACGCAATGCTTATCAGAGAAAAATATCCCGATACCGAAGTTCACGTATTCTATATAGATATACGTACTCCCGGAAAGAACTACGACGAATTCTACCGCAGAGCAGTAGAGCAGTATGACGTAGACTATATCAAGGGTATGGTTGGTAAAGTATATAATGAAAATGGCAAACTTATGGTTCAAGGCTCCGATCTTCTTTCTAACGAACAGATCACGATCGCTTCTGACCTTGTAGTTCTTGCTGCAGCTATCGAACCCGAACCTTCCGTTCGTAAGATAGCAACGCTTCTTACAACTTCTATCGATACTAACAACTTCCTTACCGAAGCTCACGCAAAGCTTCGTCCCGTAGAAAGCCCCACGGCTGGTATCTTCCTTTCGGGTATGTGTCAAGGACCTAAGGATATTCCCGAAACCGTATCGCAGGCGTCTGCGTGCGCGGCAAAGGTTATCGGACTTTTGGCTAAAGACAAGCTTAAGTGCAATCCTTGCGTATCTATTTCCGACGATAGTATGTGTATCGGTTGCGGAACTTGCGCAAACGTTTGTCCTTACGGCGCTATTACTTACGTTGACAAGGAATTCCGTCTTGGTGGTGGAAAGACTGAAGTTAGAAGAGTAGCATCGGTTAACGAAGCAGTATGTCAGGGTTGTGGAGCTTGTACAGTAGCTTGTCCTAGTGGTGCAATCGACCTTAAAGGCTTTACAACAAAACAGATTATGGCGGAGGTAGAAGCAGTATGCAAGAGATAAATAAAGAATATCAGCCCCTTATCGTGGCTTTCTGCTGTAACTGGTGTTCGTATGCAGGTGCAGACCTTGCGGGAAGTAGCAGACTTTCTTACCCTGCAAACGTAAAGATTATCAGAGTGCCTTGCTCGTGCAGAGTAAACCCAATGTTCATACTCAAAGCTTTCCAGCGTGGAGCTGACGGTGTTATTATGTGTGGATGCCATCCCGGCGACTGCCACTATACTACCGGTAACTACTACGCAAGAAGAAGAATGACTCTTCTTTTCGATATGCTTGATTATCTTGGTATCGAAAAGGAAAGAACCCGTGTTGAATGGGTATCTGCTGCAGAAGGCGTTAAGTTCTCTACCGTTATGAACGAATTCGCTTCCAAAATTTGCGAACTCGGCGAAAACAAGAGATTGGAGGATTTAAGATGCAAAGATTAGAAAACCTTATGAAGGCTAAAGCAATCGAGTTGCTTGAAAACGGAAGTGTTAACAGAGTACTCGGTTGGACTGCAGGTGATTTCTACTATGATAACACTCCTGCAATCTTCAATAGCAAAGAAGAAATTGAAAAAAGCTTTGTTTACAACAGTTTTTGTGGAGCAAACCTCTCCAAATATCTTGTAAAAGAGCGTAAAAACGAAGGAAAAATTCTTGTTTTCCTCAAGCCTTGTGATACATACAGTTTTAATCAGCTTGTAAAAGAGCACAGAGTAAACAAGGATAATATCTATATCGTAGGTATTGAATGTCAGGGCCATCTTTCCATCGAAGCTATCAAAGCAAAAGGTATTGACGGCGTAGTTGGACTTGAAGAGAACGGCGAAGAAGTTACCGTAAAGAGTATTTACGGCGACAAGACCGTAGTTCGTGGCGAAGTAATGCTCGAAAAGTGCCTTTCCTGCAAGAGCAAGAAGCATGTTGCTTATGACGAGCTTATTATCGTAAACGAAATGGCTGAAGCAGATTCTATGAAGAGATTCTCTAAAGTGGCAGAGCTCGAAGCTATGACCGCTGACGAGAGATTTGCATTCTGGAAGAGCGAACTTTCTAAGTGTATTCGTTGTAATGCTTGTAGAAACGTTTGTCCTGCTTGCACTTGCACTAAGTGCGTATTCGACAACCCCGAATCCGGTGTTGACGCTAAAGCAAATGCAGACAAGTTCGAGGAGAAGCTTTTCCATATCATTCGTTCTTTCCACGTAACTGGAAGATGTACCGACTGTGGTGAGTGTAGCAGAGTATGTCCTCAAAACATTCCTCTTCACCTCATCAACCGTAAGTATATCAAGGATATCAACGAGTTCTACGGTGAGTATCAGGCAGGTGCGGATACTGAAAGTAAAGCGCCCCTTACTTCCTTTACAACATCGGATATCGAGCCCGGCTCTAACTTGAAGGAGGGTAAATAAATGTTAAAAATCGAACTTAATAAACTTAATGATTTGTTCGCTAAGATCTCTTCTTCAACCGATCTTGTATTGCCCGTTACCGTTGCAGGCGAAACCAATTTCGCAAAGTACGAAGACGGCGCAGAAGTTAATCTTACCGTTCAGACCGTAAAGAGCGCAAAAGATTCTTTCTTCCCACAAGCTGAAGATCTTATGAAATTCAAGACCGAAGGAAAGAAGATTAATATCATTGATATCAGAGAAAACGTTGAGCCTTTCGTATTGTTCGGTGTACGCGCTTGCGACTACCGTTCCTTCGAAATCCTTGACAGAGTGTTCCTTGTTGATCCCATTGATACCTACTACAAGGCAAAGAGAGAAAAGGGCGTAATCGTAACGCTTGCTTGCTCTCGTCCCGAAGAAAGTTGCTTCTGTTCCGCTTTTGGAATTGACGCAACCAATCCTCTTGGCGACGTAACCACTTACATTGCTGACGGTTTCCTTTATTGGAATGCAAATACCGACAAAGGTAATGCGCTTACCGATGCAGTTAAGGATTTGTTCGCTCAAGCTGATAATAATGACGAAGCGAAAATTGACGAGCAAAAGAAGAATACCAAAGAAATTTTGGCTAAGCTTCCTTATGCAAACGTTGATCTTTCTGCTTTCACTCCCGACAAGCTTAACGAGCTTTTCAACGACGCTAAGTGGGAAGAGCTTTCCGAGGCTTGCTTAGGTTGTGGTTCTTGTACGTTCGTATGTCCTACCTGTCAGTGTTATGACATTAAAGACTTTAAGACGAACGACGGCGTAAAGAGATTCCGTTGTTGGGACTCTTGCATGTACGCGGACTTTACAAGAATGGCGCACGGCAATTCCCGTAACTTCCAGCTTCAGCGTTTCAGACAGAGATTTATGCACAAGCTTGTATACTATCCCTCCAACAACGAAGGTATTTATTCGTGCGTAGGATGCGGAAGATGCGTTAAGAAGTGCCCCATCTCTATGAATATTGCCAAAGTAATAAAGACGATCGGAGGTAAGAACAATGACTGATTTAGAAACTTTGATTCCGGTTATAGGAGTAGTTACCGACATCAGAAAAGACACTCCCGACGTTAAAACGTTTAGAGTTGTGACCAGAGAAGGACAAAAGCCCTTTATTCACAAGCCCGGCCAGTGTGCGATGGTTTCCATCCCCGGCGTTGGCGAGGCTATGTTCTCTATCACTTCTTCCCCCACAAATAAAGAATTCTTGGAGTTCTCCATTAAAAAGTGTGGATGCCTTACAACCTGGCTTCATGCAATGGAAGTAGGTCAGGAAGTAACCGTAAGAGGACCTTATGGCAACCCCTTCCCCGTAGAAACCGAGTTTAAGGGCAAAGATATGCTCTTCATTGCCGGTGGTATTGGACTTGCGCCCTTGCGTTCAGTTATCAATTATATAAGAGATAATAGAGCGAACTACGGCAAAGTAGATATCGTATACGGATCACGTTCTATGGATGACCTTGTAGACTTCAACGAAATCAAGACAGAGTGGATGAACGAGCCCGACTTCAACGTTCATCTTACAATCGACAGACCTCAGCCCGAATGGGACGGACACGTTGGCTTCGTACCTGCGTTTGTAGAAGAGCTTGGCTTTGATACAAACAAAACTGCAGTACTTTGCGGACCTCCCATCATGATTAAGTTTACCCTTGCTTCTCTTATCAAGCTTGGCTTTGACAAGACGCAGGTATACACAACCTTGGAGCTTCGTATGAAGTGTGGCGTAGGTAAGTGCGGAAGATGTAATGTAGGCGACAAATATGTTTGTAAAGACGGTCCCGTATTCAGATGTGACCAGCTTGACGAACTTCCTAACGAATATTAATATCAGGAGAAAAAACAATGGAAATGGTAACAATTTATTTGATGGGAAAGAAATACGAAGTACCGTCAAACCTTACAATTATGAAAGCAATGGAATATGCAGGCTATCAGCTTTTGAGAGGTTGCGGATGCCGTAACGGTTTCTGTGGAGCTTGTACAACCATTTATAGAATTAAGGGCGAAACCGAGCTTAAGGTTTGCCTTGCATGCTCTACTCAGGTAGAAGAAGGAATGTATATTGCAACGCTTCCTTACTTCCCCCTTGTAAAGCAGGTGTACGATATCGAAAAGGTAAAGCCCACCGAACAGATTATGATGCAACTTTATCCCGAGATTTACGCTTGTATCGGATGTAACGCTTGTACAAAGAGATGTACTCAGGGACTTAACGTAATGCAGTACATTGCTTATGCTCAGCGTGGTGAGTTCGAAAAGTGCGCAGAAGAGTCTTTCGACTGCGTAATGTGCGGATGCTGTTCTTCCGGATGTCCCGCAGGCATCTCTCATCCTCAGGTAGCAATGCTTGCTCGCCGTCTTACCGGAAAGTACATCGCCCCCAATTGCGAGCATCTTGACACTCGTGTAGAAGAAATCGCGAGAGGCGACTTTAAGGCAACTATGGAAGCTCTTATGCAAAAGCCCTTAGAAGAGCTTAAGGAACTCTACAACAACAGAGAAATCGAGAAATAAGAAGGAGAAAAATTATGTATCACAATCCCGAAATACTTGAATCTTTGAAGAAGGTAGAGGCTACCCGTCAGGAAAGATTCGACAATAAAGACAATATCGCAAGAATGACCGCAGACGAGAAGGACGCTATCTTAAAGGCGTACCATCCCGACTATAAGGAAGAAAACTTCGTTAACCTTACCGTAGGCGTTAACAAGGGCGACAAGGTTCCCCACGAGCTTGCAGCTTACCTTCAGGCTCATTCCCGTATCAAGGGCAAGAAGATTGATCTTACCAAGCCCGCATACGACGTTGACGTTCTCGTAATCGGTGGTGGCGGAGCAGGTTCTTCTGCTGCAATCGAAGCTCACGAAGCAGGCGCAAACGTAATGATCGTAACCAAGCTTCGTATCGGTGACGCTAACTCCATGATGGCAGAAGGCGGAATCCAAGCTGCAGACAAGCCCAACGACAGCCCTGCTATCCATTATATCGACGTTATGGGTGGCGGACACTTTGCTAACAAGCCCGAACTTGTTCACAAGCTTGTTACCGAAGCTCCCGACGCTATTCAGTGGCTTAACCACCTTGGCGTAGAGTTCGACAAGACCGAAGACGGAACAATGGTAACCACTCACGGTGGCGGAACTTCCAGAAAGCGTATGCACGCTTGTAAGGACTACTCGGGCGCAGAAATTATGCGTACCCTTCGTGACGAAGTTCTTAACCGCGGTATTCCCGTTGTAGACTTCACTTCTGCAATCGAACTTATCAAGGATACCGAAGGCAAGGTTGCCGGAGCTGTTCTTATGAACATGGAAACTGAAGAAATTATGGTTGCTCGCGCTAAGTGCGTAGTAATCGCAACAGGTGGTGCAGGAAGAATGCATTATCAGGGCTTCCCCACCTCTAACCACTACGGCGCAACGGCTGACGGACTTGTTCTTGGTTATAGAGCAGGCGCTAAGCTTCTTTACGCAGATACCCTTCAGTATCATCCCACCGGAGCAGCATTCCCCGAGCAGATTCTCGGCGCGCTCGTTACCGAAAAAGTACGTTCTTTGGGCGCACAGCTTGTAAACAAGAACGGTGTAGCATATATTCATCCTCTTGAAACTCGTGACGTTAACGCTTCTGGTATTATCAGAGAATGTTCTGACAGAGATAACGGTGTAAATACCGGAACAGGCAAGGCTGTATGGCTTGATACTCCCATGATCGAAATGATCGGCGGAGAGGGAACTATTATGAAGAGAATCCCTGCAATGTACAGAATGTTTGCTAAATACGGCATTGATATTCGCAAAGAGCCTATCCTTGTATACCCCACCCTTCACTATCAAAACGGTGGTCTTGAGATCGCTCCCAACGGTATGACCGGTATTCCTAACCTCTTTGTCGCAGGCGAAGCTGTTGGAGGAATTCACGGAAGAAACAGACTTATGGGTAACTCCTTACTTGATATTATCGTATTCGGTAGAAATGCAGGTAAAGAATCCGCTAAGGCTGCAAAAGACGTTAAACTTGCAAAACTCACTCTTTCTCACGTTACTGCGTTCGAAAAAGAGCTTAAGGAAGCTGGCGTAGATACCAAGCTTGTATCTCCCAAACTTCTTCCTAACTATGCAAGAAACAGAAAAGATATCTAAATGAATTAGTGGGGAAATGTCACGGTGGCTATAAATCGCCGTGGCATTAACCATGTATAAAACATTATATTTTAGGAGAAAGATTTAATTATCATGGAAAATACTCAGAAAAAGAGCCTTAAATGGCTTTGGATTACCATAGCACTTGTTGTGGTTGCCGCTATTGCTGTATGGTGTGTTATTAGCGCTTGCAATGGTAAATATGTAGATGTTAAAAATGAACTAGGTGAGGTAGTTGGCAAGAAATGGGTTGGTGGCGTAACGTTACCCATTAATTTCTCTGCAACGTTTGCAATGTTCGCGCTTTTATTTGTAATTATGGCGCTTGGATATTTGATTGGAGGAATTGAAATTAAAGGCGTATCGCTTGGAACTGCAGGCGTATTCCTTGTAGCAATTCTTTTTGGCTGGCTTTGCACTCTCGACTTTGGCAGTGTTCCACTTCTCAATGCGTTCCACGTAAATAGTGTTGACGATGCGCTTGTTAAAAATCTTAAAGGTCCAATTCAAAACATCGGTCTTATCCTTTTTGTAGGCTCTGTTGGATTTATTGCAGGTCCAAGATTCTTCAAAGATCTTGCTAAAAACTTCAAAACATATATTGTTATTGGAGTTATCGTAATTATTTCCGGAACTGCAGTTGCAGTGGTTTGCACGCTTCTTACTCCTGATTACGGTCCTGAGTACTGGGCAGGAATCCTTTCTGGAGCTCTTACTTCAACTCCTGGATTCTCCGCTGCTCAAGATGCTGCAACAGAGAACGTAGCACGTATTACCCTTGGACATGCTATTGCATATCCCTTTGGTGTAATCGGTGTAGTTCTTTTCGTTCAGCTTATGCCCAAATTCCTTAAGTCTGATATGAATCACGAGAGATCTCTTCTTAAGATTGGCGCAGACGAAGAAAAGAAAGATTTCAGTAAATTCTTTATGCCTGACCAGCTTGGTTTTACAGCATTTGGTTTAGCAATTGTTGCAGGCTTGCTTCTTGGTGCTATTAAGATTCCTCTTACCGGTGCTGGTTATGGCGGTCCTTGCTTTAGTTTGGGAACTACTGGTGGTGTTCTTATTATGACGCTTGTGTTTGGACACTTTGGACACATTGGAAAGCTTTCTCTTCAAGTTCCACACGAAACACTTAAAGCTCTCAAAGAGTTTGGTCTTGCGCTATTCCTTCTTGGTGCAGGATTCGAAGGCGGTGTATCGCTTGTTGGAGAAATTTCTGCTCAGAGTGATCCTGGTGCTTTCGTTGCTTGGGGATTCGTTGGTGGAGCTTTGATGACGCTTGTTCCTATGGTTGTAGGTTTCTTTATGGCAAAGTACCTTATGAAGTTGCCACTTCTCAACAACCTTGGTTCTATTACCGGTGGTATGACTTCTACTCCCGCACTTGGAACTCTTTGCAAAACCGCAGGAACCGACGACGTAGCAGGCGCTTACGCTTCTACCTATCCTATCGCGCTCGTACTTATCGTACTTGCTTGTCAGCTTATGATTACTCTTATGTAAATTAGCTAAAAACAAAACAAATAAAAACTCCGTTTTCCTTAACCGAAAGCGGAGTTTTTTGTGTAAAGCGGAGTTTTTTGTGTGCATAGAATAATACAATCGGTGAACACATTCCCTAAAAAAATATATATTTAGGCTATTAAGATATACATTTTGGTGGAAAAATATAAGTTTTTCTTGTTTTTTTTCATAAAAAAATTGACAAGCCACATTTGAGAATGCTATAATGATTGTGTATACGTGCGTGGATTGTATTAATTTGTGTACGTATCGAAGAAATATTTTTTTAGGAGGTCATTGAAAGATGGCAAAGAAAAAGAGCTTTAAAAAAGCTTTAGTCATGACAATTCTTTCTATGGTTGGATGTCTTTCAATGTTTGCAGGAACAACGTTCGCTTGGTTTACTGACAGCGTAACAAGTACTGAGAACATTATTAAAGCTGGTAACCTTGATATCGAATTGTATTACGACAACGATGCCGAAAAGGAGAACTGGCAAGTTTTTGATGAAAATAAAAACGTATTTATCGAAAACGCGCTTTGGGAGCCTGGTCATACCGAAGTTATTAAGTTTAAGATTAAAAACGCAGGTAGCCTTGCCCTTAAGTATCAGTTCAAAACGTATATAGATACAGAAACTGAATCTATAAACGTAAACGGCGACAAGTTTAAGCTTTCTGACTTTATTAAGTATGCAGTAGTTGAGGGAGATCACGATTATGACCGTGACTCTGCAGTTAAGGCAGTGGATGCCGATGCTGTTGCGCTTAACCAAACTTATTCAAGTTCGTTAAAGCTTAATGCAGGTGAAGAAAGAATTGTAACAATGGTAGTATATATGCCTACCACCGTTGAAAACGATGCAAACGCAAAGAAGGACGCGCCAGTTCCTCAAATCAATCTTGGAATTGCATTGAATGCAACTCAGCTTGAGGCGGAAAACGATAGCTTTGGTCCTGATTACGATGCAAGCGCACCTTGGTTGGGAGCAATAGATACCGCTTGGTATTTTGATGATACCACTGCAACGTCTTATACTATTGATAGTGCAGAAGAGCTTGCTGGTCTTGCAGCTATTGTAAACGGAACCGCACAAGCTCCTGCAACTGGTGCATCTACCATAAGTGATTCTACAAGCGTAGTTAATGATACCTTTAATGGTAAAACTGTTAAGTTGGGTGGAAATATCAACTTAAACGATATGGCTTGGACTCCAATTGGAAGAATTGGCACAACGTCTACCGACTTTACATACGCATTTAGAGGAACTTTCGACGGACAGGGTTATACTGTAAGCAACTTTAACGTTTCTAACTTAGGTTGGGCAGGTTTGTTCGGTCTTGCTTATAAGGCAAATATCAAAAACGTAAACGCTAATAACGTAACACTTAACTCTTCTCGTATGACCGGTGCTATTGTTGGTCAGCTTTACGGAAGTATCGATAACTGTCACGTAAACGGCGTAGATATCACTGTTGTTCCTAACGCAGTTGTAAACGGCTACGATAACGGCGATAAGGTAGGCGGTATCGTAGGTTGGCTTGGTGATAACGGAAACAATCACCACATCACCAAATCTTCTGCAACAGATGTTAATATTACTGGTTATCGTGATATCGGTGGTATTGTAGGATACGTTGCTTGGTCTACAACAATCAGCGATTGTTCTGTAAAGGACGCTGTTCTTACTTCCGATCAAACCAAAAATAGCTACGGCGAAAAAGATGCTAACGTAGGCGCAATCTGGGGCAGAAAGAGTGGTGATATTATAGAATCCAATAACACCTCCGAAAACGTAACAGCTTCTTATGCACAAGGCGGTATTCAATACTTGAAAGACGGCGAAGGCAACGTTATGTTGTATAATGTACCTTCAGACTATAAAAAGGATACAGTTGTTGTTCCCGAAGGCGTAAATGCTATTGGAAATTTTGCATTTGCGAATAATCAGAATGTAAAAACTGTTGAACTTTCCTCCACCGTCAGAACTCTTGGTCGTGGATTTGATGAGTCTACCGTAGAAAAAGTTGTTCTTAACGAAGGCTTGGAAGTAATTGATTCTCGTGCGTTTAAAAGTACTACTGCTTTGAAAGAAGTAGTTATCTCTTCTACCGTTAAAGAAATTGCTGATAATGCATTCCAAAAGTCAGGAATCAAGACTATTACTATTCCCGCAAACGTAAAAACAGTTGGAGAAACTGCATTTGGCGCTTCCTTGATTGAAACTGTAATTTTTGAAGGTGATATCGATGTTCAGGGTTATGCATTCCGCGGATGTTCAAAGCTTAGAACTGTTTACTTCAAGGGAGATGTGAATTTTGTAGCTTCTACTCTTAACGGAAGAAATTCAACGTGGTTCTGTAACGGAGAATCCAACAACCCCAATACAAGTAATATTACTTTCTACGTTCAAACCGAAGATATTAAAGAAAAAGTATTAACAGCAATGGGCGCTGAAAGAAATAATACTCCTGTTATTTTAATGAACGTTGTTGATAAATCAGAGGATCTTGCAGACTCTTTCGTTAATGGAAATGGCGCTGATACCGTATACGTATCTGCAGGAACTTATACGTTCCCCTCGTCCAGCATAAGCGCAGGCGATGTTATTATTTGTGATAAGGATACCGTATTTGAGGGAACTTCTTCCTTAAATATAAACGGAGCAACAATCAAGGGTGGAAACTTTGTTAATGATTCCGGTTATGCTGTAAGCGGAACTATTAACGGAAATTTCCAGAACTGTGTTTTTGAAGCTAGCGAAGCTTTACGTTGGTGTTATACTAATGAAGGCGATACAATTGTGTTTGAAAACTGTGTATTCAAGACTGATTTTAGAGGAATTCATTTTGACGGAATGCATGGAGACGTAATTTTCAGAAATTGCGAAATTAACGGATTTAATGCATATAGCGGAAACGGTTCAATGACTTTCGAAAATTGTACTTTTGGATATGACGAGTCTTACTATAATGGTCTTAATATTTATACTAACACTGTTATAAAGAATTCTACTTTTAATTTTAAGAGTGGTAAGACTAACTTCATTGATATGGAAGGAACTGGAAAGACATTGTCGATAGAGGGTTGTGTTGCTTATATGGATGGCGCAGAAGCTAACGTTCTTGACTTTGTAGGCGGAAGCAAACTTGCTCAGAACACTGTAATATTTAACGGTACTACTCAGGCTAAAGCCGGCACTCAGGAGGAACTTAATAGTGCGCTTACCGGAAAAGCAGACGTAACCTTGTCCGAAGGAAACTATACTCTTCCCAGTGTGTCTAGTGGCACAGTTTCAATCACAGGAACAAAAAATACTGTAATTACTGTTACAAAGCCCAATTATTCTGGCTCTGACGTAACTCTTACAGGCGTTACCGTAAAAGGTAGCGGTTATAGCACAGGTGTTCAGCACGTAAACACCGTAACTTATAACGATGTTACTATTGTTGGCGATATGTGCTTGTATGGCGAAAAGGTTGTATTTAACAAATGCACCTTCGAGCTTTCCAAGGGACAGTATATTTGGACTTATGGAGCTAAGGAAGTTGAGTTTATCGATTGTACCTTTAATACTGCAGGTAAGGCTATTCTTATTTATAACGAAGGAGCTGGTGCTTCTAAGGTTACTGTAAAGGGATGTACTTTCAATTCTACTGCAGGTGATAAGGCTGGTGCTATTGCAAATCAAAACTGCGCAGCAATCGAAATTGATAATTTCACAGGACTAGCTCATAGCTTAACAACTGAAGGTAATATTTATAGCGACAATTTCTCCGGCGAATGGAGAATTAAGAATTATGTTTCCGGTAATGCAATTACCGTTAACGGTGTAGCATATAATCAGATTGCAATCGATGGAAAACTTATGACCAAAGATTCTCTTAATAACGTTACCGTTCAAGAATAATTCTATATAATATTTACACACAAAAAACACACTCGACCGAGTGTGTTTTTTGTGTGCTTTACAAGCAGATTTCTTATAGTTGATTTTTACAGTTTTTCCCATATACGTATTAGCTGTTTTTGTGATAATATTTAATAAATATTAAATAAATATTGACAAAATATATTGACATTGTGTTTTATTTGAGTTATAATTATTATGTATAAGGATAGACTGGAATAATTGTGCAAAGAGGTTGTATTTTGGTACGTAAGATTTTAAACATAACGTCTTGGGTTTTAGTTGGTATTGTTGCTGTTTTGGCAGTGCTGTTATTTGGACTAAAATTATTCGGTTTCGAAGTGTACACGATTATCTCAGGCTCTATGGAACCTACGCATCCGGTTGGTTCTGTAATATACGTTCAAAAGGTTGACGCTCGAACTTTAGAAAAAGGCGACGTCATAACGTATAAGGTAGCAGGCGAGGTTGTAACACATAGAATCTACGAAGTTGTTATCGATCCCGAAAATCCCGAGCATATACAGTTCAGGACAAAGGGCGACGCGAACAAAGATCCCGACCAATCGGGCGATGCAGGTCTTATTCAACCCAACAACGTTATTGGCAAAGTAGCTTTTGGTATTCCTGTCTTGGGTTATATAGCCGTCTTTATGCAAACAAGCGCTGGTAAGTTTGCCGCAATCTCGCTAGTTTGCATAGCAATCGCGCTAATGATTATCCCCGATATTCTCTTCCCCAAAAAGAAAGAACAAAAAACAGACGATAAAAAAGAAGAAACAGAAGAAGAGAATGAAGATAATAAGGAAGTAAAATCTAACGAGTAAATCGATTTTACCTTTTGTTGGTACAAATCGATAATGTATAATTAATCACGGTAATAACTGTTTTATTACAGATTACATAAATTAGTAAAATTTTTTTTGGAGGATGCAAAAAATGAAAAAATTTGCAAAAGTAATGGCATTAATGCTTTGTGTAGCATTGCTTGTATGCGGAGGAATTTTTGGTACAATGGCGTACCTTACTTCTCAGACAGGAACTTTAACTAATACCTTCTCTGTTGGTGACGTAGGTATTATCTTAACCGAAGGTTTCGTTGGAACAAACGGTTTACACGAATCTAAAAATGGTGTAGTTGAGCGTGTAAATTACGGTCAAGGTTTCAAGCTTATACCCGGCGCGTATTATGACAAGGATCCAATTATTCGCGTAGAAGATAACTCTGAAAATGCATATTTGTACGTTAAAGTAGTAAATGAAATTGCACCACTTGAAGCCGGATATGTTGATGAAACTTTGGATGTGAATGAGAATGACAAATGCCCAACTGTTGCAACACAAATGGAAGCAAACGGCTGGAAACCCTTATACATTGATAGCAATGATAACGGAGAATTAGAAGCCAGTGAACGTGTTGCTAACGTTTATTTCTATGCTAAAGATACGTCTGAGGGTGATTTAACGGTTGCAAATCAAACTTATACTGTTTTTACTAAAGTATATATTAGCAATCAAATTACCGACTTTTTAGCTCACGTTGATACAAAGAATCCTGGAAGTACTGCTGTAAATTATAAGGGAAAGACAATTGCTGTTACTGCGTTTGCAATTCAGGCTCAAGGCTTTAACTCTGCTGCGCATGCTTGGGAAGTTGCATCTAGTGCATTTACTGCATAATTAAAGGAGAAGCTTTATGAAGAAAGGCACAAAAATATTTCTTCTTGTGCTTTCTTTTGTCCTTGTAATTGGTGTGGCGATAGGTACGTCTTTTGCGTTTCTTTTTGACAGAACTGGTACGATAGAAAACGTTTTTACGGTTGGTAATATAGAAATCGAACTTACCGAAACAAATAATACTTATAAGCTTGTTGCTTGTGCTGAAATATCTAAAGACCCTAAGGTTATCGTAAAAGAGCGTAGCGAAGATTGTTGGCTTTTCATAAAGATTGACGAGTCGGACGGTCTTAGCGAAGTATTAAAGTACAAGCGCGCCGATGGTTGGGAGATATATCCTGAGTATTCTGGTCAAGGAAGCTTGTGGTATAGAAAGGTTTCTTATGCCGAAACGGCTCAAGAGTTCTACGTGCTAAAGGATAATATTGTTACAGTAGAAGACGTAACGACTAAAAAACTGCAAAGCGTTCAAAATCCAACGCTTACGTTTACAGCTTATGCTTGTCAACAGCTTAGCGTAAATACCGTACAAGAAGCTTGGGCAGAAGTTAGCGATTTATCAAATTATTCATAAAAATTGTTTAGGAATAAAATTATGAAGCATAAAAAGAAAATAATTATTTCAATAATGGCGGTTATAATGCTTGTGTGCGCTTTTGTTGGCGTGTCTATGGCATATTTTACCGATTCTACAACCTCGCCTAATAACGTTATCTCAACTGGTAGAATTAGTATTCAACAGTTAGAAACAAATAGAAATGGACAAGCTATTAATTTGACTAACATTTCTTTATTACCTGTTGTAGAAAGGGCAACGAAAACAGAAACCGTTAACATTGGCGAAGATGAAAAACTCCGTGCGCTTACTTTCGTTACCCACAAGAATGCAATCGAGCGTGTCGTATCACTAAAGAATACTGGAGCTAATAATGCTTACGTGCGTACGCTTATTGCCGTACCAAAGGTAAATAACAAGGATTTAATCAAGATTGTTAAGAACGAGTATAGTGATATTATCTGGACTACTGTTGATGGCGTAACAATTGACGGCGTTGTTAATACGATTTGGGTTGCAACATATCAAGAAGCTTTAGTCAAAGACGAAACGTCTGTTCCAAGCTTATTGCAGTTCTATCTCGATAAGACAGCAACTTCCGAAGATATGGTAGGAATTAGTCAAGTTTCCATTTCCGTTGTTTCTCAGGCTGTTCAGCAGGGTGGATTCGAAGACGTAGGAGCAGCTGGAGCTTTAGACGAAGCATTTGGAGCGATTACTACAACGCATCATCCGTTTGCGTAAAATACTTTTGTAAAATAAAAAAAGAGAATTAATATTGCGCCCGATTTTCGGGCGCGGTATTAATATATTATCTTTTGCGTGTGTGTTTGTTATATAATATAGAATGTGATTTATTTATAAAATGAACGTAAACGCAAGACATAATATGATAGTCTGACAAAAGTAGTTAAGAGTGTAGAAGTATCAAAGTATAAGGAACTTAATATGAAAAGATTAATTGCTTTTATCGTTTGTTTATTAATGGTATTCAGTCTTACGCCTTTTAGCGTATTTGCTGTTACCACGGACGATATTACAACTGAATATGTTCCTGACGTCACCGAAGAAACAGTAGTTTTAGACGGTGAGATTTCCAGTACAACAATTACGGGCGCGTCGATATCCGTTAGTGGCGCTCCTGCAAATTCTACGCTTAGTCTTACTAAGATTGACGAGAGAAATTATGACGAAGGTGTTATATCGCAACAAACTAACAGTATGGGTGATATTCTTGGCGCGTATGATATTTCGGTAGAGTATAACGGACATGATTGGCAACCCGAAAATGGACAAACTGTAACTGTTAAAACACTTGCCGGTGATTTGGGTTTGTTTAGTGGTGATCAGGTGTACGTTATTCATATTCACGAAGACGAAAACGGTCAAAAAGAGTACAAGACAATCGGCCCTCTTACCGTAGAAAACGGCGAAGTTGTGTTCGAAACGGACTCTTTCTCGGAGTATTATTACCTAAAAGGCGATCTTAGTTTTACAATAAATCAAAACAGTGACGGAGATATTTATTATCTGGAGCCTGGTACTGTATTATCTCTAAACTTTTCGGGAACCGGTACTTTTTCCTCGCAGGCAAGCTCTATAACGTATTCTAACAAAGTTTTAGTAATAGGTGCGTTGGCAGAGTCCGGCGATACGGCTACCGTAACAGTTAAAACCAGCGGTTGGTGGAATAGCTGGACGTCGGTTGTTACCTTTGTTGTAAAGACAAGACAAGAAATTGTAAGAAATATCGTTGATAACGGTAAAATAATGATTGCAATTCTCGATCAGTCTTCGGGAAATTTCCCCTCCGAGCCTACTAATACGTCAGGTCAGTATTATCACGTAAACGATTTGGACGGAAACGGTACGTATTCGCTACAAGAAGCAACCTGTAATTTCAATAATAATGCAGATCAGTATCTTAACGCCGATGCAATGAGTAGCTCTTCCGCTTGGATGTACGACGTACAAGGAACTCAAATTTACGGTGTAGTTGACGCCTCAGGCCGTTCTACATTGGCAGCGTTTGAAAACGCGCTTGGAGAACAAACCGTTAACTGGACTCAGATTGCAGGTCTTATCGCAGAATGGAACGATAGTCACAACGGAACAAATAACGATATCAGACTTATGTACAAGCAGGAGATTTCTCAGCCTAATACAGGACCTATTATCGAAACGCACAGTGTATATCTTACTACTGACGAAACAAAAACTATTCAATATTATAAAGATCAAGGCGAAAGCTATATTGATAATAAAGCAGTATATTACGCAGAGTTTAGACTTATTCCTTACGTTATTAAGTATATGACTGACGGAGTATGGCACGTTGACGTTGCGCTTGTTCGTGGTGATGCGTTCGTATTAGGATACAATCTTAATATGGCAGATTATACCTTGGATGGTAATTATAGACTAGTGCTTCCCGACTCTCACGTATATATGGAATGTCCCGACGATGATGACCGTGTAATTTACGTTGACATTGACGACTGGGCTTATAAAAATACTGTCTTTAACGTTTACCACAAGGTAACCAACGAAAAAGGAACTATTCAGTTTAAGGGTTGGGCGAAAACTCCTACGGCAACGGCGGATCAGTTAATCCAGCCTAAAAGTCAAATTGTCCTCTCCGAAGCAAATACTATTCTTTATGCAATTTGGGACGTTTCCGAAAGCTTGAAGACGGACGTTAACTCGATTACGATACACAAAGACGTATTATTAGTATCCGATCATGACAGCCACCCATTGCTTCCTGTGTACGGTACTATTGATTTTGTTCCTTTCCACTTTACGCTAGACCTTGCGTACTCTAACACTTTTAAGAACGTTGAGATAGAAGCCAATAAGTACGTAGCTGACGGCAATGGCGGAGCTACAATTCAAACGTTAAAGCTCAATCTTGCCGATATCGTATCTGGAGCGCAAACTTGCGATTACATTACTGTATATAACGATCGTATTGAACTAATGCTCTACGACGGCGAATCCATTCGTTTTAATAAAGTTCCAGTATTTGGCGACGATATTGACGGCGAAGACGTTTACACCGTAACTGAGAATATAACCGACGAAGATCATCAGCATCATTATTCGGTTGTAGACGGCGAAAAGGTGTTTACAAAGTCAATTCCTGCAGTAATGTCCACCTCTCATGCAACAGTTTGTCAGTTCTTCAACTATTACAGACCGCCTCTTGCAGGTATAGAGTTACACGCAAATAATGGACACGAAAATGAAGCTTATATCTTTAAGATTACCGCGGTTTCTTCTCAAATTTTTGACGTAGACCATTTTGCACCCATTATGTGTGTTGTTCCTGTAAACGGTGTAGTTGTAATTAAAAATCTTCCCGTTGGAACTTATAGAGTTACACCAATAAAATCGTGGGATACGTTATATTCTACTCCCGATATTTACATTGACGTAGCTATTGAGGATGGAAAAACTCACGTGGTAACATTTAATTATGATTACGTAGACGGAAAGTATCTTTACGGATATAGTTACGTTAGTGAAGTTGATCACCATATTGTTCAATCCTGAAAAATAAACCAAGGAGGTTGAAATTTTGGCAAAACAGAATAATAATGCTAAAACAAGATTTATTATCTTCATAATCGCCAGCGTTTTGTTGCTGTTTGCCGGTTTTATACCGACCTTAGCTAAAATGGTTGCAAAAACGCCACCTGTGAGTAATAATTTTGAGCCTGGTAAAATTGTTATACAAGCTCAAACCGACGGCGAATATACCACAGCGATAAACACAACCCAGTCCGATGTCGGCGCATATATCCGCGCAGCTATTGTTGTAAATTATCAAGATTATAACGATAATTCCATATACCACGAAGGCGCAATTGAGGGTGTTGATTATGATATAATTCCTTCAAGCGATTGGATTAAAGGTTCGGACGGATTTTATTATTACGTTAAACCCGTAGCTGTTGGAGAGTCTACGACCGTATTACCACAAATTTCTCGAAATATTCTTTCTGGCGACGACAATAAGCAAAAATATCAGCTAGTTTCTACCTATGTTTTTGCAGGCATTCAGTCAAACGTTGAAGTTGCTGTAACGACTGCTTGGGGTGTAACCCTTGATCAAAATGGAAATATTATTTCCGTACCTTAAAAATTAGTAAAAAAATAACACTACGCCATTTACGTAGTGTTATTTTTTGTTTAACTCAAGTTAGATATCAAGTTCCATACCGTCGTACGCGCAAATAAATCCGGCTTTTTCGGCAAGAGGAGCAAAATCTCCGTATCCTACCGATATTCCGTTGTGCGAAAAGTGTGTTTCAACCGAGATGGTTTTGTCAGTATAAAGCCCCATTTCCGTGAGTTTTTGGCGTGTTACGATATTGTTTGGCTGTCCCATGTGCGACCAGTATTTACCTTCTTGATCGGTAAGGGTGTTTCTCATTGCGTGCGTGCAATCGTAGATTACAAGGTCAAGTTTGAAGTTGGTCTTAGAAAGCCACTCGAAAACTTCGTCTTTAAGCGTTCCACAATCGTTAAGATAGAAAATGGTCTTTCCGTCCTTTTCTATAATATATACAAAAGGCTTGCCTGTACCGTGAGTTGCGGGGAGTGAAGTAACCTTAAACGCGCCAACGTCTTGCGTTTTATACTCTTCCAAAACATTTAAGCCTACGCGTTTTTGATCGATAAGGTACTGACCTTGTCCTGCCATAAAAGTGTAGTACATATCGCTTATGTTTTGAGAACCGTGGATATAGAGCGTAGGATATTTCATATCGTAAGAGAACTCTATCTGGCGGTTGTGTAATTCGTTGGGATAGAAGTGATCGCAATGAGAATGTGTAATAAGCACGTGCTCTAATTGAGAAAGGTCATAGCCTGCCCTGTTTGCATTAACGTAAGTGTCGGGGCCCATATCGACTAAAAGCTGATCGTCAATCATAACTTGAGCTCTGGTTCTTTGATATCTACCGCCTTTTTTTCTTGCTTCTTGACATACGGGACATCCGCAAAATCCGCAGGGAATACCTTCTGCCGCGCCTGTTCCCCAAAATTTAACTTTCATAATTTTCCTCCTATAAATAACGGCTTATGCCTGAAATTTTCACTCCTTATAGTTTATAACATTTTAAGTATTTAGGTCAAGCCTTTTTTGAATAAAAATTCATATTGGTTAAATAATTTCTTCTTATTTGCGCAGAGTGATGCGGTTATAATCATTATTTATGCATTGTAAAAAAATGGCTCTGTCCCAATCTACGGTTGATTTTGGACGGAAAGCCCACTACGAAATACTGCGTAATTTACTCAGTTACGTACCCTGCAGGTACGCGCCTTCGTAAAACTTGTCTTTCTTGTGATTTTCTCGTCAAATCGCCTTATGGCTAATCAACCATATTTTGTGACATAGCCAAAAAAATTTAAGAAATTTTAAAAAACCTATTGACAAATGCAAAATGTGGGAGTATAATAGTTGCAATAAAACAGGAGAAACAAGGCAATGGCACGCAATTACTTTTATTTTTATATCCTTGTCAAAGAGAAATAATCGAAAGATTACGTCCCTGTTTTTTTACGTTGGCAAGAAACTTCGAGGTAATCCTCGGAGTTTTTTTATTTTATACAAAACCTTAAAGGAGAATATATAAAATGATTATCGTTATTAAGCAAAACAGCAAAGAACAGCAGGTAAAAAACCTTATTTCGTGGATAGAAAATCAAGGCTTAGGTGTTCACGTTTCCAAAGGTGAATATAACACTATTTTAGGTCTTATTGGCGATGCTAACAAGATTGATGCCGACCTTGTAAGCGGACTTGAAATTGTAGAAGGAGTAAAAAAGATTTCCGAGCCGTTCAAACAGGCAAATCGTAAATTCCACCCCGATGATAGCGTGATTGATATTGGAAATGGTGTGAAGATTGGCGGAGGTAGCTTTAATATTATTGCAGGGCCTTGCTCGGTAGAAAGTGAAAGTCAGGTGTGTGAGATTGCAAAGTCCGTAAAAGCTTCAGGCGCAACTATGCTTCGCGGAGGAGCGTTCAAACCGCGTACCTCGCCTTATGATTTCCAAGGTCTTAAAGCGGAGGGTATTGAGCTATTGTTAGAGGCTAAAAAGCTAACTGGTATGCCTATTGTTACCGAGATTATGAATGCTAACCATTTACCTCTTTTCGAGCACGTAGACGTTATTCAGGTAGGCGCAAGAAATATGCAAAACTTCGAGCTTTTGAAAGAACTTGGAAAAACAAAGAAGCCAATCCTCTTAAAGCGCGGTCTTGCAAATACAATGAAAGAGCTTTTAATGAGCGCGGAATACATTATGGCAGGAGGAAACGAAAATATTATTTTGTGTGAGCGTGGTATCAGAACGTTTGAAACGTATACGCGAAACACGCTCGATTTATCCGCTGTTCCCATGCTTAAAGAGCTTTCGCATTTGCCTGTTGTTGTAGATCCTTCGCATGCAACAGGTATGAGCAGATTAGTTAAGCCTATGGCTCTTGCTGCAGCTGCAGCGGGCGCGGATGGACTTATGATAGAAGTTCATAACGATCCTGCTCACGCTTTGTGCGACGGAGCTCAATCGCTTACGCCAGCTCAGTTTGATGATGTAGCAAAATCCGTATTTGCAATGAAAAAAGCTTTAGGAGAGTAAAATTATGGTTATAGGAATAGTTGGTTTAGGTCTTATCGGTGGATCTTTGGCAAAAGCTTTTAAGTTTAGCGAGAAAGCAACGGTATTAGCTAGCGACATTAATCCGCTTACAACACAGATTGCACTGATGTCTGACTTTATTGACGGAGATTTATCTGAAAGAATTGACGAATGTGACTATATTTTTCTTGCCATAGACGCCCAAAGTGTAGTAAAATATATAAGAGATAATGCGCAACTCTTCAAAAAGGATAGTGTTGTTGTAGATTGTTGCGGTGTAAAAACAGCCGTGTGCGCGCCATGCTTTGAGGTTGCTGAGAAAAACGGATTTCATTTCGTAGGCGGACACCCTATGGCAGGCTTGCACTATTCGGGGCTTAAGTACAGTAGAGAAGATCTGTTCAAAGGCGCAAATATGGTGCTTGTTCCTAAAAAGGACGAAGATATTAATTTGCTTCAAAGGCTAAAAGACGTAATTATGCTAGCGCAATTTGGATCGATTAGCATTACTTCTCCCGAAAAACACGACGAGGTTATTGCGTTTACATCTCAGTTAGCGCACGTTGTTTCCAACGCCTACGTAAAAAGCCCTAATGCTAAAATTCATAAAGGCTTTTCGGCAGGTTCGTACAAGGATCTTACGCGTGTCGCCTGGCTTAACGAAAAGATGTGGGCTCAACTCTTTTTGCAAAACAAGCAAAATATTTCGTTCGAAATTGAGCATCTTATAAACGAGCTTACAAAGTATAACGAAGCAATTAAAAATGACGATTACGAAACCCTTACCGCTCTTTTGAAAGAGGGCAGAGAATGTAAAGAAAGGTGTGATAAATTCTAATGAAAACAATTACTGTAAATGCCTCAAAAACTTATGACGTTATTATCGGAAGCGGACTGATTTCTTCACTCCCCACGCTTTTGAAAAACGCCAAAATTGACGGAAAACTCGCTATCGTTACCGACAAAACGGTACATTCGCTCTATGGCGATAAGCTGATTTTGGCTCTTTTAGGCTATGATTATTCACTATACGTAAGCGAGGGAGGCGAGGAATGTAAAAGTGGCGCTGAATTTTTGAATATCCTCGAATTTTTGGCGGAAAACGAGTTTACGCGTTCTGACGTTGTTGTGGCGTTTGGAGGTGGAATAATCGGCGATTTGGCAGGCTTTGTTGCCTCGTGTTATTTAAGAGGCGTGCGCTTTGTGCAAATACCTACAACCTTGCTTGCAATGGTAGACTCTTCTGTTGGAGGAAAGACCGCTGTAAACTTAAAGGCAGGTAAAAATCTTGCAGGCGCATTTTGTCAGCCTGATTTAGTAGTTGCTGATACCGACGTTTTATCTACTCTTTCTACTGATGATTTTAAGTGTGGAATGGGCGAAATTATCAAGTACGGTATGATATTCGACGAGAATTTACTGGACTTGATTGCAAAGGGAATGAATGACAATAGCGAAGAAATTATTGCCAGATGTGTGGATTTGAAGCGAATTGTTGTAGAGAAAGATGAGAAAGATCACGGCGATAGACAGTTTCTTAATTTTGGACATACGCTTGCGCACGCAATAGAAAAGCAAACCAATTTTGCAATTCCTCACGGACAAGCCGTAGCTATCGGAATGAGAATTATTACTGCCATAGCTGTAAAAAGGGGAATTTGCAAAGCGGAAGTTTTGACTGTTTTAGATAATTTGCTGGAAAAATATGGTTTGCCAAAGTCAATAGATATTGATAACGCAACGCTTTATAAAACTACTACGGTAGATAAAAAGCGTAAGGGTAATTCCATTACCGTAGTTTTACCCGAGCATTGCGGTAAAGCGGTGCTAAAAAAGATGAAGATAGATGAGTGGAAAGAGTTTATAACGGAGGCTTAATGAACGTTAATATAACAACCGAGAATTATAGTGGCGAAGTGCAAATTCTTTCGTCAAAATCCGAGCTTCATAGACTTTTGATGTTATCTGCGTTATGTGCGGATAAGACTGAAACGTCGATAGCGTTTGTGGGAAAGCCGAGTAAAGACGTGCTTGCAACCATTGATTGTATGAACATAGGTGGAGCGTCAATTGTGGAGAATAACAGTGTGTTTTACTCTA
Organism: Clostridiales bacterium; assembly: GCA_015055625.1. GTDB lineage: Bacteria > Bacillota > Clostridia > Christensenellales > Pumilibacteraceae > RUG12826. The sequence goes on along the minus strand of SVHU01000004.1, from coordinate 54,478 downwards.
TGCCCATAAACAACCGTCCGCTTTATCCGATAACCGTATCGTGTAACGAAAGCGGTTCTACGCTTAGATTTTTGCTTCCCGTTTTTTCCGCTTTAGGAAAGAAATATACGGTGCTTGTAAACGGCAGACTTTCATCTCGTCCGCTCTCGCCAATGTATGAGCTTTTGACACAAAACGGCGTAACGTTATCGAGAAACGGTGTATATCCGTTGTCTGTTTACGGCAAGTTTACAGGCGGTGATTTGTCGATAGACGGAAGCGTAAGTTCGCAATTTATTACAGGGCTTTTAATGGCTTTGCCTCTTACCGAAAAAGGAGGTAGCGTAACCGTTACTGGTGATTTTCAGTCCCGTCCGTACGTGGATATAACAGTAGATGCTATGAAAAAGTTTGGCGTTGAAGTGGTTGTTGATGGGAATAAATATATTGTTCCTAAAACCGATTATGTGAGTCCTGGTGATATTAAAGCAGGTGGTGATTGGTCAAACTCTGCATTCTTTTTAGTTGCAGGAGCTATTGGCGGTAACGTAACTGTTTCTGGTCTTGATATGGATAGTAAGCAGGGCGATAAAGCTATTGTCGATATACTAAAAGCTTTTGGCGCAAACGTTGAAGTTTTAAGCGATAGTATAAAAGTTAGCAAGTCTAAATTAAAGGCAATCGACGTAGACGCTAAGGATATTCCCGATATGGTGCCTGCGCTTGCTGTTCTTGCTTCGGTAGCGGATGGAAAAACGCGAATATATAACGCGCAAAGACTCAGAATTAAAGAAAGTGACAGAATTAAATCTGTTGTCGAAATGATAAACAATCTTGGCGGAGAAGCAGAGGAAACTGACGATGGAATGATAATTACGGGAAAGCAATTCCTTACGGGTGGTACTGTTTCGTCCTATAACGATCACCGTATAGCAATGTCCGCTTCTGTTGCATCCGTTGTATGTAAAAATACCGTAACCGTGCTTGGCGCGGAAGCGGTTAATAAATCGTATCCCGAATTTTATGAAAAAATCAAAGCATTAGGCTCAAACGTAAAGGAGATATAAGTATGTCGTCATCGTACGGAAACAATCTTAAAGTTCAAGTGTTTGGACAATCCCATAGCCCGGCTATTGGTGTTGTTATTGACGGATTTCCCTCGGGAATGAAAGTTGATATGGAGTTTTTGTCCTCTTTTATGGTTCGTCGCGCGCCAGGACAAAATCTTTCAACGCCTAGAAAAGAAGCGGACGATGTCGAGTTTTTGTCAGGTCTTAATGAAAATGGTGAAACTTGCGGAGCTCCTATTTGCGCTATTATAAAAAACACAAACGTACGTTCTAAAGATTATTCTAATCTTGCAATTACGCCCCGTCCTTCGCATAGTGATTATACTTCGCTTATTAAGTATGGAGAAAGTAGGGATATAAGAGGTGGCGGTCAGTTTTCGGGTAGGTTAACGGCCCCTCTTTGCATAGCAGGCGCACTTTGCTTGCAATATCTTAAAACAAACGGCGTAAAAATTGGCGCTCATATTAGCTCTGTTCTAAACGTTTTAGATGATGCTTACGATCTTGTTAGTGACGAAATTCCCGATAACGTTAGTGACTTTTCGTGCATAAACGAGGAAAAAGCCAGTCAAATGAAGGCCGTTATCGAAAGCGCTCGCATGGCATGTGATAGCGTTGGCGGAACAATCGAGTGTAAAATTACAGGCGTAAGAGAGGGTATTGGTGATCCTATGTTTGACGGTGTTGAAAATCGTCTTGCTCAAATAATGTTTGGCATACCTGCGGTTAAGGGTTTTGAGGTTGGAGCTGGGTTTGACGTAGCAAAACGTTACGGAAGCGAAAACAACGATCCGTTATGTGTGGTTGATGGAAAAGTAAAAACCGTTACAAATAATGCGGGTGGAATAAACGGTGGTATAACAAATTCGATGCCCATTGTTTTTAAGGTTGCATTCAAACCCACGCCCTCTATTGCAAAATCGCAACAAAGCGTGAACTTGAGTGAGATGAAAGAAGCCACGTTAGAAATAAAAGGTCGTCACGATCCGTGTATTGTTGTAAGAGCTGTTCCCGTAGTGGAAGCATGTGCTGCTATTGCAATACTTGATATGATGCTTTAAACGGAGATATAAGAATGGATATAAAAGATTTAAGAAATGAAATAGATAGCATAGATAGACAGCTTGTAAAACTTTTTACCGATAGAATGAAAGTGGCTGAAAAAGTTGCTGAATACAAAAGAGAGAATGGGCTTCCTGTACTTGATGCTGAAAGGGAAAGACAGCTTCTTAACAAAGTGTCCGATCTTGCAGGAGAGGACTTTGAAACGTATGCAAGAGTTTTGTTTACAACTATAATGGACTTAAGTAAGTCATATCAAAATAAAAAACTATTTAAGGCAAGCGCTCTTGTGGAATCTATTAATACCGCATTGAAGAATACGCCATCCGTTTTTCCAGAACGTGCAACTGTTTGTTGTCAGGGTGTAGAGGGAGCATATTCTCAAAAGGCAGCGGATAAAATTTTTACGCTTCCCAATATTACGTATGTAAACACCTTTGAAAATGTATTTACGGCAGTAGAAAGTGGAATGTGCAGATATGGTATAGTTCCGCTTGAAAACAGTACGGCAGGTTCTGTAAACCAGACTTATGACTTACTTGCTAAGCACGATTTTTATATAGTTAGAAGCTTGCGCTTGCAGGTAAATCATGTGTTGTTATCAAAGCGCGGAGTTAAGCTTTCGGATATAAAGGAAGTATTTTCACATGAGCAAGCAATAAATCAATGTAGCTCATATTTGAAAAATTTGAAAGGCGTAAAAGTTACCGTTGTTGCAAATACAGCAATAGCATCTCAAATGGTAGCAAACAGCGAAAGAACAGACGTTGCGGCAATTTCATCGGAAGAATGTGCAAAACAGTACGGTTTGGAGGTTGTTGAAAAGCGTTTGCAAAACACGGAAAGTAATTTTACGAAATTTATTTGTATTGCAAAAAACTTGGAGATATATCCTGGTGCAAACCGCACGAGTATAGTGCTTTCCACGACAAATACCCCGGGTGCTCTTTATAACGTAATGTCTAAGTTTGCTTCGCTCGGTATAAACATTATCAAGCTAGAAAGTAGACCGATAGTAGGTAGAAGTTTTGAGTTTACATTCTATTTCGATTTGGATACGTCGGTGTATTCGGATAAGTTCAGCCAGCTTATCTTTGAACTTGAAAATAAGGTGGCAGGATTTAGATACTTTGGAAGTTATTCTGAGGTTATATAGCGTTTTTGACCGTGACTTTTCGTCACGGTTTAATGCGTTTGGGATTAGTGGAGAAAACATATGGAATACGGACTTATAGGCGGTAAATTATCGCATAGTTTTTCTAAGGAAATTCACGAGCAACTTGCCGATTATAAATATGAATTAAAAGAATTGACGGTAGAAGAGGTGCCTAACTTTATAAAGGGAAGGGGCTTTAAGGCTATTAACGTCACGATACCTTACAAAGAAACAGTTATGCCGTATCTTGACGATATATCTGATATGGCAAAAAAGATTGGTAGCGTTAATACCATTGTTAATAAAAACGGCAAACTTTACGGATACAATACCGATTATTACGGATTTACGTATATGTTAGAGTATGGCGGTATATCGGTAAAAAACAAAAACGTTGCGGTGTTAGGAAGTGGGGGCGCGTCAAAAACTGTTGTTGCAACGCTTAAAGATCTTGGAGCAAGTAGCGTTGTTGTAGTGTCGCGTTCGGGTGAAATTAATTATGAGAATATTTCTCTAAGAAAGGATATCAACGTAATTGTAAATGCATCTCCTGTTGGAATGTATCCTAAAGTTGGAGAGTGTCTTGTTAACCTAGACGATTTTCCATACCTTGAAGGAGTTGCGGATTTAGTTTACAATCCTTCGCTTACAGAGATTTTAAGACGAGCGAAAGTGAAGGGCATAGCTTATGTAAACGGACTTTCTATGCTAGTAGCTCAAGCTAAAAAAGCATGTGAACTTTTTATTGATACAAAGATAAACGATAGCGAAATAGACCGTATTACCGACGCTGTTGCATTTAAGACTCGCAATATCGTTTTTGTTGGAATGCCAGGGTGCGGAAAGAGTACTATTGCTAAAATCATTGCTAAAAATCTTGATAGAGAGCTTGTTGATACTGACATGGAGTTTGCGTCTGTTTATGGGATTTCTCCTGCAAACTGCATAAAAAACAATGGCGAGCAAGATTTTAGAGATAAGGAAAGCATGGTTGTGTCAAACGTTTGCAAACAAAGTAAAAAAATAATTGCAACGGGTGGTGGCGCTGTTATAAGAGAAGAAAACCGCATTGCAATGAAGCAAAATGCAACTGTAATATGGATTGACAGACCACTGGAAGCGTTGGCTACAAACGGTAGACCGTTGTCTGGTGATATAGATCGCTTAAAAACGCTTTACGAAACGCGAAAAAAATATTATAATGACGTAAGCGATATAAAAATAGATAACAGTGGAAGTCTTTATAATTCTATATTGCAAATAGAGAAAGCTTTGAATATTTCCGCTAAGGAGCAAAAATGAAGATAAAAGTTATTAATGGACCAAATATAAATATGATTGGAATACGAGAGCCTGCGATTTATGGGAGTAGGACGTATAAGGATCTTATTGAGTTTATTACAAAATGTGCTAATGAAAATACTGTCGACGTGGATTTTTTTCAATCCAATAGCGAGGGAGATATTGTTACCGAGATTCAATCGTGCTATCAAGCTTTCGATGCGATAGTAATCAATCCTGCCGCGTATACACATACCAGTGTTGCGATTTTAGATGCATTAAAGGCTGTTGCAATTCCTGCTGTGGAAGTGCATTTGAGTAAGGTTAGCGAAAGAGAGGGTTTTCGTCAATTATCATATCCAGGAATGTACTGCGAGAAGACGTATGCTGGTTATGGGTTTGACGGATATAAAATGGCAATAGAATACCTTGTTGAAAAGTATAAATAGGAGAAAACGCAATGAATGAAAAAATGTTAAAATTGGGTAAGAACCGTTCTGCAATAAGAGAAATTTTTGAGTTCGGAAACAAATTAAGAGCAGAAATAGGAGCTGAAAATGTATATGATTTTTCTTTGGGAAATCCATATCCGCCAGCGCCCGATTGTTTGACAGAAACTTTGGAGAAGCTTATAAAAAATCCAGCAGTACACGCGTATACATCTGCACCTGGTGCGCAAACTGTAAGAGAGGCTGTGGCAAATAGTATTAGCAAAAGATTTGGAATACATCAACCCTCTTCGCTTATATATATGACGGCAGGCGCTGCAGCGTCGCTTTGTTCGGTTTTGTCAGCTACGGTTGCAAGTAAAGATGACAAAGTAGTAGTGTTTGCGCCATATTTCCCAGAGTATAAAGTATTTGTAGAGGCAACGGGTGCAACTGTATCGGAGGTTATGTGTAACGATAAATTCTTGCTCGACAAGGATAATCTTGAAAAGGCGCTTGATAAAAACGTAGTAGCGCTTATTATAAACTCTCCAAACAACCCGACCGGCGCGGTTTATCCCAAAGAGAATTTGCAAGAAATATTTGCGCTTTTGGAAAAGAAAGAAAAAGAATATGGACATCCCATCATCGTAATTTGCGACGAGCCGTACCGTGAGCTTGTGTACGGAGATATTGACGTTCCGTATATTCCTACTATGTATAAAAACAGCGTAGTATGTTATTCATACTCAAAAGTAATGTCATTGCCCGGCGAGCGTATTGGATACGTAGCGGTATCTCCCAATATGGATAACGCATCCGATTATTTTGCTGCGGTATGCGGAGCCGGCAGATCTTTAGGATACGTTTGTGCGCCCTCGCTTTTCCAGTTTGCTATCGCTGAAAATATTGACAAAACTTCGGATTTTACCACTTATGCAAATAACGGAAAAACGCTTTATAATCATCTCACAAAATTAGGACTTACTTGTGTTAATCCCGACGGCGCTTTCTATTTGTTTGTAAAAGCTCCCCTCTTAAACGCGGAAGAGTTTTGCGAAAAGGCGAAAAAATATAATATTCTTCTCGTTCCGTCTACATCGTTTGGTGTTAGCGGTTATGTGAGAATATCGTATTGTGTTAGCGAAAAAATGGTGAATGACTCTTTACCCGCATTTACCGAACTTATGAAAGAATACAACTAGAGGAAAAGCTATTATGAAAATTCTTGACGCCCACGTACATATATATCCGGATGCTATTGCAGATAAAGCAAGTCAGGCTATCTCGGACTTTTATGGATATCATATGGACTATAATGGAAGTGTTGCCCAATTGTTAAAAGAGGGTAAAGAAGCAGGTATAACGCACTATTTAGTTCATTCCGTTGCAACCACACACCATCAGGTTGCATCGATAAATTCGTTTTTACATGCAGAAGTACAAAAACACCCCGAGTTTATCGGATTTTGTACGCTTCATCCAAGTATGACCGAAGAAGAAATTGCTTCAGAACTTGACAAGGTAATCCAAAATGGATTTAAAGGAATAAAACTTCACCCCGATTTTCAGCGTTTTTACGTTGACGGTGAGGATGCAATGAAGATATATAGAGTTAACAATGGAAGATTGCCTATATTATTACACATGGGAGATAAAAGAACTGAGTTTTCTCAGCCTGAACGCCTTGTAAAAATGGCTAAACTATTCCCAAATACAACGTTTATTGGCGCTCATTTTGGCTCGCATAGTTGCAACGAGAAAATACCTCTTTATAAAGGATTGGATAACGTAATGTTCGACACGTCGTCCTCATTTGCGTTTATGCCTGATCTTAAAGTAGCAAAAGATGCAATTAATTTGCTTGGATATGAAAAGTTTATGTTTGCAACCGATTATCCTATGTGGGATGCAAAAAGCGAGCTTGAATACTTTTTCTCTTTAGGTTTGTCTGACGAGGAAAATGAAGCTATTTTGTTTGGTAATGCGGCTAGGCTTTTAGGCATTAATTAAAAAGTCGATACTTAATTTGTGTGAATTTTGGATCAATTCAAGTAATGAATAAGGAGAAATAGGAGAAAATGTTGAAAAAGGAAATTATTATCAACGATATTAGTTATATATTTGACTATGAAGAAAATTCCAAGCTCAAAGATATAAATATGGAGTTTGTAAGCGATTCTGATGGCGTAGCTTTATACAAAGTGGTATTTAAGTGGGAAGAATCCGTTATTCCCTCGCCAATTCAAATAACATATCAAATCGACTGCATAGACTGTTATAGTTTGTGGGATTGTTTGAATAAGGAAAGACATATAAACGCCTATTGGGTAAAGAACAGAACAGTATCTCGTCTTGCTAATGGGATGCCGATCAAACAGGTTATTTCTAAGCAGGGGCTTAATAGACATCTTGTGGCAATTTCCGATGCTAAAAATCCAATTTCGATATCTATGGGTGGAAATCAAGACTTAAATACCGTAGAAACCGAGATAAAATTCTTTACTGCAATAACTTCGCCGATGAACGAATATGAGGCTTATATTAGAGTTGATGCTAGAGAAATAATCTATTCCAACGCAATACGTAGCGCAAGAGATTGGTATAATTCATTTGGATATATCCCTCCTTATGTTCCAGCAGATGCAAAACAACCCGTTTATTCTACTTGGTACAGTTATAGACAAAACATCTTTGCAAAACAACTTATTAAAGAGTGCAAATATGCGGTTAAGGACGGAATGAAGGTTATTATTGTAGACGATGGGTGGCAAACCGATAACGAAACTCACGATTATGAGTTTGTTGGCGATTGGAAACCTAGCCGTAAAAAGTTCTACGATATGAAAAACTTTGTAGAAAAAGTGCATGATGTAGGAATGAAGGTTATGCTTTGGTATTGTGTTCCGCTAGTAGGATTCCATTCTAAAGTATATAAGAGATTTGAGGGCAAATATCTTTATAATATGGACCACTTAAAGTGCTCGGTAATTGATCCAAGATATAAAGAAGTTAGAGATTGGCTTATAAGCATTTATACTACGGCGGTAAAAGAATGGGGATTAGATGGTCTAAAGCTTGATTTTATCGATTGTTTTTACTCTAACGGCAAGGTAGAGGATGGAATGGATTTTGTTTCGGTAGAAGATGCAACAGAGTGCTTGTTAAGAGATGTTAATACGGCGCTTAAAGAAATAAATCCAGAGATTCTTATAGAATTTAGACAGTCGTACATTGGACCTGTTGTTACGTCGTATGGTAATATGATAAGAGTAGTAGATTGTCCTAACGATCAGTTTAGTAACAAGAAGAATGGTATGGATTTACGTCTTACTTCGTCAACTTGTGCCGTACATTCTGATATGATTCGTTGGAATCTTCTCGATACGCCTGAAAGTGTTGCTGTTCAGCTTTTTAGTAGTTTGTTCCTTATTCCGCAAATATCGGTAGTTTATGAAGAATTGCCCGATGTTCACCGTAACGTTCTTAAGCGTTTTATGTCTTTTTGGACAGAGCATAAAGACACTTTAATAAACGGCAAGCTTACAGCTTCTAACCCAGAGCTTTTGTATACGTCCATAACGGCTGAAAGTGAAAATGAAAGAATAAGCGTGCTTTATAGCGATTCAGTTATTGAAGCAACAAGAAAGCAGAATTATTTTATAAATCTTTCTCAATCGGTAAATCTTATAATAAAGTCCAAGCGCGATAAATACTTTGTAGAAGTGTTTGATTGTATGGGGGGAAGAGTAAGCAGAAAGAGTAGGATAAAAAGCGATTTGGCAGAAATATACGTTCCTATGGGCGGTATGGCTGTTGTAGAAGAGGTTTGATTTTATAGGAGGGTAGAGCATGAAATTTGATATTAGAGAAGCAGTGAAAGAAAAAAATATTTTACTTGCCGCACATCGTGGGGTAAACGGAGGAAATATTCCGTGTAACTCGTTGCAGTGTTATCGTATTGCTCAGCTTTGGGGAGCGGATATAATAGAGGTGGACGTTACTGCTTCAAAAGACGGGGAGTTATTTATGTTGCACCCAGGAATGGAGAAAGTTCATTTTAGGGAAGATATAAATATTTCGAATGTTCACTCAAGTGAGGTAAAAAAGATATTTCTTGCAAATCAAGATCTTACGAAAACGCAATACCCCGTAATTACTTTTGATGAGATGTTGGAAGAATTAAAGGGAAAGTGTTTTATTAACGTGGATAAGTTTTGGGACAATCCTAAGACTATATCCGAAAGAATAAGAGCTCATGGCATGATTGATCAAATACTTGTAAAAACGGGAGCGGATAAGGCAACTTTGGACAAGGTGGAAAAATACGCTTATGATATGCAATATATGTCTGTGACAAGGGGAGGAAGTGAAGTTCACGAGGAAATTAAGCGCCGTAATATCAATTATATTGGAAGCGAAGTCCTTTTTGATAATGATAATTGCGAGGTTTGTAGTGATGAATATATTGACAAACTGCATAAAGAAAACTTAATTCTTTGGGTTAATGCTATCGTTTATAACTATAAAGATGTTATAGCGTCTGATCATACCGACGATGTGTCGGTATTGGGAAATCCAGATTATGGTTGGGGTTGGCTAGCAAGGAAGAATTTCGATATTATTCAAACCGACTGGCTTACACAGTGTGATGCGTATTTAAAGGCAAAAGGATATCGTAAATAGTAAAAAAGAAAAACCGCCGTACTAAATTAAGTGCGACGGTTTTGTTGTTAAAGATTTGTGTTTTGGAAAATAAGGTCAAGTTCATATATTAGTTTGTCTATTTCTTCTTTGGTTATTGTCAGGGGAGGCGTTAGCTTGATAACGTTCTTTTTAGTAATATTAACTAAAATCCCTTTATTCATAAGAGCTGATACAACGTAGTTGCCGTTTATTTTATCGGATATTTTAACACCCATAAGAAGTCCCAAACCGCTTATTTCTTCTACGAATTTGTATTTATAGAAGAATGACAGTTTGTTTTTAAGATATTCGCCCATTTGTTCAGTGCGGAGTAATAACCCGTTTTTAAGTTCGTCAACGACCGCTGTTGCGGCAACGCAAGCAAGCTGGTTTCCAGAAAGAGTGGAGCCGTGGTCGCCGATATTAAATGCTTTAGCAACGTTTCCGCGAGCAAGTACTGCACCGATTGGAACACCGCCTCCAAGTCCTTTTGCAACCGTTATGATATCGGGTTGAATGCCAAAATGTTCAAATGCAAACATTTTTCCCGTTCTACCCATTCCGGTTTGTATTTCGTCGAGCATAAACAAAATACCTTTACTTCTACAATATGCGTATGCATTGATAAGATAATCGTATTCAGCAACCGTAATGCTGTTTCTGCTTTGAATGCATTCGAGCATAACAGCTCCAACGTCGTCGGTTATAGATTCTTTTAGCGCCTTAAAGTCGCCATACGGAACATGTCTAAAGCCTTCTGGGAGAGGCGCATATTGAGAGTAGTGACTTGCTTGACCAGTTGCGGTAAGTGTTGCGAGTGTTCTTCCATGAAATGATCCAATAGCAGTAAGGATTGTCGGTTTGGAAATGTTTTTAAGTCTATAATATTTGCGTACTAGTTTGAATGCACACTCGTTAGCCTCTGCGCCACTGTTAACTAAAAACAATTTATTAAAAATAGTTCCATCCAAAAGCTTGTCACTAAGTATGGCTTGCTCTCTGTTGTAAAAAAGATTGGAAGAATGTATTAAAGTTTGAGCTTGGTTAATAAGAGCGGAGGTAAGAGAAGGATGATTGTATCCTAGTGTATTAACTCCAATTCCGGAAACGAAGTCAATATATTCTTTTCCGTTTATATCGGTAAGAACGTTGCCATTGCCTTTAACAAAGCATACGTTACGCCTCGAAAACACGTTCATATAGTTTTTCGAGGTAAGATTTTTTACTGCATTTAAATCCATTTCATTTTCCTTTTATATATTAATTGATAAATTAACCTAAAAGATTATACAAAAATCTTTTGCACAAGTCAAATAAAAACAGGGTAATAATAACAAAATTAATAATTATTAGGGAGGGATAGCTAGTATTTGACTAAAAAGAAGTTAAAATTAGATAAATTATAACATCGCTGTGTGTGAATATAATGAGGGAAATATATAAAAATTGAAATTATTTAATTTTTTTTGTGAAAATTATCAAATTTGACTTAAAAATGTTTGTCTTTTTTCAGAGTTTGGTGTATACTATATGTGTCAAATTCGAAAACTGCAAAGGATTCGGATTTTCCATTGTGTAAACATATAGGAAAATGTGCACTTGTGCAATTTATATAATTTTGTTGTGCAATTTTATGCATATTTGAATTGTGTAAATCGATGGAAAATGTTAAAATTAGAAAGTACAACAACATAAGGAGAAAGTTTAATGTCAAGTTTATCGCTCAGACACATCTACAAAATTTACTCGGGAAACGTAAAAGCAGTAAGTGATTTCAACCTCGAAATCGATGATAAAGAGTTTATTGTATTCGTAGGACCTTCCGGATGCGGAAAATCCACCACTTTGCGTATGATCGCAGGTTTGGAAGAAATTTCAGCAGGAGAGCTCTATATCGACGATAAGCTTGTAAACGATGTAGAACCTAAAGATAGAGATATCGCGATGGTTTTCCAGAACTATGCGCTTTATCCTCATATGACCGTATATGACAACATGGCGTTCGGTCTTAAGCTTCGTAAGATGCCTGCAAAGGAAATCGACGATAGAGTGCAGGAAGCAGCTTCTATTCTTGGTATTTCTCAGCTCCTTGCTCGTAAGCCTAAGGCATTGTCCGGTGGACAAAGACAGCGTGTTGCGCTTGGTCGTGCAATCGTTCGTGAACCCAAAGTATTCCTTTTGGACGAACCTCTTTCTAACCTTGACGCAAAGCTTCGTGTACAGATGAGAACGGAGATCACTAAGCTTCACCAAAAGCTTGCTACTACTTTCGTATACGTAACACACGATCAGATCGAGGCTATGACAATGGGTACTCGAATCGTTGTTATGAAAGATGGTATTATGCAACAGGTAGATACTCCTCAGTTCCTTTACGACGAGCCCGAAAATATCTTCGTAGCAACCTTCCTTGGTTCGCCTCAAATGAATATGTTTAAGGCTACCCTTCATAAAGAGAAAGATGGACTTCATGCTAGATTTGGAGAGAACGATATTCTTCTTCCTCCTGATAAAGCAAAGAGAATTATCGACGATAAGTATATTGGCGGTAAAGAAGTTATTATGGGTATTCGTCCTGAAGATATTCACGACGAACAGGCATTTATTGAGAACTCTCCCAATACTGTAATTACAGCTCACGTAGACGTTCTTGAAAAGCTTGGTAACGAAACCTTTATCTATATGTATACCGGCGGAAAAGAAGAGTATGCTGTTGCCCGTGTAGACGCTCGTACTACCGTTAAGGCAAATGAAGACGTTAAGTTTGGTGTAGATGCTCACCACGTTCACTTCTTCGATCCAGATACCGAACTTACCATCATGGGTGTTCCTGCATACAATACTTTCGAAGCAAACGTAGTAACTGAAAACGGCAAAGTTTATGCTAAGTTCGGCGAAACAGTTCTTGATATTCCTCAAAACCTTATTGATAGATTTGTTGATATGTCTATTGTTAACGGTAGAAAGATCAAAGTTGGTATTGCTCCTGATGATCTTAAGACTGAAAAGGCTGAAGGAATGTGCGAAATTAAGGCAGTTGCAGACTTTACCGCTCATTATCCTAGATTTACCGCTGTTTATTCTAACGTTATTGGTAAAGATAATTACAATATTGCTAAGCATCCTAAAACTGATGAGCTCAATGCTGGCGACAAGCTTACTTACTATGTAGATCCCAATAAGCTTATGATCTTTGATGTTGAAACAGATGAAAAGCTTGTTGCATTCAGCCCCATTACTTCTAATAGAGCTATGGCTAAGGTGTCTAAGAACTCTAAGGGTGATGCTGTTATGCAGATTGGTAACAACATTAAGTTCATATTCCATGATGACACTAACAAGTTTGAAGCTGGTACTTATCCTATTGTTATTGACTTCAAGGCGTTCAGTACTTCTAAGGAAAAGATGATTAAGAACCCAACAATGGTATTCTCTCTTCCTGTTGGTGATGCTGACAATATCGGTAACCATACAATTCTTTATGGAAACGTTCTTGGTTTCGAAACCTACGTTACAGCAATGATTGAAGGAACTCCTAACGTAAGCATTAATGATAGAATAAAGGTTTGTGTTGATCCCGAAGGTATCATGCGTGCAGAATAATTTTATTAAATATAAAACATTAAGCGGATATCCCAGAGATGTCCGCTTTATTTTTGTATGGTATTTAAATTTAGAAAAAACAACACTAAACTTGTTTGTGCAATAAAATCAAACTAAAGATTATTAATATTATGATAAAGTGAAATTGGAGAGTATTATGAGATCTAAATTAACTAAATTGATTGGATTGTTATTAATTGTAATTTTTTGCGTGTCTATGATGGCATGCAATCAAGGTAAAAGTGCGTATGACATTGCGGTTGATAATGGTTTTGTTGGAACTGAACAGGAATGGCTTGACAGTTTGAAAGGTAAAGACGGTAAGTCTGCTTATGAAATTGCATGTGATAGTGGTTTATTTAGCGGAACAGAGGAAGAGTGGCTTAAAGCACTTAACGGAAAAGACGGATTAGATGGTGTTAACGGAAAAGATGGTAAGGACATATTTGAGGTTTGGTATGAAGCCGTAAAAGAAGAAGGGTACAAAGGTAGTTATTCTGATTTTTTGCTTGAGTATATAAAAGGTACTGTCATAGAAACCCAAGATGGAACCGTCAACGTGGCAAATAATGCTCTTTTATCTAGTGTTGAAGTTTATGCTAAAAGCCATAAAAAAGGTGCTGCTCAGTTTTTTTCTGGTGGAGGAACAATAATTCAAGACGATAAAGAGAGCGGAACGGCATATATTGTTACAAATTATCACGTTATATACGATCCCGAATCTGAGGATACTTTAGCAGACGATTGCTATATAATGTTTTATGGAATGTCATTTCTTAAAGGTGAAGAAAATTCTACTCTTGAAGATATGCTTAAAGAAAATGCAATAAAGGTAGAAGTAATAGGCGGTTCTTTTACTAACGATATTGCTGTACTAAAGCTTGAAAATTCCGATTTTTATAAAAACAGCCCCTATAAAGTAGCTAAAATTGCAAATAGTGATGATATTATAGTTGGAGATACTGCTATAACGGTAGGTAATCCGTCTAGTGAGGGATTGTCTATCACAAAAGGAATTATTAGTGTTGATTCGGAGTATTTAGAGATTGCTGGAGCTGACGATTATACTCAGGTAGAACTTAGACTTATTCGTACAGACTCTGATATAAATCACGGTAACAGTGGCGGAGGACTATTTAATAGCAAAGGCGAATTTGCTGGTGTTGTTAGCGTAAGGGATTTCTCTACAAACATTGACGGCTTTGGATATGCAATTCCTTCAAATGTTGCAATAGGTATTTCTAATAACATAATTAAACGATATGAAGATAAGGATACAGTTTATGAAGACGAACTTGCTAAAGAAGGATTTGGTTTTAACAAGTGTACCTTGGGAGTTGAGGTATACGTTGCGGAATCATTTGCCGATTATGATGAGATTGAGGGTGTAGTTCGTATAAAAAACCGTATTGTTGTTGCAACAGTTCACGAAGGAGCAGCGCAGTCTTTTATTCAGCCCGGCGATGAAATGGTTAAGGCAACGCTTAATGGTGTAACTCGAGATATTAATAGATTATTTACTGTGTCAGATCTTTTGGTTAATGCAGAAAAAGACGATATTTTTATTCTTGAAATTATTAGAAAAGTTGATGGTGAGCGCGTTGCAATGACGCTTGAAATTCCATTGATAAATACAACTTATGTTATGTAATCTCGTATACGTATGCTACAAAAAGCGACAAAATCAAGTTTTGTCGCTTTTTCCTGTGTCTAAATTTTAGCAGATTTTACGCTTTTTACTGGTATAAAATTTTATTTTGTATACAGTTTATTTTGCTTGCAAAAAATGTGGTAATGTTATACAATATATAATGTATAATTATATTATTAACAAAAGCAAAGGAGTTACTATGGAAAATACTAAAACCATAATTTCAGAAACTGAGAAAAAGGGTAATTGGTGGGCATTGTTGCCTATCGCCGTTTTTTTAGTTGTGTATATTGGATTTGGAATTTTGTTTGGCGATTTTTACAAAATGAGCGTTGTAGTCGCTTTCCTTGTGGCTATTTTAGTCGCGTGTTTTCAAAATCGCAAGCTTAAACTAGATGAAAAGTTAGGTGTAATGGCAAAAGGTGTAGCAGATAAGAACATAATCATTATGATTCTTATTTTCCTTACCGCAGGAATTTTTGCAGGAGTGTTAGGCAGAGAAGGTGCAGAGAGTGTTGCAAATCTTTTCTTAAGCTTTATTCCCGCGCAATATTCAGCATTAGTTCTATTTATTGTTGCTTGTTTTATTTCCACTGCTATGGGAACATCAGTAGGAACAATTGCAGTGCTTGGACCTATTGCTTTTGCTATATCTAACGTAACTGGAGTAAGTCTTCCTCTTTGTATTGGAACCGTTGTAGGTGGAGCTATGTTTGGCGATAACCTTTCGTTCATTTCAGACACAACTATTGCGGCGACTTCTACTCAAGGTTGTCAAATGAAAGATAAGTTTAAGGAAAACTTTTGGATTGCTCTTCCTGCTGCTATTGTAACGATTTTGATTTTACTTGTATTTGCTTTTACAAATGCGGATGTAAATACCTACAAGCCTGAAAGTATTAATCTTTGGTTACTCATTCCTTACGTAATTGTTTTAATTGGCGGAATTTTAGGAGTAAACGTATTTGTTGTCTTACTTATAGGAATTGGATCTGCCATACTTGTAAAGATGATTATTTTCTTTCAAAGCTCGGTATACTTTGTGGATTTTTTAAGTAGCATTGTAGGTGGTATGGGCGCAGGCGCGCTAGGAATGTTTGAAGTTATTATTGTAACTTTGCTTGTTTCAATGCTTTCGGCGCTTATGCGTGAACACGGTGGATTTACGGCACTTTTGAATGGTATTAAAAAGATTTTTAGAGGTAAAGTGGGAGGACAGGCAGGAATTGCTCTTTTAGTGTCTGCAATGGATATTGCAACGGCAAATAATACGGTAGCAATCGTTATGGCCGCACCTATTGCTAAAAATATAAGTGATGAATATGGTATTACCAATACTAAAACTGCATCGCTTCTTGATATATTTGGTAGCGTAGTACAAGGAATTATTCCTTATGGCGCGCAAATACTAACAGCTGTTGGCGCGACTGCAATAATGTCTGGCGATCTTATAATTGGTTATGGAATATCAGCAATTGAAATTCTTCCGTTCTTATTCTATCCGTATTTGCTTGCAATAAGTGCTATCGTGTTTATGTTTGTTCCTGCTAAAAAAGATAAAAAGCAAATTTAAGAGAGGTAGTATAGAAAGTTGGAACCTTTACAGCAGCTTAAAGCAGGCAGAATTAAGGAACGCGTAATTTTGAACAAAGTAATTTTGATAGCGACGATATTCTTTATTGTTGCTTTAGTTGTTTTGATTACGCTTGCTCTAACGTTACAATTTTACATCTTATTCATATTTCTTGCTGTTTTAGTGTTAGCCTACGTGTTGCCCATAGTGATAGTTAGTAGTAATGTTAGAAAAAAAGAAGAGAGGATTGAATGCGAAAAGTTTCGCAAAATAGTTGATTCTATTGTTTTGCAAGAGGAATACGAATTACCTGTGTTAGACGTAGATCTTACGATAAAGGTTACGCCCAAAGGTTTTGTTATTGACGACGAATTGTTTGGTTTTGACAATTTCGACGTATTTATGGGAACGTCTAAATTGTTTAGGCAGGCGTCTATTGCATTTTTTGTTGTGAGTAATTTTTCTCCATATTCCGATGATAAGACGTATCCTATTAATTTTGCTATTGGGTTTGACGGTAAATCGTTGGGATGCGCAAAACAGTACTTTTTTGAAAGTGATTATAAGGCGTTTAATTTTGTGTTGGAAAACCCAGAAGAGAGCGCGAAAGAAATTTTGAAATATGGGATGTTAAAAGTTCAAATAGAAGAGCAAAATAAACAAAAGCAATTAGATAAATTAGCTAGGGAATTGTCAAATTACTAAGAAAGAACTTAAAAAGGAGATAATAAATATGAGAGCAATTATTACTGTTATTGGTAAAGATAAAACCGGTATTATCGCATCGGTTAGTGGAATGTTGTCAAAATACAATGTTAACATCGAAGATATTTCACAAACTGTTTTGGGGGATTATTTTACCATGATTATGCTTGTATCTTTAGATAATGCATCAATCAAATTTGCAGACCTTGTAAAAAACGCAGAAGTTCTCGGAAAAGAGTCGGGAGTGGAAATCCACGTGCAGAACGAAGAAATTTTCAACGCAATTCATAAAATTTAAGGACGTGCAGATATGATCAATAGAAATGAAATTCTTGAAACGATAAATATGGTTAAAAACGAGCATTTTGACGTTCGTACCATAACTATGGGTATTTCCCTTTTAGATTGTATTCGTCCTACTGTAAAAGAAACAGCAGACGCTGTATATGACAAAATTTGTTACAGGGCAAAAAATCTTGTAAGCACAGGCGAAGACCTTGCAACCGAATATGGAGTTCCAATCGTAAACAAGCGAATTTCCGTAACGCCTGCATCGTTAGTTTCCGCTTCTTTTGCAGGACACGAAACGGTTATTGCAAAAGCGTTGGATAGAGCTGCTAAAACGACTGGTGTGGACTTTTTAGGAGGTTATACTGCGCTTGTTCATAAAGGAATGACAAACTCCGAAAAATCGTTTATTTCTTCTATCCCCGAGGTTTTAGCAACAACCGAAAAACTTTGTTCTTCGGTAAACGTTGGTTCTACCCGTTCTGGCATAAACATGGATGCGGTAAGGCTTATGGGTGAAGTAATTAAGCAAACTGCAGACAAAACAGCGGACAAAGATGGATTTGGATGTGCTAAGCTGGTAGTTTTCTGTAATGCAGTAGAGGATAACCCATTTATGGCAGGAGCATTCCACGGAGTGGGTGAGGGTGAATGCGTAATTAACGTAGGAGTATCAGGTCCGGGCGTAGTGCATCATGCGTTAAAGGCTATTCCCGATGCGGACCTTATTACTGTTGCCGAAACAGTTAAAAAGACTGCGTTTAAGATAACAAGAGTGGGTGAACTTATTGCCACTGTTGCTGCTAAGAGATTGGGTGCAACACAGGGTATTGTGGATCTTTCTCTTGCTCCTACACCTGTTATGGGAGATAGTGTTGGACATATTCTTGAAGAAATGGGAATTAGCACGGTAGGTGGACACGGTACGACTGCAGCTCTTGCGCTTTTGAATGATGCTGTTAAGAAGGGTGGAACTATGGCTTCGTCTAGAGTGGGCGGACTTTCTGGTGCATTTATTCCTGTAAGTGAAGATATTGGAATGATAGACGCTGCCGATAGCGGAGTACTTACTCTTTCTAAGCTTGAAGCAATGACGGCTGTTTGTAGTGTAGGAATAGATATGGTTGCCGTGCCCGGTAATACATCGGCGTCTACTATTTCAGCTATAATAGCAGATGAAGCTGCAATTGGTATGGTAAACAGCAAAACTACTGCGGTAAGAATTATTCCTGTGCCCGGTAAAAAAGAGGGCGAGTATGTAGAATTTGGCGGTCTTTTAGGTAGAGCTCCTATTATGAGTGTTAAGAATACCGATTCGTCTAAATTTGTGCTTAGAGGCGGAATTATCCCTGCACCTATTCACGGTAATAAAAACTAAAAAATATCTAAAAAAGGTATTGACAAAACATCAACAGTTCGTATATAATAATGTTAAACGTAAAGGAGAAAACGCGTATGATAAACAAAATTATGACGAATATGCAGATTATGCGTATGGCAATGCCCGTCGTAATTTTATCTTTGCGATAATTCCTTGCACATCTTTACATTAAAATGTTATAAGAGCAGAGAGGTTAGGAATTAAAACCACTTTGCTCTTTTTTCCTTAAAAGGAGGATATTATGGAAAAAAGAATTGAAACAAAATGCGTACAAGGCGGTTATACTCCAAAAAACGGAGAGCCCAGACAAATCCCAATTTATCAAAGTACTACATTTAAGTACGATACAAGTGAAGATATGGGAAAACTTTTTGACTTGGAAGCTAGCGGATATTTTTATTCGCGTCTT
This sequence comes from Clostridiales bacterium, assembly GCA_015055625.1. Taxonomy (GTDB): domain Bacteria; phylum Bacillota; class Clostridia; order Christensenellales; family Pumilibacteraceae; genus RUG12826. The sequence continues at coordinate 35,206 of SVHU01000004.1, read as the reverse complement.
CAAAATCCTACTTGCGATATGGTTGCAGCTAAGATTTGTCAGCTCGAAGGCGGTAGTGCAGCAATGCTCACCTCGTCCGGCCAGGCTGCAAACTTTTTTGCCGTATTTAACATTGCAAATGCAGGAGATCATATAATTTCTTCTTCTTCAATTTATGGCGGAACCTTTAACCTTTTCTCGGTTACTATGAAGAAAATGGGTATTGATTTTACCTTTATTTCGCCTGATAGTACGGAAGAGGATATCCAAAAAGCCTTTAAGCCCAACACTAAGGCTGTATTTGGCGAAACGATTGCAAATCCTGCTCTTACCGTGCTTGATATTGAGAAGTTTGCTCGTGTAGCACACAAGAACGGAGTTCCTCTTATTATTGACAACACATTCCCAACTCCCATAAATTGTAGACCTTTTGAGTTTGGTGCAGATATTGTTACCCATTCTACCACTAAGTATATGGACGGACACGGAAGCGCGGTTGGCGGATGTATTGTAGATTCTGGTAATTTCGATTGGATGGCACATAAGGAAAAGTATCCTGGACTTTGCACTCCTGACGATAGTTATCACGGAATTACGTATGCGGAAAAGTTTGGTAAAGAGGGGGCGTATATTTACAAGGCGACTGCTCAGCTTATGAGAGATTTTGGTTGCACTCAATCTCCACAAAGCGCGTATTTACTCAACCTTGGACTTGAATCTTTGCACGTAAGAATGAAGCGTCATTGTGAAAATGCGCTTGCAGTAGCAGAATATCTTGCATCTGATAGTAGAATCGGTTGGGTAAATTATCCTTCGCTTAAGGGTGATAAGTATTATGATCGCGCTTGTAAGTATTTGCCTAATGGATCTTGTGGTGTAGTAAGCTTTGGTGTCAATGGTGGAAAATCTGTTGCTGAAGCGTTTATGAAAGAACTTAGACTTATTGCAATCGAAACACACGTTGCAGATGCTCGTTCTTGCTGTTTGCATCCTGCAAGTAGTACTCATCGTCAGCTTTCCGAGCAAGAGCTTATAAATGCAGGAGTTCCTGGGGATCTTGTAAGACTTTCTTGCGGAATAGAAAATGCTCAAGACCTTATCGACGATATTAAGCAGGCTCTTGATAAGGTAATCGGTTAAAATTAAAAATATATAAGGCGGTAAAATTATGCCAATTAAAATTCCTAATGATTTACCAGCAACTAAAGTGTTGACGGAAGAAAATATTTTCGTTATGACTGAAACTAGAGCAATGACGCAGGATATTCGTCCTCTTAAGATTTTGCTTTTAAATTTAATGCCTACGAAAATTGATACGGAAACTCAAATTTCCCGACTTTTGTCAAACTCAGCGTTGCAAGTTGAGCTAACTCTTATAATGACAAAAACTCATCAGTCTAAAAATACTTCAAAGGATCACTTGTTTGCATTTTACAAATATTTTGACGACGTAAAAACTATGAAATTTGACGGTATGATTATTACAGGTGCGCCCGTTGAGCATTTGGAGTTCGAGGATGTAGAGTATTGGCAAGAGCTCTGCGATATAATGGAGTGGAGTAAGAGTAACGTTCATAGTACTTTCCATATTTGTTGGGGCGCTCAAGCTGGACTTTATTATCATTTTGGTATACCTAAGGTTGCTTTAGGTAAAAAAATGTTTGGAGTTTTTCCTCACGTTGCAGATTATAAACAATCTACTCTATTTAGGGGCTTTGACGATGTGTTCTATGTTCCTCATTCTAGACATTCTGAAGTACGTAGAGAGGATGTGGAAAAGGTGCCTGAACTTAAGATTTTGGCGTCTTCCTCAAAAGCTGGAATTTATGCTGTTTCTACACGACATGGTAGACAGATTTTTATAACTGGACATTCCGAATATGATAGAGATACTCTCAAAAAGGAGTATTTTAGAGATAAGAACTTAGGAAAACCTATTGATGTTCCCGAAAATTATTTCCCTGATAACGACGACACGAAGGATCCTGTCGTAACCTGGAGATCGTCTGCGGCTTTGATGTTTGCTAATTGGCTTAATTATTACGTATACCAAGCAACGCCGTATGATATAACGTCTATTAATAAAATAAATCATTAATTTAAATCGGTTCAAAAGACAAGAAATTGATGTACGTTTGATACATTTTGCATCAATCTAAAGTTTTTTGAATCGATTTTTTAAATTGCTATTGACACATTGGTCAAAATATATTATACTTTAATAGTAAAACAATATAAAGGAGATTTCAATCATGGGAATGTTAAAGATCATAGAATGGGAAGATAACTCTTCTAATACTATTGTATATAAAGTTGATATGCGAAAGGACTATATAACTAAAGGATCTAAACTTATTGTTCGCGAAAGTCAGGTTGCAATATTTTCGGACAAAGGTAGAATGGCGGACGTGTTCTTGCCTGGCACGTATAATCTTGATATAGATAATATTCCTTTGCTTACAAAATTAATGTCTTGGAAATACGGATTTGAAAGTCCATTTAAGTCTGACGTGTTTTTTGTTAATACAAAACAGTTTACTGGCTTTAGATGGGGTACAATAAATCCTATCATTATTAGAGATGCAGATTTTGGACCTGTTAGAGTGCGTGGGTATGGAACGTATGCTTTTAAGGTTGATGATGCTTACATATTCATGAAAGAGCTTTCAGGTAGCGGTAAGAGTTATGAAACCAATGATATTACCGAGTATTTACGTTCTATGGTGGTAATGGGTATATCTGACGCAGTTGCGGAAAGCAGGATTCCCGTTTTAGATATGGCAGCAAATTTAATTGAGCTTGGCGACGTTGTAAGAAACAGCTTAACCGAAAAGCTTGCCAATATTGGTATTAAGATAACCCAGTTTAATTTTGAGAATTTCTCATTGCCAGAAAATTTGGAAAAAGCGCTTGATAAGCAAACCGAGCTTGGAATGATGCGTCAAAATATGGACGTTTACACTCAAATGGCTCAAGCTGACGCTCTAAAAGAAGCTGCTAAAAATCCTGGAATGGCAGGAGGAATGATGGGCGCAGGAATAGGATGGGGAATGGGTTCTAATATGGGCAGAGCTTTTGGTAACCAAATGAACCAAGCCACGACTCCTAAAGAGGAAACTGAAACTTGTGGGAAATGTAATGCAAGAATAAAAAAAGGCGCTAAATTCTGTCCGGAATGTGGAGCTCCGACCGGTAATTTCTGTCCTGAGTGCGGAAAGCCTGTATCAAAAGGTGCAAAATTTTGTCCAGAGTGTGGAAAACCTCTTGTAAAAAAATGCGTAAAATGCGGATCGAAATTGAGTGATAATGCAAAATTTTGTCCAGAGTGCGGAGAGAGGGTTTAGTAGAATATGGATGAAAACGTAATAGATCAAATTAATAATGGAACTGCAACTGAAAATACAACGGAAACGGCTCAATGTTTGGCTTGTGGCGCAAAAATGGTTTTTGATCCCGATAATCAAAAATTGTCTTGTCCGTATTGTGGTAATATGTCTGATATTGACTTGTCTAAATTGAGCCACGAGATAAATTTTAACGAGTTGTTATCCAATCCTCAAAATGATTGGGGAAACGAAACGCATGTTTTTAGATGTAATAACTGTGGTTCAACAGAAGTTTTATCCAAGAATGAAATTGCAAAAGAATGTTCATTTTGCGGAACCACAAATATAGTTGCAGTTCAAGAGCTTTCCGGGTTAAAACCTAACGGAGTGATTCCGTTTTCAATATCAAAAGAAAAGGCAACAAACGCTGTTACTAGTTGGGCAAGAAAGAAATTTTTCGCGCCATCTGCTTTTAAGAAGAGTGCAAAGCCCGAAAAGATTAAGGGAACGTATTCGCCTGCTTTTACTTTTGATACAAAATCTAGATCTTCGTACTATGGAAGACTAGGGAAATACTATTATCGAACGGTTACGAGAAACGGAAAGCGACAGACAGTTCGTGAAATTAGGTATTTTAACGTTGCAGGCAACTATGATATGCAGTTCGACGATATTCTTATTCAGGCATCCGATAAAATAGCTCAAAGTGATTTGAATAACATGCGTCCGTTTGATACTAATAACAGCAACGAGTATTCCACGGATTTTCTTCATGGATACGTAGCTCAAAGTAGTACTAAAACTGGGCAAGAATGTTGGAATGAAGCTCAAATCGTAGCAAGGTCGGAAATTCGTCGCAGAATACTTAGTAGATATAGATATGATATCGTTGTGTTTTTTGAAGTAAATACAGCATTTATGGACGTAACGTACAAATATATATTACTACCGATTTACGTTGGTCATTGTAATTGGAAGAAAAAGTTATACAATTTCTTTGTGAATGGTAAAAACGGAAAAGTTTCAGGAAAAACCCCATTATCTCCGCTAAAAATTGGTATTGCGATAATGCTAGGGTTGGCGGTTGTGGTAGGAGCGTTCTTACTTATATATTTTTCTCAATAAAGGAGGGTAATTATGAATACTGCTAAGTTTATTTTCAAAGTGTTCGACATATTTGTGTTAGTGCTAGGTTGTCTATTTTGGCTATTGTCCGAAATTGTAAAAAATGCTTTTGGGTGGTTTAATTTTGCGTTTGCAGTAGTTCTTATTTGTGGACTTTGGGGCATATCTTCAATTATTCAAGGTGCAATACTTAAGGAAAAAGTAGTAGTAAAAAGAGCTCGTTTGATAATAGGAGGAGTGTTTCTTGTTGTGTCGGCTAGCTCTTTGATATGGGCTATTAATTTGCCTGGTAATATCGTTTTGCCACTTATTTGTCTTATAGTTGCTCTTGCTCTTTTTGCAGGATTATTTATTTCTGGTGGAAAAAAATGGGATCTTGCCGATAATGAGAAAGAAGGTTATAAAAACTATTACGAGCGTAAGGCGGAAGAAGAACAAAAGAAAGCCGAAGAAAAATCTGCAAACGAATAATTGTTTACATAAAGTTTGCAGTTTGTGTTGTGCTAATATAGTTTTTACGGAGCAAACTTATGAAGAATATAATACTTATTGGTATGCCTGCGGTTGGCAAAAGCACAATTGGCTCTGCTATTGCTAGAAAAACAGGTATGAAATATATTGATACTGATGACGTAATACGACAGAGTTGTATGTTAACCTTGCCGGAAATAATTGAAAAGCACGGTATGGAAAAGTTTATGATTATAGAAGATAGAATTCTTTCTCAGATTGAGACATCAAAAACTATAATTTCAACTGGTGGATCTGCTGTTTATGGCGAAAATGCAATGCGACACTTGAAAGCGTCGGGAACAGTATTGTATTTAAAAATAAATTTTGAAGAAATCTGTAAGAGATTAAAACGCATGCAATCAAGAGGGGTTGTTATACGAGAGGGACAAACTTTGAAAGATTTGTATGACGAGCGTTGTGCATTGTGTGAAAGGTATGCGGACGTTGCTGTTGATATGAGTAATATTCCTCCATCGGCTGGAATTGAGCAGTGTATTATAGCCTTAAAACGAGTAGGAGCAATAAAATAATAGGCACTTTAGTCTAATAAAAATAATATATATTCAATATGTGGTATATATGCAAATTTTGCTTGACAAAAAACTTAATAGTATGATAATATGTAAAAGACATTATAGAGGCGCATTTTGAAAATAGTATTCGATGTGTGATAACTTTTGGCAAAAGCATACACGCGGAGAAAGGTTCGGATGCCGAAAGGGAAGATTTGCCGTCTTTACCTTGGTTCTTCAAATAAGATTTGCTGAACTGTCGCTTTATGCGGAGTGCTATATGTATTATTACAAATGCTCATATTGTGTAGTTTGTATTTTGCATTACAGCGCTCGAACATTCGAGCGTTTTATTTATGTCGAATTATTACAATATCTCAAAAGGAGAAAAAATTATGAAAAAACCTATTTTTACAGGTGTAGCAACAGCACTTATTACCCCGTTTGACGAAAATGGTAAGATTGATTACAAGAAATTTGCAGATCTTGTTGAATTCCAGATTTCAAGTGGAATAAATGCGTTGGTTGTGTGCGGAACAACTGGTGAAGCCTCTACTCTTACTGATGACGAGCATAAGGATGCTATTTCATTTGTAGTAAAACAAACTGCAGGAAGAGTTCCCGTTATTGCAGGAACAGGAAGTAATGATACCGCGTATGCTATTTGGCTTACAAAGCATGCTTGCGAAGTGGGTGCAGATGCTGTTCTTTTGGTAACGCCTTATTATAATAAAGCAACTCAAAAGGGACTTATTAAAATGTATACCGAGATTGCTGATAATTGTTCCGTTCCCATTATTTTATATAACGTTCCTTCTCGTACGGGTGTAAGTATCGAGCCTGAAACCTATCTTGCTCTTGCTGACCATCCCAATATTTACGCTATAAAAGAAGCTAATGGAAATATTAGTAAAATTGCTGAAACACAGGCGCTTGTGGGTGATAAACTTGATATGTATAGTGGAAACGATGACCAAATCGTTCCTATCATGTCGCTTGGTGGAAAAGGCGTTATTTCTGTTCTGTCCAATGTTATGCCAGCAGAAACTGTTGCAATTTGTGATAAGTTCTTTGCTGGGGATATTGAGGGTAGCCGTAAGCTTCAGCTTGAACTTATGCCTCTTATTAAGGCGTTGTTCTGCGAAGTTAATCCTATTCCCGTTAAGTGTGCAATGGCAAAAATGGGATATACAGCAAACGTTCTTCGTTCGCCTCTTTGTGAAATGGAAGCAAAAAATGAAGAAAAGCTTGTTAAATGCATGAAAGACCTTGGAATTAAAATTGAGGAGTAAAAAATGAAAGCAATAGTTGTGGGTGCAAAAGGAAGAATGGGCGCGCACGTTCTTACTGCTTTAGAAAATGCGGGCGTGGAGTGTGTAGCTAAAGTTGACGGTTTTTATGAGGAAACTAAGGGCAATCAATATAAGAGTTTAGCCGAAGTAGACGTAAAAGCAGACGTTCTTATAGACTTTTCTTTTCACCTTCTAATCAAAGAAATTTGCGAGTTCGTTTCAAAAACCGGTATTGCAACGGTCATTGCAACAACAGGACATACTGCAGAAGAAAAGCAGATGATTTATGACCTTGCAAATAAAGCGCCTGTATTTTATTCTGGCAATTATTCTTTAGGTATAACAATGCTTTGTGACGCCGTTAAAAGGGTTGTTGCAGCATTTCCCGATGCTGATGTTGAAATAGTTGAAACGCACCATAACCGCAAGGCAGATGCTCCTAGCGGTACTGCAAAGATGTTGTTTGAAGCTGTAAAAGAAGTTCGTCCCGATGCTGTTGAGGTGGATGGAAGAAGCGGAATATGCAAGCGTACTAAAAACGAAGTAGGCGTGAATGCTGTTAGAATGGGTAATATTGTAGGAATTCACGAAGTGATTATTGGTACTGATTTCGAACAAATAACACTAAAGCATGAAGCTTATGATAGAGCAATGTTTGCTCAAGGCGCAGTTAAAGCAGCTAATTATCTTGTTGGAAAAGCAAACGGTCTTTATTCAATGAAAGATTTGCTTTGCGATAAATAACACAAATTAAGGAAGTTTTATGTTACACAAGAACTTAACTATTAACGAAAAAGGTGTATTGTGCATAGCGGAGCAAGATACAGTGGAACTTGTTCAAAAATATGGTACTCCGCTTATGGTAATGGATGAAGCTCGTATTCGTCGTAATTTTTCAGTGTATAAAAATGCGATGGAAAAATATTTTGGGCAAGGTTCGTATCCCTTGTTTGCTAGCAAAGCTTTTTCGTGTAAGTATATATATCGTATAGCTAAAGAAGAAAACGTAGGAATAGATTTAGTTTCTTCTGGAGAATTATATACGGCTCTTAGCGCAGGTTTTGACGTTAGTAATGCTTTTTTGCACGGCAACAACAAGACTGATGCTGATATTGAGTATGCTATTGAAAGTGGCGTTGGTCATTTCGTTGCAGACAATCTTACTGAAATTGACATGATTGACGAGGTAGCAAAAAAACATGGAAAAGTTCAGCCTATAATTCTTCGACTTTCTCCAGGAATTGATCCACATACCCACGCTGCAATAACTACTGGACAAGTAGATAGCAAGTTCGGGATCGCAATTGAAACAGGACAAGCTGATGATGCAGTGGAATACACCCTTAATAAGAAAAACTTAAGACTTGACGGTTTTCATTGTCATATAGGTTCGCAAATTTTTGATATTAAGCCGTTTTGCGATGCGGGAAAGCTTATGATTGAATACGTAACCCACGTAAAACAGAAATTTGGCTATGTCACCGAAATTCTTAACTTGGGTGGAGGATTTGGCGTAAGATATATACAATCTCAGCCGGAGCTTAATTATGAGGATTTCATAAGGCTAATAGCTTCATATATTAATGAAGAGGTGAAGCGCAGTGGAATTAAAAAACCACGTATTATAATGGAGCCTGGTAGAAGTATTGTTGCAGATTCTGCTCTTACGTTGTATACAGTTGGAGGAACTAAAGAAATTCCTGGATTTAAGAATTATGTATCCATAGACGGTGGTATGCCAGATAATCCTAGATATGCGTTGTACCAGGCTGATTATACGGTTTGTCTTGCATCTAGAATGAATGATAAAGCAGATTTTACTTGCACTGTTGCGGGAAGATGTTGTGAAAGTGGAGATCTTATTCAAGAAGATGTAACCATTCCAAAACCATATAGAGGAGATATTCTTGCTGTTCTTGTAACGGGTGCGTATAATTATTCTATGGCTAGCAATTATAATAGAATTCCTCGCCCAGCAGTTGTGGCAATAAAAGATGGCAAGGTTTTTGAAGTTATAAGACGTGAAACCTTTGCTGACCTTATAAAAAATGATTTATAAAAATAAAAAACAGTCGGATAATAATATATTGTTCCGATTGTTTTTTTTATAAAATTAACCCGAAAACGCAATACGTATTCGGGTTTTGTGAAATATAGATTATATTAGATTACATTTTTAGTCTATATGTAAGAATAAAAATAACTTGAATGGGAACACCAATAAAGAAAAGAGCCCACATGTTTAGGTGTAGAGAGGCTAGGTAAATAAATGCTATAAAGCCCCACATGAATAGTGATATTACGATAAACGAAAGAAGTTTATTTGATTTATACCATCTACGTAAAAGCACAAATAGCACAAAACAGGACGCCGGAACACCTGCAATAAAAGCTTGCCACAAATCTACCTTTTGGTAAATTTTGAAATACACGAACACTAGTGTGGCAATGAGCCAAACAACCGTTACTGCAAGTGAGCAAATAGCGATTCTGTTTTGAATCTTAAAGACACCTTTCTTTTTAGCTATAAAATCATCTTCTTCGTGAGATTCCAGTATAAAATTGACGTCACTCCCCAAAATAGTTGCTACTTTTTTTAAGGTAAGCACGTCTGGTAGAGATTCGCCACGTTCCCACTTAGAAATAGCCTTGTCGGTGTAGTTAAGTTGCTCCGCAAGTTCTGCTTGAGTAAGGCGGTTTGCCTCTCGTAGCTTTACTAAATTTTTTGCAATTGTTTCTCTCTCATCCATATTTAAATTATATCAAAATTGAGGACAAATGTAAAGCGGAAATTTAAAAATAAACGTAAAGTTTATAAAATATGTCACTTGTATTGTATGTAAACTGATAGTAGAGTTGTTTTTTTAATACAGTAGAGCTTAAATTGTAAGAGTTTACCATTTTGAGTATTAATTTAGTAGATAATATTTTATAAAAATATTAAAATAAGGTTGTTAAGTGAGGTGCTAAATGGCAAAACGAAAAAAACTAAAGAAAATTTTAATCGTATTTTTATCGCTTATAGTGGTTGCTCTAGGCGCATTTGGTATTATGGAGATATTAAAACCAAAACCCTATTCAATAAGCGGAACGGTTTTGGTGGACGGAGTTCCTGTTGAAGGAGTAACCGTATATTCTACTTCGGCAACAACAATAACCGATGCGGAGGGTAAATACAAAATAGGCGGTATATATGGCGAGATCACTGTTTCGTTAAGTAATGAAGACTACTACTTTGAAACGGCGTCTATTACGACTAATTGTTCGGGAGTTTGTGATTTTAGTGGTATTTCATACAGAGAAGTTTTCGGACAAGTTGTAAGTGGTGAAAATGTTGTTGCTAACGCTAAGCTTACCATACAAGCTGAAAACGGAGAGTTTATTACATATTCTGACAGCGAGGGTAACTTTTACTTAAATAAACTTGCAGGTAAAGTTAGCATTAGTGCAACAAAAGATGAAATGAAATTCTTTTCAACCACGCTTGAAAAGGGTGAAACCGATGTTGTTGTAAACGGAACTACTTCAGCAACGATTAGTTTAAATTTTGATTATAACGCAGAGAATGATATTAGCATCAAACTTGATGGTAATCAAATAGATTACGACAAGAGTGATGAGTTTGTAGTTAATGATATAAAAAAGGATAGCATTATTGAAATTTTATCCGATAATTATTATATCAAAAACAATAAATTTATATTGTCGGAAGAAAACGGTAAATTTACTGTTGATTGTTTTGCTAAATATAATATAAACGGAAGAGCTATAAGCGGTAGTGAAGTTATTGCAAATGCGGACGTATACGTTGGCGAAGAAAAAATAACTGAAACAGACAATGATGGTCATTTTACAATTGACGACTTGTATGGTGTTAATGCTGTATGTGTAAAAAAAGCAGGATTTACCGTTTATAATACAGAAACCTCGTTTGAAAAATCTGATGTTAACGCCGTTTTGCTATATAATATATCAGGTACTGTTATTTGTGATCAAGCACCAATCGAAGACGTATTAGTATGTATTGGAGATATTTCCGTGTGTACGGATAAAAATGGAAGATTTTCTGCTAGTGTGTACCTTGGTGATAATATTGTATTTTCTAAAAACGGATATTATTTTGAAAAGGCCTATGCGGTTGAAATAGATAATTCAAAATTTAACGTAATCGCGCAAGAATATTATTATATTGATTTTTGCGTTACTAATAATGGTGTTAAAATTCCGTTTGAATTGACTATTGACGGTGAGAAAATAAACGTGGAAGAAAACTTTCGTCTACATACATATTCTAGTCATGTTATTGAAATAAACTGTGAAGGTTATGAATTAGAGTCGTACGAAACGAATATCGACAAGAATAACAATTTCTCTGAATGTAAAGCAAAGAGAGTGTATGAAGTTAATGCAACGGTAAGAAGCGGAGATATTATGCTTTCGGGTGTAGTTTCGTATCTTGACAAGTCTGTCGAGTTTGAAAACGGATCGTTATATATTGATAAGATCTACGAAAATACGTTAATTAAGATTGACTGTGCTGGCTATGACAGTTTTCAAAGCATAATAAACGATAGTAATGATATTGATGTGAATTTATCGTACGATTTAATACTTACAGCTAAAAGCGGAAACTCTTCAGTTGACGACTATATTGCGGTTTTTAATGGAGAAGAACTTCATGTTGTAGAAGAATTAACGTTGTCTGGTTTGTATGGTAATACTGAAATTACGCTAAAAAAGGATAATTACGTTTTTGAAACGTTTACAACGAGTAAGGGTGGCAATTATATTGTAAATGCTACGTATAAGATCTTTGGTGTTGCAAATAAAGATGGCGAAATGCTGGAGGGGATAAAAATTATCCTTATTGACAGCGAAGGGAAAGCTATACAATCAGTTTATACTGATAGTAATGGAGGATATTCGTTTGAAAGTCTTAGCGGAAGTTACGTTTTATTTTCAGAAAACAGCAATAACGTGTCACTAAAACCAGAGTATTATGACATAGATTGTGGAGGTGAATATAATTTCTCCAATAACGGATACAATATTGAAGGTTGTGTAAAAATAGGTGAAACCCCTCTTAAGAACGTTAAAATAACGGCAGGTGATAAAATAGTTTATACTGATGATAACGGATATTATTTGTTCTCTTTATTGTCTTCTGATTGTGTTTTAACGTTTGCAAAACAAGGATACGTATTTAACAAGAATAACATAACTATATATGAAAAAGACGGCGACGTAGTGATTGACGTTGTTGCAACTTATGAAGTAAGTGGACAAGTTCTAAGCGGAGGAGTTCCTGTTTCTCAAGTTTTGGTTTCTTGCGGAGAATATCAAGTATACACGGACGATTATGGTAAATTCGTTATTAGTGGAATAACTAACGAACAAGCTTTAATAACGTTTGCGAAAGATGGCTATGAAATTAGCGACGTTGTTGTTGACGGATATACTAAACTTTTGATTGACGCGTATGTAAAAGTTGATTTTAGTTTCATATCTGGAGATTTACCCATTGAAGATGTTGTTATAAATAGCTCGAATATTAATGGCTTTGTATGCGGTGAAGTAGTTACTTTTACTAAAGACGGTTATACGTTTGATAGTTATACTATAACTGCGCCAGAAACGGTTGTAATATCTGCAAAGTATAAAGTTGCAGGGTACGTAACAAGTGGAAGCTTACTTCTTAGTGGTGTTAAGGTTAGCATAGACAGTATAGAAACTGAAACTGATAAAGATGGTAAATTTGAGATTTTAGGCATTGAAGGAAAGAAAACTCTTACTTTCACCAAAGACGGCTATCAAATATCAAGTATAGAAGTTGGTGGCCCTAGTGAAATTAAAGCTATTGCTACGTATAGCGTAAACGTAAAAGTTAAATGTGGTGTGTATGACGTGGATAACGTTTGCTTAAAGATAGGCGACATTGTTGTTTATACGGATGCAATGGGTGAAGCGACGTTAAACGGTCTTTATGGCGAAATGACAATTACTGCAACGAAAGACGGATATAACTTTAGTGGAGATTTTGAAGTTGCAGGACCTAAAACTATTAACTTAAAATCATCGTATACTGTTAAAGGAATAATAACTACGGCGGGAAACGCATTGAGTGGAATTAACGTAACGTTAGGATCTAGAACAGCAGTGTCTGACGATAACGGCGCATTTGAATTTGATAGTATTGAAGGTTTCTTTATGCTTACAATATCTCAAAGCGGATATTCGGAGTATGTTAGAGAAATTAATTCGCCAGAACAATTAGATATTACGCTTGGATATAAGGTTAAGATTACGTTTAGCGGTATAAATTCGTATGATGGAATAAGTGTTCTTAATAACGGAGAAGTGATACAGACAATAAATGAACAAGAAGTAGTGTTGGGATTTTTCAACGAAGAAGTAAAGCTTTCATTTGAAAAAGAAAACGTTAAGTTTACCCCCAATTTATTAACTGTGTCTAAGTATGGTGAATATCAAATTAACTGTGTTAAGTCTTATAAGATTAGTGGAACCGTATTGACGGAGAGTGGACTTGCTGTAAGAAATATGAAAATAAGTGCAGGAAAGTACTCTACATATACGGATAAAGACGGAAAATACGAAATAAAAGGCTTAGAAGGAAAAGTTCAAATAAACGGCTCGTTTGAAGGTATTACGCATAATAGCAAGCTTACTCCTAAAACAACCGAAGAAGAGGGAGTATTCAACTTTACCATAAGTGATATGGCGTATGGTTGGGCTTTGTATGAAAACGGATATAGATTTTTGAATTTAGCTTCTTCTTATGAAATTTATGGTAGTGGAAACGTAAATCCGTCAGTTGGTGGAGGTCAAAAGGTTAAGTCGGTAAACAAAAAAGATACTAAGGGTAACATCTTGTTAGAAAACCTCAACTATGGTGGTGAAGTTGCAGGAGTTGATCCCAAAGTAGGTTTGGCAACCTTCTATAACAATGTAGACGGTAGCGTTAAGTATAAGAAGGTAACGGGAGGAAGCGTATCTTCTTCGCTTGTCGCCGATTATTCTGGAGCAAATTGGACGGATACGACGGTTAACGGGTATATGACTGTATTCGGTGTAAACGTAAAAACGGTTCTTCCGTACACTATTAACGATAACACATTAAGCTCAGTTAGTGTTGCTCTATTAGATGACGGCGGTTATAGTATGACAATGAATTTGTCTTCATCTTCCGAAACTTGGAGTAATTATGCTATGCAAATGACTCAGTTAAGTGGTCAAACTCCTAAGTCGTTTAGTTATATAAATTTATATTTCACTTTCAACGATAAGGGTTATATAACTAAGCTTAACATAAAAGAAAAGTATACTGTAAACGTAGTAATCGACGTTAATATAACTGGAGATTTGAATTACGAATACATAATGCCGTCGTTAGATTATCGTATAAATGATTTGTTAATCGATACGGAAACAAATCTTCAAAACTCACTAAAGAAAGGAGAGTAGTATGAAAATAATTAAGAAATTTTACATATTAATATTCGTATGCTTACTCTTTGTTTTTTCGGTAAGTATTAACTTAAGTTATAAAGCCGACGCTTTGTCTTATGGGGTTACGTTATATCAATCAAACACGGTTAACATTGATAAGGTTGGAACGTATAAAATATACTCTAATAGCGAGAGTATTCGTTCGTACGTAGGTTATCACGTTAATAGAGGGAGTATTCCTACAAACGATTATAGTAAAACAACCTCTGATAACGGTGAAATTTATCATTACGCAGATAGTGCAACTTCTGTAAGCACTACCAACGGACACTTTTTCAGTTATATTACTGTATCGGACAATATTGTAACAGCTAGTAAGAACGGTTATGCAAAATTTGAGGCAACAGCGCAATTTAAGTCCGGAACGTATTCGAGTTGGCTTGTAAAAAAAGACGTGTTAGATAAAGCTTATTTGTCTTTAGTATATGGAAGCGCGTCTAGCACTCAGATAAATTATAATGAATTTACGGTTGAGGGCGAAGGATATTCTTCAAACAACGGTATTGCGGTAGATTCATATCAAACAATAAACGTAAAGCTTGATAAAATTCAAAACAATACGCTTATGTTGCACGCTTATTCTGAGTTTGTTAATGGCGGTGGTGGTTATAATATTATGTATTATAGATATCCAACCATAAAAGTAACGACAACTGATACAACGTCGCCTACTATTGTTGTTAAGAGCGATAATGAGGGCTGGTATAACGGAGCTAAAAAGCTAACTTTAACGGTTACAGATTCTCAAAGCGGAATAAAAGAATTGTTGGTAAACGGTAAAACTATAAAGCCTACAACCATTTCGTCTTCCACTCAGAGTGCAACTTATGAGTATGAAGTAACGGCAAATGGAAACTATGAAGTTAAAGTTGTTGATAACGTAGGAAACGTAGCTACTAAGACACATGTAGAGAGTGGAATAGATACGGAAATTCCTAATGCTACGATAAAGGGTTTGGATATTACGAGTGAAGCAGAATATTCGTTTAAGATTATTCAATCAAATGCTATTTCTCCACAAAACTTTTATTATACAATCGATGGTAGCGAGCCAACTAAAGAGTCGTTTATAGCAAGTGAAGATAATAGAATTGTCTTTCCTGAAATTGGCGAGTACGTCATAAAAGTGAAAGGTTTTGACGAGGCTGGTAACGAAAGTGAAACTTTGTCGCATACGGTTGTTTATGATAATAACGAGTATGTACTGAGCGTAAACATCAAGAACGGAACGGCAAGCGAAGGCGGTATTTATAAGTATGGTAATATCGTAACTATCGAGCACGTTGGAGATGAAAATACTGAACTATATTCGATTACTGTCAATGGTGAAGAATACACTGATGATGTGTTGACTATTAAAATAACTGGCGACGTTAACGTTGAGATTGTTTATCGTAAAAAGGTTGAAGTTTGGTTAGAGAAAAACGAATACGTATTCAACAAAAATGGTACAATCCCTGAGTTTAAGACGAATGCGGAAAACTTAGATGTTTTCTCAATTCAATACACAAAAGACGGAGCGCCTTCGCTGTGTTATGACGTAGGAACGTATACTGCAAAGTATAGTGTTGATAGCTCTAACTACGTTGGATCGGGAGAGTTGGAATTTACAATCGTACCTAAAATAGTTAGTGTAAACGTTACTTCTGTATACGAATATTCGGAAACTTTTGTTTTTGATTACACAATAAGTGATGAAATTGATTTTACTCTTAGCTTTACAAAAGAGGGTGAAGTTGTTCAGCCTTTATTGCCAGGAGTTTACGAGTATGCTTTTACAACTTCAGACAGCAATTACGTTTTAAGTGAAAGCGGAACTTTCGAGATTGTTAAACGTAAAATTAATATCGAGGTTAAATATCCCGAGGTATATAGTGGGCAGACAGTTGATTTAGAAATTACTTGCGACGTTGACGTGGATTTTATAACCGTTTTAAGATATAATGATAACGAAGTAGAGAGTATTTTGAACGCTGGCGAGTATAGTTATAGCGTAGAAATAGCGGAAAACGCATTATACGAAGGAAAGATAGAGGGGTTATTTGTCGTTGCAAAAAGAAAGATATCCGTTATAGCGCAAGACAAGTCTTCCGTTTATGGACAAGAGTTTTGTGAGCTTACCTATACCGTTGAGAATTTGTGTGAGGATATAAAATTCAATCTTTCGTCAAACGTTCAAAATGCCGTTGGCGAATATCCTATCGTGATAGAACAAGTTGTTTATGAGAATTATGAAATAACTTACGCAAATGCTTTGTATACAATTATTCCCGCTCAGCTGACTATAAGTGTAAAAGAGGGACAGTATAAGTATTATGGAGCAGAAGACGTTATCGAATATGAAGTAGACGGATTGTTACCAGGCGATCAGATAGATGGTCAAATAGAAAGAGAAATCGGAGAAAATGTTGGTTTTTATAACGTAATGCAAGGAAGCTTAAGAGCAGAAAATTACGACATAACATTCGAAGGTTCTACTTTCTCTATATTGCCAGTACAAGTTGTTATAAAAGTAGACTCTAAAGAAAAATTATACGGAGAACTAGATCCTGAGTATAGTTATGAGATTCTTTATGGAAAGTTGTTTTTTGACGACATAGTAGAATTTGAGAGAGAAGAAGGCGAAAATTGTGGTAGATACGCTATTAAACCAAGCGTAAACTCCAATTATTTACTTATTCCTATAAATGGTTTTCTTACCATAAATAAAGCACAGGTGAATGTTTTTGCGAATGCTGTTGTTACAGAATATGGCGTAGAAGGTGTACTTACCTATTCTTCTGATGTTGAAATGGAATTCTATGGTGAGCTTAATAGAGAAAAGGGAGAAAATGTTGGAACGTATCAAATAACTATAGGCTCGTTGTCTTGCGAGAATTATAATATTAATTTTGTTGGCGCAACGTATACGATTACACCTAAAAACATAACGGTAACTGCTGACAATATTAAGGTTACGTACGGAAGTAGTGCACAGCTTACTTATACCGTAGATGGAATGATTTTGGGTGATTCTTTAAGCGGAGAGCTTGTGAGAGAAAATGCTGAAAGTGTAGGTGTTTATGAAATTTCTCAAGGCTCGTTAAGCAATTCAAATTATATTATAGAGTTTATTGAAGGATCGTACGAAATTGAACCTGCACCTATTGTTATTGATATTGAGTCTGCTGTAAAGACTTATGGCGAGCAGGATGTGAAATTTGCGTACTCTGTATCTGGATTGATTGGGTTTGATGATGTTAATGTTAAAGTTGAAAGAGAAGAGGGTGAGGACGTAGGAAATTATAGAATATTTGCAGATAGTATTGATAATGCAAATTATTATATAAATTCTCAAAATTCAGGTAATCTCGAAATTACTAAAAAGTCAGTAAGTTTTGTTCTTGAAGATAAAAAAGTTATTTATAATGGTAAAGAGCAAAAGATAGACGAAATAGAATCAGACTTTAAAATAGAATACGAGTACTTTAGGTATGGTGTAAAAGTTGATTCGCCTATTGATGCGGGAGAGTATGAAGTTAAAGCAACCTTTAAGGGAAATAACAATTATGCTAGTGCTACGGCAACAGCGACGCTTACAATCGAAAAGCGTATAGTATCGATAGTAATAGAAGAAAAGGCGTACAAGTATACTGGTGTTGCTATTTATCCTAAATATACATTGGGTATAGATGTGCCTGTATTGATTGAATTCGAAGACGTAGATTATGCGATTGACGTAGGAGAATACGTATACACGATACGTACAACGGAAGATAATTACTTGCTCAATATAAAAGGTATATTAATAATAGAATAAGAAATAAATCCGTTTATGCTAAATTAAAGCGTAAACGGATTTAATATTATGTGAATAATTTTTTCAAAAAATCTTGATTTTGTTTGTTGCGTATAGTATAATATAATTATATAAAAATAAAGAAACTTAATTAGCTTTGTCTTAATACGTTTAATATTTTTTATTCAATAAAGCTGATTCAGTTTTAGCAATATATTCTTTAGCGTTAGGTAGATGACAAACTAAAAAACTATATATGGCATCGATAATTGCAAGTTGTGCAATTCTTGAGTTTAGACCTAAAATAGTGTAGTTTGTTTCGTCAGATACCGTGTTTAGAATATAATCACTAACTTTTACAATGGGGGATTTACCTATATTTGTTATAGATACGGTTGTGGCATTTGAATCTTTTGCCGTTTGTAAAGCTTGTACAATATCTTTAGAACTTCCCGAATGTGTAATTGCTATCGCTAAGTCTTTATTGGTAAGGTGAGAGGATGCTATGGCTTGCATGTGGTTATCAGTATAGCAAGCGCAGTTTAGTCCTAATCTCAAAAGCTTATGCGTAGCATCAAGAGCGATAGATGCGGAGTTGCCAAGCCCAAATACAACGATTTTATTAGCTCTAATAATAGCGGAGCAAACTTTCTCTAGCGAGTCTGCGTTAATGCAGTTTTTGGTTTTTTCAAGCGAGCAATATATATCGTTACAAACTTTTTCAAAAACAGCAAGTGCGCTATCGTTTACCGATATGTTTTCGTTAATATTAGTTATGTTTTGATCTTGGGCAATGCTTATCTTTAAGCTTTGATAACCGTCAAACCCTAATCTTTTTGCAAATCTTACAACAGTAGCGTCACCACATCCGCATTGAGATGCAAGCTCGGAAACGGAAAGAGGAATGATGGCAGAAGGATTGTCCATAATAAAATCAGCAATCTTTTTTTCTGCTGTTCCCATTTTATCGTATAATATTTTAATGTTAAGCGCTGTATTCATATATACCTCAAAAAAATATTTCGTTTTTTATTATAAACCAAAAAAAATTTTTTGTCAAATTTAAAATTTCACTTCATTTTACTTGAAATATTTTTTCATTTATGTTAGAATTATTTAGTAAGCTAGTGCTTAAAATGAAATAAATTTTTGAAAGGAGAATTTATGAACGATTTTTTATTTACACAAATACTTACTGAATTGGAAGATGCGGTAGGTAGAGAAAACTGTTCGGTTAAAGACATTGACAAACTTACGCACAGCGTAGACTATTTCTGGCTTTCCAGAATGTGGGCTGACCGTGGTAAAAGGATGCCACAGGCTGATTTTGTAGTATCGCCAAAAGACGCTACCGAAACCAGTAAGGTTATGAAAATTGCAAATTACTATAAGCTTCCCGTAACTACCTGGGGTGGTGGCGGAGGAACGCAAGGTGGCGCAATTCCCGTTGCTGGTGGTATTTTGCTTGATACTAAAAGAATGAATAAAATCTATGAGGTTAATACCGATAGTATGTACATAGAATGCGGAGCAGGCGCTATTTATAAACATATAGAATGGGCTGCAAATGAAAAGGGATACGCAACAATGCACTATCCTTCTTCTCTTACGTGTTCTACCGTTGGTGGATTTTTAGCACACCGCGGAATTGGTGTAGTTTCCACGAAGTACGGAAAAATCGACGATATGGTGCTTTCTATGGAAATTGTTCTTCCAAATGGCGATATTATCAACACCTCTAATGCGCCAAAACATGCTGCAGGTCCTGATCTTAATCAGATTTTCATTGGAAGTGAGGGAACTTTGGGTATTATAACCAAAGCTCAACTTAGAATTTACATTCAACCCGAAGTTAGAAGATTTAGAGGCTTCCTTTTCAAGGATATGACTTCTGCGTTTAAGGCTTCTAAGGAAATTTTGCAAAAGTTTAAGCCTTCCGTTATGCGTTTGTACGACGAGGCGGAAACGGTTAGCCTTATCAAAAAGATAGTAGGAGTTGCAAAGCCCGGCGCATTTATGAATATTGCATACGAAGGCGTAAAAGAAATTGTTGACGTAGAAGAGAAAATTCTTCTTGAAACTTTTGCTAGATACGGCGCTGAGGATTTGGGTAGCGAATACGGCGAAAAGTGGTGGAAGGAAAAGATTACGTTCTTCTATCCCGGACACATGATGGATCTTCCTCAAATGTTCGGAACAATGGATACCATTGCGCCCTATGATAAAATAGAAAAGATTTATTGGGAAATGAAAAAAGCTATTGAAACCAATTTCCCGCAAGCAAAGTTTATTGCACACTTCTCGCACTGGTATGAGTGGGGTTGCATGATTTACGATAGATTTATCATTGACGAGAAAGACGTTCCTAAAGATCCCGTTGAGGCAATGCGTCTTCATAACGCTATTTGGAATTGCGGAGTGAGAACAGCTATTGCTAATGGCGGTGTAGTAAACGATCACCACGGCGTAGGTATAAAGCTTGGCAGACTTATGAAGGAACAGTACGGTCCTGCAATGCAAGTGTTTGAAGGACTTAAGAAATCGCTTGATCCTAACGGTTTGATGAATCCGTTTAAGCTTGGATTATAAGGAGGGTGCAAATAATGAATATTTCGGAAAAAGCAAAAGGAATAATAGATAGTTGCAGATTTTGTTGGATGTGTAGACATATTTGCCCCATTGGAAATGCAACCGGACAGGAGCGTAATACCGCAAGAGCAAGAGCTTTGTGCGCATCTTTGGTTGTAAGAGGAGCGCAAACTTCTGACGATATTAAGGATAATTTGTATGAGTGTACTTTGTGTGGAGCTTGTACAAATAACTGTATGACAGGCTGGGATCCTAAAGTTTTTGTCAGAGAAATGCGCAGAGAGCTTATTTTAGAGGGTAAAACTCCTGATTATATAATGAAGCTTTTGGAAAATTATTTTGCAAAAGGCAACGTTTATGGAAAAGAAATTTGTTCTTGCTTGGATGAGGTTTTAGTTGATAAGAAGTCTGAAACTTTGGTATTTATGGGTGAGGACGCTATTTATCAAAGTCCCGAGTCTGTAAAGAATGTAGCAAAACTTTTAAGCGTAGCTAACGTTGATTATACTTTTGGCAATCTTTACGATGCGGGAAGTTCTATTTACTTCCTTACCGGTCCTACCGCTGAAGCTTTGGCAAGCGCAAAGAAGTTTGCATCTTATGCAAATGGATTTAAGACTATCGTAGTATATGATCCCGTAGATTTAAGCCTTCTTCTTCATGAATACAAAGAGTGGGGTATTGAAATTAGCGCAAAGATAGTTGGCTTTAACGAGTATTTACTTTCGCTTATAAACGAAGGAAAGCTTGAAGTAAACAAGAGCGACGTTGAGTATACGTTACAAGACAGTTACGCTTACGCAAGAGAGCTTGACGATCCTGATTTGGGTAGACGTCTTATCGAAAAAGTAGGAATTGTTAAGGATATGCTTTTGATAAGAAAAGAAGCTAATCTCGCAGGTAACCTTATTATGAATGAATATATGCCTGAAGTTATCAAGACTGTTGCTCTGAATAGATGGGAAAACGTAGAAGGTATGAATTGTTCAACCGTAGTTACGGAAAATCCTGCGGAATACGTTATGCTTAAAGCAACCTGTCCGGAGGGCAAAAAAGTTATTTCCGTAGAAGAGATGATTTTAGAAAACTTAAAATAAAGGAGTAGACTTATGAATCTTAAAAAAACTTACGTAGAAAAGTATGGATATGAAAGAGTAGTAACGGATAGAAACAGCCCTCTTACTTATACCGAGCTTGATTTTCTTAAGCTTGCAGACGGTCAATCTTATACCGTTACCGAAAAAGGCAAAGAGTTTGCTCTTATTGTAATTTACGGAAAGTGTTCGGTAAAAGGCGCAGACTTTAATTTTGCAAGCGTAGGAAAGAGAAAAGACTGTTTTGATGGTCCTGCTGAGGCTGTATATGTTGGAAAAGACACCGAATTTACCGTTACCGGAATAGGTGGCGACGTAAAGATTGCAGTATGCAAAGCTCCTGCAGAAAAATATTATAAGCCCCAATACGTTCCCGTAGAAGATATTGCAACAAAGTCTTTAGGTAAGGGCGCGTACGCAAGAACCGCTGCTTTTAATCTTTCCGAAAAGGTAGAAGCCAACCTTCTTTATATCGGCGAGTTTTGGGTAGAAGACGGAAACTGGGCAAGCTTCCCTCCCCACAAACACGATATCGATAATATGCCTACCGAAGGATTTTTAGATGAAATTTATTATTTCGAGTTTGATAAACCCCAAGGATTTGGAGTTCAAATGGTATACTCTAAAGAGGGTGATATAAACGAAGCGTACAAAGTTAAGACTGGAGATTTAGTAGAGGTTCCAAAGGGTTATCACCCCTTTACCGTTGCTCCTGGATATAAGAATTATTGCTTGTGGATAATGGCAGGCAAAGATAGAGGAATATTCTGTACAAGTGAAGAAGAGCATAAGTGGATGACTAAATAACGAGGTATTTATGAAGTATGCATTAGGTGTAGATTTTGGCGGTGGAGCAAGCAAAGCAACCCTAATTGACGAAAACGGTAAGGTTGTTGCTACCGCTACAAGTGAATACTCTACGTTTTATGGCGAGGACGGAAAGGCGGAGCAAAACCCGATAGATTGGTATGAGTCTGCTTGTAAAAATATTCGTTCGGTAATTAAAGATATTGACGCAAACGACGTAAAATGCGTGTGTTTTGATGCTGCAACGCATACAGCTGTTCTTATGGATGAGCAGTTTAATCCCGTTTGTAACGCAGTTTATTGGACAGATACGCGTAGTGTAAAGGAAAAAGAATACCTTAAAGATAATTTTGGGCAAGAAATTTTCGACAAATGCAAGCACAACGTTGATACGATTTGGTCTTTACCTGAAATTATGTACGTCAAAAACACTTTCCCTGATATTTATGCTAAGGTTAGAAAAGTAACTTTCGCAAAAGATTATGTAAGAGGAAAATTTACTGGCGACTTTGTTACCGATTATATCGAAGCGCAAGGCAGTATGCTTTTTGATTTTGACAAGCGTGTGTGGGATGAAAAATTACTATCACTAGTTGGACTTAATGAAGATAATATGCCAAGCATTGTTGAGCCTCTATCTGTCGTAGGTTACGTTAACGAAACTAGTTCTAAAGAATGTGGATTAAAGGAGGAAACTTCTGTTATTTGCGGATCTACCGATACCGTAATGGAAGTGTTCTCCGCTGGCGCGGTAAATAGCGGAGATATGACGTTAAAGCTAGCAACCGCCGGAAGAATTTGTATAGTATCCGATAAATACGTAGCTGATACCAATATTATTAACTATTCACACCTAAAAGATGGATTGTATTATCCTGGTAGCGCAACTAAGTCTTGCGCGTCGTCGCTTAGGTGGTTTAGAGATACATTTGGTGGCGATTTTGAAGAGTTCTCGTCTATTGCATCAACAGTTCCCATTGGCTCGGACGGATTGATGTTCCATCCGTATTTAGTAGGAGAGCTTACGCCTTATGCTAACCCAATGTTAAGAGGAAGTTTTACTGGAGTATCCGCAATGCATACAAAAGCGCATTTTATAAGAGCGGTTATGGAAGGTGTAGCAATGAGCTTGCTAGACTGCATAACCTATCTTACCGAAAAAGGAATAAAAATCGGAGATAGCGCTATTGCGATAGGTGGAGGAGCTAAAAGCGAGGTGTGGCGACAGATTGTTGCCGATGCGCTTGGCATTACGCTTATCACAACCGAGAGAAACGATTCGTCGTTTGGATCAGCTATGTGTGCAGGAATTAACGCGGGATTTTTCAAGGATTTTGACGATGCAAAAGCAAAGTGTTTGAAGGTTACCGGTAAAACTGAGCCTATTACTCAAAATACAGAAAAGTACCAAAAATCTTATATACGTTATAAGAAAATAAGTAAATTTTTAACGGAACTTGCAAATGAAAAATAAAAAAGTATTAGTTGCTCTAAAGTATTTTAAGGGAGAACTTAATCCGTTTGATTGTTCGGCTTTAGAATGTGCGTTAGAGCTAGGGTTTGAAGATATAACCGTTCTTACAATGTCGCCACCAAGCGTTGTTGATCAATTACGTTCACTTACAAGATTGGGAGTGAAAGCAATTCTTATTACCGATCCCGCGTTTGCTGGTAGCGATACTTTAGCAACTGGATATATTTTATCCGAGGCTATAAAAAGAGTAAATCCAGATTATGTTTTTTGCGGTAGGCAAAGTATAGATGGAGATACTGCGCAAGTTCCGCCGATGATTGCAAAGCGATTAGGTTATTCGTTTGTTGGAAACGTTACTGAAATTAGTAGTGAAAAGTTTACAACTCGAAGTGGATATAACGTTACCTTAGGAGGTGAACATACTGTTTTCACCTTTGAAAGGATAAGAGAATTGCGTTTTCCGTCTATTTTTTCAAGAGTTGGACAAGTTGA
The DNA here is from genome assembly GCA_015055625.1 of Clostridiales bacterium. Taxonomy (GTDB): domain Bacteria; phylum Bacillota; class Clostridia; order Christensenellales; family Pumilibacteraceae; genus RUG12826. The sequence continues at coordinate 10,698 of SVHU01000004.1, read as the reverse complement.
CGTAGTTGACAATTCGGTTTTAGGACTGAACGTAGAATTGTGCGGAGAAAAAGGTTCTCCGACTAAAGTTGTAAAAACTTATTCAAGTAGCGAAGGACGAAGATTTTGCAAGTTTATATCTTTAGAGGAATTGCCGTCGGTTATTGAGCGTTCGTTAAAAAATGACGTTGTTAAAAAAGAAGAAAAACAGCAAACAGAAAAGCTTGACTCGATTGCATATGTGGGAAACGTAAAAGACGTTGCCACGTCGTTATCGGACAACGTTATTGAGATTGATGGAGATTGCGATTATAACGAAGTAAAAAACCGTATAATCAGCTCTAACGTTAAAACCGTATTGTTTTCTGATGATGACAAGTATAAAGTTTTAGCCTCGTATTTGGCTGTGGATATGAGCGCAGGGCTGTGTGCCGATTGCATATCTTTTGTGGTAAAAGACGGAAAGTTGATTATGACAAGACCTGCGTACGGTGGAGATATAACAGCGGATATTGCTTGTAGTAGAGAATATACTTTTGCAACAGTCAGAACTAATAAAAAAAGCAATAGCGAGCTTGTTTTTTCAGTAGGTAAAGGCGCGGTTAGCGTTTTGGATAAAATTAAAAATTTCGCTCAAAAGTATAAGGCTGATATTTGTTCGTCAAGAGCGGTTGTCGATATGGGCAAAATGCCCTATAAAGCACAAGTTGGACTTACGGGGAAGAGAATTTCTCCTAAAGTATACGTAGCGATTGGAATATCCGGAGCCGTGCAACATACGTGTGCAATAAGCGGAGCAGGAACTGTTATTGCTATAAATAAAGACAAAAATGCAAGAATATTTGATTATGCCGATTATGGTATAATAACGGAGGTAGAAAATGTTAAATTATAAGTTAAAAATAGGTTTATTACCCATTCGTCGTTACATTAAAGAGCCACCGAAGAGAATTGGTATTTTCCAAAGCGACTATGCGGTAGAAAACAAGCAAAACGTAATAAAGTATATCAAAGACAATTATTCGGATTGTGATACCGAGTTTATTGATATTGACTGGCTTAACGAGGAAGGCTTGCTATATTTTGACAGCGATTGTGATAAGGTTGCCGAGTATTTTAAGCAAGAAAAAATTGACGCTCTTTTTATCATTAACTGTAATTTCGGTCAGGAAAATTGTGCAGGTTTAGTTGCAAAGCAATTAAATGTTCCCACACTTTTATGGGGACCTCGCGATAGAAACTTTACTAACGATTGGAGATATACCGATACCCAGTGCGGTTTGTTTGCAATGAGTAAACAGCTTAAGCGTAATAACGTAAAGTTTACTTACATCGAAAACTGTGATATCGATAATCCTGTCTTTGACGAAGGCTTAAAGAGATTTTTCGGTGTAGCTTGTATGGTTAAAAACTTCAAAAACTTGAGAGTTTTACAAGTTGGCGCAAGAATTAAACCTTTCAAGTCTATTATGTATAACGAGCTTGAGCTTTGCGAAAAGTTTGGTATTGATATTGTATCGTTTAACGTAGAAGAGGCTATTATCGAGCTTAAGGAAATTTACGCTAACGAGCAAGAACAACTTGAAAAAGACCTGGTGGATCTTAAGAAGAAGTTTAACGTAGGTGATTGCACCGACGAAGACTTAAAGAAAGTACTTGCTATTGCAATGTATTACGAGCGTCTTGCTAAGCAAAACGATTGTAATATAATAAGTGGAGAGTGCTGGACTGGAATTAAACTTTGCTGGGACGTCTTCCCATGTCTTGCAATGTCTTTGCTTGCCGATAAAGATATTTACGTAACGTGCGAGTGGGATATACATATGACTGTAACGAACGTATTGTTATTGTCTGCAACCAGAGGAAAGGGCAAGCCTATTCAGGGCGAATTTACTTGCCGTCATCCCGAAAACGACAACGCAGAGCTTTTGTGGCACTGCGGGCCGTTCCCTGTGTCTTGCAAAGCTGAAGGTGAACATCCCTGTCTTTATAGTTGCAAACCATCGTTTAGAATTAAGGACGGAACTTATACAATAGCTCGTTTCCAGGCGGAAAGAGGAAAGTATTATTTACTTGGCGGAGAAATAAAGACTTGCAAAGGTCCTAAAACTTTTGGAACGTATATGTGGGCTGAGTTTAAGGATTTGCCAAAGGTAGAGCGTAAGCTTGTCGAAGGTCCCTATATTCACCATATGACAGAAGTGTACGGCGAATATGATTCTTATTTGCGCGAATTTACTAAGTATATCGACGAAATCGAATACGATGATATTAACAACTAAAGGAGAGAATAATGTTAGTAAATCTTAAACAAGTACTTAAAGGTACGGAAAGCGGTTATGCTGTTCCTGCTTTTAATGTTTATAATATGGAAACCGTAATGGGCGTAATTAAGGCAGCTGAAGAGCTTAAATCGCCCGTAATCATTCAGTTTTATAGCAGATTAGCAACAACAGGTTTTGCTGATTATCTTTGCCCGATAATGATAAAAGCCGCTCATACAGCTTCTGTTCCCGTTTGTGTGCATTTGGATCATGGCGCCGGTTTTGTTCCTGCATCGATTGCTGTTAAAAACGGAGCTAGCGGAGTTATGGTTGACTTTTCGAAAGAAGATCTTGATACCAACATAAAGAATACCGCAAAAACGGTAGAGCTTTGTGATGCTCTTAATATCGGAGTTGAGGGAGAGCTTGGAGAAATTGGAAAGGCAGCTGATGGTGTTCCTACTGATTATACGACGGTTGAGGACGCAAAGAAGTTTGTAGACGGTACTGGTGTTTCTGCTTTGGCTATTGCAGTAGGTACCGCGCACGGTAGATATAAGCAAGCTCCCGTTATTGCAATTGATAGAATCAAAGAGATTAAGGAAGCTGTAAAAATTCCTCTTGTGCTTCACGGAGGTAGCGGAGTTCCTGACGATCAGATTATTTCAGCAATCAAAGCAGGTATTGGCAAAATCAATTTCGGAACCGATTTGTGCTATGCATTTTTAGAGGCTGTTAAGGCTGAGGATATTGGCAAGATAGCTATCGATTTGTTTATGAAAGAGCCTATCAACGCTGTTGCTGAATTTGCAAAATCCAAAATCAAATTGCTTGGATCGGAGAATAAAGCATGAAAAAGATAGTAGGGCTTGGCGCGTGCGTTTACGATACTTTAATAAAGTGTAATACGTATCCGACCGAAGATACTAAAATGAAGGCAAACCAAATTGCAGTTTCGGGCGGAGGTCCTGTTGGAAACGCGCTAGTTGTTGCAAGCAAACTTGGAATGGATGCTAACGTTATTGGTGGTTTTGCAAATGATGACGCAGGAAAATATTTGTTAAATGATTTTAATAAATATAACGTAAATGTCGATAATGTTGTTGTAAGCGAAGCGACTTCTTTCGTTTCATATATCCTTCTATCCGAAAAAGATGGAACAAGAACGTGTGTTTTTGATAGAGGAACGGTAGTAGACGACGTGAAAAACGTTAATTTATCTGCACTTGATAACGCTGACGTTTTGCATTTGGATGGCAACTATCTAAACTGCGCAATACACGCTGCAAAATACGCAAGACAAAAAGGTGTTGCAGTAAGCTTGGATGCAGGCGGATTGTATAGCGGAATAGAAACGTTGCTACCCTATGTGGATATTCTTATTCCGTCTTCAGAGTTTATTTTGGGATTGACTAAAAAAAGCGATATAAAAGAAGCAATGCGTGAAGTTTATAATATATATAAACCAAAAGTTTTTGCTGTTACAGACGGTAAAAACGGCGGTTATTATTATGAGAATGGCGAAATAATCCACTATGACGCATTTTGTGTGCAAACACTTGATTCTAACGGAGCTGGCGATACTTTCCACGGCGCATTCTTGTTTGCTTATTTTAATGGCTATACTTTGGCTGAATCTTGTAGATTTGCAAGTGCAACTTCTGCGTATAAATGTGGTTTTGTAGGAGCGAGAACGTATCCTCTAACAAAGGGAAAAGTGTTAGATTTTATTAAAAATAACACTAACAACTAAAAAAATAAACGACAGATAGTCTTGTTTAATAAGATTATCCGTCGTTTTTTTATTGATATTTTGAAAAAAATCAGCAAACACTTGTAGATTTTATTTTTGTATGATATAATAAATGCAAGAAAATGAGGTGTTTTATGAAATTAGGTATATCGACGTCATGTTATTATGGAGATAAAGAAGTAGAAGACGTAGTGTCTTTATACAATGATAACGGCATTACTTGCGCGGAAGTATTTTTAAACTGTATGAGCGAATATAAGCCAGAGTTTATTAGCGAATTAAAAAAACGTAAAGGTGCGCTTAAAATTCATTCAATTCACGCCCATGGAACTTCTTTTGAGCCCGAGCTTTTTTGCCCTCATCAAAGATCACGAGAGGATGCGGAAGAAGTTTTTAGATCTGTGTGCAGAGCGGCGTTTGAGCTAAACGCAAAGTATATAACTTTCCATGGACCATTTGTAAAAAAGGATAGAGAGCTTGATTTGGACTACGGATGGTTTAGCGCAAGAGTTAATCAGTTGTGTGAAATAGCAGCGTCTTATGGATTGTATATAGCTTATGAGAACGTTAACTGGGCGTTTGGAAGTAAGCCTGAATTTTTCACGGAGCTATTGTCTTATTGTCCTGACCTAAAAGCGACTTTGGATATAAAACAGGCGTTGTTTAGTGGTATCGATCCACTAAGATTTGCAGATGCTATGAAGGATAGGTTGGTAACAATTCATGTTTGCGATATGGATAAATCGCTTAAACAGCCACTTTTGCCATTTAAAGGTAGATATAATTTTGAACGCTTTTTTAAGGAAATTAAACATAATGCCAATATAGATCCTGCGGTTTTTATAGAAGTTTATAGAAATAATTTTACTGAATTTGACGAGCTGAAAGATTGCTACGAAAAGCTTTCGTCATTAATAGAGTCGATAAAATAAGAGGTAAAAATATGATTTATACAATAACGCTTAATCCTTGTATAGATTACACCGTTAATATCAACGAGTGGAATAGAGGTAAAGTTAATAGAACGCAAAAAGAAGTATGTTATGTTGGAGGAAAAGGTATCAACGTTTCTATTGTTTTGAAAAATTTAGGAAATCCAAACGTAGCTATGGGCTTTGTGGGTGGTTTTACAGGCAGGGAAATAGAGAGATTGCTAGTTGAACAGCATCACGTATCAACGGATTTTGTACAAATTGAGGGTGATAGCCGTATTAACGTTAAGGTTATGAGCGGAGATGAAACTCAGTTTAATGGAGCAGGCCCCAAAATTTCGGAAAGCGCAGTAAAAGAGTTTTATGATAAGTTATCTATCTTAAAAAACGGCGATTATCTTATTATGGCAGGAAGTATTCCGTCGTGCATGAGTCAGGACACTTATGAAGATATTATGGAATACCTTAAAGGAAAGGGTGTTAATTTTGTTGTTGATGCAACCAAGGATTTGTTGCTTAATACGTTAAAGCATAAGCCATTTTTGATTAAACCCAATAACCATGAGCTTGAGGAAATGTTCAAGATAAAGCTAAATGGGTTTGACGATACCTATTATTACGCAGGAAAGCTTAGAGAAATGGGAGCGCGAAACGTTATTGTTTCTTTAGGAAAATACGGAGCGATACTAGTTTCGGAAAACGGCGATAAAATTTATTTGCAAGCACCGGACGGGGATGTTGTTGACACTGTGGGATCTGGCGATTCCGTTGTTGCTGGTTTTATATCCGAATATATTCAAAGCGGTGATTACGTAAGAGCTTTTTATCGTGGAGTAGCAACGGGAAGTGCAACGGCTTTTTCTGAAACTTTAGCAACAAAAGAAGAATCAGATTTATTATTTAATAGAATATATAAAAAATAAAATATCAGCGTTGTAAAAAAATGAAAAAATTTATTTACAACGCTTTTATATTCTTGAAATCTGCATTTTAATGTGATATAATACATCTGTTAATTTAGAAAAAGGAGATGCTTTTATGAGTATTCGCGTTGGTATTTACGGTTATGGAAATCTTGGTAAAGGAGTTGAGTATGCCGTAAGACAAAATAAAGATATGGAGCTTGTAGGAGTTTTTACGCGTAGAGATCCTGCGACGGTAAAAACAGTTACAGGAGCAAACGTATATCATTGCGATAAGGCGTTAGAAATGACTAACGATATTGACGTTATGGTGTTGTGTGGAGGAAGCGCAACTGATCTTCCTAAGCAAACTCCGTATTTAGCTCAATATTTTAACGTTATTGACAGCTTTGATACTCACGCAAAGATTCCCGAACATTTTACAAACGTTGATGAAGTTGCTAAAAAAAGTGGTAAAACCGCGGCAATATCTGTTGGTTGGGATCCTGGCATGTTTTCACTTAATAGGCTTTTAGGATCGTGCATATTGACTAACGGTAAAGACTACACGTTTTGGGGAAAGGGAGTAAGTCAAGGACATTCCGATGCTATACGCAGAATAGAAGGTGTTCAGGATGCTAAGCAGTATACAGTACCTGTTCAATCCGCTATGGATAGAGTAAGATCAGGGGAAGAACCTGTTTTGACAACGAGAGAAAAGCATACAAGAGAGTGCTTTGTTGTTGCAAAAGATGGGGCAGATAAGGTAAGAATTGAAAACGAGATAAAGACTATGCCTAATTATTTTGCTGATTATGATACAACTGTGCATTTTATTTCTCAGGAAGAGTTGAATGAAAAACACGGTGGCATACCTCACGGCGGTGTAGTTATTCGCACAGGGAAAACAGGAAAAGATCTTGCTCATAATCACGTTATTGAATATAGTCTTAAACTTGATTCTAACCCCGAGTTTACTGCGTCTGTAATCGTAGCTTACGCTCGAGCTGTTTATAAAATGAACAAAAATGGCGAAATTGGTTGTAAGACGGTATTCGATATTCCTCCTGCATATCTTTCTGCTTTATCAAACGAAGAATTGCGCAAAACAATGTTATAAAATAACAATAAAATATAATAATAAATTAATGTTTACGTTGTAAAAAATACACACTTTTACAAAACGTAAACATTTTTTTTATAATAAATAAACGGATATATCGTATAATCTTTTTGCAACGATAAATAAGAAGGAGAAAAATATGAACGCTATCGAAATAAGAAATTTATCTAAAAGCTTTCGCGGAATGTATGCTCTTAACGGACTTAATATGACGGTTCCTGTTGGAGCAATATACGGATTTATTGGCGAAAACGGAAGTGGTAAATCTACAACTGAAAAGCTAATATGTGGACATCTTGTTCCGGATAATGGCGAAATTAAGTTGTTTGGAAAGAAGTATACCGATGCAGGTGTAAGAGTTAGGGTGGGAGCTTTGATTGAAAATACAGGTTGTTTTCCAAATTCCAGCGTGTATCAGAATTTGATGATGCAAGCGCTCAATTTGGGTATTGAAAATCCTAAAGAGGAAATCAGCAGGGTTTTAAAAATTGTTAGAATGGAAAATTCTTCAAAACTCAAATTTAAGAAGTGCTCTTTAGGAATGAAACAGCGCATTGGTATTGCAATGGCACTTATGGGAAATCCTGCGTTATTGATACTTGACGAGCCAATTAACGGTTTAGATACTGACGGTATGAGAATTATGAGAGAAATTCTCGTGGATATTACTAAAATTTATGGATGTACCGTTCTTATTTCTTCGCATATTCTTGGCGAGCTTGAAAAAATTGCTACGCATTACGGAATTATCCAGCGCGGAAGAATGGTGCAAGAACTTACTGCTGAGGAAATGGACGCAAGAGCTAGAGTGTTTATTTCTCTTAAGGCTAAAGATATGGATAAATGTCTGAATTTGTTAAAAGCAAAGTTTGATAACGTAAGAAACGAGGGCGAATATCTGAGAGTTTACGACGTAGACGATTCTGAAATGATTGTTGAATATTTATTGAAGAATGGAGTCGTTGTAAACGAGATTAAAAAGAATAAGATTGGTCTTGAAGAGTATTACGTGGAGCTTATGAGCAAAAAGGAGAACGAATAATATGGAAAAAACACAAAATTTAAAATTCGAATCACCGTCTTTCACTAAAAGATTGAAGGGTATGCTCAGCGTTGATTTTTACCGTTTATTTCACACCCCGTTGTTTTATATATTTTTAGTAATAGCTGCAATAATTCCTGCAATGATACTTGGTATGACAAGTATGGAGAATGCAGAGGGCGAAATTATCAAATTGTATGAAAATACTTGGGAAGTTATTGCTGCAGGAAAACCTTTGTATGCAGTTTCAGATATTGCCGAATATGCAAATATGAATATGGTTTTCATTTTCGGCGGAATAATGGTTTCCATTTTTATTGGACACGATTATAAGAGCGGATATGTAAAGCAGTTGTTTACTACCCACGCAAAAAAGCAAGATTATATGATTTCTAAATCATTGTTGGGCGCGTTCTCAATGGCTTGTATGTGCATTACATACCTATTGGGTACGGTGCTTGCAGGAGCTTTTGTTGGGGCAGATTTTAGTGTAAATGCAGGTTCTTTAATTATTGCAATATTTGGAAAAATGATAATGAGCGCGGGCTGGGCAAGTCTTTACACAATGCTGAACATTATCTTTAGAAAGTATTTTGGAATATCTATTGCATCGTCATTCTTCTTTGGGACGGGAGTTATTATTGTAGGTCTTGGAGCAATAGTGGGTAATTCTCCCATTTTGAACGTGTTTTTGTACGGATCGTCCGTAAATGCTTGTTTGTCAGCAAATATGTTTACGTTATTAACTTGTATTGTAGTTTCTTTTGCATGGGCGGTTATATACAATATTGTCGGTTCGATAATTTTGTATAGAAGCGACGTGTATTAATTGGAGGCAAATATGAATGCTATTGAAATTAGAAATTTAACTAAAAATTTTGGGGTTAAACAGGCTTTAAGCGGTCTTGATATGACTGTTCCTAAAGGTGCTATATACGGTTTTATTGGCGAGAACGGAAGCGGAAAGTCAACGACTGAAAAGATTATATGTGGGCTTATCCGTCCAAGCGGTGGAGTGGTTAAACTTTTTGGAAAAGATTATACAGACGACGAGGTAAGATCTTCTGTTGGTGTTCTTATCGAAGCTCCGGGGTGTTATCCTAATTATAGCGTTTGGAACAACCTTATGTTACAAGCTGCAAACCTTGGTATTAAGAAGCCTAAAGATGAAGTAAGACGTGTTCTTAAAATTGTAAGAATGGAAGGAGCAGCCGGTAATAAATATAAGAATTGTTCTTTGGGAATGAAGCAAAGAATCGGTATTGCAATGGCGCTTATGGGAACTCCTGATTTGTTAGTTTTGGACGAACCGATAAACGGTTTGGATGCAGACGGTATGAGAATTATGAGAGAGCTTCTTGTAGAACTTGCAACCGAGCAGGGCTGTACGATACTTGTTTCATCGCACATTTTAGGCGAGCTTGAGAAGATTGCAACTCACTATGGAATTATTCGTGGCGGTAAGATGATTAAAGAAATGACAGCTGAAGAACTTGAAAAGAGCTGTCGTACTTACGTTGCAATAAAGGTAAAAGATAACGAAACTGCAAAAGCATTGCTCAAACGCAAATATTTCAGAGTTGAAGAGGATGATTTTGGATACGTGAGAGTGTATGATAATACTCAAACTGAGGATATAGTTACGTATTTGTATGAGCATAACGTCTTGGTTAGCGAGATTAAAATAGATAAAATAAGTCTTGAGGAATATTATATTGACCTTATGAAAGAAAAGGGGGATAAATAATATGAAAAATAGCGGATTTTTTAGTCGTACTAATACTATGTTAAAAGTTGATTTTAGAAGAATGTTTACAATTCCATTTTTCTATATCCTCGTAGGTATTTCACTAGTTGTTCCTATTTTAATTCTTGTAATGACGAGCATGATGGACGGAACGGTAAGCGTAGATCCTCAAACAAAAGAAGAAACTGTAATGAAAGGCTTTGATTTTGTTTGGCAAATTCTTGGGGCTACAAGTAGCGCTGGAATGTCTACCGATATGAGCCTTACCTCTATGTGCAATATAAATATGATGTATTTTGCAATTGCAGTTTTGGTTTGTATTTTTGTTTCTGATGACTTTAGAAGTGGATATTCTAAAAATCTCTTTACAGTTCGCGCAAAAAAGACAGATTACGTTATATCAAAGACTTTTGTTTGCTTTGTAGGTGCTGCGATTATGTTTATTATGTTTTTTGTTGGAGCGATGATTGGCGGAGCAATATCAAAAGTTCCGTATGATATGATAGGTTTTAATATTGGAAATCTTGTTGCTTGCATGATGTCTAAATTGTTTTTAAGTTTGATTTTTGTTGCGGTTTGTGTTCTTGCCTCTGTCGTAGGAAAGTCAAAAGCGTGGATGTCTTTGATTTTATCATTTGGTTTTGGAATGTTATTCTTTACTATGATACCAATGATTAGCCCACTCGATTCTACAATTCTTAACGTAATTATGTCGTTTGGCGGTGGTGTTCTTTTTGCAATAGGTATGGGTGCTATAAGCAACGTTGTTTTGAAAAAGACTAGTTTAGTGTAATAAAAAAAGTACAACCTGTATTTAATCGGGTTGTACTTTTTTTGTATAAAGAAAACCCCCAGATAGTCTGGGGGTTCAAAAAAGGCTTATGCCGTTCCAACTTGCAAAAATACTCCGTTTAATTTATAATAAAAATGCGACCTGCCAGTTGCAAAAAAATAAA
>SVHU01000025.1 GCA_015055625.1 Clostridiales bacterium | reverse complement strand
GGCAGGTCGCATTTTTATTATAAATTAAACGGAGTATTTTTGCAAGTTGGAACGGCATAAGCCTTTTTTGAACCCCCAGACTATCTGGGGGTTTTCTTTATACAATAAATGGGCGATTAAAAATCACCCATTATCTATTATTTCTTTCTTATCTATGCTTTGCATAAAAACTTACGCCTACGGTGTTGGGTCCGCAATGACTGCCTGCGGTGGGGTTTACGACAACAATTTCGGTATTAAGATCGTCGCCATACTCCGCTTTTAGTCTTGCTTCCACATCCTTTGCAATATCCAGCGCGTCGCTATGCCCGATTATTACGCGGTGAGCTTTGATATCCGCGTTAAGCTCTCTTACGTAGTCAAGCATTTTGTTAGTAGCAGCGCCTCTGCCACGAGCTTTAGCAATAGAAACCATTTTTCCGTCGCTATTCATATGGATAATGGGTCGAATACCCAAGAGTCCACCCATAACGGCGGCAATTCCGCTTACTCTTCCGCTCTTGCCAAAGAACTTCAAGTCGTCGGCAAAGAAATACACTGCGTGCTTATCCACTTCGGTTTTAGCCCACTCAACTATTTCTTCGGGGGTTTTACCTGCTTTTACAAGGTCGCCAACGGCTCTTACTATATTATAGCTAAGTATCGTAATCCCCTTAGTGTCTACGGTATAAAGCTTGCGCTCTGGGTACTTTTTGGATAGCTCTTCCCAAGCCTTGTCCATATAATCAAAGGTTGCGGACATTGCGCGAGAAAAATGCACGTACAAAATATCTTTGCCCTCCTTTAGAGTGGGCTCGAAGTACTCGATATACTTTTGAGGCGTGATTGCGCTGGTTGTTGGAAGCGTACCTTTACGTAAAATATTATAAAACGTCTGATAATCGAACGTATCAAAATCCTCATACGGATAGACTGATTCGCCAAGTTTTAGCATATACGGCATACTTATAATCTTATATCCATATTCTTTTGCAACTTCTGGGGTTATGTCGGTATCTGTATCGGTAAATAGCTGAAACATGTTACTTCTCCTAAAAAACTTATTTGCGATAACTCCGCTTTATAAAAAAATTATATCATACGCAACGTTAAAATTCAATACTTTTATGTAAATTCTCAGTATTTAAACTCTCCTACCAGTTTAGTAGGCACATTTTATAAGACAACGTTAGCACATTTGCTCAGTTTTAGTCGAACTAAACACAAAAGAAAAACATTTATCTCAATAAAAAACGCATTATATCTCAATGACTGAACGTATAATGCGTCTTTTGTTTTTTATAAAGATTGAAGCATTGTTACAAAGTCGGAAAGAGCGGAAACGTCAATAGTTTCGATTGCTCCTTCGTCAACAGCTGAAGCAACGTCGGGGTTTATGGGGAGCTTAGCGGTTGTTTTTACGCCATACTCATTAGCGATTGCGTCCACCTTACTCTTTCCGTAAATCTCGATTTTTTCGTCGCAGTGAGGACACTTAAGGTACGACATATTTTCTACCATACCAAGAATAGGAACGTTCATCATATTAGCCATGTTAGCAGCCTTTTTAACGATCATTTCAACAAGGTCTTGAGGCGTGGTAACGATTACTATTCCGTCTATTGGTAAAGATTGGAACACGGTAAGTGGAACGTCACCTGTTCCCGGAGGCATATCTACGAACATAAAGTCCACATCGCCCCAAATAACGTCCGTCCAGAACTGCTTTACAAGCCCTGCAATAACTGGGCCTCTCCAAATAACGGGCGCGGTTTCTTCCTGAAGAAGGAAGTTAGTACTCATTACCTTAATACCCGTTGCAGTTTCTTTGGGTAAAATAGCATTTTCTAAAACGTCTGCGCTACCGTGAAGCCCAAAAGCCTTGGGAATAGACGGCCCGGTAATATCCGCGTCGAGTATTGCCGTTTTACTTCCTTTAATTTGCATAGCTACTGCAAGAAGAGAAGTAACCAATGATTTACCTACTCCGCCCTTTCCACTAACTATGCCGATAATCTTTTTTACTTTAGTTCCGTCGTGCGGTTTTTCAATCATGCTCTCTTTATTCTTTGAAGAGCAAGAACTTCCGCAAGTTTCACAATTATGTGTACAACCCATAATAAGTTATCTCCTTGATTTTTTGTTTACTTTCGTATTATACCACTTTGAAAAAGTTTTTACAACTAAAACACAACTAATGATTATATAATAATTATAATAAACTCCACTAAAAGTAAAATCGGCTTCTTTTATGAAACCGATTTCCTTTTGATTAGTCGTTAGCTTTTTTAACTTCTACTTTCTTAGCGCCGTCATAGTAACCGCAGTAACGGCATACTCTATGGTTCTGCTTAAGTTCGTGGCACTGAGGGCATTCACTAATAGAAGGATTTTTAATCTTCCAGTTAGCAAATCTTGAATTTCCAGCCTGTTTCGAAACTTTATGTTTTGGTACTGCCATAATAGCACCTCCTATCAATGATTCTTCAAATTGCTTAACTATTATATAGGATTTAGACTTGTTTGTCAACAATTTTGACGCGTATTTACAAATAAATTTTAGGAATATAAGTAGTTTTGTTATAATAAATAGCGTGATTATTTACTAAAACCGCTTTTGAGCCATTGTATCGTAATCCAAGAGCACCGTATCTTCGTTAGCACCCACTGCATCCTCATTTTCTTTATACTCAAAATTGAGCGCAAAATTAACTCCTTCTATTTCTTTTTGCGAGTAAGCTCTAACCACTTTGTATGAAGCTAACAATTCTTTACTAATGCTCTTAAAGTCTGTTTTATAAGACGTAAACAATATTCCTTTATATTTATAACCCACGAATTTTCCGCTTATCGAAATTTCTTGTATTACGTTTTGCTCTAGCGTATGCTTAACGTTTACGTTGTTTTTGACAAGCTCGTACGCAAGTAACGCATCGGTATCCTCACGTATATAAACGGCATTTACTTTATATTTATCTACAAGCCCTATCAAAAATTCTAAGTTATTATTACTTAAGTGCGTAACATAAATACTATCGATAGCGTGTATTCTTGCGTCTTTGATACACTTTTCTATTTTACTATACTTAGTAAGGTCACCCACAAGCGCGTATTTGTCGTTTGTTTTAACTATTGAACTAACGTCGTATCTTGCGTGAGAATACACCAAGTGCGTATCGCTTGTAAACCTTACGTTATCTACGACTATTATTGACACGGAAAGAAGAACGCAACACGTAACAGCTATAATCTTCTTGCGTAACATTACGTATTTGCTGACTACAAAATAGAGTAAATACAAGATAAACATACTAGTAGAGCCATACACTATTACTTCGCTTAGCGGTAGATAGCTTATGCCTAAGTTTATCCAATCAACCACCATAAACAGGTATTTTGCCAAAGCTAGCACATATCCGAAAATCGGAATAAACGCTGTTAGCAAGCCAAACACAAGCACAAATATATAAATAAGATTAAGAATGGGCATTGCTATGATATTTGCTGGAATTGAATATGTTGAAAAGGATGAAAAATAAAAGGTCATAGCAGGAAAAACACCTACTTGAGCGCATATACAAACAGATAGCGTGGAAAAGAATTTTTTGAACCTGTTTTTAGACAGGCGCAAGAAAAACTCGGTAAGACCTTTTGAAAAAAGTATTATTGTAAGCACGCAACCAACGCTCATTATAAAGCCAACGTCAAATATGGAAAAGGGAAATATACAAACTATTACACTTACCGCTAAGCATAAATTGTTTAGAGGATCACTCCACTTTCCCTTTATTCTTGCCGAAAACGCAATCATAAACATTATAGATGCTCGCATTATCGAGTAAGAAAATCCAACTAAGAAATTATAGGCTAAAAGCACTGCAAGACATATAAACGGCTGTATATTTTTATTTACTCTAAGCTTTCTTAATAAAAATGTTATCAACGACATTAAAAATCCTACGTGCAGACCAGAAACTGCAAGAATATGGGCAAGACCACTAACGGAATACGCCGTACGTAATTCTCCGCTTAGTCCGTTTTTGTCGCCTGTTATTATTCCATAAGCAAGTTCGCCGTATTCGCCTAGCCAATTATTATAAGTGCTTCTTAGCGATTGAAGAATTTGTTCTCTGAAATTAAGCGAGCCTGCATAAACTTTTAGTTCGTCTAACGAGATGTATGCATAATATTTTATCTCGTTAAAAGATATATCCTCAAAATTAATTTTACTTACTATTGGTTGAGAAATAAATGAAACTTTATCACCAACGTTTACGTAAAAGGTGGACGAATCGTTTTCGTCTAGTATTACGCGCATTTTCCCACTTTCATTATCGTCATCGATTACAAGATTTTCCAACACTAACGCGTGCGAACCATCGCTACTTTGCACGTCGCACACTCTGCCGACAATGCTCACCTCTTCCGTATATTCTACCACTGCATTACGCTCAATAAGATATGCGCCTGCATAAGCAAAACACCAAATGCTCATAAACGCGCATAGTATAAAAGTTATTAGTCTTGATGTGTTTTTACGAAAAAGAATAGTCAAAACTACTGCAATAATAAACAATACGCAAACAGCAACTATACCTACAATATTATTTACCGTAGCAAAAAGTATTCCGCATATTACTGCGAAAACTGCAAATATCATAGTTATTAAAAACGGTCTGAAATTGATTATCTTTTGCATATTTTTGTCTTTTCGTTAGTTTAACGTAATATCCTTAAAGTATTCGAACCTGTTATCAGTAACAGTTGAACCAATAATTTTTCGGTAATTTTCATCAGATAGCAAACTATCTGAAATTTCTTTTGCCGTGCGTATACTGCTTGCATCAAAGTCAAACTCTCCGCTTCCTCCGTGCTGTGCTGTCCCTAAAAAGTCGCCTCCGCCTCGCTTTGAAAAGTCGTACTCAGAAAGCTCAAATCCGTCGCTACACGAGCAAAAATAGCTGATCCGCTCTTGCGTGGACACGCTTTCGTTATCAGACAGCACAAAGCAATAACTGTCAATCTCTCCTCGTCCCACTCTTCCTCTAAGCTGATGAAGCTGAGAAAGACCAAACCTGTCGGCATTGTAAACCACCATTGTCGTGGCATTTTTTACGTCAATTCCCACCTCTATTACGGTGGTTGCAACCAATACTTTTATATTTCCGTCCGCAAATTGCTTCATTATACGGTTTTTAGTTTCTTCTTTTAGCTGTCCGTGAATAACACCCACGCTATCGCCTAAAATAGAGCTTGCCTTTTTGTAAAGCTCTTTAACTGATACTATCTCGCTATCCTCGTCCTCTTCTATTGCAGGGCACACAACGTATGTTTGTTCGCCAGCGTTTGCCTTGTCTACAATGTATTTCCACATTGATTCTTCCTTTTCTTTGGGAATAAAACGAGTTCTTATGGACGCCTTGTTTTTAGGCATAGTCTTAATACTGCTTACGCTAAGCTCTCCGTAAAGAGTAAGCGCTAAAGTTCGTGGAATGGGCGTTGCCGTCATAGACACAACGTCGGCATCCTTTGTTTTATTCTCTAGCGCGCTACGCTGTTTTACTCCAAAACGCTGTTGTTCATCGGTTATTACAAGCGCCAAATCCCTAAACGTTACGTCGTCCGAAAACAGCGCGTGTGTACCAACTATTACGTCAACCTCGCCGTTTGCTATGCGCTCTAGCGTTACGCTTCTTTCGCTCTTTTTTACCGAGCCCGACAAGAACGCTACTTTTACGCCATATTTTTCCAAATATGATATGGCGGTTTTGTAATGCTGAAAAGCCAATACTTCGGTGGGCGCTAAAAACGCGCTTTGATAACCGCTAAGATATGCGTAGTATATAGCGCACATTGCTACCGCGGTTTTTCCGCAACCTACGTCGCCCTGAACAAGCCTGTTACAACCTTTAGTGTCCAAATCGCTTATTATTTGCTTTACCGTTACCCCTTGATCCTGAGTTAGCGTAAATGGTAAATTTTGAATAAATTGTACAAACTTATCTTTATCCGCATTGTATTTGCGTTTTTTTGTTGTTTTAGTCTTTTCTCTGACTAGTGCGTAAACGGAAATAATATAATTCAGATACTCCACGCTTACCGTGCGTTTTGCTTGCGCTATCTCTTGCATATCTTTTGGATGATGAACGCTTGCATAAGCGGAATTTATCTCACAAAGTTCGTATTTGTCAGACAGCGTTTTAGGTATATATCCGTTTAGACGCACCGAACTTAATACCGTATCTATCGCGGAAACCAGAGTATTTTGAGGTAAACCTTTTAGCTTGGTATATACGGGAATGGGAGTTGTATCTCCAGTAAAGGGATAGAGCGATGGGTTGGATATTGTAAGTCCGTTTTTTATCTTAAGCTTGCCCGATATATAATAATACTTTCCCTTTACAATATTTTTTGCCATATACGGCTGATTGAAATAGGTTATATAAACGTTTAGATTATCATATACAAACTTAGCTTTTACTACGTTCATATTTTTCTTGATATAACTAACCTTAACGTCTTCTTCAGTGCGCGCCAAAATAAGCACGTCTTCGCCCTCTTTTGCTTTTCTTAAATCGCTAAGACGATTAAGGTCAATATAACGTTTCGGGAAAAACGAGATTAGATCTACGGGTGTATAAATTCCCGAATTATTCAATATTTCCAATCTTTTAGATTTGATACCTTTTATATCCGAAAGTAGCATTTTATCCACCTATCTTGTGCAAAAATCAAAGTTATCCACAGAGTTATCCACAATTTCGGTGCATATTATACAGTAAAAGTGGATAATTACACCGCATACGGAATGCATGCGGTGTGGAAAATTTCAAACAAAACGCGGAGCTGTCTACAAAATTAAAGAAACAACTCCGCGTAAATTTTTTTATTCGAGCGATACTATATAGTAGTAAAGAGGCTGACCGCCAAAGTGATAATCAACGTCACACATGGGATACTTTTCGCCAATATCCGAAGCAACTTTTGCAGCTTCTTCTTCAGTTACTTGGTTACCAAAATAAAGAGTTATCGTGCTTACTTCGTCGTTCATCATGTTATCAACGAGCTCTTCTGTTACCTTAGTTACACAATCGCCCTTTGCAACAATGTTCTTAGCATCCATACCGATAATGTCGCCCTCTACAAGGTTGAAGTTATCAATCTGAGTGCTACGAACCGCATAAGTTACCATACCTGCTCTTACGTACTGCAAAGCATCATTCATCGCTTCTTCGTTGTTTGCAACGCTCTCTTCTGGATTGAATGCAAGCACTGCGGACAAGCCCTGAGGTACGTTTTTGGAGGGTATGATATGTAATTTACGCTTAGAAAGAGCCTTTGCTTGTTCTGCAGCAAGAATTATGTTTTTATTGTTTGGAAGAACAAATACGTCTTTTGCGTTAATTTTATCACACGCTTTTGCAATATCGTCGGCGCTAGGATTCATTGTCTGACCGCCTTCGATAATGTTATCTACAAGTAAATCTTTGAAAATGTTGCTAAGTCCTTCGCCAGCGCAAACCGAAACAATTCCAAAAGGCTTCATTTCTTCCTTCTTTTCGCCGATAAGCTTACGGTTTTGCTCAAGCATATTTTCAATCTTAAGCTGATCAAGTTCACCAAGCTCTAATGCGTGAGTAAGAACTACGCCAGGCTGATTGGAGTGAACGTGCACCTTAACAAAAGACAAATCGCCGATAACAAGTACGCAGTCGCCAAGCGTCATAAGCGTTTCTCTAAAACGGTCTATATCCGCTTCGGTGGTCTTTTTGTGAAGATTTATAATAAAGAATTCTGTACAATATGCAAACGTGATTTCGCCCAAATCGTTATAGTCGAAATGAGCTTCCTCGCTATACTGACTTTCGTCACTAGATACTGTGTCGTCAAAGGAAAGATCTACATCTTCCGCGCCGTTAAGAACTGCAAGCCAGCCCTCGAAAATGATGAGCAAGCCTCTTCCACCCGCGTCTACTACACCTGCTTTTTTGAGAACAGGAAGCATGTCGGGAGTTTTTCTAAGCATTTCTTCGCCAGCGTCAAGAATTTCCTTTAAGAAAACATCAACGTCAACTTTCTTTTTGCTGTTTGCGGTTGCATACTCACTCATACCACGCATAACGGTAAGAATAGTTCCCTCTTTTGGTTTAGTAACCGCTTTATAAGCAATTTCGGTACCCTTTTCAAAAGCTTCGGTAAGATTTTTTATCGTAATTTCTTCGCTCTTACTTAAAACATCAGACATTCCTCTTACTATCTGAGAAGAGATAACGCCACTGTTTCCTCTTGCACCTCTAAGCGCACCCTTTGCAAACGCAGAACAAAGCTCGCTCATTTTATTACTAGAACAGTTTGAAACTTCCTTTGCTGCAGAGAAAAGCGTTAGCGACATATTAGTACCCGTATCGCCATCGGGAACAGGGAACACGTTCAATGAGTCTACGTACTCCTTGTTTTTTTCGAGCAATTTTGCTCCGTTTAATATCATCTTACGGAAAGTTGCTCCATTAATCTTTTTTTGCATAAATCCTCCAAATTAATTACAGTCTAACACCGACTACGTTAATATTGACGGTGTCTACGACCATTCCGGTAAACCTTTCGACGTTGTACTTCACTACTTCCTTTAACGACTCACCTACCGCCGAAATGGATACTCCGTATTTGATTATTATATATAAATCGATGAAAATTCTATCTCCGTTTGTAAGTACGCGCACTCCTCTGGAATCCGAACGTTTTTTCAAAAGTTCCATAAAGCTGTCGGACAGTCGCCTTGATACTAAATCTAAAACGCCATAACATTCCAATGCGGTGCGCCCTGCTACTTGGGCTATTGCTTCTTCGGTAATTGTTATATTTCCGTAAGCATTGGACGTGTTTACGCTCATCAGTACCTCCTTGGCCAAACATAGTACGCATAACTACCATATATATTGTACTATAAAATTGCAAATAAAGCAAGGGTTTTTTTATAATTTACTGTTTTTTCACCAAATTTGCAACAAACCTATCCTTACTATTGCCCACTTAGTTATACTTATTAATCTACTTGTAGTGTTATTATTTTCTTAAAATGATTATTATTAATTGCTTTTATACCACTATTTTTACACTCTTATAGCAAAATTTATGAGGATAAAGTAAAATAAGTTCTTTTTTTATATGAATTATTTTAAAAAAACGCCCTTATTTTGCTTGCCATTCTTGAAAAAAAGTGGTATATTATTCGGGTAAGTCAAAAATTCGCCCAGGGAGGTGCTTATAATGAGCAGAGTTTGTGTTATTTGTGGTAAAGGTAAGACCAGTGGAAACAACGTAAGCCACTCTAATCGTCATACTAGACGTACTTTTAGCGCTAACGTTCACAAGGTAAAAGTAGAAATCAATGGTGCTACTTCTAACGAGTACGTATGCACCCGTTGTTTGCGTACAAGCAAGAACGCGTAATTTTTTATAGTATTTGCTACTTTGAGCGGTTTATACTTTTGTATAGACCGCTTTTTTCGTTAGGAAATGAAAACTCATTACTGTTAAGCTTTTTAATAATATAAAAAAAGGATAGCATTTTTTTGCTACCCTTTTACTTTTTATAATAAAACCATGTTTTAGAAAATGGGAAGAGAAATCATATCAAACTTCTTTTCCTGTTTTTCGTAGTCTTCTAACGAAAGGGCTTTTAGCTTTACGCTACACCCTGCCAAGCCTTCGCCATAAACCGTAACGTATACGTCAGAAGCGCGCTTTGCTCTTACTACCGCAAGAGCTGTACCTCTGAACGTTACACATTCGTTTGCTTTGATTTGCTCGGGCTTTGGATCGCCTGAGAAGAATGCAAGAAGTTCGCCGTTTAGAACTTTACACCTAAGTTTTTTATCTTCGCCAACAACCCACTTTCCGTCGGTATCGGTAAGAGTAATGGGAATATAGCACAAATCACGATTATCCGCAAAAAACTCCGCCTTTTCGGGCTCAAGCTTGATTTTTGACGCATTACCCGTAGTATATAAGGTATATTCTCCGCACTTATTTCCATTTTTATAGGCTTCCGTTTTTATACAGCCCTTTTTGTAAACAGTTTCGATTGTTGCAATACCGTTTATAGGCGCGCTTGATCCAACATACTCGCCGTTTACGTACCACTTGATTTCGTCGGCTTTGGTGTAAGTTTGCGCCTTTATGGGAGAATTTTCATACATGTCGTCATAAGTCCAACTCTCTTCAACGTCGTACCAATGCCAATCAGTTCCAGCAAAACACTCTCCAAAATGCTCGGGGTGAGTTACGAAAATGCGTGGCTCGGTATTCTCACGCCAGATCGCTTCTCTAAAATACGATTGCGGTCTTCTAACTCCACACGAGTCTAAATCACCCTGGAAGCAGTTTCTCCATGGATATTTTGATCCGCCAAGCGATATAGAACCGGTTTTTGAAGCTTCATTTTCCCTTGCCCAACTAAATCTGCCTGCGCCAACTTCGCCCATATTATCGTACGCCGTCCAGGTATAGTCGCCAAGCACGTAACTAAGCTGTTCAACCTTTTCCCACGATTGATAAAAACGTATTGCCTGCGTTTCGCTACCCCATATAACCTTATTAGGGTGCATTTTGTGATCAAGCTCGTACGTTGAGTAATAATAATTTAATCCTACAATATCCAAAGCGTTTTCATACGGCTCGGCAATCTTATTAATTCCTACGTTATCCTGACTTTTGAATCTCTTGTAAATAAAATCTTTATAATCGTCGGGATCGATATCTTCTGACGAGTTACGGCGTACAAAGTATTTTTGCAGTCCGCTTGTTACAAACTTCGTATCATCGTACTTTTTAACTTCGTGTGCAAGCTTTTCCGCCCACTCTTTCATGTTTGAAGTGCCGTTTACTTCAAGCACTTCATTGCCTATCGAATAGCTGAAAACACAGGGGTGATTTCTGTCGCGCAAAACCATAGACGCAATATCACGCGCCCACCAATCGGCAAACCACCAATTATATCCATGCTTTGGCTTTGCAATATTCCAACAGTCAAACGCTTCGTCCATAACTACCACACCCAATCTGTCGCAAACCTGCAATAACGCTAAAGACGGCGGATTGTGAGCGCATCTGATAGAGTTGAATCCTGCCTGTATAAGCTTTCTTATTTTGCGCTCTTCAGATGCGGGGAAAGACGCCGAGCCAATATCTCCGTGATCGTGATGTATACAACCGCCCTTAAGCTTTATTGGATTGCCGTTTACAACCAATCCGTTTTCTACGTCTGCGGTTACTTTCTTTATACCGAACTCGGTTTCAAACTCGTCAACTACGGTTTCGCCACACAAAATCTCGGCTTTTAGTGTATAAAGGTGGGCGTCAAGCACGTTCCAAAGCAATGGATTGAGAATTTCAATATCCGCTTCGCCTTGGTTTTTACCCTTTTTAACCTTTAATTTTACATCTTGAGTTTTTACGATTTCGCCATTGTTGTAAACGCTGAACTTAAGTCCTACGTCCTTACTCTTATCCGCGCTTACGGTATACTTTACCTTAATGGTAGCAACTCCGTCTTTTACGTCCTGCGTATACACGAATAAATCCCACGGCTCAATTCTCACTTCACCGCCTTCCCACAAGAAAACATCGCGATATAAGCCGTTTCCCGAATACCACCTTGCGGTAAACTTTTGCGGAGAAGTCGTAATAACCAGTTTGTCCGTACCCTCTCTTACGTAATCGGTCAAGTCCACTAAAAACGGAGTATATCCGTATGGGTGCATAAGCAAAAAGTTTTCGTTAAACTCTACGTTAGTACACATATACGCGCCGTCTACGTCTAAGATATAATGCTTGCCCTTTTGCAAGTTAAAATGCTTTACGTATCTACCAGTTTTATTTGGATAAAAACCATTTGAAGGAACTTCGTCCGCGCTTCTTGGTTGAGCTATTTGATAGTCGTGAGGCAAATCTACAACTTCATAATCGGTATTGTCCGTCGTATTTTTAAAATACCAATTCTTTGAAATACAGCTCTTTCTCATATCACTTTCTCCTTTTATTATTTTTTCACCATTTGTATTGATATTTAATATCAAGTGTGTTATAATGATTATATTGCAAAAAATAACGTTAGTAAATGGATAATATTGCATTTTTTTTTGGAATATCTTGCAAAAGGATTGAATTGTATGGATTTTAATTACATTATTAATACTGAAACTGACAAAACAAAATATCCGATATATTTTACAACCGTAAGTTCTAGACACAGACAAGAGAATATTTATAGAAAAATGGGCAGTGCTACTCATCAAATATTGCTTATTAGCGAAGGCAATGGACGCGTTAGTTGTAACGGTAAAACGTTTCCCCTTTATCGCGGTTGCGCTTTCTATACAGCCCCAAACGTTCCCTGCTCGTACGTAAGCGATAACGGTATGACAAGCGCGTTTTTGACGGTTAATGGAATTTCCGCAAAAATGCTTGAAGAAAATTTCTCTGAAAACGGATTTTTATATAGAAATGACGTTGACACTGAAAAGCTATTAAGTTTTCTAAATAACTTTATATACGAATACACAAACAGCGCGACTCAAGCCAGAACTTCTGCACTTGCCTACTCGTTTTTCTTAGATTTTTTTACTGAAAGCAACTCAAAAAATCTTGATTACTTGGAAAAAATTTACCGATACATAACGTCGCATTTTGCAAGCGCGTTAAAGCTTGAAGATTTAGCAAAAATCTCTTGCGTTTCCGTATCTAAACTCTGCCACGATTTTAAGAAAAGATATTCCGTTTCCATATTTGAGTATATTGTTTCGCTAAGGCTTAGCTACGCTTACGAATTACTTAGCAATTCTCCAAACGTTGCAATTCAGTTTGTTGCTAAGAATTGCGGTTTTGAAGACCTTGGCTACTTTTGTAAGGCCTATAAAAAACAATATGGAATTACTCCGTCACAAACTAAAAAACACTAAATGAATTAAAAAAGCAAACGGACAAGGTTTTTAGCCTTACCGTTTGCTCTTTTTTGTTAGTAGTTGTTACTTTATGAATAATCTTAGAATATGCCTTATCACAGGTGGGGCTTTTATGCATATTATCATTATGATATTCCTCCGTTTTTATTTGATAATATCATATTATGCAACAAAAACCAATGCGTTACTTTTACGCGTTTTTGAGCGCGGTTATCATATCTTTAGGACTGGGAGCGTTGAACACTGCGCTACCTGCAACCAACGTATCAGCTCCTGCTTGCTTTACTAAAACCGCGGTAGTCATATTTATTCCGCCGTCCACCTCTATTCTGATATCCTTTCCGCTCTCTTTAACAAATGCGGAAATTTCTTTGATTTTATCCAAAGAGCCTTCGATAAACTTTTGTCCACCAAAGCCCGGATATACGCTCATTATTAGTATCATATCGCAATCGCTAACGTAAGGCTTTACAACGGATGCCGGGGTATCGGGGCTTATGGAAAGTCCTACTTTTACTCCCTCGTTCTTTATCGCATCCAGCGTTGCTTTAAGGTCCTTACAAGCTTCGTAATGTACTGTTATATAATCCGCTCCGCTTTGAGCAAACTGCTTGATATAGCGGATTGGCTCGGTTATCATAAGGTGAACGTCAAGAGGAAGCGTGGTATACGGACGAATAGCTTTCAGCATTTGTGGACCAAAAGTAATGTTAGGCACGAACACTCCGTCCATAACGTCGTAGTGGATCATATCCGCTCCGTTGTCTTGCATTCTCTTTACTTCTTCTCCCATCTTAGCAAAATCTCCTGCTAAAATCGATGGCGCGATAAAAATCTCCATAATTAACTCCTTTTTATCTAATTGTATTTTTAGCGAAAAGACTGCATCTTTTCCTGCTTTGTTATTGTTTTTAATACTTTTTCTTGCTCTTTAGTTCTTTGTAAGTTTCGATATAGCGAAGATATCTGTCTTTGTTAAGAGATCCTTCCTCCACTCTTCTCTTAACCTCGCACCCGGGCTCGTTGATGTGTTTGCAACGGTGATACTTGCAATTCATAGAAAGATCCACGTACTCGCTATAATACAAGTCGAGCTCGTCGTACTCCACGTCGAACACGTCCAACAGTCCAAATCCTGGAGTGTCGGCGATAAACGTGCCCTCGTCAAGCTTATAAAGAGTTGCGCGAGTGGTTGTGTTTCTTCCTCTGTTTATTGCGCTAAGCTCTCCGCTTTTTGCTATCTTTTCGCCGTGGAGAGCATTTATCATAGAAGACTTACCAACTGCTGACTGTCCTGCAAAACAGGAGAACTTGCCTTTCAGCGCGTCTGTAAGCTGACTTATATCGTTATCCTTTGCGCAAGTGGAAATAATTTTTACGTCAGCTCCATACTGATCTTGCACTTTGTTTAAGAAAGTATCGTCTAAGTCTGTTTTGTTTACGCAAATAATAAAGCCTATATTTTTTCGAGCGCAATTTATGAGCATTTTATCAACAAGATAAAAGTCGGGCTCGGGAATAGGCGCTATTGTCATTATTATATTATCTATATTTGCAATGGAGGGACGAATAAGGCTGTTTTTACGCTCTAATACTTTTTTTACGGAAAGCACTCCGTCCGCATTTTCGAGCTCGACAAAATCACCAACCACAATATCCGAATTGCGCTTGACTTTTTTACGCGCGTAGCATACCACGGTTTGACTTCCCGTATCTACGGTGTATCTGTCAGTTTCTACCTTGATTACTCTGTTCATTCTGCCTCGCCTATATATTTTCGTCTGAGCTGTCCGCACGCTCCGCCTATATCGCTACCCTTGCTTTTTCTGATGGTTGCGCTAACGCCCATAGAGTTAAGCCTTTCGCAAAATCTGTCGGCTTCCTGCTTTGTACAGCCCTTTATTCCCTTTTCCTTTACGTAGTTTAGCGGAATGAGATTTACGTGAGAGGGATATCCCGACGTAATCTCTTTCAACCTCTTGCAATCGAAAAAGTTCATATTTATTTCTTTTATCATTGTGTATTCGAAAATTATGCGTCTGCCCGTCTTTTCGAAATAGTACTTTACCGCTTTTACGATATCTGCTATCGAATATTTGTTTGCAATCGGCATAACCGTTTTGCGGTAGTCGTCCGTCGTTGCGTGCAAGGATATGGAAAGATTAACCGAAAATCCCTCGTCTGCAAGCTTGTAAATCTTATCGCACAATCCGCACGTGGAAAGCGATATGTTACGCTCGGAAATGTTTATTCCGTCAGGTGAGGACACAAGGCGTAAAAACTTTGTAACCTCGTCGTAGTTGTCAAGCGGTTCTCCGCTACCCATAAGCACGATATTGGTTATCTTACGCTCTTTTCCGTTACCAAGCTCTCTATTTACCGCAAGAACCTGTCCTAAAATCTCGCCTGCCGATAAATTTCTTACCAATCCACCAATACCCGAAGCGCAAAATCCACAGCCCATTCTGCAACCAACCTGAGTGGAAACACAAATGGTGTTTCCATAGTTTTGCATCATAAGCGCGCCTTCTATTACGTTGCCATCGTGTAATTTATACAAATATTTTCGCGTTCCGTCCACCGAAACGAGCTTTTCCAAAATTTCGATAGGTCGGTCGGAATATTCTGTCTTTAGCTGTTCTCTTAGCGCAAGAGGAAGATTTGTCATTTGTTCGTAAGAAGAATACGAAGTAATCCACTCGTACACTTGCTTTGCTCGAAAAGCGGGTAAATTCTTTTGTTTGAACTCTTCTTTGAGCTCGTCTAGCGTAAAATCGTGTAAAAACGTCATATTTTTCTCCGTATTTAATTGAATTTAAGAATTTGGAAACAAGAATTTAGTATTATCCCTTACGTTGTCTGCTTTTTTCTTTTGAGCGCAACAACAAAAAATCCGTCCGTTCCGTCAACGTTTGGAAGCAGTCTGACGTAATTACGCTTGTCGCTCGTTACGCCGTCTACCTCTATTTTTACAACCTCAAAATCGGGGTTTATTGAAAGGAAGTTCTTTACAACGTTGTCGTTCTCTCGTCTTAACACGGTACACGTAGAATAGAAAAGCACTCCGTCATCTTTTAGATACTTTGCCGAAACGTTAAGGATTTTGAGCTGTAATTTTGCAAGCTCAGCAATATCCTCTTCTTTGCGGTTAAGCAAGATATCAGGCTTTGAGGAAATTACACCTATTCCGCTACACGGCACATCGCAAATTACCGCGTCGAAAGTATTTTGCCATTCCTCTTTTAAGATTGTCGCATCGTTTACTACAACCTCGTCAAGCTTGGCGTTCATTCGCTTAGCGTACTTTTTGATAAGCTCCACCCTATGCGGATGGATATCGCAAGAGGTTATCGAATACGAGCCAAGAGAAGAAAGGTACACAGACTTTCCTCCGGGAGCGGAACACGTGTCTAGCACCTTTGCTCCCTCTTTTATAAGCGATTTATAGCAAGAAGTCGCTATCATACTTGCAAGCGACATTGGGGTAAATTCGTCGGGCTTCAGCTTATTGAAAACCTCGGGCTTTACGTAATAGCCGTACTTGCTCTTAGTAAAAGTGGTTACTCTTTTTTCGAACTCTTCGTTTGTGATTTTGTCGTAGTTCAGGCGGATATGCGTATCGGTAAGAAGCCTAGCCGTAAGAATCTCGGTAGCCTTTTCCTCGCCATAATCCACAATCATTGCTTTTGCAAGCCATACAGGCACTGATGCTAAAACCGAAAGGTATAGAGCTTTATCCTTTTTATCGGGAAGCGGACAATCCTTACACTTTCTAAGTACCGCGTTTACAAAACCGCTCACCTCGCGTTTAACTTCCTTACAAAGAGTTACAGCGTTGTCTATAACGGCGTAAAGCGGAGTTTGAGAATATCTTGCTCCGTATATGCCCATTTTCAAAAGCACTACGATTGCAGGCTTTGGACGTTTTGAACACAGCTTGCTTATAAAGTACTCTAAAGCAGTGTCCTTTTCGATAACGCCGTAAAAGTATGCGGTTACGTACGCTTTATCCTCTTGGGTAAGCTCGTTGTTGCTAATAGCCTCGTCAAGCTGAATTTGAGAATACGCTCCGTCCTTGTATACTTTGCAAAGCGCTTCGTATATTATTTTTTGTCTTTCGAGCGAGGTCATTTACAAAACCTCTCCGCTTAGTTTTACACCATTAATAAAATCTTTGGCGTCCATTCTCTTCTTTCCGGGCATTTGAAGCTCGGTAAAAATAACGCTACCACTTCCGCAAGCAATCTTTACTCCCTCTTTTGTGTGAGAAAGAATTTCGCCTTGCTTTCCGCTATCTAGACAAAGCTGAGCCTTGTATACTTTTACAGGCTCGTTATTGTATAAAAAGTAGCCGTAACCTAGTCCTCTTATGCGGTTTCTGATATCCTTATTAGGCGCAAAAAAATCGATTTTAGCATCCTCTTTTGTAATCATTCTACACTTAGTAGCCTCCGCTTCATTTTGAGGCACTGGTACAATTTTACCACTAACGTATTCGTCAATCGTGTCAATAAGAAGATTTGCGCCCATAATTTTTAGAGCATTGTAAAGCTCTTGAAGATACATATCGTCTTCTATGATAATTTCGCGCTTAGACACGATATCTCCAGTATCCATTCCAAGCGCGGTTTTCATTATGGTAATACCTGTTTTTTCCTCACCGTTTATAAGCGACCACTGAATGGGCGCACTACCGCGATACTTTGGTAAAAGCGAGCCGTGAACGTTTAGTATACCATACTTTGGAATATCCAAAATTTCCTGCGATAGAATTTGTCCGTAAGCACAGGTTATCATAATATCAGGGGCAAGATCTTTGAGAATCTGCACGCCCTCTTCCCGTATTTTATTAAACTGAAACAATGGAATATTAAGCTCTATCGCGCGCTGTTTTACCGCTCCGAAAATTGTTTCGCCCTTGCGGTTTTTAGCCTTGTCGGGCTGACAAACAACGGCAACTACTTCGTACTTTTCGTTTAATGCATTAAGCGTTGGAACAGCAAAATCGGGAGTTCCTAAAAATACTACTCTCATTTATTACCTCTCTTCTTCTCAACAGGCGGAAGAACTTTATCTATATAAAGCACGCCGTCAAGGTGGTCTATTTCATGACAAAAAGCAGTTGCTAAAAATCCGCTCGCCTTAACCTTAT
The DNA here is from genome assembly GCA_015055625.1 of Clostridiales bacterium. GTDB lineage: Bacteria > Bacillota > Clostridia > Christensenellales > Pumilibacteraceae > RUG12826. The sequence goes on along the minus strand of SVHU01000025.1, from coordinate 22,838 downwards.
ATTTATATCCGTATCTATCATAATACTCAACCACCACCTTTTTAGGTCTTTCCACAACTCCGTATCTGTCGGGCACGGAAAGACAACCCTCGTTGCTAAGCTGAGAACCTGTTGTTGCGGTTATTACGGGATTGACCATCTCGTAAATGGTTTCTCCGTCAGTAGATACTACTGCAATACGCTTAAGCACTGCTATCTGCGGAGCGGCAAGACCTACGCCGTTTGCTTTGAACATCGTATCTATCATATCGTCAATGAGCTCGCCGAGCTTATCGTCAAACTCGGTAACCTCTTTGCATTTTTCTCTAAGGAGCGGATTTCCTTCCTTTATAATATTTCTTATTGCCATAGTCGTTATCTCCTAGCTTAGGTTATTGGGATTTACTTCCACAAAAATGGAAACTTTGGGATTTAAGTACTTGTCCACTATTGTATAAACCTGTTGTGTTATCTCTTCACGCTTGTCTTTTATTCGCATTAAAAGCTGAACGCGGTGCTTTGTCTGAATACGCTTTACCGGCGATTTCATTGCTGCGTAATACACTACGCTGTCCTTGTTTGCATCTACCACCTCGCCAATTTCGGTAAAGATATTTTTCAGCGTGGATATTGCAAGCTCTTCGTTTTCGGAAGACACTAACACTCTCAAAATACGAGAATACGGTGGGTAGTTTGTTACCTCTCTGAGGTTGCTCTCCTTTTCGTAAAAGCCTTTATAGTCGTTTGTAACAGCGTATTTATATACGTAGTGGCGGGGCGAATACGTTTGAAGCACAACCTCTCCGCTCTTGCTCTCTCTGCCCGCTCTGCCTGCTACCTGCGTTATTAGCTGGTACGTACGCTCGTTTGCTCTGAAATCGGAAAAATGCAAGCTCATATCCGCGTCAACAATACCTACTAGCGTAACGTCGGGAAAATCGTGGCCTTTAGCTATCATTTGAGTGCCTACCAGTATGGAAGCTTTCTTTTGCGCAAACGTTTCTAAAATTTTAACAACAGCGTCTTTGTTTCGAGTAGTGTCGTTATCCATTCTAAGTATAGTTTCGGTCGGGAACATTTTTTCCAGCAATTCCACTACCTGCTGAGTACCTATGTAGCCCTGCTTGATATACTTGCTTTTACATTCAGGGCACTCGGTCAAAGGTCGGAATCTAAGTCCGCAATAATGGCATTTTAACGCGTTGTCGTCCTTGTGATAAACTAGCGATACGTCGCAGTCGCTACACTTGGCTACGTATCCGCAACTTCTGCACATCATATACGAAGAATAACCTCTGCGGTTAAGGAAAATCATTGCTTGATTTCCGTTTTCTATACATTCTCTAAGCTTGCTTTCGAGCGCTCGAGAAAAAAGACCGTTGTTGCCGTGATATATCTCGTTACACATGTTTACCACTTCGATATGCGGAAGCGGTTTCTTGTTTACACGCTGGGGAAGCTCTACAAGCCTGTACTCTCCGGTTTGCGTTTTGTAATAACTCTCGATTGATGGCGTTGCGCTACCCATAACGAGGTTACATTCGTTTGCTTTTGCTCTAAAGAGCGCTACGTCGTGCGTAAGGTATCTGGGATTGCTCTCGGACGCATAGCTTCCGTCATGCTCTTCGTCTATTATTATTACGCCCACGTCTTTTACCGGCGCAAAAACAGCTGAACGCGCGCCTACCGCTACTCTGGCTTGTCCTGAAAGCAGTCTTCTCCACTCGTCAAAACGCTCTCCGCTAGACAGTCCGCTATGCAAAAGCGCAACCAAATCGCCAAACCTTGCTCTAAAATTTCTAAGAACCTGAGGTGTGAGCGAAATTTCGGGAACGAGCATTATTGCCGTTTTGTTTTTTGCAAGCGCGTCGGAAATAAGGCGCATATAAACCTCGGTTTTTCCGCTACCCGTTACTCCGTGAAGAAGAAAGGGCGTGTTTGTTGTTGACGTTATTTCGTTTACCACGTCGCTTTGCATTGGTGTGAGCGTTATATTCTTTTCTTTTTCCGCAACGTTGTTTTTGTAAGGCTCGCGGAAAACTTCTACTTTTCTTACCGAAACAATTCCTCGCATAATAAAATTACGCAAAGAGGACGCGGAAAAGTTGGAATTAAGGAAGGTTACGCTCTCTTCTTCCACTTCCATCAAATATTCATAAAGCTCGCTTTGAGCTTTTGCGCCCTTGCGAATAAATTCCTGGGGATCTCTGTTTCTAAACTCAGGGGTGAGCGACGCATATTCTTTTATGAGCTCTTTTACTCGTCCGCCACGAAGCTCGGAGGGGATAAAAAGTCTTAGCACGTCCACCTTTCTTAGGTGGTACTTTTTCGTCATAAAATGCATTAGCTCCAGCATTTCTTTGCCTATTACCGGCACAGGATCTAATACGTCCAGGATACTTTTGAGCTTGCCGTTATCATAGTCGCTCTTTTCTTTTAGTGCAATCACATAGCCTTCTTGAGTTTTTGGACCAAAAGGAATAAGCACTCTACTGCCCACATCGGCGGAAGAATGCTCATCTATTTTATAGTCGAAAACCCTGTCGACTTCGCTATTGCTTATGTCAACAATAACTTCGGCAATCATTATATGCTTTGTACCTTATCCAAAATTTTATCGGCAAGCTCGGTCTTTGTCATAATGGGTAACTCATCCACTCCGTCTTTTGTTATAAACGAAGCTATGTTTGTATCCACGTCAAAGCCTGCGCCTTGCTTTGTTACGTCGTTAGCCACTACCATATCCGCATTCTTCTTGATAAGCTTTTTAGTTGCGTTCTCAAAAAGGTTCTCGGTTTCGGCAGAGAATACGACAAGTTTCTTGTTTCCTTTTACTTTTCCTACCGCCTGCGCTATATCGGGGTTTTTGATAAACTCCAAGGTAAGCGTTTCGCTCTTTATCTTCTGATCTGCTGTCTTTACTCTATAATCAGCTGGAGCGGCGGATTTAATAATTATATCTGCTTTGTCAAGGTTATTCATTACCGCATCGTACATTTGCGCGGTAGTTTCTACGTTTATAACCTCTACGCCCTCGTCTGGATTTACTGTCGTAAAGCCTTTTATAAGCAATACGTTTGCTCCGCGCTTTAACGCAGAGTTTGCAATAGCTATGCCCATTTTCCCACTGGAGCGGTTTGTGATAAAGCGAACGGGATCGACAGGCTCACGTGTTGCTCCTGCCGTAACCATTACGGTTTTACCCTCTAAATCACGAACAGGGAATAAAATCTCTTCGATTGCCTCAACAATAGACTTGGGATCTGCAAGCCTACCCTTGCCTGTATCTCCGCACGCCAAAAATCCGCTGTCGCCGTATATAAAGTTTACTCCGCGCGCTTTAAGCTCGCTTTCGTTCTTTTCGTAAGCAGGCGAAGTCATCATGCCTGTATTCATAGCAGGCGCTAAAAGAATGGGGGCTTTTGTAGCCATTACCGTTGTAGTAAGAAAATCGTCCGCAATACCGGAAGCAAACTTTCCTACAAAATTGGCAGTAGCTGGCGCAACTACGAAAATATCCGCTTTTTTTGCAAGCGAGATATGCTCTACCTCCCACTCTCTGTCCCTATCAAACATATCGGTTACTACGCGATTATTGGAAAGAGTTTCGAAAGTTAGGGGGGATACGAATTCGGTTGCATTTTTGGTCATAACGACAAAAACGTCGGCTCCTCTTTTTCTTAAAGAAGATACGACTTCACACATTTTGTAAACGGCAATTCCTCCGGTTACACCTATTACGACGTTTTTGCCCTTAAGGTTCATATTCTGTTAATCATTTTCGTATACGACTTTAACTTTGCCCTCTAAAATTTCACGAGCGGCGTAAGATATAGCCGTAGAATCAGAGCAAGCAAGCTCGTCAGCCTTTTTTGCAAGGTCGAACTTCGCTCTTTTTGCGCATGCGATTGCAAGAGCATACTTGCATCCGCCTACTTTTTCCAACAATTTGTCGTTGGGTGGATCGATAATCATATTTGCGATACTCCTTTGATGTTATTTTGTCGATTTTTTTAATTGATAATTACTAGCGTTTACGGATTGTCCTTATGAGGGCTCCTTTGTAAAGAGAGCTGACAAAACTATCAGCTTTGTCTGAGGGATTTTATTGTAGGAAGGTAGTTATTTTTATCCAACCCTTCCGGTGCAGACCCACTGTCAATATGAGGGCGATTCGGTGCGTAGGCGCACTGCCGATATGAACAACCAACGATAGTTAATTACTAGCTTTTACTCAAAGTACTCATATTGGATCCAACGTCCACGTTGGCGGTGGGCAGACCCACTGTCAATATGAAGAGCTGACGATAAATATTTACCAGCGTTTACTCCAAGCACATCATATCGGATGAAACGGCGCGAAAGCGCACTGCTGATATGAGGGGACGATTCGTGAATCGCCCGTACATTAAGTTAAGAAACCAACTACACCCAATTACTTGCCCTTCTCAAAGTACAACATATTGGATCCAACGTCCACGTTGGCGGTGCGGAGGCGGTGGGCAGACCCACTGTCAATATGGGGCGATTCGGTGCGTAGGCGCACTGCCGATATGAACAACCAACGATAGTTAATTACTAGCTTTTACTCAAAGTACTCATATTGGATCCAACGTCTACGTTGGTGCGAAGGCGGTGGGCAGACCCGCTGTCAATATGAAAGTTTGTCTACCTATAAGCCCAATTCCCGCTAAAAAGGCTTTATTGCGAGGTGGGCAGACCCACTGTCAATATTATAAAAAGCTGACGATAAATATTTACCAGCGTACTCAAAGCACATCATATCGGATGAAACGTCACGTTTCTTAAAAAGGCTTTATTGCGAGCAAGACAAAGATTTACACGTTCTTACGCAGGGCGCGTACTTAGCGTACGTGACCTAGGAAAAGTTTGTCTACCTACAAGCCCAATTCCCGTTAAAAAGGCTTTATTGCGAGCAGGTCAAGCAAACCACGGATTTTACGACGGGAGCGTACTTAGCGTACGTGACCTAGGAAAATTTGCGGTTTGCGATGAGATGCGACGCAAGAAAGACTTTTTTATTTCTTTTTGCTTTCGAGGATTAGATTAATCTCTTCTACGTTGTTTTTGATCTTGCGTTTTTCAGCGTCAATAATGGAAATAACTTCGTCGATAGCCTTTTCTTTGTTATCATTAAAGACTATGTAGTCGAACATTTTGTACTTGGAAAGCTCGCCTTTTGCTGCGCGCAATCTTCTTCTTATGCTGTCTTCGGACTCAGTTCCTCTAGCTCTGAGTCTTTCTTCTAAAATCTCAAAAGACGGCGTCATAAGGAAAATAGCAATAGCGTCTGGGTATTGCTTTTTGATGTTCTTTGCGCCGTGAATATCGATTTCGAACATTACGTCATAGCCTTTGTTAAGCATCTCGAGAACGGGGGCTTTGGGAGTTCCGTAGCAGTTGCAATAAACTTCTGCGGTTTCCAAAAACTCTCCGCGAGCAATCATTTCCTGATACTCTTCCATTGTCTTGAAGTAGTAATGAACACCTTCAATCTCGCCCTCACGAGGCGCACGAGTAGTTACGGAAATAGATTTTTTGATGGTCGGACGGCGAGATACTACTTCGTCGTATACCGTTCCTTTTCCTGCTCCACTAGGTCCTGAAATAATGTAAAGTGATCCTTTTGTCATTGTACTTCGCTCCTTCTTATTCTACGTTTCTTATTTGTTCTTTAATTTTTTCCAGTTCGTTTTTCATTGCAAGCACGTACGATGTAAGCTCTTTATCGTTGGACTTACTTCCCATTGTATTGATCTCTCTATTAATTTCCTGAGAGAGGAAGTCAAGCTTTCTACCAGCTGGCTCGCTACTTTCCAAAATATCGTTGTACTGCTTGATGTGTGAAGTAAGGCGTTGAATTTCTTCGTTGATATCCGCCTTGTCCGCAAAGAATGCAACCTCGTTAAGCAGTCTTGCCTCGTCAAGCTCTACGTTTTCTAATATCTCGCTGATACGCGTCTTTATTTTGTTGCGATATTCTTCTACCACAAGAGGCGCGCGTGTGATTGCTTTTTTAAGGTACGCTTCGATATTGTCTATAAGGCGTTTAAGGTCAGCTTTGATTGTAGCGCCTTCCTTTTCACGCATGGCGTTAAGACTTTCGCATGCGCCCTTGATACATTCTTCCACAAGCTCTTTAAGCGCGTTCTCGTCGTCGCCACCGTCTTTGACCGAAAGAACTTCGGGCATGGACACCAGCTTTGTAACATTGAAGTCCGAATTAAATCCATAGCGCTCGGCTGTTTCTTTAGCAACTCTTACGTACTCGTCAGCAAGAGAATAATCTATACTTACCTGCTTGCTTTTTTCGCTGTTGTTTTCATAATCGAAATAAACGTCTACGTTACCACGGCTAAGCTCGCCTTTAAGCGTTTTTCTTACGATATCCTCACAGCACGCAAAAATCTTAGGCATGTGCGGATTAACGTCTAAAAATCTGTTATTTACAGTTTTAAGTTCTATGGTAAGTACTCTGTCATGTTTTGCGACAGAATATTTACCGTAACCTGTCATACTTTTCATTATTGCTCCGATAAATTTTTACGATTGTTTTGATACTTTGCGCCGTTAACCCCAAAGTACCTCATTATTATTTTAGCACGAATTTTGCAATAATACAAGTATTTATATTTATATTTTTAAAGTAATTTCAAAAATTCTTGCTCAGAAATGGTTTTTACACCCAATTTTTCGGCTTTTGCCTTTTTGCTTCCTGCATCTTCTCCCACAATCACAAGATCTGTAAGCTTTGTAACAGACGAGGTTACCTCGCCTCCGCGCGCCTCGATTTCCTTGCTTGCCTGACTTCTCGTAAAGGTGGAAAGCGTGCCTGTAAGCACTACTTTAAGCGAGGAAAAAACGCCTTCACTCTTGGTTTTTTCTTGCATTATTGGGTTTATACCAATAGCCTTAAATTCATCGATAAGGAACGTGTGATTTGCAAAATATCTGATTATTCCGTCCGCCATAATCTCGCCCACTTCGTCCATAGCAATAAGCTCTTCTTTAGTAGCTTTACTAAGAGCATCGATACTCTTGAATCTTTCGGCTAGATCTTTTGCAACTTTCTTGCCAACGTTCTCTATTCCAAGCGCGTTTATAAAGGCAGGTAAGGCAACAGACTTACTCTTTTCGACGGACGCAATAAAGTTTTCGGTTTTTTTATCCTTAAAGCCCTCCAACGTTGCTATCTGCTCTTTTGTTAGCCTGTATAAATCGGTGGACTCTTTTATGTTAAAAACATTTACTAACTGGGTTATTGTAGACTGCGAAATTCCTCTTATATCCATACAGTCTTTAGAGCAAAAATGCTCTAGTCTGCCTATAATTTGAGGTAAGCAGTTTTCTTCGTTTGGACAGAAAATATGCGCGCCGTCCTTAAAAAGCTCGCTACCGCACGAAGGACAGTGAGTGGGCGGTAAGATTTGTTTACTATCCTCAAAATCTTCGGCAACTCCCAAAATCTCGGGGATAACGTCGTTACTTCTACGAATGAAAACGTTAGAACCGATTTTTACTTTTTTACGCGTTATATCTCCATAGTTGTTAAGAGTTGCGCGCTTCACCGTAACACCGCAAAGCTCAACGGGCTCTAAGATTGCCAACGGTGTAAGCTTACCTGTTCTTCCGACGTTCCACTCAACGTCCAAAAGTTTTGTGGAAGTTTCTTCCGCTTCGAACTTATACGCCATTGCCCAACGTGGAAATTTCTCGGTATAGCCAAGTTCTTCGCGAAGAGGCACGGAATTTACTTTTATTACCATTCCGTCAATGAGAAAATCAAGCGATTGTCGGTTTATGGACGATACGTATTCGATTATTTCGTCCATACTAGAGGACACAAACAGCTTTTCAGTCTTGAAAAAATTGTCCTTTAAGAACTTTATATTTTCCTCTTGAGAGGGAATGTACCCCTCTTCGAGATAGTTTACGTTATAGAAAATCACGTCCAGATTTCTAGAAGCCGTAACCTTTGGATCGAGGTTTCGTATTGCTCCAGCAACACCGTTTCTGGCGTTTTTAAGAGGCTCTGAAGCCGTTTCATTATACTTGTTAAAAGCGGAAAGGCGCATAATTCCCTCGCCCTGAACTTCTACGGTTTTTTTGTATGGAATACGCGATGGAATAGATTTTACGGTAAGAACTTGCGCTGTTACGTCCTCACCCACTTCTCCGTTTCCTCGCGTTGAAGCGCAATGCAAAAGGCCGTCTTTATAAGTTAGACACAACGTAAGACCGTCCAGCTTATACTCAACCGTGTACGTAATATCGCTTCTGATTTGTCTAAGCTTTGTATCCCAAGCTCTTAGCTCGTCGAAAGAGTTGCACTTGTCTAAGCTATAAAGCTTGTTTATATGAGTGTGAGGCGTAAAAGCCTTTATCGGATCTCCGCCTATCTTTTTAGTGGGGGAATCGGGGAGAACCGTACCGCTCTCCTTCTCTAACGCAAGAAGCTCGTTATATAACGCATCGTACTGAACATCTGACACTGTTGGTTCGTCAAGCACGTAATATTGATATGCGTATTTGTTGAGAAGTTCTACAAGTTCTCTCATTCTTTCCATAAAATTTTCTCCTTGTGGCAAAACACAATTATATATTTTTTCAATTCTAAATCAGCTCTAACGGCGCGTAATTTAGCATTAGCATAAGCTCGCACGTTTCGAATTTAACCTTTACGCAAACCTCGCCTTGGGTGGTTACTTTAGTAATTACGCCCTCGCCAAATTTTGTATGACGAACTTTTGCGCCAACAACAAACTTGGAAGCGTCTTTTCCGCTCTTTGTACTACTTTTACTGCTTAGCGTAGTCTTTAATTTGGGAGCTGTGGAATATCCACTGTCATATACTGGAACTTCGTCGGCATTATATGCAGAACCGTACGAGGTTTTAGAGTATGAACGCTCGTATCTTTCCCTTGCGTACGAATTATAGTACGAAGATTTTTCTTCCTGCTTTTTTTGTTGATCAAATCCCATTTCGGGCAAAAACCTACTGGGCATACAGTACTCGGTAGACCCAAACTTAAAGCGTGTTTTCGCTCGTGTGATATACAATTTTTCCCTTGCTCTGGTTATTGCAACGTATAGCAGTCGGCGCTCTTCTTCAAGCTTATCGTTTTCGTCAACAGAACGCGAAGAGGGGAAAATTCCCTCGTCCATTCCCACCAAAAATACGACCTTAAACTCCAAGCCTTTTGCGCTGTGCACGGTTGCAAGCGTTACGTAATCAGCCTCATCGTCCATCTCGTCCGTGTCAGAATACAGCGATACGTTTTGTAGATAATCGGACAAACCTGCCTCGGGATTGTCTTTTTCGAACTCTTCCATACTGTGAACAAGTTCTTTAATGTTCATTCTATGCTCTGCATTTTCTTCGGTATCTTCTTCAAATACTGCTTTAATTCCTACAACCTTGCACATGTACTTTGTAAGTAGCGAGGGCTTCAGGTTTTGTTCTAGAGCATTAGTAAGACACTTTAGCGCCGTTGCAAGAGGGGTTAGCTTTTTTATAACGGAAGTGGGAAGATCGGGGTTTTGCTCAATATTGTAAACAACATCGAAAAGTGTGCAGTCCTGCACCCTTGCGTAGTTTATTGCCTGAGCCAGCGTTGCATCTCCAATTCCGCGCTTAGGGAAGTTTGCAATTCTTAGCAAACTCTCTTCGTCTTCGTGGTTATTAAGTATTTTAAGGTAGGCTAAAACGTCCTTGATTTCCTTTCTGTCAAAGAACTTAAAACCGCCGAAAATCTTGTGCGCAACTCCGTACTGAATGAACTTTTCTTCAAAAGCCCGAGTGAGCGCGTTTATACGCATAAGAATGGCAAAGTCTGACTTTTTATAGCCATAATTTGTCATAAGCGAGCTTATTGCGGTGAGCACGTACTGAGCTTCGTCTTTGTCCGAGCCTGCGCTGTAAAACACTACGTTGCTCCCCTCTGCGTTGTTCGTCCACAAGTTTTTGTCAAGACGTTGCGAATTATTTTTTATTACCTTGTTTGCAAGGGCTATAATGCGTTTTGTAGAACGGTAGTTTTGCTGAAGTTTATAGGTTGTACAACCTGCAAAATCACGCTGAAAAGCAGATAAATTTTTATAATTTGCGCCACGCCAACCGTAAATGGATTGGTCTTCGTCGCCTACCGCGAAAATATTCCCCCACTTAGACGCGAGAATCTTTACTATCTCGTACTGAACGGTATTGGTGTCCTGAAACTCGTCTATGTGGATATACCTGAACTTGTCCGAATAAAACTCTCTTACCTCTTGCTTTTCTACAAGTAGTTTTAACGTAAAGTTGAGTAAGTCGTCATAATCTAACGCATTGTTACGCTGTAACGCCTTATTATACTCGTCAAAAACCTCGGTTATTATACCTGCGCCATGGCGGAACGAATTGATTTTGCCGTACACGTCGGGCGAAATGTTTTCAGTTTTTGCATCGGAAATTGCATCTGCAACGTCACCAGGCGTTATACCATCGTCCTCTTCTATCTTTTTTTCCTTGAAAATCTTTTTAATAAGCGAGAGCTTTTCCTGTTCGGCATAAATTGTGAAATTACTCTTAAAACCAATAAGGTCAGCGTACTTTCTAAGTATTCTTACACACAACGCGTGGAAAGTAAACACCCATAACGAATTGTCGCACCCCATACGCTCAAGTCGCTCTTTCATTTCGTTTGCAGCCTTATTTGTAAAGGTAAGAGCCAACACATTGTATGGTTTTACATCCAAATCGTTTATTATGTGGCAAATTCTATGCGTAAGCAAACGCGTCTTTCCGCTACCTGCTCCTGCGGATACCAAAACTGCCCCCTCGGTATGTAACACGGGGAGCCTTTGCTCTTCGTTAAGCTGTGTAAGATCTACGTTCATATAGTGTTATCCTTGCGTTAATTTACAGACTGTCTGTTTTTATAAAAAAACAGGGCGGAACTCGCACAAACGAGTAGTCCGTCCTATTATTGTATCAAATTACCGCGTTTTAGTCAACAGGTTTTTATCTTTTCTAGCCTATATCTCTCTTTCATTTCCCTATATTTTTTAGACAAGTACAGCACATATTTTTGTTTTCCCATAGCGTCCATATTATCATACACTTCATGATCAATAAGTCTACCGATAGGATTGATAGGATCGTCGTCCTCGTCCAAAAGCTTACAAACCTTAAGAAAAAACGCCTCGTCCTCTTTTGCTTGTTCGCTATTCATAGAAATCAGATTGTCGCGCGTAAACTTTTTCCTGCGCACTTCATCCGCTACAACTTTTGCGTGAGCGGTATTTCCATTTAGCGTAATAAGGTCGTCACGTTCTCTTAACAAGTTTTGCCAATACCCCATCTTAAGTCTTTGCTTTGCGAGCATTGCGCGCTTTTTAAGTTCGCTGTATTCTTTCATATTTCTCTCCTCCTTTTTTGTCGATTATAGCATAACAAACAGTAGCTTGTACTCAATTCGCAATCTTCGACATTTAGTTACAATACTTCCTATATTTTGCAGGAGAAGTGTTTTATATTTAGAAAGAAAACAACTTACACGCGTTATCGTAAAACACGGCGTTTATGTCAGTTTGGTCAAAAGAAGCTATACTGAACGCCAATTTGTGCGCAATCAAACTTTCCGCTATTAGATGCGCAGGCTTGCACGAGGGCGGGAGATTGTCGCCCGTTATCCAGCAAAAGCCGGCACCCATTCCAATGGGCTTGCCAATATTTAGACAAATAGGATAATCCGTACCCCATACTACTCGTTTTTTACTCTTTTTAAGACACGCAATAATGGATGGACTTTCGCATATTGCGGCGGTATCAAACCAGATATTTTCGTTATCGCTCAGCTTATCCATAGCCCTTATTACAGTATGAGGCGCAAACGATCTTCCGCAATGCGCAAGAACAAGTTTTGCGTTTGGGTATTTTTCCGTCATTTTGTTTACGTAATCCAGATTTTCGCTATCAGATAAAGCTCCAAAACGCATCATGTGCAAAATTATTGGCATGCTTTTCTCGTTTGCGACAACCCACGCGCTTTGAGGCAAAAAGTCGGATATTGCGCACGTTTCGGGATCGGGATTGGGCGAAGAATAATGATAGCATTTTAATGCTTTTATTCCCTTGTTTGCAACTAAATCGCCAATACGTTGTTCACTATCCGTTACATCAACGTACACGCTTCCCACGCATTTTTCGTTGTTTTTCACTAAATTTATAACGTTATCATTAGCTATATCTATAACTGATTTATCCGTTTTTATTTTCACGTCGGGCATGGGTATCATATTGACGAAAAAACTGCTGTTTGGAAAAAACGGCGCAAGGTCTTTTTCATATACGGAGCTGTTTATAAACTCTTTATCAAACGTTCCACTACCGTAAATAGTGGGGATTGATTTTGCACAATAACAATGTGCGTGAGCGTCGAAAACTTTGCCAGGAAGAATATCCTTGCATATTTCTATCAGCTTATAATCTTCTTCGGTTAATACCATAATTTTCTCCTCTAAAGCATATACGCCACGCTTTACACGTGACGTATACAATTTATATTATTGATTTTGCAATTTTGCAAGAGTTTCTTGAACGTACGTCTTGTCGGTTTCAATACTTACATCCTTAAATCTTATTCTGGTATAGATATAAGATGTCGAAATGGAAAGACCAAACACACATTTGCCAGTTGCGGACACACCCTCTTCAAACGCGTACTTGTAAGCAAACACGTACTCTCCGTCCTTTTCGAAATACATATGCCAAGTGTTATCAAGGTATATACAAAGGAACTTTTGAACCGTACCGTATGCAGAAAGATTTTTAGGAAGAACATTGCTTACAGGCTGTTTGGTATGAGTTGCCCAGCTACCGGCAGTATCCGTTCTTACTCTGGAGCTTGTTCCGTGATATCCAACGCTGGAAGCTTTGGTTTCGTTTGCAAAAAACACACTAACGGTAGCATCCTGTTCGTACTTTGCTCCCTCGGGAAGCGAAGCAGGATTAAGGAAACACTCTGATGTAAACTCAATAACCGCGCAGTCAGACGATACACCCGTAAATATAACAGCTCCAAGTCCTACGTCTTTAGCACTAGCCACAGTACCTGCATTATTTAGAGCGTAAGTATTACTAGAATAATGCGTTTTACCGTTTACTGTTGCGCTTCCGCCCAAAAGTCTTGAAGGAACAGCAAGATTTACTGTTGTTTCAGTAGTTACGCTAAGCGAAGCTACGGTACAACCTCTATCGCTAGACGATGTATAAACAGAATATGTGCCTGCCGGCAAAGACACGGAATAACTTGCGTCTTTTATTATTTCGAGCGAATAACCATTACTGGACACAAACTTAACCGCTACGTTGGAAGCCTTAAAGCCGTCTACTGTAAGATTTCCCAAAACTTTTACTACTGTTGCAGACTTAGCTTCTACTCTTATTACAGCATCCTTTTTATCGGCATACTCAACCAAAAGCTGACCATTTTCAATCTTGTCGGTATAATCATTTCCGTTTATATTAATAGCGCTAAGTTCATAACCAGAAGCCACAACAACAGGACGAACGTACAAATAAAGCTTGTCGGTATTAATAAAACCTGCATTTACTCTTAAAGCGTAGTGTGAAAACTCGTTTACGCTATAAATATTCTGTACTTCTTTTATTGCTTGCGTTTTATCAAGATTGCAAGAAACAGAAGCAAACGAAATGCTAGCGCCTTCGCTGTAAAGCCCGATTTCCGCATTGCCTAAAAGTCTTACGTCGCTTTCTGAATATACAAACTTGCCGTTTACAAACAACGCAATTTCGTCACCAATCTTTACAAGTTTTAGGGTTGTATTATCAAGATATGCGTCCGTAGCTTTACCTAAATCGTCATAAACAAGATCTTTTCTGCCATAGAAAAGCGAATATATTGCAATTCGGCTAAGTTTTTTGCCATCTTCTAAATAGCTTAAATCTAATATATAAGATTTTTCCACATTAGAAGTCGTTATAACAAAACCTGCTTTTGCTTTGTAAGAGCCAGCTTTTGTAGAAATAGTTGTAGTTGCTACAAGATCATTTCCGTATACATCAGATAAATATACTTTGCTTGGATTTATAGCTGTGCTTTCTATGCCTGTTTTTGTTATATTCGTCCATCCTCCAAGTACTGACGATCCTTTATTTCCATTACCAAACGTTGAATTAAAGCCCGAAACGTAGCCATTTTTATTTAGTTTAATAAAGGTGGAAATGTTTGTAAGATCAACGTCGCCAATCACATACTTTATTGGATTAATCTCGTTGTTTGCAACAGGGCGCTGATATTCGAAAGCAAGGTACGCTTCTTGCGCGCTTGTTACGCCAAAACTAGAGAATGGGAAGTACGCTTCTACTGTATAAGAATACGAATTTCCACTGTTAACATCGCCTACAAAACTCATATTTGCCGTAACTCTATGCGAAGATTCAACCTCATAAGCCGAAGTTCTGACACTCTTCAGCATAGCGTTTCCGTACTTGTTAACATCGCCAACGTACATATACGTTCTAAGATAAGTATTCTTATACCAACGGTGCATTCCTTCAAACTTAGGATCATGTCCTCCCGAAGCCATGTGGAATAAGTACTTATCGTATATAGTAGCGGTTACAAACACGCCTTCTTTTCCCATTGTAGCAGTTGCTTGTACGCTAAATAAACCGTTATCGTAAACGTACCAATTCTTACCACTCCACTCTTTATCGTTAGCAACACCGTCTACGATAAACTCACTTGCAGTATCGTTTGCGGAACGGAATTCAAAGTCTTTCTTTTCTTTTTCAACTCTTGCAAGCACTACGATATCTCCAATACGTATAGTTGTATTTGCAGTATTGTATTTATCTTGACTATTTACCGTAATTTCAATCTTTTTAACGCTAATCTCGTCAAAGTCCGCAATTACGCTTCCGCCGTATCTCATTACCTTTTTAAGTGTATTGCAGTTATCGGCGTTTTGAGTAAGGTTGTTATAAGTTAATTTGCTACCGTCTGCCAAAGTAAGAGTTATTGAACGAACTTTTTTGAGCGCATAATTGTATTGCGCTGAGTTATAAACCATTACAGAACGAACAGAACGAGCGGAAGAAAACTCTAAAGTTATTACGTCCTCGCTATCCGTTACGTATTCCCAATCCTTATAAACTTTATGGGTTACGTACAAGCCATCGTTTAAGTATTGCTTTCCAGTTGCATTTGCATTGGTGTAAGTTATGATTGCTTCGTCTGCTATATTTTCGTATCCGCTTACAACTTCGGGAAGAGGCTGAGCCGAATACGTAGGACCGTTTCCGTAAAGCACGGGAAGGGGCGCTGTGGATGAGGAAGAATCAAGATCGCTATACTTGAGCGCTTGAGAGGTTACGAATTGTACTCTGTCAACAGAGATACATCTTCCCATAAAACTTCCGTTTTGATCGTAATTACTTATGGGGTTGGGGAAAGAATGGTACACAGCAAAAATTTCGTCGCCTGCCTTTACAAAGCTGTGATGTCCGGTTCCTGCCATATAATCAATGGACGCGGAATAGTCTTTGCTCATATTGTAGTCAATATTTCCATTACCAGAGCCTGCACTATTCATATTAACTATACCTACAACTGTAAAGCCCTTATTAGGATTGAGCTTAGTGAAAGGTCCATAAGGAGAGGTTGACACAGCCTGACAAATTGAATAGCCTCTATTTCCATATCCGTATGGCGAATACGTGAGATAGTAAAGCCACTGTTTGTTCACCTCATCATAATGCGCGATAGTGAACGCACCCTCGTTTACTCCGCCACCGTTTGCATTTCCGTCAAAAGCATAGCGGGTAACTTTGTTTTTTGTTGCAGAATTTGTTCCGTAATTTATTCCTGAATTTACATACGTCTTAAAGTCAAGAGATTTTACTGAATATCCAGGAATAGATACTACGTGCATTGTAGAGTAATCGGGGGTTATGTAATCTTTCATCTTTACTACCCAAATTACGTTGCCAGTAGATACAGAGCTTACGTGCTGAGAGAAATAGCAGTACATATCACCCGTTGCGGGATCTACAAACGGAGAAATATCGATTGCGGGCCAGAAATCCGCCGTAATATTCTTTGCCTTATACGCCTCGGCAATTTCCGGGTTATAGCGATAGAAGTTGAACGCTGGAGTATTGCGAGTTACAGCATTGCCGTTCTTGTTCACTTTAGTTGTTTTATCGCCGTAAAACTCATAATAGTTGTTTGTATCAACCATTGTATAAGGTCCGTACGGACAGTCGGATACGCCTATTCCTATATATAATCTATCCCAATCAGTTCCAGTTTTGGAAGTATATTCGGTATTTGCATTACCCACTCTGCTTCTTGCGCTGAAGTAAATAT
Source organism: Clostridiales bacterium (assembly GCA_015055625.1). Taxonomy (GTDB): domain Bacteria; phylum Bacillota; class Clostridia; order Christensenellales; family Pumilibacteraceae; genus RUG12826. The sequence continues at coordinate 6,462 of SVHU01000025.1, read as the reverse complement.
AGTATCTGTTCTTTTTAACGCCGTTTACTTCAATGGTTTCTTGCAAAAGCTCGGGTGCCCAAAACGCATTTAACGCCCAATCTTTAGTGGGATCTATCGCTAAAGCGCATCCACCTACTGCTCCACACTGTTCCCACTCAATAAGATTTTTACTTCTATAAATGGGATACGCTCCATACACAGCAGTAGTGCTTTCCGCATTATTACCGGTTACCGCCATATAGAACCAGCCACCATACACGGGATCGTCTTCAATAGACACGTAAATTGCGCCGGGATCCGCTCCAAATAAATCTTGATCGTTTCTATAATATAGGGAAGTATCGTAGTTGTGAGTTCCCATATATCCGTCAGAAAAACCTGTTACTTCTTCTCCGTCTTCAAACTTAGCTTCCACGCTAACGTTTTTAGAGGTTATTTTGTAAGAGAACATATAATCGTCAAACGCCGTATACGTGGGGGTTATCGCCGTTCCGTTTACTAAAAGCGAAGAAAGCTTCTTTCCTTCGTTTGGAGTAATTCTAAACGTTGCAGTTCTTGCAATATACATACGGTCATCATCGTAGGAAAGAACGCCTCCGTCTATCGAAGTTTCGATATTTGCCTTTATAAGAGCATCTACGTCGTTGATATCACAAGAGAACGATATATCGTTTATTTCTACCGTAGAATGAGTGAACACGCTTTGGTTGGTAGAAGCGATAAATGCAAAGTAAAATTCTCCGTTAAGTCCATTATCGGTATACGAGCCTACAAATTCGTATTTTCCGTTGTTTTGCACGTAATATGATACAGTATTACCCTGTTTTACAAACGCAAAATAATATTTTTCATTGATATTATGAATATTATATACAGTAGAACTACCACTATATGGAACGTTAGACCAACTTGCGTTTTTTAAGTATCTCGTAGTTTTTCCAACAATATGAGTAATATACGAAGTCGAAGTATTAACACTCTTTAAGTATATGCCAATACCAGGATCTGTTTCGTATTTATCTATCGACATATCGGTAATATTCTTTATACTAAAATAAACTACACCGTTTTCGGACTGCATTCCGTCTAAATACATGGGCGCTCCGTTAAACGTAATGCTTGTAGTAATCTTTTCGCTTTGAGTGCTCTCGTCGTATTCGTGAGTTACTTTGCTATTTCCTGTAGAATTAAGTCCGTAAGAATTTACGCCTACTTTGCGTTTCTTGAGTATTAACGTATCTAACAAGGAATAGGGAGCTTGTGGCGATACGCTTATTTTGTTGCTGTAAAACTCGGAAGTATCAACCTTTGCGATATAGTCAGCGCGAGGAGCGGTATACGTATACTTTCCTTCATTATTAGTTACAACAGTATCATCGCCAATTTTTACGTTCATGCCTTTCGCTCTTGCGCCGTCTTCGTACTCAACGTATCCAGTAAGGGTTACTTCACTAAAATCGAACGTTGCGCCAATTTCTATATCTTCCGTTATATTACTTAAAGTCGCTTGGTTGTTTTCAACAGTAAGATTGAGTCCGTTCGCAGTTGCGCCCACCAACTCATAACCATTGGACGGAATAAAAGTAATTGTTACAGTGTCAAACTTAGATGGATTTCCATTGTCAATTCTTATCATTCCATTTTTTACATCCAGCGCGCTAACAACATATCTAAGAGTAGTAAAACCACACATAATCTCTACGTCTTCGGTTATTGTAAAAGTAAAAGTATTACCTGTAAGAGTTTGCGGTTTTCCGTTTAACGTAATAACCGTAGGCCTATATCCCTCGTTTGGCTTTATGCTAACCGTTACCGTATCGCCGTAATCATACGTATCAGTTTCGAGAATTACTTGCCCGTTTTTAGACGAAGCCACTGTTACGGTAAATTGTGATCTTTCAAACTCGCACGACACTACCGTGTTTTTATAGATTGTGAACTTGTAGGAGTTGTCTATCACAAGATTAGTTACGTCCACGCCATCTACTGTAAGCGTTTTAAGCTTATAGCCTTTGTCGGGCTTAGGCGTAAGGGTTATTTCTTCACCATACTCACTTACGCCCTCTACCTCAACACTACCGTTTGTAGGAGTTTGAACGTCAAGTGTGTACGCTAATTTTTTATACGAAATAACTACGCTTAGATCTTTTGTTACGTTTTCTATCACAAAAACGTTGTTTGAAAGCGAGCTAGTAACGTTTTGCATATTAACCAGCACGAAAACCGCCTCGTATCCAGTACTTGGCGTTATAGTAAATGTTACGGAACTTCCCTCTTTTACGGTGCCGTCCTTCATATCGTCGGCCGTCCACGTCAAAGTTCCTTTTTTAACTTGCGTAGCATCCGTAATAGAATAATACACTTCCTCGGGAGGCTGAGGAACTGGATCTTCCTGCTTAGGCTTAGACTGCTGACATCCAATAACCATAACACTCAATAAAGTAACTAAAACACATAAAATTATGCTAGTTAAAAATTTTACTGTTTTTTTCATACTTTCCTCCATTTCACAACTTTTCTTGTCATTACTTTATTTATTTTATTATATAAAACAATTTTAGTCAATAATTAATTGGCGTTTTTGTTAAATTATTTTAATAATTTAATTTTTTAGCTACGTATAAGAAAAATCCGACCGCTTAGTTTGCGATCGGATTTTAGTTGTACTGAAATTTAGCAAGAAATTAGTTCTTAATACGCTTTCTTGCAGCTTCTGCTTTCTTCTTTCTGCGAACAGAAGGCTTCTCGTACTGTTCCTTACGACGAAGGTCACCCATAATATTGTCTTTCTGACACTTTCTCTTAAAACGCTTAAGTGCGCTCTCTAAAGATTCGTTCTCACCGACTCTTATGCTGGACATTGTTTACACCACCTTTGTTCTTTGAACTTTGATTTCCTAAGTATTATAATGTTTTTGTTGCGTCTTGTCAACTGATTTTAATACTAAAGTTTAGGAAAATCCATTTTTTGTCCGCCCAAAACGTGAATATGCAGGTGCGGAACGGTTTGACCGGGGTCGTCGCCTTGGTTTACGCACAGTCTATAACCGCCCTCTAGTCCTAAAGAAGGGGCAAGGTCAGCTATCTTTTTAAGCATTCTTCCCACCATTTGACTATCCTCTTCGCTCATATCCGCAAGATACTTGAAGTGCTTTTTAGGTATTGCTAAGTAATGCTTTTTAGCCTTGGGATCGATATCGTTGATGATAAACATCTCGTCATCCTCATACACCTTTGGCGAGGGAATTATTCCCGCGTTGATTTTACAAAAGATACAGTCGTTCATAATATTTCTCCTTTTACACCTTCGCCATAAATTTCGGTAATCGTGTGTTTCAGACAGCTACCAATAGGCGCGGTGGAATATACTTTGATAAAATTGTCGGTATAGCCGACGTTATAATCTCCTTCCTTTTCCTCAATAAATACCTCGTGAACTGCGCCCACTTGACTGGAAAGAAAGGTGGTTTTCATTTTTTCGGAAAGCACAATAAGACGGTTTGCACGCTCCACTCTTACCGCTTTATCTACCTGTTGCATTTTGCTAGCTTTTGTACCCTCTCGCTCTGAATATGGGAACACGTGCATGTGCAAAAATCCAGCGCTTTTGCAAGTTTCGAGCGTTTGCAAAAACTCGTCCTCACTCTCTTCGGGAAAGCCAGCGATAACGTCTGTGGTTATTCCTGCATCGGGATAGTACTTACGAATAAGCTCTACAATAGCTAAAAATTCGCTACTTGTATAATGTCTGTTCATTTTCTTCAGCACGCTATCGCATCCGCTTTGCATAGACAGGTGAAAAGAACCGCAAAAACCGCTGTTTACCATAGCTTGTAACATTTCGTCATTAATTACCGTACACTCCAACGAGCCAAACCTTTTACGCATGGGTATATCCGCAAGACGGTTGATTAAGTCTACAAGCGTAAGTCCAATATCTTTACCGTACGCAGACACGTTTATGCCTGTTATTACAAGCTCGCGCGTTTTGCCAATAAGCTCTTTAGCTTCGTTATACACGCTGTCCAAGCTCCTGCTTCTGCTCCTGCCTCTAAGATATGGAATAATGCAGTACGAGCAAAAATTATTACAGCCGTCCTGAACTTTTATGTACGCTCTAGAATTTGTAAGCGAGGGCGAAAAATCGTCCTCATACACCGTAGGAAGTGGCGCTATTTCCACCGTTTTGTCGCATTTTCCCGATAACGTATCGATAATTTTTGTAACAAACTGCATTTTGTCAGCAACTCCGCCAACAAGAATTACACCGTCTTTTTCGCTAAACGGTTTGCTGTTATTTTGCGACGAACAGCCCAAAATATACACCTTTGCATTTGCGTTAAGCTTTTTTACTCTGGCTACTGCCTGTCGTGATTTTTTGTCAGCCTCACTTGTAACAGAGCAAGTGTTTATTATGTACGCGTCGGCATATTCCAGCCTGTCTGTTGCTTGATAACCGTGCTCGATCAGCTTTTTAACCATGCTCTGACCTTCGTACTGGTTTACTCTGCAACCAAGCGAAAATACTACGAATTTCATTGTTTTATTCTCCATTCGCCCATTTCGTACATAAGCGCGGAAAGCACGGCAACGGACGCTGTTTCAGCGCGCATAATGCGACTGCCAAGCGATACGGCGGTTGCGCCCATTTCCTCTATCTTGATCGCCTCGTCCTCTCTGAATCCGCCTTCGCTTCCCACGATTATTGCCACTTTTTTAACCTTGGATGCGCTTCTTAAAAAGCTTTTAAGGTCGGTTTCCTTAGCGTTTTCGTAGGGAAAAACTATGAGGTCATAAGAGGAAAGCTCGTTTAACAGCGCGGGAAAATCTATTACTTCGCCAATATTGGGAATTATTCCGCGTCCGCACTGTTTGGACGCTTCTTCCGCTATTTTTTTAAGCCTGTCCACTCTTACCGCGGTAGGACGACATTCGCAATTTGCAGAGGTAAACGGAATTATTGCGTTTACACCAAGCTCGGTACACTTTTGCACAACGAACTCCATTTTGTCACCTTTGAGAATTGCAGGATACAGCGTTACGTCAAGCTCTGGCTCTGTTGTAACAGGCGTATAATCACCAACGGAAAGTACCGTTTCGTTTTTGGTGATACGAATAATCTCGCAGTCATAGTCGATTTTGTCGCAACACAAAACAACTTTATCGCCTACCCTGGAGCGCATAGCATACGCAAGGTGCGCGTGGCTATCGCCTGTGAGAGTTACCGTTTGACCGTCTATTGAGGTTATAAAAATCTTTCTCATACTCTTTTCCTGAACGACATTGCCTGCCATTCGCCTTTCTTTTCAGTTCTTATTTCGTCAAAGTATTTGTTGTATGCCGCTTTTACGTCGTCCGCTCTTGCGTTTATTATTCCGCTAACGATTACTACACCTCCGTCTTTTACGTAAGATGTCAGCTTTTCGCACAAACGTATCAGGATATCCGCGGTAATATTGGCAATAACCACGTCCGCTTTTTCCTCGCCAAGCACTAAATCTCCGCATACTATTTCATAGCCATTGTCTATGCCGTTAAGCTCCAGATTCTGCGCCGTAGCCTTTATTGCAAGCTCGTCGATATCGTTGAAAAAGCACTTTCCTGCGCCCAGCTTTAACGCCGCTACGCCCAGTATTCCGCTACCGCAACCTACGTCTGCCACAAGCTTATTCTTTAGCTCAAAGTCTTGCATTAGCGCGATACACATTCCCGTGGTTTCGTGATTGCCTGTACCAAACGCCATACCCGGCTCTATTAGGATTTGAGTTTTAATTTCGCCCTCGTACTTAAGCCACGCAGGAACTATTACCACGTTGTTTATCTCGATTGGTACGTAGTACTTGCGCCACTCGTTTTCCCAGTCCTGAGAGTCGATTTTGTCGGTGGAAAGCTCTAACGATCCAACCGGCTCGAAAGCGTTCTTTCTAAGCTCTTCAAGCTTTTCCAAAATTTCCGCAACCGAAAAATCTTCCGCAAAAAAGCCTTTTACGAACACTCTTTCATCGTTATAATTAAGTATGCTTTCGTCCACGTAGTCCCAACATTCTTTTGCCGTAAGCACTGCGCGAATATCGTTGATATCCACAATATTTACGCCCTCGCTTCCATATTCTTCCAAAATGTACGACACAATGTCGCTACCAAACGTGGTCGTTGTAACTGTTACTTGTAAATAACGCATAGTTTTCTCCGTTGTTTTTAATCTATTTATAATTTTATCACGATATGGGGCGTTGTGTCAAGTAAGAGTGGGGATTGCTCCCTATGAAATCAGCTTACACAGGTGAAATTTCAGTAAGGACGGCTTTATGCGGATAAGTAGTGGGTGATTTATCGTAGGGAAGGGGCCGTCCTTTTGTTTGTTTATAATAAAAAAGGGCGATTCGTGAATCGGTGGGCAGACCCACTGTCAATATGGGGGTATGGTATATATTCGGGCGATTCGTGAATCGGTGGGCAGACCCACTGTCAATATGGGGG
>SVHU01000045.1 GCA_015055625.1 Clostridiales bacterium | reverse complement strand
AACGGAAAGATTTATGCTATTTATAGTGTAGGAAATCCAGAAGCAATAAACGGAAAAGACAACTTATCTATTCAAATTTCTAATACTGCAGATGAAAATATTAAGAAAGTGACGCTTTCTTATGAATATAGAGGTGTGACTAAACAACTAACATTTGATGTACCTGTTAACAAAACCGCAGGCTTTACAAAGACAGAAATTACACAAAACTATAAAAATTATTGGCAAGAAAATGGATACGTTACAACGGCTTACGAAGGAGAAGTAAAAGTTTTAGCAATACCTATTTGGTTTACAGATTCTAACGAGTTTATAAGCACGGACGATACAATTAAAGACAGCAACAACAAAACTCAAAGAGAACAAATAATTGAAGATTTAAATACAGCTCTTTTTGGAGAAAATGAGGACATTACTTTCCGTAGTTTAAGAACTTATTATTTAGAAGAATCTTTAGGTAGACTGAAAATAAGTGGCAAAGTAACTCCTTGGTATGAGTCTAATACAAAATCTATCGACTATGGCGATAAAGATTCTGCGATTACAACACTTACAGTAGATGCGGTAAAGTGGTATTTTGACGAAAGTGGCACAAGTGAAACCAGAGCAGATTACGATGCAAATAATGATGGAAAAATAGACCATATTATGGTTTTCTATGGCTCTAATTATCACTGTTTTAGAAATGGATATGCAGTAGCGTCTGGCTGGTGTAGAAAAGTTGGTGACACAACTGATAGTTATATCTCTCGCTCAAGTTTTAGTTGGATTTCAGCTTTGGACATGTATGGAATAAATGGACTATCACCAAATGTATACGATCAACTTAACAAAAACGACCTGTCTACAATCCATGGAATAAAAGCAAAGACAATTATTCATGAATTTGCTCACGCTATTGGTATTCTAGATATATATGACACATCAATGAAAAATGAACCAGCGGGTGGATTTAGTATGCAATCAGGCAAAACTGGTGGTCACGACCCATATAATATGATGGCTATGGGCTGGGCAAATCCTTATGTGTTTGATAGTAGTGACACTACTCTTTCTAATGAAATAACTATTACTATCAACGATTTTCAATCAAGTGGAGATATTATACTCTTAACACCTAATTGGGATAGCGAAAAACAAATATTTGATGAGTATATTTTACTTGAATTGTTTACTGCTACTGGACTAAATCAATATGATGCTAATGATTGGAAAATACCAGATTTGGTAGGTATTAGACTTTGGCATATAAATGCTTCTGTAGATAGCTCTACAAATAGGCATTACAATACAAATAATTCTTTAGAGAGCAATTACGACCTTGTTCATTTTATAAGAAATGATACTGGGTGTGAGTATAGGTCTTTTACAGCACTTGATAGACAAGATTACTTGTTTGATGAAGGCGACTCATTTGATATGGAAACATATAAATCTCAATTCTACAATGCAGATGGAAAACTTGATAATGGCACATCACTTGGTTGGAGTTTTGAAGTTACAGGCATAACCGTGGACGAATACGGCAATGCAACTGCAACAATTAAGCTTGTCAAAACTGCCTAGTAATATAAGTAAACCGCAAGATAAGGAACAGACTATTTTATTTCCAAGAGCATTAAAACTTAATAGGGATAAATCTTTTCGTAGCAAGTAATATTAATCTTAAAAAATACTTTTTGTCCCACACACATACACTAAAAACGAGATAATGTACCATACATACAAAAAGAAAGAACACCAAAGGCGTTCCCTATAAGGGATTTTTTGAAACATTAAAAATTTATAGGAAATTGCACTTTTAAGCGGTCAAAAGAAAATTAGAACTTGGATATTTCTTCCGAGTTCTTTTTCTTTTGTAAAAATTTTTTTTCAAAAACAGTTCATTTACTATTGACAAACATCAATGTGATGAGTATAATAGTATTGACAACAATCTATGTGAGGTGCATATAATGGAAAGAGAAGAATGCACGAAAATCTTAAAAGCCTTAGCGGACGATACCCGCATGCAAATATTTGAAATGTTGCGTGGCGGTACGCTTTGCGGTTGCAAAATCTTGGAGCAACTCAATATTACACAACCCACGCTTTCCCACCATATGAAAGTATTGTGCGATTGCGGTTTGGTAAAAGCAGAAAAAGATTGGAAATGGACTTATTATACGCTTGCGTGCTGTAAACTTAATGAAATGATAGATTTTCTTGGCGATACAAAATGTAGAACAGGAAAAACAAATGAAAATACTTGCAAAAAAAATACGTGCGATTAAGTTCGCATATATTTTTTCTCTATCACATAGATAATTGTCTATATAGACAAAAATAAATATAAGGAGTTATATTGTGGAAACTAAAAAACGCAAATGGTTATGGTGGCTTATTGGGGTAATTGCTGTTGTGTTGCTTACAATAGGGATTGCCTTAGTTGTGGACGGTGTAAACGGGTTAAAAGCAATAGGCGATTTTATAACTGACCAAATACTTGGTATGAAATGGCTAAACGCTTTAATCGGTATGGCATTTACCGCTATGTTTGGCGAAATCTTTATGTCGGGACATTTCGGGCAAGCAATACAATTCTTTGTGTACGATACAATAAAAATAGTCGTATTGTTATGCTTGCTTATCTTTCTTATTTCCTATATCCAAAGTTATTTTCCACCCGAAAGAACAAAAAAAATACTTGGACGATTTAAGGGTATCGGCGCAAATGCGGTTGGTGCTTTGCTTGGTACGGTTACGCCGTTTTGCTCTTGCTCGTCTATTCCTATCTTTATGGGCTTTACCCGTGCAGGAATTTCAAGCGGTGTTACGTTCAGTTTCTTAATTTCAAGCCCACTCGTTGATTTAGGTGCGTTTATTCTACTTGCGAGTGTGTTTGGTTTTCCTATTGCAATTGCTTACGTTATCGTGGGTTTAATCCTTGCTATTGTCGGTGGAACGATTATTGAAAAAACAGGTTTAGGAAAACACGTACAAGATTTTATTATGGAAGGCAGTATCGCCGAAGTGGACGGCGTAGAACTTACGCAAAAGGATAGATTGATTTACGCAAAAGACCAAATGCTGTCAACGTTAAAAAAGGTATGGATTTATATTCTTATCGGTGTTGGTATCGGGGCGACTATTCATAACTTTATTCCTAACGAATGGATACAAGCGATTTTGGGTAGTGATAAATGGTACGCCGTACCCCTTGCGACAATTCTTGGTACGCCTATGTATGCGGATATTTTCGGTACGATTCCCGTTGCGGAAGCGTTGTATGCAAAAGGTGTTGGCGTTGGAACGATTCTTTCCTTTATGATGAGCGTTACCGCACTTTCCTTGCCGTCTATGATTATGCTTTCAAAGGCGGTTAAGCCGAAACTGCTATTTTGGTTTATCTTTATCGTTGTAGTCGGCATTGTGATTATAGGCTTTACCTTTAACGCCTTTAATTTCTTATTCGTTTAATAAAATTAAGGAGATATATATTATGAAACTTATTACTCTTGGTGCTTGTTGCAAAAAGTCAAAACAAAATCACGAAAACGCTGTGATTGCTGCGAAAAATTGCGGTATTGAAACGCCTATAAACATAGCCGATACAATGGAAATTATGAAATACGGCGTTATGTCCACCCCTGCCATTGTAATTGACGGAAAAGTCGTTGCTATGGGTAGAATGTTATCGGTTGAGCAAATCGAATCGCTTATAAAGGGGAAAATGGCGGAAGAAGATTCCGCAAAAGTTTGCACTTGCGGTTGTGGGTGTCAAAATAAGGGGTAATGTTATGTCTTGTAAAAATGTTAAAGAATGTATTTGCCCGAAAACTACTTGTCCTAATCATGGGAAATGTTGTGCGTGTGTTATAAAACATCGTAACACGGATAGTTTGCCATATTGCCTTTTCCCTGATAACAACGGTGATAAGTCAAATGAAAACTATTACAAACTATTAAAGAAGAAATATGAAAATGTAGTAAGTTGAAAGATTATAATTGTTTAAGTATAGCACACTATACTTTGCAAGCAAAGTCGTGTGTTTTTGCAAAGCAAAAAGAAAGACTAACGAACACCTTTCGTTAGTCTTTTATATTGTCTAAAAATCCCTTGTAGGGCCTCGGTAAACACGGTGTTCTTTCTTTTTGTATTGCAATCCCTAGACAGACGAAGAACGTAGTTCGTCCGTCGCTTTTTTATAAAATGTACCATATTCAGGAAATTCTTCGCATATTGGCTCGGGAATATATTCTTTCCAGTCGGAAGAACGAAAATCTTTTTTCAATTTAACTATATTCTCTTAACGATTATTTTTATATACGATAAATTTAATTAAAAGATGGGGGGTATCTATTATCCAAGTGATTTTACTGCATATTCCGCAGCATTTATTACAATCTCTCTTTCTTCGTTTGTTATTTCTTCTTCTAATTCATCAAAAGAATTTTGAGCAATATCTCTACCCGTCAAAGTTTTATACCATGTGAGTGCGAGTAAATAACGTCCTGCGCCTATTGACGCGTGGAAGGTATCTGCGTGCGCTTTTTTTAAGCCCGTTTCGCTCGCGCGAAGCATAGCTCTACCGCTTGGTATAAGCCCGTCCGCTTGGATTTCTTCCACTGCCCTTTGATACGATTTTTTAATATTTTCATACATTTCCCGCGAACTATGATAACCGAGCTCTTCCAATCGCGCACAACCGTTTTCATATGCCCAAGTTTCGTGAATATATATTTTTGCTTTCGGGCAATACTTCCGAATATATTTAGCAAGCTCGCTTAAATACGGCTGATAACTATCGTAATTTGCACTAAGCGTGCTTGCTTGTTGCAAAGTAATAACGTCCCACTCGTCGCTCGTAAGCGCTTGCCGTAAAGACACGAAAAAGCCCGTACCTTCGCCGTTAAACCAAAGCGAATAGCTGGCGCTATCGTTTAACATATTTACATAATGTTTCCGCAAGGGACAACCGCCGATAAACAAATTGACTGTTTTTAAGTTCACCCCTTCTTTTTTCGCCAAACGGTGCAGGTATCTTTGCGCGTCAAGTGAAAAGCTGTTTCCGATTGATAAAATTTTCATAATTGCTCCTTTGCAAACCTTAATTAAATTTTTTCTCCTAAGCACTCTTTGCTCATACACTTTATTATGATATATTGTATCATATTTTTTCTTTGAATACAATGTCAACATGCTACTTTTTTTGTTAAAATGTGATAATGAAAGCATCGTTTTACAAAATAGCCCAAAATATGGTACGGATATATGCAGTTATCGATTTTTACTTATTACCTCTTCACTCTTCACTTTTCACTAATTCCTTGTCGATTTTTGCTTTTTCACATTTCCCTTTTCACAAAAATTCTCTCGCTGATTAAATATCTATATCTTTTTTGGGGGCACTCCAAAATGTTTTTTATATGCCTTTGAGAAATTCGTTTGGTCTTTATAGCCGACAGCGAGTGAAGTTTTATTGACAGAGTACCCCTGTTTTAGAAGAATTTGGGCGTGCTCCATCCGCGTTTTTATGATATATTCCTTGATCCCCACGCCCAAGTGATTTTTAAAAATTCTGTAAAGATAACTTCTCTCATATCCAAA
>SVHU01000024.1 GCA_015055625.1 Clostridiales bacterium | reverse complement strand
GAAAAAATAGCACACTCCTACGATAATTTTAATTACGTTAGCGGAGCGTCAAATGCGAGCAAGAGAAAGAAAAAAGCTAATTAACGTTAAAAACGTTTAGAAACGAGTTAGAGAAAAAATAGCACACTCCTACGATAATTTTAATTACGTTAGCGGAGCGTCAAATGCGAGCAAGAGAAAGAAAAAAGCTAATTAACGTTAAAAACGTTTAGAAACGAGTTAGAGAAAAAATAGCACACACCTACGATGGGCGCGTACTAAATGGTACGTAACCGAGTAGGGGTGTGCTATTTTGCACTATAACGATGTTTATAAGCGTTTTTTGAAGTCTTTGACCTTTTCATACTGCTCATCCTTAGACTCATCTAAGAACTTTTTGAGCAGGTCTTTTTGTTGTTTGCTAAGACGTTTGGGCATATCTACTATTAAGGTAAGATACATATCGCCTGTTCCACGTCTTGTGGTTATACCCTGACCTTTGATGCGCACGGTTGTTCCGCTTATTACACCCTCTGAAAGCGTGTATGTAAACGTACCGCCAGCAAGCTTGGGAACTTCTATCTTTTCGCCAAGGATTGACTGAATAAAGGTTACCGGGTAGTCGAGGTACAAGTCCATACCTCTGCGCTTGAATATTTTGTGGGGAAGCACGTTAATAAGGAGCATAAGGTTACCGTTAATGCCGTTTGCAACCTTTTCGCCCTCGCCACGCACTGTCATAACCTGATCGCTTTCCACGCCTGCGGGAAGATTTACCTTTAACGTTACGTTTTTGCGAAGTATTCCTCTACCGCTACAATCGGGACAGGATTTCTTGATTGATCTACCTGTTCCACGACACGCAGAACATACTCTTGTGCTTTGAACTCTACCAAAAGGCGTTTGTTGCGTTACTACGGTTTGACCTTTTCCGTTACAAGACGCGCATGTTGTAAACTCCGTACCGTCCTTAGCGCCCGTTCCTTTACAGGACGAACAAGGCTCGTTTCGGGTGAGCTTTACTTCCTTTGCTACGCCAAAAGCCGCTTCTTCGAAGGTAAGATTAATTTGCTGTTCGATATCCGCGCCCTGTGGGGTTGCGTTACGTCTTGATCCACCGCCTCCGAACATATCGAAGATGCTGTCGAAAATTCCGCCACCGCCTCCGCCAAAACCGCCAAAGCCACCGAAGCCATCAAAACCGCTACCACCGCCAAACGGGTTGGGGTTGTCGTACGCGGCTTTCTTCTGAGGATCGGAAAGCGTGTCGTAAGCTTCGGAAATTTCCTTAAACTTAGCTTCCGCTTCCTTATCGTTGGGATGAAGGTCGGGATGGTATTTATGAGCGAGTTTTCTATACGCGCTTTTTATTTCGTCCTCGGACGCATCCTTAGATACGCCGAGAACCTCATAATACGATTTTGCCATTTTTTATTCCGTTATTTGTTATTAAACTTCTTCTGCATCAACTACGTTATCGTCGTTGGGAGCGCCGTCTTGTGGGTTTGCCTGAGCCTGCTGATAGAGCTTAGAGAACACCTCGTTGCTTACCTTAGAAAGGTCTTCTTGAGCCTTCTTAACAACTTCGATATCGTCAGACTTCATATCTTCCTTAGCCTTTGTCATAGCCTCGTTAAGCTTAGCCTTGTCAGCCTCGTCTACCTTATCGCCGTTTTCGTTTATAAACTTTTCAATCTGGAACACAAGCATATCTACCTGATTTCTAGCGTCTACGATTTCCTTACGCTTGTTGTCTTCTTCCGCGAATCTTTCAGCGTCCTTGATAGCCTGCTGAATATCCTCTTCGGAAAGGTTGGAAGATGCGGTAATGGTTACGTCCTGAACCTTGCCTGTTCCGTTATCCTTAGCCGATACGTGAACGATACCGTTTGCGTCAATGTCGAAGGTTACTTCGATTTGTGGTATACCACGGGGAGCAGGAGCAATTCCGGAAAGCTCGAAACGAGCAAGCGTCTTGTTATCCGAAGCCATAGGTCTTTCGCCCTGAAGAACGTGGATATCAACCGAGGGCTGATTGTCAACCGCTGTGGAGAAGATCTGGCTCTTCTTGGTGGGGATAGTGGTATTTCTATCAATAAGCTTTGTAAATACTCCGCCCAAAGTTTCGATACCGAGTGAAAGGGGTGTTACGTCAAGAAGCAATACGTCCTTAACTTCTCCGCCAAGCACGCCACCCTGAATAGCTGCGCCGATTGCAACACATTCGTCGGGGTTGATGCCCTTAAACGGCTCTTTGCCTGCTACCTTTCTTACTGCTTCTACAACGCAAGGAACTCTGGTAGATCCACCAACGAGCACGATTTTGTCAATCTTGTCGGTGGTAAGCTTTGCGTCGGAAAGAGCTTTCTTGGTAAGAGTTACAGTCTGCTCTACAAGGTCAGCGATAAGAGCTTCGAACTTAGCCTTAGAAAGATCATACTCTAAGTGAAGAGGACCTGCGTTACCCATAGAAATGAAGGGAAGGCTGATCTTTGTGTTGTTGAGGGTAGAAAGCTCGATCTTTGCTTTTTCTGCGCTTTCCTTAAGTCTTTGCATTGCCATTCTGTCCTTAGAAAGGTCTACGCCATTATCCTTTTTGAACTCTGCAACAAGATAGTCCATAATTCTCTGGTCGAAGTCATCGCCACCAAGCTTGTTGTTACCAGCGGTTGCAAGAACTTCGATAATTCCGTCGCCGATTTCGAGAATGGAGATATCAAACGTACCGCCACCAAGGTCGTAAACGAAAATCTTCTGGTTGGCGTCCTGGGCCTTGTCAAGACCGTAAGCAAGAGCTGCTGCGGTGGGCTCGTTGATAATACGCTTAACGTCAAGACCTGCAATACGTCCTGCATCCTTGGTTGCCTGACGCTGAGCGTCGGTAAAGTATGCGGGAACGGTAATAACTGCCTCTGTTACCTTTTCGCCAAGATAGTTTTCAGCATCAGCTTTAAGCTTGCCGAGAATCATTGCGGAAATTTCCTGAGGAGAATAGTCCTTATCGTCAATCTTTACTTTTTTAGCCGTACCCATATCACGCTTGATAGAGATAACGGTTTTATCAGGGTTTGCAACAGCCTGATGCTTTGCTACCTGTCCTACAAGTCTTTCGCCGTCTTTAGCAAATCCTACTACGGACGGGGTTGTTCTCGAGCCTTCGCTGTTGGGAATAACAACGGGTTCTCCGCCTTCCAAAACTGCTACGCAAGAGTTGGTTGTTCCTAAGTCGATACCAATAATTTTACTCATAATATTAAAATCCTCCGATTTGTTTTTACTTTTTTTATAGAGATTGCCACGCTTCGCTCGGTGGTCAGACCAACGGTCAATATGAAGAGGGAAGGTGTATTCTCTGTTTGTTCTACATTGTTTTTGAGGGCGATTCCGCCCTAGTTTATGAATTACCCAGCAAGGGTTTTTCGCTACTATTTTGTACTGATTTTTACAATACGTATACGTCTAAACGCGTTTTTAGGGTTATTTTACCACAGTTACTTTAGCGCAACGAATTACTCTGTCGCCCATTTTATATCCTTTTTGGAAAACGTCGGCAATCTTTCCGCTATCCTCTTCCTTTCCGTCTACTTGCATTATAGCTTCGTGAACCTTTGGATCAAAATCCAAACCCTTTGCCTCGATTTCCTCTACTTTGTAAGAAGATAGGAGCATTGTGAGCTGACCTTGAATCATTTCTACGCCCTTTCTAACGTTCTCGTCGGGAATCATTGTAATAGCCTGCTCTACAACGTCGATAACTGGAATAATCTTTTCCAACACCTCTACGTTGCCTTTTTCGACAGCCTTTGCGCTCTCTTCTCTGCTACGCTTTCTATAATTATCAAAGTCCGCGCGCAAGGTAATTGCAACCTTGGTCATATCATCCGCTCTTTGCTTTTCGTCATCGGCGCGCTTTTTGAGTTCAGCGAGCTTTTTAATAAGGTCGTCTACCGTGATATCCGCTTCCGCGTTTTCGGTGTTTTCCTCACTTTGAGCGGTTTCGGTTACCTCTTCTGCGTCAGTAACCTTGATGTCTTCTTGCTTTTTTTTCTTGTCTGCCATTTCAGTCCTCTTTATTTTCTATATTATCTTTATTTTTACTTTCGGGCAATACCGAAATTGTCTTGCCTATATAATCAAGCACAGAAACAACCTTAGAGTAGTCCATTCTTATCGGTCCTATTACGCCTGCATCTCCAATGTTTACGCCGTTTAGCGAATAACTTGCCGTAACAATTGCGCACTCAGGAGCGCCCTCTTTTTCAGTTGCTTTTCCTATTCGGATATTAAGTCGCATATCGTCGGGCACGGTATTGTGCTTAACCATGGGCATAAGCTGTTCCTTGGTTTCTAAAAGTTCGAGCATTGCTTTTGCCTTTTCTACGTTAGCATACTCGGGCTGATCCAAAAGCTTTGCGCTACCCTCTAACACTACGTCTACGTCCGCGTTTCCCGTAGCATAATTTTTTATCATAGTGTAAATAACGTCAAACAGCTTGCGGTATTCGTTCTTTATCTCTTCTACCGCTTTATCGGGATCGATAAGGTCTAAAAAGGTATAACCCTTGAACGCCTTGCCGATAAACTTGGACGCAGAGAAGAAATATTCTTCCGAAAAATCCTCGCCAAGCTCTACCATTCCGTCGCGAAGCACGCCAATATCCGTTACTATTATTACAAGCGCCGTGTTTTGCGTGAGCTTTACTATTTTTATATCCTCTATCCTGGCGTTTTTAACGTTGGGAATTACGGCTACGGAAGTAAGGTTTGTTATTTCGCTTATTACCTTTGCCGTATTTTTAAGAATATCGTCAATCTCGGTTATTTTTTCGTTGAAGTACTGCTTTACGATGGATAGTTCCGCTTTACTAAGCTTGCGCTTGGGCATAAGCTTGTCGACGTACAATCTGTACGCCTGAGCAGTGGGAACTCGTCCTGCTGAGGTATGAGGCTGTTCTAAGTAGCCCATTTCCTCCAGCGTTGCAAGCTCGTTTCGGATGGTTGCGGAAGACAGGTCGGGAAGATACGACTCGCGGATGGTCGAGCTGGATATCGGCTCGCAACTGACAATGTAACTGTCAACTACCGCTTGAAGAATTTTTTCTTTTCTTTCGGATATTCCCATTGCTACCTCCTTTTTAGCAGTCTTAGCGGTTAAGTATTAGCACTCTAACCTTGCGACTGCTAACAGTATACCCCTATTATATGCATTTGTCAAGAGAAAATTCAAAATTTTTTTGTAAAAGTTTGGTGAAAGATATTAATTCCTTTTAGTAGATAAAAATTCCACGTATACAAGTAAAGGTAACGCAGAATTTTAGAATGAAAATACCGTAAATACAGCTTTATTTACATATTAAAAAACGGCAGTATTCCTATTCTTTATATATAATAGCACGCACCAGTTTTGTTTTACAGAAAAAAAACAACCCCAACTATTTTTAAGTCGAGGTTGAATTTTTTAGATTGTTAAGGAATTATTACTCCTGAGCTTTTGTTGCGCCGTTTACTACAACGAGATCATAATAAGCAGATGAACCGGAATCTACCCAAACTGCA
Source organism: Clostridiales bacterium (assembly GCA_015055625.1). GTDB lineage: Bacteria > Bacillota > Clostridia > Christensenellales > Pumilibacteraceae > RUG12826. Next base: position 36,329 of record SVHU01000024.1, on the reverse strand, counting down.
TTTGTAGAATCTGCAACTACACCGCTAATATCAATATTAGTAATATTAATTTCAGCACCAGCAACACTCTTTACGAGAATAGCAGACTTTTCTTCACTCTTAACAGTAAGTCCGTTAACGTTCAAAACTACCTTTTTAGGAGTAGTTACGTACTGTTCGTCAATCTTAATACCACGACCATCAGTACAGTCAAGCATATCAATAGTAACATTATTAAGGTTTACAGTCTGACCATTGGGCTGAATCCAAATAGCATAGGTATCGGAAGTATTTGCATCATCAATAACAACGTTAGTAAGAGTTGCACCAGCCTTGAAAGCAAGAGCCTTATCAGAGTTTACGTTTTTAAGCTCTACGTCGCAAGCAAAATTGATATCGTGTCTATTCCAAGGACCGTTATTATATCCACTGTTTGTGATGTTAGCGTCGTTTATAATAAGTTTTGCGCCGTTTGTTGCAATGTTATTCCAATCGCTGTTCTTCTGATTGAAAGTAAGAGTATGCCCGTTTCCGTTTACAGTAATGGTTTCGATAATTCCACCGCCGATAGAATATTCATTGCCTTCCCAAGCCGTAACGTCAAGAACGGTGTCTTCGAAAAGTTCTACAACAATGTCCTTTTTCTGAACGGTCATTGCGTCTTGTGCATTCTTATAAACGCTAAACGTTCCGTCTTCGTTAGCAACAATTACACCATTAACCTCAACACCTGCAACAGTAGAGGGATTAACCGAGAACGTTCCGCCGTTTACAATAACAGAATCGTTTCCGCCTACGTTAATATTTCCTATAAACGTTCCGCCGTTGATGGTAACTACGCTGTCCTGACCTTGATAATTAGAGCCAAAAGTTGAAATAGCATTAAGTGAAGACTCATAATATCCGCTATTTACAACAACCTGAGATCCGTTTGCCACAGCAAGCGCAGCTTCGAACCAAGGCTCATAAGTAGAGCTTATTCCATTCTGTTTTACCGTTGCATTATCAATAGTAACACCGCCCAACGAATACTCGGAATAAATTCCTGCTCCGCCGTTTGCATTCACAACTACGTCGCTAATCGCTGTTGCTTTATCAATAGCTTGAATGTACAACGAAGCTTCGCTGTTTCCAGTAATTGTCATATCTTTAATTGTTGCAGTATTTGCAGCAAAAAGTCCAAACTCACGTCCCTCGTTTACAACAATTTCTCCACCGGAAAGACTGTTAATATCTTCAGCAAAATATTCAGCTGTTAAATTAGGATAGTTCGTTTCACCCCAAGGATAAACAAGCGTTTCACCGTCGATTGCACCTAAAACAGTAATATCCTTATCTCCTCTTGCCAATGCACTTTCTAACTGATTAGCGTTTGAAACGTTGGTTGCACCAGGAATCGGATCAGCAACGTCGCCATTCCACTGAACTGCTTCGATAGAAATGGCTAACTTTGCAATCTTTCCTTGATATTGATTATCTTCTTCACCTCTGTCGGGAAGCTCGATAGAGATAGTCATCTTCTTATCTTCGTCCGCAAGACCATCTGCCGGATTAACTGTCTTCCACTCGGAAATAGCAGCAGAACCTACAATATTTGACTCTACGCCGTTAACCTTAACAACAAGACCTTTCATAAGCGAATCGTCTTCGCTCTTATCAGCAACTACCGTACGAACCTTTGTCTTAACGTTGCTCATACTTTCGATATTAAGATCAAACTCAACCTTATCACCAGGAGTTATATATGTAAGAGTAAGGGTATTGCCGGTAAGATCCGCCATACCGAGATTTTCGAACGTAAGAACGCCGTCGCCCATGTATCTGTCAAAAGAATACAGTCTAAGGTTGTTAACGTTTGCATTTACGTCAACAGTACCGGCGGTAATTGCTACGTTAACTTCTGCCTTATCGGTAAACAATGCGAACGTTCCACCTGCTGCAATAGATGCGCTCATAGCAATTGCAAGAGATGATCCAATTAATGCTTTTACTTTCTTGTTCATAATTTTAAGTTCTCGCAAAATTGTTTTTTAGTTCACGAAGTATTATTACTTCGCAATTCTATACGTATAAATTATACCACTACGCAAAAAAGATGTCAATAATATTGAAGAATTTTCTATGCAAAAAAATTATTTTGTTTGTCAATTTTAGCAAAATCTATAAACTTATATATAAATTTGCTATAAATAATAGCTGGTGATTATACGCTTAAAGTGGTAATTTCGGGAGAAGTCAAGCCCCTCCCCTACATTTGTGCCGTTTATGGATTTGGTTTTATCATAGTGGGCGATTCGTGAATCGGTGGGCAGACCCACTGTCATTATGAAGAACTAACGGTAGCTTATTATTAGCTTTGTTAAAATACAACATATTGGATGCAACGTCACGTTGCTTCGGGCGATTCGTGAATCGCCCCTACAAAAGAACTGACAATACTCAATTACTTGCTTTGCTCAAAACACTCATATTAGGTCTAGCTTTAAGCTTGGAGATTGCCACGCTTCGCTCGCAATGACGTCGAGAGGATACATTTTAGGTGCAATGGCGGTGGGCAAAAACTCTGTCAATATGAGGAGGGCAGTGCGGAAGCGGTGGGCAGACCAACGGTCAATATGGGGGGCTGACGATAAATATTTACCAGCGTTTACTCAAAGCACATCATATCGGATGAAACGGTGCGAAGGCGCACTGCCGATATGAGGGGGTGATTCGTGAATCGGTGCGGAGGCGGTGGGCAGACCCACTGTCATTATGAAGAACTAACGGTAGCTTATTATTAGCTTTGTTAAAATACAACATATTGGATGCAACGTCACGTTGCTTCGGGCGATTCGTGAATCGCCCCTACAAAAGAACTGACAATACTCAATTACTTGCTTTGCTCAAAACACTCATATTAGGTCAAGCTTTAAGCTTGGAGATTGCCACGCTTCGCTCGCAATGACGTCGAATGAATGGAACGACTTTATATGGACTAACGATAGCTAATTACTTGCTTTACTCAAAACACTCATATCGGATCCAACGTCCACGTTGGTGCAAGCAGATCAAGAAAACCGCAAGTGTTTCGACAGGCGCGTACTAAACGTACGTAACCCAAGTGGGGAGAACCTCTACACTCGATTAACGTTAAAACGGCTTAGTTGCAAGCAGATCAAGAAAACCGCAAGTGTTTCGACAGGCATGTACTAAACGTACGTAACCCTAGTAGGGAGAACCTCTACACTCGATTAACGTTAAAACGGCTTAGAAATGAGTTAGAGAAAAAATAGCACACTCCTACGACGGGCGCGGTGCGCAGACGCACTGTCAATATGAAAAGCCTAGCACTCTAACAAACTCAATTAACGTTAAAACGGCTTAGTTGCGAGCAGATCAAGAAAACCGCAAGTGTTTCGACAGGCACATACTAAACGTACGTAACCAAGTGGGGAGAACCTCTACTCTCGATTAACGTTAAAAACGGCTTAGAAACGAGTTAGAGAAAAAAAAAGGATTTGCCCCTGCAGGGCGTGTACTAAGCGTACACAACCAAAGGGCAAATCCTATTTTTGCACTATAACGATGTTTATAAGCCGTTTTTTACCAGTCTTCGTGACCACGGGTGCGATCTTTTATATCATCATAAAATTCGAAATATTTGTTATTGTTGATTTTGTTGCGAGTGCTTTTTTCGAGCATCTTTTTGGCGATAGCCTTTTTTTGAGCAGGGGTAAGCGTAGACGAAGTGGGCGTGGACGATTGCTCTGTTACTGCGTTTGGTAGTGATTGATTTTCCATATTATAAAAGCTCCGTGATTATTGTGTTTAGTAGGTAAAAACCTTTGTTGGTTGCGGATAAAATATCGCCGTTCAGGCTGATTAGTCCTAAGTTTGTAAGCTTTGCTATTTGCTCGGCTTTATCTTGAAGCAAAGAACAAGAAAACTGCAAATCAAACTCCTTTACGTTAAGTCCGTACGTGGTGCGAAGATTAAGCATAATTGCTTCTTCCTTTCGCTCTTGTATTGGAATTTCACGCGCACTTACCGTTGTTACTCCACCAATATATTCGTCTACATTTGAAGTGTTTTCGCTTCGCACAAAACCGTCGTTTAGAGAGTGCGCGGACGCTCCAAATCCGTAGTAGATTGCGCCGTACCAGTACTTGGTGTTGTGCCTGCTTTCATAACCGATTTTTGCAAAGTTACTAACCTCATAGCGGTTATAGCCGTTTTTAGTAAGGATATCAAAAACTTCATCATACATATCCGCTTGTAAATCCTCGTCAACGCACACGTTATTATTGTAAAAGGGCGTACCCTCTTCTACTGTAAGCGCATAGACCGAAATATGCGGAATACCTGTGCTTATTAGATTTTCAACATCTTCTCTTACCTGCTTTAAAGTTTGCGTGGGAACACCTATAATAAGGTCGCAAGAAATATTAAAAATACCGTGATTACGTATGGTTTGTATGGCGCGTTTATAGGCAAGATTGTCATGAATTCTACCTAACGTATGCAAGATTTCGTTACAAGTAGACTGAACGCCCATACTAATACGATTTACTCCGCACGCCTTACATTCCTTGCAAAATTCGTCCGTGATACTATCGGGATTTCCCTCCACGGTTATCTCACAATCAGCGCTTAATAAATAGTTTGCTTTTACGCAATCAAGTATATCTTTTATTGCTCCGCGATACAGCGTAGAAGGAGTTCCTCCGCCAATATAGACAGAGGAAATTTCCGCTCCATTAGCCCTTTTTTCAATCTCGTTTTTAAGGGCGGTTACGTACGGTTTTTGCTTATTTTCGTCGCAAACCGAAACAAACGCACAGTAGTTACACTTGCGTTTGCAAAACGGGATATGAATATATATCGCTGGTCTTTTATCCATTTCAGGTATCAATTTTAAGGACGGACATAAACGCCTCGGACGGTATCTCGACAGAACCAACCTGACGCATACGTTTTTTACCTTCCTTTTGCTTTTCTAAAAGCTTTTTCTTTCTAGAAATATCACCGCCGTAACACTTTGCAAGCACGTCTTTACGCATTGCTTTTACGGTTTCTCTAGCGATAATTTTCCCACCGATTGCGGCTTGAATGGGAATTTCGAAAAGCTGACGAGGAATAACTTCTTTTAGTTTTTCAGCAAGCGCTCTACCTCTTCCATACGCTTTGTCGCGGTGCACGATAAGAGAAAGCGCGTCGCACACGTCATTGTTAAGAAGAATATCAAGCTTGACGAGTTCGCTCTTTTCATAACCTTTAATCTCATAATCTAAGCTTGCATAACCTCTCGTTCTACTCTTAAGTCCGTCAAAAAAGTCGAAAACTATTTCGTTGAGCGGAATCTCGAAATGCATTTTAACACGGGTACTATCAAGATACGTCATATCTACCGACACTCCGCGCTTTTCCATACAAAGCTCCATAATAGAACCAATATACTCGGGCGGTGTATAAATATACGCCGTAACGACAGGTTCTTCTATATGGTCAATCTCAACTACCGGGGGAAGATTTGAAGGATTGGTAACCGTTAGCATTTCGCCGTTCGTTTTGTAAACGTTATAATTAACTGAGGGCGCAGTGGTAATAAGGTCGAGGTTAAACTCTCTTTCAAGTCGCTCCTCTATTATTTCCATGTGCAAAAGCCCCAAAAATCCGCATCTAAAGCCAAAGCCTAACGCTGTGGAAACTTCGGGCTCGAAAAACAACGCTGCATCTGAAAGTTTAAGCTTTTCAAGCGCATCTTTAAGCTCGTTATACTTAGATCCATCAACTGGGAAAATTCCGCAATAAACCACGGGCTGAACAGGTTTATATCCAGGACACGGCTCTTTTGTGGGGTTGGTTGCATCTGTTATGGTGTCACCAGGGGCTGTGTCTTCTACGTTTTTAATGCTTGCGCAAACGTAGCCTACGTCGCCAGCTTGCAAACAATCGGTCTTTTGCATTTCGGGGCTGAACACGCCTACCTCTACGCAATCGAACTCTTTGTGCTTGTGCATCATTCTGATTTTCATTCCGCCTTTTATCTTTCCGTCGATAATACGAACAAGACAAACCGCTCCAAGATAGTTATCGTAGAACGAGTCGAAGATAAGCGCTTTTAACGGCGCGTCTACGTTGCCTTTGGGCGGGGGGAAAGTGAGCACTGCTTGCTCTAAAACCGATTCGATATTAATGCCGTCTTTCGCGCTAATTGCAGGGGCATCAGAGGCTTCTATTCCAATAACGTCCTCAATCTCTTTTCTTGTTGCCTCAACCTGAGCGGAGGGCAAATCTATTTTGTTGATTACAGGTAATATTTCTAAATCGTTATCAACTGCAAGATAAACGTTTGCAAGCGTTTGAGCTTCTACGCCTTGAGTTGCATCAACGATCAAAATCGCTCCCTCGCAAGCCGCGAGCGAACGTGAAACCTCGTTTGTAAAGTCCACATGTCCAGGCGTATCAATAAGATTGAGAGTATACTCCTCCCCCTCATAGTTATACTTCATTCTAACAGGGGTAAGCTTAATGGTAATACCACGCTCTCGCTCTATTTCCATAGAGTCTAAAATCTGATCTTCCATCTCACGCTTGGTTTTTGTTCCCGTAACTTCTATAAGTCTGTCGGCAAGCGTACTTTTACCGTGGTCAATGTGGGCTATTATGCAAAAATTTCTAATGTTATTTTGGTTACTCATAGCATATATTATATTATAAACTACAAAAAAATGCAATTATTTTGATTTAGTTGAATGTAAAAACATTAAGAATAAACACAACCTTTTTTAAGTATAAACAAAATTCTTGATTTTTCAAAAGAAATGTTGTATAATCTTGTGGAATATTTTTTGAAATTGAGGTTTTTATGGACTTGAAACAATCCTGGTTATGCAAAACGCCCATAGCGCATAGAGGCTTGCACAACGAAGAAATTCCCGAAAACTCGCTATCCGCTTACGAAAACGCCATTAAATACGGCTACGCTATCGAGCTAGACGTAAGACTTATAGACGACGGTACTGTTATTGTCTTTCACGACGATAAGCTTGCAAGAATGACAGGAGAAGACAGATATGCAAGTACTCTCACACTTTCGGACCTAGACAATATACGCTTGAAAAACAGCGATCAAAAAATCCCTACGTTTAAGCAAGTTTTGGATTTTGTAGACGGAAGAACACCTCTTTTGATAGAGATTAAAAACGAGGGCAAACCAGGAGCTTTGGAAGATAAAACCATAGAGCTATTACGCTCTTATAAGGGCGAATACGCAATTCAGGCATTTAATCCATTCGTATTAGAATACTTTCGCCACCACGCGCCTCAAATAAAGCGCGGTATACTTTCGGCTTTGTTTAAAAAACATCAGCTACCCTCTTTTATTAAGCGCTACGTTTTGTCAAGAATGTTGCTTAATAACATTGCAAAACCCGACTTTATTACCTATCGACACGAATGTTTGCCAAATAAGTACGTTAACAAGTACGTTAAAAAATACAACGCGCCAGTTATTGCCTGGACAACCGAAAATCAAGCGGAAACGGACAAAGTTCTTCCCCACTGCGACAACTACATTTTTGAAAACTTTATACCACAAGAAAAATAAGGCTATGTAACAATAAAAAAGGCTATGTCACAAAATATGGTTGATTAGCCATAAGGCGGTTTGACGAGAAAATCACAAGAAAGACAAGTTTTACGAAGGCGCGTACCTGCAGGGTACGTAACTGAGTAAATTACGCAGTATTTCGTAGTGGGCTTTCCGTCCAAAATCAACCGTAGATTGGGACAGAGCCTAAAAAAATATGGAACTAATCAAAAGCGATTGGTTCCATATTTTTAATTCTATAAACTGTGGTATTTCTCGAAAATTGTTCCTAAAAAGTTTTTATTCGACTCCTCGCACTTATTATCGTCAAACTCAACAATATCGTATTTAGAAGCATACTCAACGTTCATAATAAGTTGAGTTTGCGTCGTAGATTTCGCTGTGAAATAATCACTATACAAATCATTATTAGACTCAGTATAAATTCCGTCATTTGTATAGTGAACCTTGAAAAACGAATTTACTATACTACTATACCCTGGACTTGCAGAGTAATTAGCATTCATTACCATCATCTCCACCCCACCATCGATTTTTGATAAAGAATGATAGTAATTGGAATAATCTAATACGTCAAAACTGCTATTACCAAATCCGGTTATTAAATTTAGCATTAAAAACTCAATATAACTTTCTCTATCCTTAAAATACTGACAATAGTTTTCAATACTGCTACTGATATATGAATTCGTTGAACCAATAGTTTCTATCGTATAAAATAAGTAATAACCTCTATCATTTTTTCCTGTTTGATAATAAGTTTTAGAAATGTTGACGTTCTCATCCTCATTCGCATTTTCGCCAAAGCTTCGCTCATACTGATTAGTTTCTTCATAAAAACACACGGTAATGAATACGTCCTCGTTAACCCTTTTTACGTCAAGAGTTTTTTCTTCAACTACAACGGTTTCTGATTCTATTGTAAGTAAAATAGCATCTTGTTCACCTTCCGGAACAATTTCGCTTTCCTCCGTGTTGAGCGACTTGAAACTATAAAACTGACGCATCGAATAATCCTCGATAAGGTCATACTCTTTGGGCATATAGCTTTTAAGCAATTCTGCTTTGCTTAACGTAAATTCACTTAAAGAAATCTTCTCTTTAGACGATCCAGAAGATCCCGAATCGCAAGCAACGAAGGTCGTTATGGATAAAACAAGAGCAAATATTATTGCTATAAATTTAATAAGTTTTTTCATATACTACCCCCTCCTTAAAACCAATCCAAAATATCAAAATTGCCTTGAACAATGTTTGACGTATTTTTACTCTTAAAAGATCCGCCATACTTAACGTCAATTACAAGCCTTTCCTCGTTCATATAAAATTCGTTCTCATTTGTACGTTCTAAATCATACGTATAATTCTCTGTTTTTATATTTCCTTTTGTGTCAATTGCGCTTTTCGCATACATTGCAGATACTTCCGACTCATCTGCTTTAATATTGTAAAAAACGGGAACTTCCAAGCCTACGTAATCTCCATCTCTATACAAAAAGCCCGCTCCATAAGACGAAGTAGATTCGCAAACCGTATCATACGGTTCATTCAAAACCACTTTTACAAAATAATGAATATCATTTGCAGTCGTTACAACGTACGCGTTGTTTTCAGGATTAAGATTGTCAAACATATACAATCTCATTTCTTCGCCCTCGTAAACCACGGTAAAAAAGACGTCGAACTTTTGTTCCTCTTTGCTTTCTTCAATTTCGTAGTTTTCGTCAAGATTTCTATTAAAAACTATTTCTTCACTCTTATACTCATAGTTAAACTTAACTACGCCGTCCTTAACTTCGTACACTAAAACGCAATCTACGGTTTTCGACAATTCTTGTGTTGCGAAAGATTTTAACACCGTTTCACCGTCTTGTTCATACGACGCAGTTATGTTTATACCTCCCGCAATCTTTTGACTGGCAGTTACGGTCGTTAGCTTGAAGTTATCCTCTCTTCTATTTTCAATATTGTTTCTTACAGCAATCTTTCTACTATTTAAGTATTCGTCCATGCTAACCGAACTACCAGACGAAGACGTAGAAGTCTGAGAACATCCTGCAAAAGCAAATACAAATATGATAGATAGTATAAACGATACTATTACTAAAAATTTCTTTTTCATAAAACTCTCTCTCCTTCATTTATAATTGCATTATAGTGTTGATGTCTAATGTATCTTCTTCGAACCCTTCAAAGTCGTTAAAAACATTCACGTCAGCGCTTTTATCAATCATACACGTCATCTCGGTAGCAATCTCATGATACTCTGTAACCTCTTCTAATTGTGTAGAATATAGTAAGCTTTCACCTTCTTCTACCTCGTAAAGTTGCATATCAACGTAAAAATACTCACTACCTTCGTCAAGAATAGCGTGATCGTAAATATCCGTGCTAATCAATTTATCACCGTCTTTGCTTATTTGATTAAAATACACTCCCGAATCGTAATAAAATATGCCACTAGTATAGTCATTATGTAACTTAGATAAAACAGCGCTTACTTTTTCTATGTACTCTTCTTCACTCTCATAATACATATATTTTTCAAAACTACTGGTTGTATCTTCATAGTCAGTGTTTTTTACAATTTCTTCATAAGTTACTGCTATGTAGTATCCCTCGCTATTCTTTCCCATACTCCACGCTAAGTTGCAAGTTAACTCTCTATTCTTGGTAATAAGCATAGAATTTCCGTCCAATTCTACATTTTGTGTTTCTTCAATTTTAGAAACGTCGCAACTTATAAATGATACACCGTCAATATTCTTTAGCGAAAACTTTACGTTTTTTTCTAATTCATGTTTATAAACTACTACTTTTTCATTCTTAAGCTCGCCGTCAACAGTTTCTTTAAAGTCAAGCTCAGATATATTTTCATTAAACGACTTACTAACAATCGTTATGGTAATATCTTTACCAACGTGAGCAGCTCCGTTGACATTATCATACTCGAACGCGCTTATAAATTCTTGAGCAGTGTTGCTATACGCCGTAAAGAATTCTTCGTGAGTAACTTCAGTTTCGTTTGAGCCAGATTGAGAACATCCTACAAGCGAAAACGCGCTCACAAGCACCATGATTATCGCCGTAACTGATAAAAATAATTTTTTCATACTCTTCTCCTTATTTGTTTTTATTTCTTATACTATTTATTTTTTCTTCGATTGCGTTTTCTGTTGTTTCTTCCGCAAAAGTCTTAAAGCTTTCTAACATCCTCTTGCCTATCGTCTTGTAGTCCATAGCCAATATTTTTGCTATCTTTTTATCCCGAATTTCCTCAGGAACTCCGTAAAAAAGCATTATCGCTCTTAGCGCGCCTTCCACTCTCTTGTCGATTTGCGCCGAATGTTTTGTAGTCATAAGCGTTGCGTACTCAATACCCGACACTATCGTTTCGGCTTCTACAAACTGATCTTCCTTCCAGTCTTTGCAATACTCCCCAAAAACCTGCTTGGTTTTTTGTAGATCGTTTTCTCTGATAATCTCTAAAGTCATAGGCAATGTGTAAGAGGATAGGTAAAAATCTCGCATCTGCTCGTTCTCTTCACTTATCGCCACCATTGTGGCAAGCTCTAAACAGTACGAAAGCAACGAACTCTTACCCTCGTCGGTGTGCTCTTCCATTATTTTCCACTGAAATTCACACATCATCTCAACCAACACTTGTAATATATGCTCTTTGGTAGGAAAGTAAAAAGTCAGATTGCCCGTGCTTATTCCCACTTCTTTGCTCAAAAGGGAAGCCGTAGTCTTTGAAAAACCTTGACTAAAAAATAAGCGCGTTGCCGTTTGTATAATTTCTAGCTTTGTTATGTTTATACTTCTCGCCATTTTTCTCTCCTTTTTTATTTCCTTTTATCAAACCGAACGCGTTTTGTTTCTTGGATATATCCTATATTAGCATATATCCTAGTAGTTTGTCAAGTAGTTTTCAAAAAGATTTTTCGATATTTTTTAAGAAAATTAAAAAGGAATGTTGCTTTGAAAAGGCAAAAACGCATATTTTAGGTAAAAATAATAGAATGAAATTAGTGAGTAAAAAAAACAAACGTCCGTATACAAACCGCGCAAAATATTTAGCGTATACCATTTATTTTATGATATAGATACATAAATGTGCGCCCGCGTATAATAAAAAAATAAAGAAATATTATTGATAAGTAATATTTATTTTTATAATAAAAGGCTTAGACACTGCAAATGGTTGATTAACACTACTGCTGAGTCTAAGCCGAAGAAAAAACCGCTACGCTTTTGAAAACGCAACGGTTTTAGTTGTTTTATTCAACTTTTTCTATCATTTTTTCACCCTTCTTAAAAAGCAAGGGTACGAATATGGCGGATAAAGTTATGCCTACAAGAAATACGAATACATACGCAAACAGATATCCAAGCTCGAAAAATATTACTAAAAAGGACACTATTGCAACGAGCAGTACACCCATCAGACCAAGACCTATAAACGTGGGTACTAATACATTTGAGGTGCTTTTTGCAAGCTCGGACACCGAGTGCCAACTAAGATTTGGCCGTCTTAGATCCCACAGCATATCCATAGCAGACATTCCTAACGAAAGCAAGGGTATGGGAATGATGGCGAAATAATGATACCAATCTTGCTTCATAATAATAAGCGCGATTATTATAGAAACAATAGTAAACGTTGAGGACAAAAGCCACGGAAAAACAAGCTTTGCGCCTATTACTTTATTTTTATTTATCGGTAAATATTTAATAGCGTAAAAGTTTTCGCCGTCTTTAGAAAATGCAATACACGCGCAAGTATTCATGCTTACGCCCATACCCACAACTATTGCATACACCATTCCAAACGCTATATAACCTAAAAAATCTCCGTCCATTCCTATTGCTAAAGCTACCGCCATAACAGGACATAAAATAAAGCTTCCAACAACGTTAAAAGCCAGCGAAGAATTACGCATTACCGTTTTTGCTTCCAGAGCTAATAACGTGGAGAATTGTTTGTTTTTCTTAAGTACGTTATCGCCTTTTTGTGTACTTTTACGGTTTTCCAACAATGCTGATACGCCTTTATTATAAAACGCTTTTCCTACCAACAACGACAGGAAAACAACGAGAGCGAAAAAGACAATCACAACCGCGATATTTATTAAAAATGCAACCTCTACGCTATACAAACCAAAAGCCGTTTGAGGCAACAACATACTTGCGTTTGCAATAGCGGTAAAGGGAATTGCAAAGTTTGTTACCGTGTTTATAAGGGGCGTCATAATTTCGGCAGTTTGCGCAGACGACAAAGATCCGCCAGATAACGTGAGCGCCATATATCCGCCTATTACCAGCGCAAACGTTAGTATCAACGCAATAGACGACACTGCTCCTCTGTTTTTGAAAAACTTAGAAAGCGCGATTATGGGGAGAGCTAAAACCGACGAAAGCAATAATCCTAAAAATGGGATTGTCAGTACTCCGATAAGGATTAGCGCGTAAAAGGCAAAACTAAGATTTTGCGTTATGCCTAAAATAATCAGCATGGGCGCACAAATAAGAGCGCTGATATACAACTGCGAAACGTAAAGGTATATCATTTTTGCCATGTACACCGAGGATGATTTCAGCGGTAAATGCAAATAAAACTCGCCGTCTTTTGAAAAGTATAACAAGCTCAACATAGGCGCAAGTGAAAACAGAGTGGAAACTAGTGTGGACAATAGGAAAATAACACACACAAAGCCTGCAAGCAAGCCTGTTTTACTAAGCGCGTCAAACGTGGGAATCATTTGTATTCCACCGATTATGGAATACACCAGCAAAAGAGCGCCAAGTATCAAATTAGCCATAACAGGACTGCGTTTTTCACCCGGTTTTTTCCTGAATTCGCTCTTAAAAAGCAGTGGAATAATAAGGAAAATCTCTCTCATACGCTACTCCTTTTGAGTAAGCGCTAAAAAGATTTCTTCGAGCGATTTATCTTTATCCGCCTGAATTTCGTCAAGCGAGCCTTGAGCAATAAGCTTGCCTTCAGAAATTATTCCCACTCTGTCGCACAGCTTTTCGGCGACCTCTAAAACGTGAGTGGAAAAGAACACGACGTTACCCTTGTCGCAATGCTCTCGCATAAGCGTTTTGAGCACGTGCGAGGACTGCGGATCAAGACCTGTCATAGGCTCGTCCAACACCCACACCGGAGGCTCGTGAATAAGTGCGCCTATAATGCTTATTTTTTGCTTCATACCGTGAGAATATGTGGAAATTTGTGAGTTGAACGCGTCTTTCATTGCAAAGAGTTCCAACAATCTTTCACACCGCTCCTGTCTTTCCCTTTGTCCAACACCGTACACGTCGGCAAGAAAATTAACGTATTCTTTACCGGTAAGTCTATCGTAAAGCGTGTGAGAATCAGATACATAGCCGATATGTTTTTTTGCGTAATTTCCCTCTCTTGATATATCCGCGCCGTTTACTTCTATATTACCCTCGCTTGGAGCAAGCACGCCGATTATCATCTTTATCGTGGTTGTTTTACCCGCGCCGTTTGGCCCGATAAATCCGTAAATCTCTCCGCTCTTAACGTGGATATTGACGTCATTTACCGCATACGTATCGCTTTTTGCATACCTTTTTGATACAGAATTGAGTTTTAACATTCTTACTCCTTTTCGGTTATATCCCTAACGTATTGCATAAATTCCTTTATCTTTTTTTCTTCGCCGTTTTCGCTGGGCTCGTAGAAAACGCAGTCTTTTGCCTTATCGGGAAGGTATTGCTGTTTTACGTAACCTCCAAACGAATGTGGGTATAGATACGGATCTTCCGCCTTGTCCAGCGACGAATATTGAGTGTTACGCAAATGCAATGGCACGTAGCTGTCGCCAATCTCTCTTACGGCGTTCATTGCACTCTCCATAGCCATATATACTTTGTTGGACTTTGGCGAAGTGCAAACGTAGATTATTGCGTGCGCAAGCGAAAGATTTCCCTCGGGATATCCCACCTTTTCATACGCGGTCATCGCAGACACTACAAACTGCAAAGCGCTAGGATTTGCCATTCCTACGTCCTCGCTTGAATGTGCTATAAGACGGCGGAAAATAATGAGCGGATCAAGCCCTGAGTCTACGAGCTTGAACGCCCAATAAAGCGCTGCGTCGCTATCGCTTCCTCTGAGTGATTTACAAAACGCGCTCAGCATATCGTAGTACGTACTCTCGTCCACGGACGCCGTCTTTTTTTGCACAGACTGCTTTGCTACGTCGTTATCAATCACTATGTTTCCATTCTCATCGGGTACTGTGGAAAGCACGGCAAGCTCTAAAGCGTTAAGCGCGTTACGCAAATCGCCACTAGCTCCCCAAACAAACGTGGAAACAGCCTCGTCAGTAATTTTTACCGCGAGGTTTCCATAACCGTTTGTTTTGTCCGCTATTGCGCGAAGCAAACCCTTTTTGATATCGTCGTCAGTTAGAGGCTTCATTTCGAAAATTCTACATCTTGACACGATAGCTCTCGTCATCGAAATATTGGGGTTTTCGGTGGTAGATCCAATAAAGATTATACTACCGTCTTCAATAGCCGCAAGTACGCAATCGGACTGAGCCTTGTTCCACCTATGGCACTCGTCAAGCAATAAATACGTACGCTTTCCGTACATTTTCAGCCTTGCTTTGGCGTCGTCTATCACCTTTTTTGCATCCGCTACACCGCTGGATACTGCGTTTAGCTTGACAAATTCGCCCTTTGTCGACGAGGCGATAATGGAAGCAAGCGTGGTCTTTCCGGTACCGGGAGGTCCAAAAAAGATACAGCTTCCCACTTTGTCCGCGCGTATTGCTCTAACCAGCAATGAGTTGGGCGAAATAAGGTGAGATTGCCCGATAAAATCTTCGAGCTTTGTGGGGCGCATTCTATCCGAAAGAGGCGCATTGTTTACTTTGTTTTGTGCAAAATCAAATAAATCCATAATGGATTTATTATATCATATACAACAACTCTTTTGCAAGCGTTTATGCGTTTTAGTCCTATTACACCCTTGCCAATCTGAATTTTTTTCCGTGATTTTTAATATCCAGCATCAATACGTCCGTTTCGTAACGCACGTTCTGATAAAACAATCGCCACTCGCCATCGCCGGTATTGTCAATTTCTACTTCCATACTTATTCCGTCAAAACAAAGAGAAACTTGCATTTTTTCCACACTTTTAGGAAGCGCAGGGTTTATCCGAACCGTTTTTTCCGATTTTTTTATACCCAGCAAATACTCCACAATCAGGATATACATCCAGGACGAAGAACCTGTATACCAACTCCAGCCAGCCTCTCCGCTTTCGTACACGTCGGCGGAAATTACATACGGTTCATTTTTGTAAAGCGAGCTGTTTCCTCCTACGCAATGAGTGGACGGTAAAAGATATCTTAAGCACTTATACGCTTCCTCCACTTGTCCTTGTTTGAACAGTGCCATAACGTACCATACCGCGCCGTGAGTATACTGACCTCCGTTTTCTCTTACACCCTTTGGATATTTGCCGATGCTTCCAATCTTAGTGTCCTTGTCAAACGGAGGAGCAAGCAGTTTAATTATGCGTTTATCATCATCCACAAGTCTTTTTGCGCTTTGCAATGCTGTTATGCAAGTTTTCTCGTCTGCAATTCCGGAAAGCGTCGCCCAGGACTGGGTTATAATATCCACAAATCCGTCCTTATGTCCCAGCTGTACGCCATCGTCGGTAATAAGTCTTGAAAAACTATTGCCGTCAAACATTTTAATTACGCTTTCTCTAAGTCTATTCAGTATTCGATTATAAAAGTCGCTGTTATCCAGAAATTCTTTACACTCGTTTATCACTGCGTATAAAAACATGCTAAGCCACACGGACGAACCAACGCCTTTGCTTCCCGCGTTATCCATAGCGTCGTTCCAATCTCCGTCCCCCATCAAAACTAAGCCGTTTGGCGCAAACTTGCACGAATGGATGGCTCTGATTATATGATCTTTTAGCGTGATTTTATATTCGGTTGGAGCAAAATTCGTATACAAAACCTTGTCAAATGCAACGTCTTTTAATAGCGCAACCTGCTCGTTTAGTATCTCTTTATCTCCAGTAAAAGCTATATACTTTGCGGTAACGTATGGCAAGAAGAGCTTATCGTCGCTGATACGCGTTCTAACGCCTGTGTACGGATGATGCCACCAATGCAACACGTCGCCACTTTCGAATTGTCTTTGAGCACAGTATAAAATATGCTCTCTAACCTCACCAGGGTGAGAATACAACAACGCCAAACAATCTTGAAGCTGATCCCTAAAGCCGTATGCTCCGCCCACCTGATAAAAACCACACCTAGCCATAAAGCGCGAAAAATACGTTTGCGGAATAAGCCAGGGAAAGACGCAATCTAAATCATTATCTCCACTGTGTATTTTTACCGCGGACATATCCTTACTTAGCGCGCAAAAATCCTCGATAATATCTTCCGCTTTTGAAAAATCTGGGGTAGGGTTTTTGCCTAAAGAAAACACTACTTGCTTTTCTTTATCCAGGTCTATACATACCGTACACACAAAGCCGTTTCTCCCCCTCTCGTTTGTAAAGTCTTTACAGCTTACAATCTCTCCGTTCTTTGCTAGCATTGACTTTGTATCAAAAGAATACGCTACTATATTTTCGCTTGACGAAAGATGAACTTCCATACCATTTTGTACGTTTTTCGCGCGCAAAACGTTATCATTTTTCGCATACGTTATACAGTTTTCAGTATTTTCCACAAAATCACCAAGCACGATACGGGCAAAGAAAGTAACGTAAATTTTACGCATTTTATCAATTGTGTTTTTTAAGTTTATTACGATAAATTTATTGCTTCCGCCCACTCCCACTTTTTGAGTTATTGCTATGCCGTTATACCCTGTTTTATACGTAGTTTTACCGCTTTCGTTCATACAATAGCAATTTGTTCCACACGGCGAAGAGGATGCCGACCACACTAAATTATCCTCGCAAAAAACTACGCCCTCGCTAACCGAATTTTTGAGTGGATCAAAGGAAAACTCTGTTATTTTTTCTTGGCGCGAAGACGAGTAGAAAGTATATCCGCCACCATATTCCGTAGCTATAAATCCCACGTTTCCGTTAGATACTACGTTACTCCAAGTTTTGGGCGGAGCTTTGTTTATCAAAAATCCATCCTTATAAAAACCGCCACAGTCGGTAGGGTAGATTATATGCGGAAGATTAACTTTTGTTTCTTCTTCGCACTTTTTCATAAGCATAGGCTTTTTAGAATAGAGTAAAAAGTTAGATAGCGGACTAATTGCAAGTTTTGAAATACTCTCAATTTTTTCCTTATCCATACTTTTTTCTAAAAACTCAAACCTTACGTTTCCATTTCCCTCCTCACACCTAGCTCGTTCAACTTCTTCTCGCGCCATATTACCCACGCTCTTAAAGTATCCGTCGCGTTCTGAATATACAACGTAAGCTATAAATCGAGGCGAAAAGCGAGAGGCTAGAATTAGCGCGCTTGCTACCTCTTTAAGTCTGTACAGATTGTTTTCTACGCAATCCAGTATTATCGTTTGCTCTTCCGCTTTTTTGCCAACGTTTTTCGATACTGAGCTTATTATATTTTTTATATTTTCGCCCACGCTCGTTGACAAAGTTTGCTTTCTCGACAGTTCCATAAGCGTATTTTTGTCGGTTTTCTCGAATACGTTTGCAAGATTTTGCGACAAAAGTGTAGTTTTTGCACAAAATAGTGCATTATAAAACAGAACGCTTTTTTCACTTTCTAAAGAAAAGTGTTTAGAAGTAAAAAGACAGCAATCCACGTTAATTTTTGAACTTGATTTCCTGAAAATCTTTCCTCTATCCACCTCTTTTGTATCCTCTTTATCACAAGTCATAGCTAGTGTAAAATGTTTACTTTTCGCCATGACGCAATTATCTAAAACATAAGGCAAAATAAACATCTTGCTATAAGTTTTATGCGCAGTATATTCTTCCTTTTTTAAAAGTACAGGCTCTACGTAAAAGCTTAGAGCGAAAGTTTGTGGGATATTAGTTTTATTGGTAATTTCCACCTCTCTGATTTCTCCGTCAAAGGAAGAAAGCGCTGTTATAGTTACACTTGCCCTAAAAAACTGGTTGTCTATAACATACCTACTCGCGCTCTCGTCAAGCGCACACTTTGCTCCAGCTAATAGCGAATAACTACGCGAACCAAGTGTTAGCACTATATCATTTCCACCCTTTGTAAACACGCATTGTTGCTTATAAAACGCTTCACTCTCGCCATTGTCCTGATACATCACCGAATAGGTTTTGTTCCTCATAATATTAGTCGCATATACGTTTTCGCTTTTGATCGAAATTACGTCTTTAATTTTTAGCTTAGCTTCCTTTTGCTTATGCTCTCTTCGCTCTTTTTCAGGCACTTGAAAATACAAAAGCGCGGATAGAATTTCGGGAGAATTTGCAAACTCTACCTTGTACGCATTGTTATCCAAAACATTGTAAAGCGCGAGCATAATCATACCTTGATGGTGCGCCATATAAGTCTTTATAACTTCGCCATCATACGCCTCATACAATCCTAACTTTCCGCGCATTCCCCACTTTTCGGCAATTTTTAAATTATTAACTACTTTCTCAGGCGCAAATTCTAAACACAGCGCGCTTGCATACGGCGCTCTTGCGCTTCCCATTGCGCTTTTGTATGCGGTTTTCTCTATTCCAAATGCCTTATACTTTCGATTTCCACTATCGTCATACGCATTGTACTGACTTTCGCTTATACCCCAAAACGGCAACGAGTACCGTGATTGAGCTCTTGTATGGGCAACCGCAGACCTATATAGCGAACTTCCTTTTGTGTAAGGAATAAACAACGACGTCATAAGGTATTCAAACGCCCCACCAGTCCAAGAATACAAGGTATTGCCATAAAAATGCGTGGCGCTCCCGTCCAGTGAAAACGCACATTCTCCGCTTATTTTGTTGTAACCTACGCAAAAAATATAGGTAAGCAAGCTCTCGCTAGCAAACAAATCGTAACAGCTTTCATCCGTTTTTTTAGTGGCGTCGCAAAAGCCTGTTACAAGCAGTTTTTTATCAGAGTTTACCAAAAAATCAAACTTAATATTTTGTATAAACCGCTCGGCAATTTCTCTACTTTTTTCGCTAAGCTCACTCATTACAAAACACAGCGACATACAAAAATTTCCACTATCTACTGTTGACACGTATCGTGGATACAACGGCTCACCTGTATTGATATCGTACCAATTATAAAGATGACCGCGATATTTTTTCAAACTTTCTATGCTTTTCAATATTTTGTCCGACTTATACACAAACTCATCTCGTTTTATAAAGCCTAGTTTGTACATACAACGCAATGCAACAAGAGAAAATCCAATATTTGTAGGTGAAGTCATATTAGAGTACTTTCCGTTTTCCTCACTGTAAAAATCAGGAATAAGGAATAGGGAAGAAGCTTCGAGTGAGTTTAGAAAATATGCGCTAGTAGCATTTACTAAATCGAGCGCGGTTTTTCTTACGTTAGTGCTTATTTTTCTTTCCGGTTTCTTCTCGTCCAAAACAAAGCTGAAAGTACCGCTTAAGAAAATTATTCCCACAACAAACAATCCTACGTCTAAAGACAAAAACGCAAAAACGAACGTTATTATTGCAAGCGGAACGCAAAAAACTCCTGCATAGTTTTTAGACAACGTATGGCGGAAAGTTTTCCATTCAAGCAGTTTTTTATTTCTTATAAGTCTTACGATAGTTACTGCAACCGAGTACAAGCACACCCACGCTTTATAGGGAAGCACCGCTAGTTCATACACCTGTCGTACTACGTTTTTTAGCGTTTTTTTAGGTGCAAAAATAATCTCGGTAAAGCAAACAAGTATGGAAAATAGAGGCAAAGAAAGCGCCAATAACACCAAATATCCTCTTGCAAAAAGCAGACTTGCTAGTAAAAAAATTGGGTACAGCGAAGAGCATAAATTTGCTAATATATGCGCTTTATTTATAATACCTATACGGTTTTTCCGATTTTTACCATATCTATCTTTAATTGTAGGCAATAGGTATGGTAAAAGTTGCCAATCTCCTCTTATCCACCTGCTTTCTCTCGCCAAGTCTTGTCCGAGCGTTTGAGGCGCGTTTTCGCTAACCGCAACGTCACAATTTCTACACCCTGACATTGCTCCCTCTATAAAATCGTGGCTTAAAATCTTATTATCCGGAAAAACATTAGACACACGCTCATAAAAATCCTTAATCCTACACACTCCCTTTCCCGTATAGTTTCCCTTATGAAACACGTCGTTTTCTAGCGTATAACCATAGAACGAATAACCGCTCGCCTTATCGGTAAACAATTTTGCGTACAAAGTATCACGAGAGGCAAGTGCAGGAAATGAGGAAAAAGACAGCACTGAAACATCCTTAAAATATGGGTGCTCGATAGCTCTTATTGCTCGCTCTGCCAAAATTATATCGCTATCAATATCCAAAGTTATTGCATAGTCGTAGTTGACGGAGGGTAAATTGCAATATGCAAAGTCAGCTTTTTTAGTAAGAATATACTCGAATAATTCCAGTATTGCGCCCCGTTTTTTCTCCCAGGCAATATATCCCTTTGACGTAAAACGTCGTTCGCGTACTGCACAATAAATGCCATCGTCTAAGACTTTGAGTGTTTGCAAAATTTCTTTGTCGCTATCTTCAGTTTTATTCTTTGCGTCCTTTAAGTCCACAAGTAAGCACACGTCGATTTTAGGATTTGCCCGCTTTACAGTTTTTGCTCTCGTTACCGCATACTGAGCATCCTTTTTAGAGGTTATAAGCGCGCTAATAACAATAACAGTTTGTCCTTTTATTTGCTTAACTCTAGGTGTAAAAGATGCTGGTTTTTGCACCAAAAATCTGCATACGTGTTTAATAAACATGTACACAACAGGGAAAAACAACACTGCAAAAACAGGTGTCGAAAAGTACGCGCCCACCACTATACATACTATTAAAGCAAACGAAAAACGCAATAAAAACAATAGCAAATAAAAGGATGAAGACCTTGACTTTGCAGATAGTTTTTCGTATAAATCTTCACCCGATTTTTTACACTGCGAAACGCTCTTTATCGCATAAGCCATTTGATTGTTGCGCTTACTTTTCTTTGCTATAAGGCGCAAATATTCTAGCTTTGTATTATCGTCGTTATCTTTATAAAACACCTCGCTTTTTTCGAGATACAAACTCACTTTATTGCAATTTAGTATCTTATAATTAGTCATAATTCCATATACGTTGGCAAGCGAAAGCACAGCGTTTTTTACCTTTACGCAATATTCGTCGCGCTCAATTTTATACGCGGAAATTTTGCCGTACAAGTCAATTCCGTTATCCTCGCACAGCTTTTTCAATCTCTTTTCTCCCACGCTGTCCAAAGTTTGAAGCAGTCCTAAAAGATAACTTGCATACTTTAGAGAGTGAAAGTCTATTTTGCGCGTTATTCCCTCCCTTTTTCCCTTTAGATACATCATTCTGGCAACGTATGACTTAGAGTAGTAGATTGTAAGAAATTCACACAATACGTAACGCGCCATATCCCTTAGTGCAACTGTTTCTTCATATCTCAAATATCCATAATTATTGAACTTTTGGATATATTTCTCCCACTCGTCTAGTTTTCCGCTATTCTCGTTTATGCACTGCTTTAGGATATAATAGAGCCTTGGCATTGCGTTATGAGAGGGCAGACTAGATATTTTTAGTTTTTTCAAACTTCTCAGCGCTCCTTTGACTTTATACGCGTTATCGTATAACCAGTTTTCGTACTCAAAAAGCTTATCGCGCTTTTTCATTACACCCACGCTTTTGTTAAGTTTTTTTACACACAGCGCAATAAGTAGTTTTGACCTGTGATTGCCCACGCTAGTTTGCGCCAACGTAAAATAATCGGGCTTGTTATCTTCAAACCCTACGCTTTCACCCTTTGTTGACAAAACAACCAAAACAACTATTGATACTACAAGTAACGACAAGAAAAAATACGTCATAAAATCTCTCCGTGATTATCGTCTTTAGGGAAGATTTTTGACATAATTTAAGGCATTTATACTTAAATTGAATTTGCACAAATAAAAAGTCCGCCACGTTTTTTTCGTAGCGAACTATTTATTTTTAGTTTTTCTTTTTTGATAATATATTTATAACAACGTACGTAGCAACAAGCGCAACAACGGCTACTGAAAGCACAAGATACATTGTTCCAACCTCTACCTGACCATCGAAAAAGTAGATATTGCAGTCCACGCTATCACGCAAACCTTTTACAACCTCGTCAACCGCCGGATAATTGCTAGCGGAAAGCTGTGATGACATTTCAGCAAAAACACCGTTTAGCGTGTGGTTTCTAAGGAGCGAAGTTCCGTATGTTCCGGGCAAGAACATTACTACGTTTCTAAGTCCGTCTGCAAAGCTTGCAAGTGGCATATACGCTCCGCAAATAAAGCCGTAGCACGAACTTACTATGCTTCCAACCGCGGAAATATGACCTTGAGAAGAAAGGAAATAGTTGATAACGGACGATAGCGCTGTTCCGAACATTACGAGTAAGAACACGTCCAAGATAATGCAGAACACGTCAGCAACCGTTATGTACCAGCCGATTATCGCAATATAGATAAAGCACGCAACCATCGCTAGCATGCAAATTATTAGCGTCGAAAAAGCCGACGCGGTATAGTACGAAAACGCCAAAGTTGATTTTTTGATAGGTCCCATCAAAAAGTCTTTTCTTGCGCCCGACACTTTGTCCTGAACCATAAGCATGTTAGAGCAAAACGATACGGTTACGCAACTTACCGCCAAAAGCGAGGAGAAAAGCTGACCGCCCACAAGTCCGTTCATTAGCCTATCGTCAACGGTTACTCCAGCTTCTTCCAATACGCCCATAAAAGAATCCTTGTACACGTTTGAGAGAAACGTTGCGTACAAAACGAGTAAAATAAGCGGTGTTATCATGGACGTAAAGAACAAGCCCTTGTCCTTAAAAAACATCTTTATATTACGTTTTAGCATTACACAGAAAGTTTTCATTTGTTGTCGCCTCCCTCTAATTTCTTACCGGTAACAGCAAGGAAAACAGCATCCATTTTACCTTTTACCACCTCATAATCGTTAAAAATTTCGGGATATTTTTTAATAAGCTCGGTAGCTCTTGCAGTGCTGTCTACACTAAATCTATGAGCTCCACTCACCTTTTCGTAAGGGATATTCAGCATATCTGCGGTTTTGTCGTCTATTCCGTATATGGTAACGTAGTCGCCTGCATACTTGTTTTTTAACTGAATGGGAGTTCCCTCCGCTACTATTTTGCCTGCATCTATAATTACCACGTAGTCCGCATCCGCAGCTTCTTCCATATAGTGAGTGGTGAGAAATACCGTCATGTTTTCGGTTTTACGCAAATTTTCCACCACCGTCCAAAGAGTAAGACGCGTTTGAGGATCAAGCCCTGTCGTAGGTTCGTCCAAAACTAAAATCTTGGGCTTGTGAATAAGCGCTCTTGCAACGTCTATTTTGCGCTTTTGACCACCCGAAAGCTTGCCCACCGTACGCTTTAGCAAATCCTTGAAGTCCAATAGCTCGCAAAGCTCGTCCAATCTCTTCTTAAAGTCCGCGCCGTGTATTCCGTATACCGACGCGCGCGAACGAAGATTATCGTAAACGCTTAGCGATTTATCAAGCACGCTGTTTTGAAAAACTATTCCCAAAGCGCGCTTTGTATCGTCGCTTTCCTTGTCTATATCGTTTCCGTTTATAACCACGCTTCCGCTATCCTTTTTGAGCGCGGAACACATAATGGAAATAGTAGTACTTTTTCCCGCTCCGTTTACGCCCAAGAACGCAAAAAGCTCGCCCTTCTTCACCTTGAAAGAAAGGTCTTGTACAGCTTTTACTTCGCCGTACGACTTGTATAAATTTTTAATTTCTATAACTTCGTTCATTTAAGTTTTCCCTTGATGTTTATAGTTGTATTTTTTGCAAATATTGAGATTGACTTATATTACACTCTCCCCCGTCCGCTACGCGTCCACCTTCCCCAAAGGAGAAGACAGTCTAAGGATTGGCTTTGTTAAAATTTCATATCGACTGTGGGTCTGCCCACCGGTACGCAGGCGTACTCCCAAACTGAAGAACTGACAATAGTAATTTACTAGCTTTGTTAAAGTACAATATTGACTGTGGGTCTGCCCACTAAAAACTTGTCGATATTCTACGCTTTAAGTACACAATTCGACTTATAAATACTCTCTTGTCAAAACACTATTTCGACTGTGGGTCTGCCCACCAAAATTATACGCACGTATGCGCTATTTTATGTCAATTTCAAGCGGAGCGTCAATCTCGTCCGACACGTATTTGCCGTTCTTTTTGCGCTGGCGCACGCACTCTGTGAGCAGATATTCGATCTGACCGTTTATCGACCTAAAATCGTCCTCTGCCCACTGCGCTATCGCATTATAAAGCTTTGCCGACACCCTTAGAGGTATCTGCTTTTTTTCGTTTTCGTTATTTGCCATATTAATACAAAGATCCCGTGTTAACTATGGGCTGAGCATCGTGATTTCCGCAAAGCACAACCAAAAGATTAGACACCATTGCCGCCTTGCGCTCTTCGTCAAGCGTAACCTTTCCGCCCTCTTCAAGTCTTGCAAGCGCCATTTCTACCATTCCGACAGCGCCATCCACTATCATTTTTCTTGCGTCTATTATAGCAGAAGCCTGTTGACGCTGAAGCATAACAGCAGCAATCTCGGGCGCGTATGCAAGATAGGTTATTCTCGCTTCTACTATCTCCATTCCTGCCTCAACTACCCTGTTTTGAATTTCGTCACGAATACGCTTTGCAACTACCTCACTACTACCTCTCAAGCTTCCCTCATCCGCTATTCCGTCGCCGGTAGTATCAACGTTTGGCGCTACGTCGTAAGGATAAATTCTTACAATATTTCTAAGCGCGCTATCGCACTGAAGGGAAAGATATTCTTTGTAGTTATCCACGTTAAATACCGCTTTTGCAGTATCAACTACGCGCCAGGTTACCGCAATTCCAATTTCTACGGGATTGCCAAGACAATCGTTAATCTTTTGACGGTTGTTGTTAAGAGTCATAATCTTTAGCGAAATTTTTGCGCGCGATGCTAGTTCTGAACTACTTGTAATCCTTATGGGCGACACAGCTACGTCGCCACTTTGGTTAAGCTTGGTGTTTGACGCAGGGTTTACAGCAATACAGAACGGATTTACACAATAAAAACCCTCGCCTTTAAGCGTTCCAATATACTTTCCAAACAACGTAAGCACAAGCGCTTCTTGCGGACGAAGAACTTTAAGTCCACACAAAGGAAACCAAAAAACACAAGCTATTATAATGCACGGTACGAACAACAACCAATTCCCCGTCGTTTCCATTATTATAGCGCCGAAAATACTGCCTACGATAGATGCAATACCCACTATTACACATACAATCAGCGCAATCATTCCGTTTTTGCGCCCTGTCAAAATCTTTTCTTCCATTTCAACCCTACTCCTTGATTTTGTTTTGATATCACAATGATATCACTTAAAGTATATGCATGTCAAGCGATTTTTGTGAGTAACATAAAAAAATTTCTCTCCTAAACTTTAGAAAAGAAAGAGAGAAAAAATTATTGCTACTCTATATAAATTCGTCCGTTAATAATTAATATATTCCTAAACTTTGGTTTGTTGGTAATTGGCTGAATAGAAGCCTGCTTCATCCTAAATAGCGGAATAGGTTTTACAGACATTATTTGAGGACCTATATTTTTATATTTAGATTCTTCATTATAAATTAAATATTTATCTTTATAAATTTCTCCCACATATCCTTGCCTATTAAAAAATATTCTCTTCTCTCTATCATACTCAGCAACCGCAATTCGGTCAAAACTAAAAATGAAATCATTACGAATATATCCTATACTTTCTCCGTTCTTGTTATATATGTATTCTGGTAATTTTTTTTCTTTTTCCGCTTCACACGAAATAAGTACTCCACAACTTATGATACAAATTAATATAAAACCTATTATTCTTTTTAATATTTTCATAAATTAAGCTTCCTTTTTCTATATTATTACTCTTTACCGTATTTTTCTAAAATGCATGTGTATTTGTTATACATATTCTCAAGAACTTGCATTAATTCTTTTGTTTTTAACAGTTTCCGTCGAGATAACGAAGAAAAAATATCTTCTGATGCGTACTTTGTTTTATACTCACACTCTTCAACCAATTTATAAAATTCATCATTCAAGGCGCTAACTTCTTTATTTTTTTTCCTGTAACGTGGCGAAAACGTGGCTTTCCATTGGTTATTAAGTAGTGTTCCATCTCCTAAATCACATTGCATAACTGCTTTTATAAAAAACTTTACGTAATAAGTTAGATCTACTATCCATAAAATTCTTTTTGTTTCTTCGTCACAATAATTTCCAATATTAAGAGGATTTACTTCTTTCTCTTCCCACATATCACTACGCTGTTCTAATTTTTCAGCAAGAAAGAACGACAAGCCGGTTATTTGCTCTTCATCTAAAACAGACGAATATTTTATTCTTTCACTTGTAAACAGTACGTAATTCCTTGTGGATACGATATCGAAAGACGTTGTATAACGTATAATTTTTTTTAAAACATAATCTAACGCTTCGTCTATCTTTCGTAAATCGTTAATATGCTGTAAATTTTTTCTTACTTTAACTAAATGCCCCATTTCCCCTCGCCATCTCCATCTTTTGGGATTTTTATTTCTTTCTCAATATCATTTTGTTGTTCAATTTCCTGAATTTTTTTTAACATTTCTTCAAACTCTTTTCTTTGTTTTTCTTCTTGTGCTTTTCTTATAAATTCCTCATCTTTCTTATTCTCTTTGTTCTCCTTTGCTGCAATTATTGCTCGAGGAATTACTTGGACTAAAAAAATTATCAGGTTAATTATAAATAATGGTGGAATAATTATAGATACTAACAAAAATATTATGTAAGTTACCATATCCATTTTTACAAAAGGTTTCATTCTCTCCCCTCCTCTAAATCGTGTTAATTGTTTCTTAATTTCAATCGGTCAGTTACAAACTGACCAATATTAATTCATTCATTGTTATAATTAATATCTTGCATTTTCTTATATAAATAGTCTAAAGAATATCGGATTTGATTTGCATACATCTCCATTTTTATTCCCAATTCAACTATGCTATCGTTTCTATTAATTACATTACAATCCAATAAATACCTATTAAAAAAAATATCTATTTGAGGATTGTTAATCATATCTTTAACACTTGCTTTTTTATTAATTGTAAATGCAAGTATAAATTCTGAAATATAACGAGACATTTTGGATATTTTATTTTCTATTCTTCCAACGCATAAAGAATTTTTCAAAAGATCTTTATTTACATCGCTTTTATTTATAAACTTAAGGTATTTTTCCTTATTATACAGCTGATCTAAACCATATAATAAACCAAAAGTCCGTATATCTTGCTCGCTGTAATCATTTATACCACTTACCTTAAATTCGTTTTCTAGTATTATCGATTGATATATTTGAACTATTGCAATACAAGCTTCCCCTATCCCTTTATTGGGCGAATGTTTGTATATAAAATCATAAAAAAGGTCTAATCCCGATTTAAAATAGTCATTCAGTTCTTTCTGTGTCCAACACGACGGAAGAATTAGTTTCTTGTCTTGACTAGGCGTAGAAAAAAACTCTTTAATTTTTGAAAATAACCCCATATCAAAAACTCCTTTTCTTAAATAATAATTTTAGTTACACTATTAGCGGGTTTAGTTACACTATATCCTACCAATAAATTCTTTTTATTGTAAGTAACTCGCATTTTGTCAGTTATAAACTGACCAATCTCTCTTATTATTATAGTCAGTTATAAACTGACTGTCAAGTATAAACTGACTTTCTATGATATATTTTTTACATAAAATCAAATTAGGAGAGTTTGAATATGAAATTTAAAGAAAGATTTAATGAAGTTCTAAAACAGTCGGGAAAAAAACAGACGGAAATTGCCCTTGCTCTAAATTTATCCAAACAGTGTGTTAACGATTATAGAACAGGAAAAACCTTTCCTTCTATTGAAACATTATTCTTGTTGTGCAAGTATTTAGATGTATCCGCCGACTATTTACTAGGTCTTTCTGATTATTAATAGTATATATAGCAAGAATAAAAAAATTAAGATTTTGTTTGTATTACACTTAATAGAAAAACTTTATCCTTAGATAAAAAACAGACCGGTCAGCTACAAACTGACCGATCTGTTTTTTATACATTAGTTATCTTTCAAACCCAATGTATTTAATTCGATTTTATGTCTAAATTTTATGGTTTATATCAATAATTCCAACTATTATATAATTCTACTATGCTATAATATTTCTCATATCCGCACTTACTGCTCAGTTTAGACTATTTCAACTACTCATTCACTTGGCACACTTCATAATTTTCAGTAGATTGTAAGGTTATTACAAGAGGCTATGTTACAACAAAAGTTTAATTACCACTATGTGTTCTTTAACGAGAAAAACACAAGAAAAACAAGCGTTATTATGAGGGCGGTTCGCAATAGTACTCCCAGTATTGTTATTTAGTAGAACAATAACTCAACATTTGCAAGTACTTTTACTAAATTCGATTTATTATATAATGATCTGTAACCGAACAAAACGCATAGTATTTTATAGGGCACTAAAAAGCTATAAATCTCACCTAAATTCAATAATCCACTAAAGTTTATGCTTTTCTTTGTACTGCAAACCATTTTAGGTCAAGCGTTATGCTTGAAAATCAACCGAAGGTTGGGACAGATCCTTACAAAAATGCCCTCGGAAAAGTTTGTTCCGTGAGCATTTTAGTAAATTTGAAAATAGATATATCGATATTTTATAATATAAAGTTATCTCTTACTTGCTTTATTGCCGTAAGCTTGGGTTGCTCGGTGGAATAGCCGGGCTTATACTGCTGAACGCAAAGATACATACAGCATCCCAAGGTTGGTCCTACGTGACGGATAAATCTTCCGTGAACACCGTTTGTTAAGAACAAGTACGGTCTATCAATGTTGTCTTTAAGCTTAGCGCAAACACTAATATTGTGCATGAGCTGTTCTTCCGTTTGCGAGAAGTTTACGATTTTTACTACGTCCGCTCCACGTTCTTGCTGACTTTTTGCAATCTTGATAATGGTTTCTTCGTCAAAGAACGTATGAGTATGCGTAGACATAAGAACTTCTGCGCCGAGCCCATGAAGCTTTTTGATAAGTTCTTTTTGCTTGTTGATAGCCTCTTCGTTTTCGGTAACCTCATAAGGCTGAGGATCATATAAATCGCTCATAACATCGCACAGCGTTGCTCCGCATTTTGCCGCAAGAAGCAATAATTCTACTCTTTCGTCATCACTAAGATTTACGCTGTTTTTACCGCGATAAGACGTGATATACGTAGGAAGCCCCTTGCATGTTGCAAACAACTCTTTAAGCTTTTCTTCAGTTCTATCCTCAAGAACCAATTCTTCCAGCTGTAAGCCCAAAGCTTCCGCGCCGTCCGAAATTGAGTTGTGAATAACAAACTTCATTTTTTCTATTGTATCTTCTTGCACCATTGCGCAAAGAAGAGGTTTGTTATACGTTAAAAACGTTGCCTTTTTCATAATCTTCTCCTATTTTTTATCGTACTTTCCAAATTCGCCGTGGTGTTTATCGAACATTATGCTTCTTCCACCGTCTATCAAAATGCTTTGTCCCGTAATAGACTCCGACATATCAGACGCAAGATAAAGCATAAGATCTACGATTTCTTGTGGCTCTGCAGCTCTTCCTATAAGCGTTTTCATATTAGCCATACCCGGTCTTGTCATAACGGGACCAGGCGCTATGGTGTTACAACGAATATTGTATTTTGCGCCTGCAAATGCTACGGATTTTAGCCAACCGTTCATAATCGCGCTCTTACTTGTTGCATAGCCTACTGCGTAATCACTACCTTCGTGGCCTGCAATAGAGCCAATACCCAAGATAACTCCACTCTGTTGCTCTCTCATATACTTGAACGCAGCGTGTGCAAAATAAAACTGTCCTTTTAAGTTTACGTCCAAACTCCAATCGAATATTTCGATGGGGATATCGCAGAACTCTTTATAGCCGTTTTGCCAAGTATCGAAAATTCGTGTTTCCGAGCCACCTGCCAAAGAAGTAACCACGTCAATAGCCCCAAACGTTTCAACTGCCTTTTTGCAAACGTTTGCCACCTGTTCGTAATTTCTTACGTCGCAAACAAGACCTATTGCACGTCCTGGATATTCTGCGTTTATTTTATCTACTTTTTCATTTAGAACTTCTTCGTTTATATCAACGAGAACTGCATTACCGCCGTTTTTTACAAAACACTCGCAAAGCAAAAGTCCCATTCCTGAGCCTGCGCCCGATACCACAACTGTTTTCCCTGTAAAGTCATAAGTAAACATATTTTTTCACCTTATTTTTTATCGTACATACCAAACTCGCCGTGGTATTTATCGTTCATTATGCTTCTTCCACCGTCCATCAAAATACATTGTCCGGTGATGGATGCCGACATATCGGAGGAAAGATAAAGCATTAAATCTACAAGCTCTTGTGGCTCTGCAGCTCTTCCTATAAGCGTTTTCATATTAGCCATACCAGGTCTTGTCATAACGGGGCCGGGTGCTATGGTGTTACAGCGAATATTGTATTTTGCACCTGCAAATGCTACGGATTTTACCCAACCGTTCATAACAGCGCTCTTACTAGTTGCATAACCCACTGCTGTTTCGCTTCCCTCGTGTCCAGTAATTGAACCAATACCCAAGATAACTCCGCTCTTTTGCTCTCTCATATACTTGAACGCAGCGTGTGCAAAATAAAACTGTCCTTTTAAGTTTACGTCCAAGCTCCAATCGAATATTTCGATGGGGATATCGCAAAACTCTTTGTATCCGTTTTTACTAGTATTAAAAATTCTGGTTTCCGCGCCACCTGCCATTGAAGTTACAACGTCGATAGAACCAAACGTTTCAACTGCCTTTTTGCAAACGTCTGCTACCTGTTCATAATTTCTTACGTCGCAAACAAGACCGATTGCTCGTCCTGGATATTCAGCGTTTATCTTATCAACTTTTTCCTTTAGCACTTCTTCGTTTATATCAACGAGAACTGCATTACCGCCGTTTTTTACGAAACACTCACAAAGCAATAGTCCCATTCCCGAGCCTGCGCCCGATGCAAGCACCGTTTTACCTGAAAAATCGTAAGTAAACATAATAACTCTCCTTCATCCTAAAATAAGTTTGTTATATTATATCACTTTCACATTCGTTTGTCTAGAACAAAATCGCTTTTATTTTTAACATTTTCGATACAATTACACTCTTAGGGATTGATTTTTTTGATAGAACTGATTATACTACAATTATTGTGAGGTGATTTCATATGAACATTGATGAACTGACAGTCAAAAATATCGATGATGCCTTTACTATTTTTCAGCCAACAGGAAAAATTCATAGTGTTATATCTCGCAGATATTGCGCGATATCTTTTTCCTTGGGTGGCAAACTTGTTTATACGCACAACGGTAAAGATTACGTATCGGACTATAACCACGCACTCTTTCATCCCTTAAATTCCACATATACGTGGCGTTGTTTACAGGGTGGTGAGTTTTATGTACTTAATTTTATTCCGCTTGAAAATTACAACCAATTTGCATCGTTTAACCTGGCAGAACCGTCCGAGTTTCATAAGCTTTGTTCTGACCTTAAAAACGCTTTTATTCACAATGCTCCACAAAGCGAAAAAATGAGTATTCTCTACTCTATAATTTCTCGTCTTTCCCATCAAAAAAATACAGATAATGCTCTCAATTCTGCAATACGTATGATAGAAAACGAGTACCATTTAACTTCTTTCAGTATTAAAAAACTATCACAAGCCTGCAACATGAGCGAAAGCTATTTTAGGCGCAAATTCACAGAATCGTATGGCGTATCCCCAAAAAAATACTTGTGCAATATAAGAATTGCTATGGCAAAACGTATGCTTATAGAAGGCTTGAAAAACGTAAGTGAAATTAGCGAACAATGTGGGTTTGCAAGCATTTATCATTTTTCGAGAGCGTTTAAGTTAAACGTGGGCGAAACACCGAAAGAATTTTCTAAAAAACGCGGATTATAAGAATTTTTATATATTTAGTGAAAACAAAAAGAGTAAGAGTAAAAGGGAACAAACCCTTATATTCCTACTCTTTTTTATTAATTTATATAAATCGAGCTTCGATTGTTACGTTGTCATCTATCATAGTATATTCGTAAGAAAGCTGAAAACTTATTCGTTCTTCTCCAATATACCAACCATCGAACGTGTAACCCTCGAAAACGCTTGCGCTAAGCATAATTTTTTCACCCGTGTGATAATGTCCACTCACGCAGTTTAGATCACTTGTTGCTTTTGCAGGAGTTTTGTCTGTTATACGAATTTTGAATATTTCGCTCGTTGCCGAAATTGGATCACGTCCAATTCCGTCTTCTCCACCTGCATAATAAAACTCTATGCGCAACTTAGCTCCTGCGTTTAGTTTTAGTTTTACAACAATAGGATCGTTAGGACAGCCTTGCAAAAGTTTTTCAAACTCTATGCCGTGCGTGGTTTCGTTAACAATTCTTACGTAAGTATATATATGCCAATGCGATCCACTTCTTGACGTACGGTAACCTGCTAGCTCTATATCAACCGTCTGATTGTGGGTTGCGCCATAGTAGTAATATCGTTTGGAGCTTGGCGAAGTATCGTCTATATACGTAAGATCCCACTCTCCCATTTTAGTATAACTAGTTGTTCTTAAAGAATCACTATTATATGTATCCCACATTGAGTATAAAGTTAGATCCTTATTAATAACAGCGCTCCAGTCAAAAGGTTTTAAGTATGCTTCGTCTAAATACCAACCCCTAAAAACTCTATCTCCACTCAATGGAATTTGTGGCATAATTAACGGATTTTTTGAGCTTACGTACTGAGTTTCATACAAAACTTTTCCATTAAGAGTATTTATAAAATCAACCTTGTATCCCTTGCTTATTTCGCCAGCTTGGTCATTGTTTTGCAATAACGTTAGCGTGTTTTCGGTAAATTTTGCAACGTAATTATGTTCTTGTACGTCCACGACAACGGTAAGATTTTCCTCGTTTGTTATAAACTTCTCATCACCGTCCACAACGTCGTACCAACCAACAAATTTATGTCCTGGCAAAACTTCTACGCTTGCCGTTACACTCTGACCTTTATACGTAATAGTTGGAACAGTTAGGTTTGTAGCCGTTGGAATATTAGCTGAAAAAGTCGTTTTATTCATATAAAATTTAGCTTCGATAACCTGTGAAGCGTTCGACGCTACGATAGTAATAGAGTTTTTATTTGTAATAAGTTCTCCGTCTTTATACCATCCGTCAAACAAAAATCCACTTACGTCAACTGCCGTAAATTCGTACTCGTTGCCGTCTAAATGAAGATATTCGCTAGGCTTTATTATATCCCCATTAAACGTAGCGTTTGACGTATAAATACTATCTTCAGCATAAATCTTAGTAACTTTGAACTGTGTATTTATT
Source organism: Clostridiales bacterium (assembly GCA_015055625.1). GTDB lineage: Bacteria > Bacillota > Clostridia > Christensenellales > Pumilibacteraceae > RUG12826. The sequence goes on along the minus strand of SVHU01000024.1, from coordinate 2,014 downwards.
GCATAAAATTCAGCTTTAAGGTCTACGCTTTTTAGCTTCATTTCATAGACAAATTCTAGCTCTTTAGACACGAGTTCGCTACCATCATACCAGCCTTTGAATGTGTATCCATGCTTAGGGTAGGCGTAAAGCGAAACTTGGCTACCTTCCGTCATTATAGTTGGATTATACTTCGTAAACGTACCTGCGTTTGTATCTCCACTTGTTGCAAATCTGTACGGATGCCAAATAGCGATTACTTCCATATTCATTTCCATCTTGACGGTACATTCTTTCTGTATGCTAATTACGTTATTTAGGTCGAAATTATTCATTACGTCTTGCAACGTTGTATACTCACTAGGCTTTTTGTACCAACAAACAAAATTATATTCGGCAATATCTTCTACTTTTAGCTGAACGTCTTCGTTTGTTAATTTTTCTATTCTACTTCCTACGTAATAAGAGCTATTGGTCGTATTTTTATAATTTTCGTTATAAGCAAGATATTGACTTACGATTAGTTTACTACTACAAGCCTTCCACTCTGCTTCAAACGTACGATCTGCTCCCTTATTATCTAATAGCTGATCGCCGTTTCCGTACTCGTAAACGTATTTATCGTTTTCTTTCCAACCCAAAAAATTGTATCCGTATTTAGAAGGTATGGGAAAGTATTCATTTTCATCATTTGCCAAAAGCAAATAATATTTGCCGTCGTCCAAAACGTAATCTGAATCCTTTATTTTACCACCATTAGTATTAAAAATATACTTATAAACACGGGTAAAAATAGCATAATAACTTGCAGTCTTTTCCTGCTCTGACGATAAGTACGCAAACGTTCCGTCTTGATTTTCGTATTGTCTATTAAGATTGTGCGTTGCGTCTTCTATATTGTCGTCGTTATACCACCCTTCAAACCTATATCCGTCCTTTTGAGGAGTTGTGGGAAGTTTAACAATTCCGTTCTCTGCCTGCTCCACTGCAATCTCATTACCATCAACGTAAAAAGATATACCCGTTTGTTCGTTCCCATTATTCTTTGCAGGTGGAGTTGAACACGCCAAAATAGAACCAAAAAGAACAACTATCAACGCTACTATTATAATTGTGGAAAATTTTTTCATACCGTATTTCCTTTAGTTTATTTATATATTATAACATTCTATAATCATAATGTCAATACAAAAAAAGAAAGAGCATTAGGTTTAACAGATTTGAAACTAGTGAAATAAATTAAAAATAAGTTTTATATAACATTTTAAATTTAATAATTTATAAAGATTATACGCAAATAACAACTTATTGAGATTCTACAACCTTAATTATAATTTTACAATCAAAATCAGTTGACAAAGCTCTTACACGAAAGTATAATAAGTATGAAAAGTATAACTTGTTGTACAAAAAAAGGAGTTGGGTATGGAAAAAAATAAAACTGATAAAAACAAATTTGTTGGTATTTGCAAAGTAGGCGAAAAAGGACAAATTGTTATACCAAAAGAAATAAGAACTATGTTTGACATAAATCCAGGAGATTCTGTTATTATTCTTTGCGATAAAGAAAAAGGTATTGCGCTATTAAAGGCAGACATTATTGATAGTTTAACAGATAAAGTATTAAAGCAATAAGGAGTGTTATATATGAATATTATAACCATCGATAATGTTTGTAAAAATTATAAATCAAAAAAAGCATTAGACAATGTTTCTTTATCAATAAAACAAGCTGAATTGTTTGGACTTTTGGGTGTGAATGGAGCTGGAAAAACTACTCTCATTAAAATTCTTTGTGGTTTAACAAGAAAGACAAGTGGAACTATAACAATAAATAATTTCAATTTAGATAAAGAGATTGATAAAATCAAAGAAATAATTGATATATCACCTCAAGAAACATCAGTAGCAAACAACTTAACAGTAAAAGAGAATTTAGAGTTTTTTGCAAATATATACAACAATAACGATGTTAAAACAATAAATGAAATTATAGATATTTTTAATCTAAATGAAGTGTTAAATCAAAGAGCCA
>SVHU01000044.1 GCA_015055625.1 Clostridiales bacterium | reverse complement strand
GCTGCGCAGCAGGGGGAGTAGAAAGAATCTTAATTAACAAATTCTTTTTGTTTTTTACGCTGTCTACTTGACAGGGGGCACATTAAAATGAGCATCGCCTCGCGATTTTATATGCAATTAGATGAAAAATCCAGATAAAAAACAAATCCGAACCACTTATCTGTTACGAAGTAGTTCGAATTTGTTCTGTTTGGTGAGCCAATGCCAAGCTAAAACGAACTTTGTAAATGAAAACACCGTGCTAAAAAGCACGGTGCAACATTGTGGCTGGAATTACGATTGCTCAACCCTTCCACACAAAATAATCAATCTTGCAGCTGGAATTACGATTACTCAACCCTTTCTGCACCATTATTATATCACAAAAGCGATATAATGTCAAGGCTTTTTTGAAAGTTTTACTTGTAAAATTTCTCCATCTTTATTGTATGCAAGTTTGAAAAAATAGATACTGTTTTTAAGTATATTTGTTATATCCTCAAATGTTAAATTTTTGACTTCTTTTAAAGGATATGCTAATTCCAACGGCTCCACTGTTACTATGGAAAACTTTGTATTATCCACGGATTGAGTAGCTAAGAATGTTTTCCATTCAGTGTCAAACATTGTGTATTGAGAATGGAATTTTTGATATGCTCTGGAAGCCTTGTCTACCGACAATGAAAAACAATTCTTTGCTTTTTCTAATACCTTCAGCATTTCATCATACGTAGGAACAATATACTTCCCAAATTGCATATACCTCTTAGGAATATCAACGTTTTCTCGTATTTGCATTTTGTCAATTCTTGCGATAGAACCTGTTGAATCAATTTTGCAACATCCATATTTGCGCAACTTTTCCCATTTTTCTTTTGTATAGGTCGTAAGGGGAATTATAAAATAAAATGTCGGTTCCGTCAATTTTCGGATTATAATAGAAGGGTGAGCACCTTTGAATGAAGCATCGGTCGTTCCTTTTAAGTCTACTTCGTATACACCACAATTTAGATATTCTTTCATTTAAGCACCTCAACGCTGTACATCAAATATGTTGTTTATATTATATCAAAAAATGTCGAATTTGTCAATACAAAAAGGTGCTTTCGATGGATAAGGCGAGCTTTTTACGGCTCGCCTTTAATGTTACCATTCTTTATCGCAATACGGAGTGCTTTCGACACCGCGGTCTTGTAAATTCTTTACCATTTTATCAAGCTTATTACGCCAAAGTTTTTTGAACCATTTTGTTTTACCAAACCACTTAACAAGCGTAGGGCTGACCGCATAATATGTCTTGATAAATAATCTGCCATACCAAGTTGAACCGAGTGTGTTATCACGATAGCGGCGGAGTGTCCAAACTTCCGGGCAATCATATGAGCCATAAACACAAGTCGCTACATAACAACCATTTTTCTTGCGTCTCTTTTTTGCAAGTCTTTTTGAATAATCTCCCATTGGATTACTGCTATACAATTTGTATCTTGCCATTTTTTATTCTCCTTATGTATTACTGAATATCAATATTAGAGAAAACAATTGCCGTATTCAAGCCACTTTCAGACTTTACAATCATCTTGCCATACAAACAGATGGGCAATTGTCTGTTATCACTAAAACGTTTATCGGGACCACCTTGCTTATTAACATATTTCCAAGTATGACCCACAATTGATGCATCGCGAGGAACTTCTTCTTCCTCGATAAATCGGTATCCTTCAACCGATGTAGTAACATCAGAATAATTTAATGCTCCAATTTTTGTACCCTGTATTACCAACAGTTTGTCAGGAAGGAACAACAATTTTTCACTACCTAAAGAGAAAACCATAACATTAGCATTGGTCTTAAAAGGAAAAGGAAGTTTTGTGCTTGTAGTACACCGTTCTCTTTTGACAAGATTACTTGCACCAGCAGAATATTTTTTATCAACAACCTTGCTCGTTTGTGTCAAATACCATATTTTTTGACTTTGGGAAATTTTATGTAAAGGCGCCATTCGCTCGGCTACTATATCCGCTTGTTCATCTTCAAAAGTGTATGATAAATCAATAATCCCCTTTTTCTTTATTACGAAGAAAGCAACAGCTGAAGCAACTGCAAACAACAAGAATATTGGTGTACCAAATCCTAAAATTAAAGTTACCCAAAATGATATTATTGAGATTTTCCGCAGTTTTAACGCTGTAGTTGCCGATGCAAGCATATCTTCAAGTCCCTCGGAAACGATTTCGGTTGCAACGGCATTTTTAATTTCGTGAGTATCGTAAGTGTTTTCATCTTCAACAATCTGCGGATTTTGAGGTTGACTATGAACCGCAGGAGTATGCGTAGAACTTCTTTTTTTCTTTCCGCTTTCTGAAACATAAGAAATACCTGTTCCCGGAATAGATGTCGTTCTTCTTGTCGTTCCTCTTGCAGTTTTTGTTACACGAAATCCTTTTACTCCCCAACTATAACCTATACCTGATTTGCTTAAATTGATTTTAAATCCTCCGCCCAAGTTAATACTTTTTCTAAATCTCAGTCCCATATTTTCCTCCAAAAATCAAAAAGTGCGCTAACCGGAGTTAACGCACAAAAAACGCAAACCCCGATTTGTTGCTACACAAATTTATGCAAAACGGCTTAACACACCTACATAAAAGGGAATTTGCATTTTTATCAAATTCACTATGTAGATGTGCGAAAAAGGGTATAGTTCCCCCTATAAATCGGACACACCGTTTTTGCATAATATTAAATTTGTGTAGCATAGTTAGTATATCACAAAATGCACCAAATTACAAGTATAAAATGTAAAAAGGTATCGAAAAATCTTGAAGTTCTCCTGCTTTTTTGGTATAATATCAAACGAAATAGTAAATTTTTATGGAGGTGCAAATTATGAACCCAAATTCAGAAGATAATAATATTTCAAAAAATATTTCCTCCGCATTATTAAAATTAGCGTCTGCGTTAGAATGGCATGAGAAAAATATAACACCGAAGATTGTAAAAACTGTTTCTGTTGTCGCAGATGTATTTTCACGCATTGATTTTGATAAAATTCAAAAGTGGGCAAATATTTTCTCAAATCTAAGTTATATGAGTTTGCTGAAAGATTTAAAACTTCCTCTGTTTTTAATTGATAATTCAGCAATGCAAAAAGAAATTATTGATGCTTGTGAAAAAACTCTCGATGAAAGGAAAGCTGTAGAAATTGCTCTAAAGTATTGCGATTCAACTTTTATTGATGGAATTTTAGCGTATTGGAATAAATGTGAATCCATATCTACGGATAGGAAAAGTATTTTACAAGAAGCGTTATTTTTGCATAAAGAGAGAAGATATTATGCCTCTACATCAATCCTTATGTGTCAGATATACGGTTTTGTTACAGATATGAATAAAGTAGCCAAGAAAAAGGGGCTCATTTTAGATTATGAAGATAAAAAGGCAGTCGCTGAACATTTTTCAATAAAAGAAGAAAATATCAATTCAGAAAAAGGATTATTAGCACAAATGACAACACTTCCTGAGGAAGGGAATATGGTTTGGATTATGATAGCAGAATACATAATTAAAGAAATTCTTTGCTCCTCGGATTCTAAAACTCGTTGGGCGACACAGCCTTTGAGAAATAAAATTTGTCATGGGTCTCAACTGAATTTTAACACAGAAGAACACTCCTTGAAAGCTGTTTTAGTGATTGACATTCTCATACAATTGATAGAGCAGCTAAAGGAAGTAGAAATCACAGAATAACAACTTTGGCACCGTGGCGTGTGCTTGTCTTGATACAAGTCGGCTCGCTACGCTCGCCGAGCCAAGCACACGCCACGGCACAACCAAACGAAAAAAGAAAATCCAAAGCCGAGCGATGCGGAGTCGTCCGCTAAACCGCTTGGACGATCTTCCGCATTAACGCTCGTCGGCTTTTTGGATTTATAACCGTTTTTATACCGTTTGCCTCCTTGTGCTACCGGTTGGCACACAGCGAGCTACCGCGTACTGCCTTTTTACCCACACAAACCCCTTTACGCTTCCTTTACAAAAGGGAGCTTTTTTGTTATCCTCGTAACAGTAGCATAGAGCCGATACAGATGTGCGTAATATTCAGCACTATGAATTTACAGTAAAAACACAAAAGTGTATAGCTCCGTAAGTGGACAAAGCATATTTTCCGTGATATGCTATTTTTCGAGCTTTAGAGTTTTGGTTCAGTTTTGGAAAGTTTGGTAAAATACTGATTTTGTTGGGGTAAACTTTCTTGTATCTGTATCAGGTTCTATGCTATAATAAACACACAATTTCATAGAAAAAGGAAAGTCAAAGTTAGATTAGTTTAGTTGGTTTCGTATACAAAGTGGCAGACCGAGTAGATGATGATGCCGAATAAAAAAGGCACGAGCCTGTCGTTCCGAGGGTAAAATCGGAATGGTTGCACTTGAAAAGCGTAATACGTTTATTTTGTTTTTATGACGAAAGGGCGTATTGCGCTTTTATGTGCAGTTTGAGATAAAATCGAAGTAAAAAACAAATCCGAACCACTTATCTGTTACAAAGTAGTTCGGATTTGTTCTTTTTGGTTAGCCGTAAGAGAATCGAATTAACAAGCCTTGCGGCGATAAATTTTAGCGTCTTTCGCCGTACTTCGCCTTGTAAAGTTCCTATGAATTAAAAAGCATATCCCTCAACGCTGTAATACGCCATATTGGTCTGGCGGACGTCAAGTCTGCCAAAGCATGCGCAAATCGGAACGCTGCTCTTTACCCACACGGTATACTGCTCTGACTCAAGAAGCTGCAAGCCGCGCTCGCCAAGAGGTTTATCCATACGTACGCAGGTGGTTCTCATGCCGTCAAGCGTAACGAAGATGCCGCCGACGGGTTCCTTGTCCTCAAAGATAATCGTAAGCTCAATTTCCGCCTTTTTGCCGTTGAGGTTGGTCAGCATCAGAGCCTCGTGCCCCTCAAACTCCGGGTTATCTCCCTTCGGCGGAAGGTAACCGTCGCAGAATATCCAATTCTTCTTTCCCTTTTTCATAACTAAACACCTCACTTATCAGCCGCTTAAACGCCAAACATTTTAGGAATAAACTCGTCGTTATAGGTAGTCATACGCTTTGCTCCGTCTGCCGTTATAAGATAGCAGTCTTCAACGCGGAACGAGCCCCATTCCATGCCCTTGAAGTAAGCATCGATACAGATACACATTCCCTCTTTAAGAACGCGCTTGTTTTCAACGGTAAATACAGGAGCTTCGCACTCGAGCATACCCGTACTGTGCAAACTTCCGTAAGGACAGAACTGTATATAGCCCTTTTCGGTAAGGTAGTCGGTGTAAGCATTCATAACTACGTCACAGGTAACACCGGGCGCCATCTTTGATGCGGCACGGTTCAAAGCATCATACGCGCACATAACGGCATCCTTCATTTTTTGGGGTATCTCACCGAGAACAAGAGGGGTGCAGATAATGCCGTTGTATCCGCCGTAGCAGGTACCGCAGCCAATTGAAATCATCTCGCTCTCCTGTATCTTGCGCTCGTCGTTGCGGCGCATAGAAACAAATGAGTTAACGGGGCCCGATGCAATCATTGGTGCAAATGCCTGTACGTAGCTCTCAGCACCGAGTCTGCCCATCTCGGCAAGGAACATACCCTCAACCTCGCGCTCGGTCATACCCGCTTTGATT
>SVHU01000023.1 GCA_015055625.1 Clostridiales bacterium | reverse complement strand
ACGGAAACCGCTTTATTCGGGTTATGAAATGGGCGAAAGAATATAGACAATCTCATTTAGAAAACAAGTTTAAGCGTGTATTTCGTAATATGAAAGTTTACTATATTTACGGCTCGGCTGGGTGCGGTAAAACAAGTTACGTCTTTAAGAAACACGGCTACGACGACGTATATAGAACGACTAACTATGAATTTGGTTGGATAGACGATTACAACGGCGAAAAAATATTGTTTCTTGACGAGTTCCGTAGTTCGTTCAAAATATCCGAAGTCTTGGACTATTTGGACGGGCAACCTATACGAATACGGGGCAGACATTACAACCGCGTAGCGTGTTACGATACGGTTTATATCGTGTCAAATCTATCTTTACAAGAACAATATACAAACATACAACAAAACGAGCCTAAAACGTGGGGCGCATTTTGCCGACGTATAACGGCGGTATATAATTTTGACGAAAGTAAAGAAATCCCCGTAAACAAAGTTACGGGGAAATTACAAACAAAACCTACGCTTATACCGATTGACGACGACAGCGAACTGCCGTTCTAATCTTCGGGTGGGTGCTTGGGTTGGGGAATAAAGAAAGACAATGCTTTACGCATTGTCTTGTTCTCTTTTTTGGGCAAAGCCTGCAACGCCGTTTATAAAGATATAGCGTGTGTTCAAACTTTGCCGATTGTGGTGGACAGGGGTGGATTCGAACCACCGAAAGCGGAGCTGTCAGATTTACAGTCTGATCCCTTTGGCCACTCGGGAACCTGTCCTTATATTAACTTAACTACGAAGAGTAGTAAACAAAGTGGAGCTGGAGATGGGATTTGAACCCGCAGCCTGCTGATTACAAATCAGCTGCTCTACCGTTGAGCTACTCCAGCAAAAAGGTGGTGCCTCGAGGCGGATTCGAACCACCGACACGGGGATTTTCAGTCCCCTGCTCTACCGACTGAGCTATCGAGGCAAAAAAAATGGCGACCTGGAAGGGACTCGAACCCTCGACCTCTAGCGTGACAGGCTAGCGTTCTAACCAACTGAACTACCAGGCCAATAAAATGGTAATATATATATAAAATTTGGTGGGCCTTCAGGGGCTCGAACCCCGGACAAGCCGGTTATGAGCCGGCTGCTCTAACCAACTGAGCTAAAGGCCCTAAAAACATTCTGGTCGAGGTGAAGAGGCTCGAACTCCCGACCTCATGGTCCCAAACCACGCGCGCTACCAACTGCGCTACACCTCGTTAATGCAACTTTTTGCCGATTGCTTGTATATAATACTATAAAAAGAAAAATAAGTCAACAAAATTAAAGCCGTTTTTGAAAAAAAATTAAAAGAATTTTTATTATAAAAATATTTGTATTATAACAGCTTTAATTGAGTAAGATATAAAATGATTTGAAGTATCTTTATATATTTAAATTGCTTGCGTTTGTTAAAAAACTAAAAAGTGTTGCAATTTTTTTTGCCGTATGTTAAAATTAGAAAAGCGAAAAAAAGGAGAAATTTATGAAAAAATATCTTATTCCTCAAAACGGAAATTTTTATAAAGCAAACTTACATTCACATTCAACCGTTTCTGATGGCAAAAACACGCCCAAGGAAATGAAAGACTATTATAAAGAGCACGGATATCAGATATTGGCTCTTACCGACCACGAGCTGTTGGTAGATCATTCCGACCTAAATGAGCCTGATTTTTTGATGTTGCCGGGCTATGAATACGCCTTTGTAGAAGATGTGCCTTATGCTTACGCGCGTACCTTAGAGTTAAATTTATTTCCTAAAGACGCTAAAAACGTAACGCAAATTTGTTTTAATCCAAAAAACGTTTGGCATGGGGAGAAGTGGAGATGTGAAACATTGCCTTACCATGGCGAAATTTACGAACGTAAGCTTACTGTTGAAAGTGTGCAGGAGGTAGTAAACGAGGCTATAAAACACGGATTTCTAGTTAGCTTGAATCATCCGCACTATTCAATGATAACTCCCGAGTTTTTTGGTAAAATCAATGGGCTTTTCGCTATGGAAATACATAATCAAGGCTCGTATTACAATTCTTGCGACTACAATCCGCAAATGTACGATCAGATGCTCAGAATGGGACACAAGGTATATCCTATTGCTTCTGACGACAACCACCGCGCGTACGTGTACGACGATAAAATTGATATAAGACCATGGGGTTTTAATATGATAAAGGCGGAAATCTTAACACACGAAAGCGTTATAAAAGCGTTGGAAAAGGGCGATTTTTACGCAAGCCAAGGCCCGTTGATTTATGACTTGTACGTAGAAGACGGAATTATAAACTTACAATGTAGCGATGCAAAAGCTATTATTATGCACACTAAAAACCGCTTTTTCGTTCAGCGTCATGCCGAGGTAAGCGAGGTGCTGTCAAGTGCGCAAATAAAAGTTCCCAACGATGAATATATGTGGCTAGAAGTTGTTGATGCTTATGGCAGACGTGCTGTAACAAGAGCATATTATAAAGACGAAATGACGGAGTGAAAATAGTCTTTTGTCACAAAATCATGCATACGTATTGTAAATATTGAGTTAAATTGTGTAAAATAATCATTTTTTGTAAGCGTATCAAAGGGGAAAATAATGACTGATAAAAATTTCTTAAGTTTTATACTATCCTTAAATTCCGATCTTTCCGCCCGCCCTATGATGGGGGAATATCTACTGTACTATAAGGGTAAACACGTTGGTAATATTTGTGATAATAGTATGCTACTAAAAGACGTTTCCTCTATCCGTTTGCTATTACCTTCCGTTCGTTTTCAGCCTCCGTACGATGGCGCAAAACCGCAAATTGTATATGAGGAATTTGAGGATCTGTCGTTGCTAAGTTCTGTATTGGAAGAATTGTATATTTCTCTTCCAAATAAAAAGAAAAAATAAAATAATAAAATGGCGCTCTAAATTTTTAGAACGCCATTTTTTACTAGTTGTCAAATCCTTCAAAACGGTCATATCCAACCTTTTCAATTTGTCTAAGATACGTATTGTAATCAAGTGTATTTTCTATATTTGCGGTAAAGTGATTTGAGCTTTCGATTCCGTTAGCTGTCCATTTAATAAGATAGAAAGCATTATGGGTAGGAATAATAGAATCAAGTCTAACAATACCGTTTGCTTCAAGCGTAATCTTGCCCGATAAAACTTCATTATTGTCCTGAATATTTGTAACTGTATAAGAAACCTCTTGAGTTTCTTGTAAATCATTTGTAGCAACAAGCGTAATTTTGCCGTCTTTTGGCTCGTCAAACATCATGCAGAATGGTTGCTGAGAGCGTTTAATGTAGTGATAGGCAAGTTTTTTACAGCCGTACCAATCTACAACCGCGTCCGAAAGCTGAGGCCAACCGTCAATAATATTCCACCACAAAAGCCCTGTTCTTGTGGGTTTGGAAATTCTGAAATGCTCTATAAAGAATTTAAGCGCTTCAGCTTGTGATATTTGACTTTGTTTGGCAAATACGTTAACGTCTTTATTGTAACTTCCGAAAAGCTTTACAACGTGTTTTACTGTAAGCGGAACTCTGTAAGAATATACCGCGCCCCAATACGGTTCCATGCATGACGCGTGCGTAAGCCAGTCGGCATTTTTACATTCTTGATCTGAACCAAAATCGTTCAGGCTTTCTTGTGGTAAGAATTTTTTAAGAGATGAGGGGGACGGACAGCCTTGATATCCCATTTCGGAAGCAAAGAAACATTCGGATTTCATATAAAAATCACCTTTGAAAAAGTCGCGCGGTCCCCATAAATGATTTTCGGCAGGCAAGCCTTTAAGGTATGCTTGAGTATCAATATACGGCGAAGAGGGAAGGTACGGTCTTGTAGCGTCGTGATTGCGCAAAACCCTGAAAATAACCTCTCTGGTAAGCTTGTTATCGTTGGGATTGATAGAACTAGGCTCTTCGTTTTCGTGATTGCAGCCAAATTTTCTATCTACCTGTTGATCACATTCGTTATCACCAGACCAAATAATTAAAGAGGGATGATTGCGGAATTTTTGTACAATCTCTTCTGCTTCAGTCTTCATTAAAGCGCAAATTCTTTCATCGTCGCCATAGTGCGCGCACGCCATTGAAAAGTCCTGCCAGACCATAATGCCGTGCCTGTCGCAATAATCGTAAAACCAATCCTCAGGATATACGTTACCGCCCCAACACCTAACCATATTACAGTTTACGTCGTCAATCATATCCAATCCGCGCATATCAAACTGAGCGTGTCGAGAGGGAAATGAGTCGGTTGGAACCCAGTTTGTTCCCATGCAGTATACAGGTTTGCCGTTTATTTCAAAGCAAAATTTTCCGCCCTCGCGATAAAGCGACGTGCGTTTAAGCGAAACCGTTCTGATTCCTGTTTTATATGAAACCTCATCGCATTTTTCGTTTTGATAAAACAATTTAATGTTAATATCGTAAAGATTTTGCTCGCCGTAATTTTTGGGCCACCACAAATATGGAGTGGGAATTCTGACGTCAAACGAAGCGTTTGAGGCAAACGGTCTGAATTCGTGCGTTATAGCTTGATCTTTACAAGTTGCGGTAAATACAACCTTAAAATCGGTTATAAAATCTTCCGAGTTTACAAGTTTGAATCTTGTGGATAAAACCGCGGATTTTGGGTGAATCTCCGCAGTGTACGTAAACGGATGTTCTATGCGACTTTTGGGCTTTTGCTCAATTACTACCGGCTTGTGAATACCAGACGTTACAATTCGGGGCATAATATCCCAACCGAACATATACGGCGCTTTTCTGACAACCGTGGTATCGGCGTTGTATTTCATACTCTTACATGATGCTGGGATATCAAATGATTGCGCGTACAGTGTAGCAGGAATAATATGTACAACGATTTCGTGCTCACCCTCTTCAAGCGAATTTACACTAAATTCGTGTTTGTGAAACATGTTTTCTACAAAACCAAGCATATTTCCGTCAACAAAAATTTCCGCAACCGTATCTATTCCGTAAAAAGTCAAATAATTATCGGCGTTGTTTTTTACAAGAGTAAATTTGCTGAAATAATAGATGTGTAAGTTTTCAAGTTTTTGGGCTTTTATTGTATTTGTTCCAAAATACAAATCATCAATAATTTTTTCACGCATAAAGTCAAGCTCAAAGTTACCAGGAACGGTTGCGCTTAGTATTTTGTATCCAGAGCTTTGAATATCATTTACGTTTGAAAATTTAATGTTTTGTTTGATTTCATTGTTGGGGATTGCGCATAAATGCCAATTATTTATGGGAATAGATCTTCTTACCATGTTTTTTCTCCATATTAAAAATTAGGTTTATTTGTTTCATGCTGTTTTTTATATACAGCAGGGCTTATTCCGTATAAAGCTTTGAAGGTTTTGTTGAAATAGCTTAATGAGTAAATTCCGCATAGTGAAGCAACTTCATTTATAGAAAGCTGTGAGTGTGCGAATAAATTGCAGGCATACGAAAGCTTGTTTGAAAGAAAAATTTTATTGGGAGGAGAAAGTTTTTCTTGCTTAAACAATCTTGTAACGTATTCATGGCTATATCCGACTTTTTCACAAAGTTCGTTTATGGACAAATGGAAATTTTCAGTGTTTTTCAGTTCGCTAAGCATTTTTGCAACTATATGATTTTGAGTTTGTGGGGGTAAATCTTTTCGCTGAATTGCAAGCATTATAAATTTGGTTATGATTATACGTAGCAAACTTTCTTTTTTTGAGTCTGAATCCAAGCTTTGAAACAGGTTCAAAGATTGAATACAACTACTTATTTCACTTCCGTCTAGCGTGAATTGAGAATATGAAGAAGGTAAAACAAAATAAGGATCTTCAATTCCCAGTGTTTTACACACCTGATAAACAAATTCTTGCTTTACTTCGAAATTAAAAAGTAGGTACTGCTCATTTTCGCTTGAGTTGGTTACAGAATGTGCAGTGGAGGGACTTAGGATGCACAGTTCGTTCTTTTTTAAGGGTTTTGAATGATTGTCAAAGGTATTCAAAACGCTTCCGCGTTCAACAAACATAAATTCCCAAAACGTATGGTTGTGAAAACCAAAAGACAGCGTTCGTTTGTTTATTCTAAAGCATATTGGCGACAAGTCGCTTCCAGCAAAGTCGGCTGTAAAGATTTTCACTGTAAATACCTCCTTATTATGTCTTAAGCTTTATATTTAAATACGAAATTAATTTTTGTATGCTTGCTTAAAAATCAGTATAGCATAGCGGATAATTTTACGCAATACTTTTTTAAAAAACAGTAAAGAAATATCAAAAAAAAGCAAAAAATAATTTTAAAAATTATTGCAAAGTATTTTCATAATATGGTAGAATATATAAAACCTTAAGGAGATAAAGCAATGATACTGTACTACGTAAGACACGGAGATCCTATTTATGATCCGGATTCGTTGACCGAACTTGGTCAAAAACAAGCTTTAGCGCTTAGTAAAAGGTTTGCTAAATACGGACTTGACGAGATTTATTCTTCCTCTTCAGTTAGAGCAATGCAAACAGCTCAGCCCACAGCTAAGCTTTTAGGCAAAGATATTACTGTTTTCGACTGGGCTCACGAAAATAACGCTTGGGTAAAAATGTCTGTGCAAAAGGAAAACAGAAGAATATGGGGTTTTCAGGATAAAGAAACAATATCTAAGTTTAATAGTTTTGATGTCTTTAATATGGGAAAAAATTGGTACAATCATCCTTATTTTGTTGATACCGAATTTAAGGCTTTTACATGCAGTATAAACGAGAAAGTGGACGAGTTTTTATTTTCGCTTGGGTATGCGCATGATAGGGAAAACAACGTGTATAAAGCTGTAAAACGAAATAGTAAAAAGATAGCATTGTTCGCTCATCAGGGTATAGGAATGAGTATATTAAGTAGTATTTTAGATATTCCTTATCCGCTATTTAGTACCCATTTCGATTTATCGCACAGTAGCGTAACTGCTATCTATTTTGACGAAAAATCCGAATACGTTGTCCCTAAAGTGTTGCAACTTGCCAATGATTCTCACTTATATAAAGAGGAAGTAAATTGTAAATATAATAATATGTATGAGGTGTAAAATGACAAGAGAGATATATAAAATTGACGTAAAAGCTGAGTGGCTTGGTTTTATGCTTAAAAACGGCGATAAGATTATCGCTATCGGCAAGCATGAAAAAGATGTTTACATGTTTACTATTTTCTATGACGCTGACGAGTATCCGCTGGTGCTTACAGGTAAAGCAAAAGAGGACGACAAGATTTGTATCAAGATTGCCTCGTACAGGATAGAGCTTTACGTAAACGGTGAGCTTTTAGACGAGGAGTGGCCTTATGGCGATTGTGGAATAGAGAATGCAAAAATTATTTCGCAAGCGCGTGAATACAGCATGGAAAAAGTAACGGAAGAGATTCCTGTTCTTCCCAATGTTTTGAGGACGTTTGAAAACCCCATCGGTTGGAAGCCGGAAGAGTTTGTGTTCGTTGGCGATTGTATGCCGTATAGCGAAGACGGTGAGTATCATGTTATATACCTTAAAGACAGAAGACATCATAAAAGTAAGTGGAGAAGAGGCGCGCACCAATGGAACCATATTTCTACGCCCGATCTTAAGACTTGGTACGAACACCCTCCCGTAGTTGAGATAGATAAACAGTGGGAAGCGTCTATTTGTACAGGTTCTCATATCAAAAATGAGGATACTCATTATCTGTATTATACCGTGCGAACTTTTGACGGATCCCCTGCGCCCATGTGTAGGTCAATATCAAAAGACGGCTATCACTATGAAAAAGACGAAAACTTTTCGTTATTCCTTTCTTCTAAATATAAGGGATCGACTGCAAGAGATCCTAGAATAGTTAAAGGTGAGGACGGAAAGTTCCACGTGCTTATTACAACCACATTAATAAGTGAAGGTAAAGGATGTTTGGCTCACCTTGTGTCAGACGATTTAACAAATTTTACCGAGTTAGATCCTATTTACGTAAACGATACTGCGGACGAGCCAGAGTGTAGCGACTATTTTGAATATAATGGGTATTACTATTTAGTGTATTCGGTAATGGGCGTAGGACATTATAAATATTCTAAAATGCAATTTGGTCAAATGACTACGCCAAATAACGATATTATTCCGTATGCTTGGGTACCAAAGTCCGCGCAAAAAGACGGACGTTTACTCTTTGCTGGATTTTTGAATAAAGGGTATTGGGGCAACGTAATGTCGTTTATAGAGGGCTTTTCCAACGGTGATGGAACGCTTGATTTTGAAGTGGTCGAAAAATTCTAAAAATACAAAAATAAAGAATACGTATCTGCAAAAACAATGCAAATACGTATTTTTTATATTTAATTATTAAAGTGAGAAAGTAAAAAATGAGTAGTAATTTTAAGTCCTGTTATAAGTGAAGATTTAAGAACTTTTTCTTCCCTTGTATGAGCTCCGCTTCCAATAAAGCTACCTAAGCATATTGCTGGAATACCTAAAGACATTGGAATGTTACAATCGGTAGAGCCTGATGTTTTTTTACAGCTGATGCCCGAGTATTTCTCGCAAACGAAAATCGCGTTATCAATCATTTTAGTAAGTTCATTTTTATCAACGTTGCCACCGCATGGTCTATCGCCTATTAGCGTAATATTTATTTTTGCTTCGGGATATTTGCCTTGTATGTTTTTTACAGTTTTATTAAAGAAATCCTGCATATATTTCATGCATTGCATATCGTCAGAGCGGTATTCGTAGGTAAATGTTGCGGACTGAGCAATCGTATTGACCGAAGTTCCGCCTTCTACTGTTCCCACGTTAAAAGTGGTTTTTGTTCCTTCTTTTTTAGGAAGCGAGCATTGATGAAGAGTGTAAATAAAATCAGACATAACCGCAATAGAGCTAAGATTTCCAAAGTGTCCGAATGAGTGTCCGCCCTCGGTTTGAATATCAATGGAATATCTGTGTGAGCCAACACATTTTGTTACTACTGCATTGTACTGACCGTCAAATGGGTATACCCTTTTTATTGCAGGGAAATCTTTAATGATTTGTTTTATGCCTTTTAAGTTACCAAGTCCCTCTTCGCCTGAGTTTGCAACGATTAGAATACCTTTTTTAGGAGTAAAATTGTACTGCATAGCTATTTTTGTTGCAAGCATTAAAAGAGCTAAGCACGTTGTATCGTCGCCAATTCCCGGACAATGCAAATATTCGTCGTCTTCAAAAAGAGGAAGAGGAGTAGTATCAGGAAAAACAACGTCGGTATGCGCGCAAAAAACCGTTATGTCGTCGGCGTTTTCGCAATTTATAGGGAAGATAACGTTTTTAGCCTCGTCTATATATGCGTTTTTACCGCCGTATTCTATGAATTTGTCAAGACAAAATTTAGCGCGTAAATCCTCGTTATTTGAGGGAGCAGGAATAATTGCAAGTTCTTTTAGTAGCGATAAAATTTCGCTTTCAGCATTTTCTATATACGATAAAATTTGTGACGGTAATTGAAAATCTTTCATATATCACTCCTTGCTGATAGGGTTAGACGAGGTTTTTTTTATCACGTACTCGCTGGGTGAACAACCTACCACGTCAATAAACGCTCTAGAAAAAGCGGAGTAAGAATTGAATCCTGATTCAAAGCAAGCATAGGTAATCATTTCGCGGTTTGCTCTGATTAGTTTTTTTGCATAATTAATTCTAGTAGCCGTTAAGTATTCCTTAAACTTAAACCCTGTTTCGTTGTGGAAGTGGTGGGATAGATACGAGGGGTTAAGACCTACTTCTTTTGCAACTTTTTCCAGTGTAATATTTTCCTTAAAATGCTCTAAAATGTACTGAACTGCCTTTAACGCTAGTGATTGTTTTTGTTCAGTACTCGTGTCTTTGCGGTTTCTCAAAACTAAAGTTATTATCGAACTTATACAAAGTTCTGCAAAGTTATCGTTTTTTTGTTTTTCTAACTGTTCAATTTCTAAAAGATTGATAAGTGCTCTAACTTTTTCAGCCTCGCTATCAGAAAGGTAATAAACGTTAGACTCAGCGGAGTAAAGCAATTTGTTCAGTAGTTCCTTATCAAGCATAGTACTTATAAATGACAGGTTAATAACTTCCATAATTTCGCCGTCAAGACATGTTAGCTTGTGATAATCGGTGGGAACAGAAATGCAAATTCCGTTACGTTTTACCTTATACGTGTCGTTATTTAGCGTAACAAAGCCCACATCGTTTAAGTATAGCTCAAGCTCGAAAAACGTGTGAGTATGAAGCTTGGATCCACTAACTTTACGATATGTCAAAAAATAATCGGAAGGAAGTTCCGATATTACTTTTGGGGGTGTTGGGGTGTTTCGTTCTGTTTTTTTCATGTTATTCATCCTCGAATTTATTATATCCGTAATCTTTGTATTGTGTCAACTCTTTTTTGTAATAATTCAGGTTTGCACAAAAAAAATCTAAAAAAACGCATACTACTAAAAAAATAGTGAATAGTAAAGCAAAGCTAATGTGTGATATAATAAATTTAACCAAAAATTTGGAGGAAACTATGAAATACGAAGTTGGTGTAAATTATTGGGGTTCTAAATATGGAATCGATATGTGGAAATACTGGGATGAAGACTCGGTAAGACAAGACTTAATCGAGCTTTCTAAGTGGAACGTAAAAAATATGCGAGTGTTCCCAAACTGGAGAGATTTTCAGCCGATAGTAAACATTTATAAGCAAAACGGCGAATATAAAGAAACGCTTTTTGAGGACGACAAACCTCTTGATAATATCTATGGACTTGATATGGAGAAGATTGCGCATTTTGAAAAGTTTTGCGATATGTGTCAAGAATACGGAATTAAGATTGTCGTAGCAATTGTAACAGGCTGGATGAGCGGTCGTCATTACGTTCCTCATGCGTTGCAAGGCAAAAACCAAATGAACAATTTTGAAAGCCTTGCTTGGATGACTAAGTACGTAAAAGGCTTTGTAAAGCATCTTAAGCACAAGGAAGCAATCTTGGCTTGGGATTTAGGTAACGAAAGTAATAATATGGGACACGAAGCGTCAAGATACGAGGCAATCAACTGGACGTATACTATCGTTAATGCAATTAAATCCGAAGATCAAACGCGAAAAATATATTCGGGCATGCACGCTCTTCAGGTAGAAGACCAGCCTTGGAGTCATTGGCTAATTCAAGATCAGGCGGAGTGGTGCGATATCCTCACGCCTCACCCATACCCCTCGCCTACGGTTGGTGGGCACTTGGAAGCTATGACTAAGCTTAGAACTACAATGGTTCCAACCGCGCAAGTAGAATTGTATTCATCTATCGGTGGAAAGCCTGCACAAATTCAGGAGCAAGGTACGTTTACCACGCTTTACGGAACGGAAGAACAATCCGCTTTGTTTATGCAAGTAAATATGTGGTCGGGTTGGGCAAACGGCTCAACTGGATATTATTGGTGGATGGCAAACGACGTGCAGAGAAACAATCCTCCGTACGAGTGGATTTTAATGGAAAACGAGTTGGGAATGTTGAGAGAAGACTATTCTCCAAAACCAGTTGCTCAAACCATGAAAAAGGTATACGACGAGATTTCCTCGTTGCCATGCGCTGATCTTCCGGAGAGAATTAAAGATACCTGCTTTATTATCGGCGAAAGAATGAACGCTTATCAATATCTGATTTCGTCGGCGTACGTTCTTGCAAAGCAAGCAGGACTTGAGCCAACCTTTAGATATTCTACTCAAACAATTCCCGAGTATCCCTTGTATATAATTGCGTCTGACGAGTTTTGGCAACTTATCAGAAAGTCGAATTATAACGAGATACTTAGAAGAGTAAGAGAGGACGGAGCAAGCTTGCTTATAACGTGTCACGACGCAGCACTACTAAATCTTTACGAATCGTTTGGTTTTGTATCTAAAGGCGCGCCCATGGATAATTCTACTCATATTGCCGAGTTTAACGGCGATAAGTTCCCCTTCCGTTACGGTAAGAAATTCCTTATCGAAAGCATTGGCGCGGAAATTTTGGCTAGAGATGAAAGCGACGGAAATCCTGTTCTTACAAAGTTTAAGTACGGAAAGGGCTATACGTATTTCCTCAATTGTCCTTTGGAGAAAATGCTTGTCGAAAACGTTGATCATATCAACAAGTATCCCTACTACAAAATCTATCAAACCGCAGGCGAGAATATTCTTAAGAACAAGCTTGCCTATACCCTTAACCCCGATATTGCTGTAACAGTGCATCCCATAAACAACAAAGAATTTTATGCAGTTGCAATCAACTACGTAGATGAGGAGCGTCCTTGTGCTATTAAGTGGGCGGACGGCGCAACCGTAACTACTATAAAAGGCGACGGAAAAACCATTGCAGGTTGCGATAGCTCGGTATTTAAGGTTGTTTTGAAGTAATTTTAGTAATAAAAAACGTCTAGTTAGTAAAAAAATTAGGCGTTTTTATTTTTTTGTTTGAAAATAATTGAAAATTTTTATAAAAAATTATTGACAAAACCTATCATTATATAGTACTATTATACTATACGTTCACTCATACATATTTTTGTGAACTGAAACAAGGAGAACAAAATGAAAAAAAGAAGACTCTTATTAGGTGCAATAGTCAGCATTCTTATGTGTCTTTGCGTAATGGGAGGCGCAACTTTCGCGTTGTTTACCGATAAGGCAGACGTTGAAGTTAACATTACCGCCGGTACAGTTGACATTGACGCTAAGGTTGACGGAGGACTTAAACTCTATTCTATGGACAGATACATGGGAGATGGCGTTCTTGAGTTCGAAAACCTCGGTTATGCAACTCTTACTGATGAGAATAAGATAACTCTTGTAAATATTACCCCCGGTGATAAAGTTGAGTTTGATATTGCTATTACCAGTACGAGTAACGTAAAGACAAAGGTTCGTACCGTTGTTAAGGAGACAGGTGTAGATACAGGTCTTTTGAAAGGACTTAACGTTACAGTTAACGATGAGGACGCAGATCTTTTGACTGGTGAAATCGTTTCTGAGTGGGTTACCGTTGATCCTAATGCTAATCCTGCTGATAACGTTTTGAGCGTAGCTATCGAGCTTCCCGCAGAAGCTGGTAACGAATATCAGGGCAAAAAGGCTGAATTGCGCTTTACAGTAGAAGCTGTACAGTGGAACGGCGTAGCTATTATTGGCGAAGATAATCTTAAAACCGCGCTTGTAGCAGGTGGAGAAGTTAAGCTTGAATCCGATATTGCTCTTTCCGATGATCCTATTTTAATCGCCAAGGATACAGTTTTGGATCTTAATGGTTATACCTTAAGTGCAACCTGCAATTCTGGTTCTGATTACTTAATGGCTGTTAAAAACGGTGTAAAGCTAGATATAAAAGATACTAGCGCTGCTCAAGACGGTAAAGTTACTTTCGCTAAAGGCGCTAGCAATGTTGGTTGGACTATTTTCGTAGAAGGCGAACTTAACCTTCATAGTGGTACGATTGAGTTGACGGGTGATGATTGGTCTATTGGTTATGCAGTTGACCTTCGTCCCAACGCTTGGGGAACTGCGTTTACTACTGGTTCTGTATTCAATATGTACGGTGGCAAGATCGTATCTTCCGACGGAGCTATTCGTGTAGCATCTACCAGTTCTGAGTCTTATGCAAATGTTTCTGCGTCGTTTATTATGAATGGCGGTGAAATCATTTCAGAATATGACGGAATTTTCATTCAACAGAGCAACACAGTTTATGATATTCTTAACGTTGAGTTGTTAGGTGGAAAAATTGACTCTAAGCTTTCCGCAGTAAGATTCTATGGACCTAACGCTACAAGCGTAGTTGGTGGAGTAGCAAAGCCCATGACTCTTGTTCTTGGTGGCACCGATCTTGTTGAAGCAACAATTGATCCCAATAGAACTTACCTTGTAGATGGTAAGATTATCTATGCTGGTGGAATGTCCCTTGACAACCTTAACACTTACACCACAATTGAAAATAGATAATTAGCAAATTATTTATACGACCAAAACCCAATCTCTGATGAGGTTGGGTTTTTTATGCGAAAAATTAATAATAGATAAATAAATATTAGAAATAAGCAAACAATAGACTTATGAAAAAAATCCTGAAAAAGTCTATAACTTTAGTTGTATTGTCGCTTATTTTGGTAGCGTTTACATTAGGAATAAGCGTTGCCTTTGCGCAAGAGAGTGTATATATTGGCGGAGAAATTGTTGGTTTTTCTATTCCGTATGACGGTGTGCGCATTGTTTCGGTAAATAACGTGGATACAGAAAGCGGAGAGCAAAGTTTGAAGCATATATTTGTAAAGGGCGATAGAATAATATCGGTAGACGGCGTAAAAGTAAAGAAGGTGGGGGATATATCAATATATCTTTCTAAAATAGCGGATAATAAGTGCGTAAAGATAGAGTATGAACGAAATGGAAAAATATCCGTAATAGAAGTAGTTCCGCTAAAGGATAAGCAAAGCGGAGTTAAAAAGCTTGGAATAATAGCAAAAGACAACGTTTCGGGCTTGGGTACGCTTACGTACGTTGAAAAAGACGGCGATTTTGGAGCGCTAGGACACGCGGTTACTGATAGCGAAACGGGGACTAAGATAGAAAGTAATAGCGGTTCGCTTTATAATTGCGCGGTAAACGGAATAAAAAAAGGAGAAAAGGGCTCGGCTGGCGCAATATGCGGATATTTGACAGGACAAAAAATAGGAGAGCTGGAAAACGCTAATAAGTTTGGTATTTACGGCAAAACGGTAATTAGTAACGGTGAGGTTTATGAAATAGCACCGCGCGAAGAGGTAAAGCCGGGTAAGGCTCAAATTTGTTCGTCGGTATCAGGGCAAAAGGAATATTACGATATCGAAATAATACGCGCGTTTTATCAAAAAACTGATAGAGATAAAGGGCTTATAATTAAGGTAAAGGATAAACGCCTGATATCATTGACTGGCGGAATAGTGCAAGGAATGAGCGGATCACCCATTATTCAAAATGGTAAAATTGTGGGCGCAGTAACTCACGTTTTTGTAAACGATCCTACGCGTGGCTACGGTATATATATAGATAATATGATAGCGTAAAAAATAACACGGAATCAAAATGATTTCGTGTTATTGCTTTTATTGATTGGATTCGGCGTAGTCTTTTGGTGTCATTCCCGTGTTCTTTTTAAACTCTCTGCTAAAATACGACACGTCGCAAAATCCAGATATTATTGCAATTTCTGTGATGCTGTATTCTCTTGACTTAATAAGTTCTTTTGCATAATTAATTCGCATATTGCGAATATAAAGAGCAGGAGAAGTGGAAAAAGCGCTGTGAAAAAGTCGTCTTAGATACGGCTCGCTAACGTTGCATATTTGGGCAAGATGGGCAAGTTTTATATTTTCTTGCGTAAAATTTTCATTAATGTATTTTAGCGCAGGGGCAAGCTTGTTGAGGATTGTAGCCTGTTGAAAGTATGAGGAGTTTTCTTTTTTTAGAAGCTTTATTATTCTGTACAGATCAGAAAAACACTCGTCATAAAACCCCACGTTCTTGTTTAGCCAAGCGTTAGAAGCTTTATTAAACAATGCTTCAAACTCGTTTTTGCCTCGCGTATGGAAAAGCTGAGGCTCGAATATTTCCTCACTTACGAGGTTGAAGTTTATCGCATAAACTGTGCTGTTGGAATTAGTTTCGCATTTTATAACGGTGTAGTTAGACGTTTTGGGCAAATAGATACAATCTCCCGATTTTACTTCCAACGCTTTACCGTTGTCAAACTTATAGATGCACGTATGGTTGACGTTGTATGCAAGTCCGTGAGTTGGTCTGTTTTTATGAACGGGAGTTCCTTTGCCTGCTTTTAGCAAAATTGCAAGCGTAATTTGAGATATAACGTTGTCTTTATCTAAAAAATTCATAATCTAATTATACCAAAAGTTATGGATAAGTCAAGTAATTTGAGTAATTTTAGTTTCGAATAATTCAATAGGTATTGAATAGTTATTGAGTTATTCTCATTCTTTTGATACAATAATACTAAGTTAAACGAATTTTCATTTATAAGGAGAGAACGTAATGCAATTATCTTTTGAAAATAGTAGATCTGTTTTAGAAAAGGAATTTACGCAAATCGAGTGGATTGAAGATAGCGGACTCAATCCTGACGATGTGATAAAAGCTGTCGAGGGAATCGAAAATCAATATTCGTCAAAAGCTATTATAAAAGCCAAAACTTTTGAGTTTATTGCATCTAATGCTCTAATTGCGGTTGATAAATTTAACATTTTTCAAGATAAGCTTCAGGGTAGTTCTATAATGGCTAAACAGCGTTCTAAGTGGCAAAAGCAAGTTATAGACACGCATTTATCGCAAGAGGCTGGCGATATATACGAAGCGTGGCAAGGTTGCGGAGCATATCATGCGCATTCTGACTTTGGACATACCTCTCCAAATTCTAAGCTCATGTTAGAAATTGGCATTTCAGGTCTTTTGCAAAGGGTAGAGGAAGCTGAGAATAAAGGCGGATTAACCGATAAACAAAAGGATTTTTATCTGTCGTGTAAAATAATGCTTAAGTCAATGCAAACGGTTGCGCATCGTCTTGCCGACGCTATCGAGCCTTATAATATAGATAATGCGTGTGCGTTACGTAATATAGCTAAGGATAAACCTCAAAACACTTACGAAGCAATGCAACTTCTCGTTTTATACTTTTTCTTGCACGAGTACGTGGGTGGAACAAGAGTAAGAACGCTTGGTATTGTAGATGCGCTTTTATATCCGTTCTATAAAAAGGATATAGAAGAGGGAGTGTATACTAAAGAGCAAATCAAGGAAATGCTTAAATATTTCCTCTTTAAGTTCTGGAGCGCAAAAGTTCCGTATGATTTACCCTTCTGCTTGGCGGGCTTAGACGAGAACGAAGACAGTAATGTAAACGAAATCTCTTATCTTATCGTCGAAACTTATAACGAGCTTAATATTTACAGTCCTAAAATTCATATCAGAGTGTCAGATAAAACCCCACAAGACTTTATTAAGCTTGTGTTAAACTGCATTAGAGGCGGAAATTCCAGCTTTGTGCTTGTCAATGACCACGTTGCTATAAAGTCGCTAGAACGTGTGGGAGTAAGCCATAAAGACGCTGTAAACTACGTGCCTATCGGTTGTTACGAGCCTGCCGTGTGGGGCGTGGAGATTGGTTGTACTGGAAATGGTGGAATAAATCTTTGTAAAGCGATAGAATATATTTTTAATAATGGTGTAGATCATAGAAACAATAAAGTTATGGGCGCGCCTGTTGGTAAAATTTCTACGTACGAGGATTTTATTTGTGAAGTGAAAAAGCAAATAGCCAATATGACTGATAGGTGTGTGCATTTTATTAATGCAATCGAGGGTTATTACGGTGAAATCAACCCCGATCCAATGCTTTCCTGCCAATATGACGAAAGCATAAAAAGAGGTGTAGACGTATATGAGGGTGGAGCAAAGTATAATAATACGTCCTTGTACTTTTATTGTCTGGCATCCTTAGTGGATAGTATTTGCGCTGTTAAAAAGTTTGTGTTTGATGAAAAAATAGTATCTTTTGATAAACTTGGTGAAATTCTAAGAAATAATTGGGAAGGCAATGAGGAATTACACCTAAAAGCAAGAGCGCTAGATGAAAAGTATGGAAACAGCAACGCTGTTGCGGATAAACTTACGGTGGAATTTGCCGAGTATTGTTCAAGCTTGCTCTTAAATCGCCCAAACGGTAGAGGAGGAGTGTATAAGCCCGCTTGTTTTACCATTGACCATTACGTGCATATCGGCGCAAAAACGTTGGCAACGCCCGACGGAAGAAATCTTGGCGATCCGTTGTCTAAGAATTTGTGCGCAAGTATAGGTATGGATAAAAACGGTATAACATCGCTTATCAATTCGGTTACATTGTTCGATCATTCGTTATTCCCAACAGGCTCGGTATTAGACGTGGTTTTACATCCGTCTGCCGTTAGCGGAGATAACGGACTTAACGCATTTTACGGAATAGTAAAAACGTATTTTGCAAAAGGCGGTTTTGCTATGCACGGAAACGTCTTTGATACTCAGATGCTTAAACAAGCGCAAGCACATCCCGAAAACTATAAGAATTTACAAGTAAGAGTATGTGGTTGGAATGCGTATTTCGTAAGCTTAACTAAAGCAGAACAGGACGCGTTTATAAAACAATCAGAACTTAACGACTAATAAAAAAACACGTTATCCGAACTAAAACTAGGATAACGTGTTTTGCTTGATAAAAAAGAAATTGTTGTCTTTAACGTTTTAATTTTGTCTTTTATATTCTTGCGGGGACAATCCCACGTGCTTGCTGAACTCTCTCGAAAAATGGCATTGTTCTTCGTATCCGCACGATTGAGCAACTTCTAAAATCGAAAATTGTCTGCTTTCTATAAGCTGTTTTGCATACTCGATTCGTCTTTGTATTATATAGGCTTTTGGGGATATTCCAAACTTGTTTAAAAATATTTTCCTAAAGTAAACGTCGCTTATTTTACATATCGAAGCAAGATGGGAAACAGATAGATTGGGGTTTGTAAAATCCGTAGTAATTATATCTACTGCCGGTGCAATTATTCCTAAACTTTCTTTGGATAAATAATCCTTATTTAGTTCTTTTTGCGCCTGTATAATAAAGTCGTAAACCGCTCTTAGAGCATAGGTGGTTTTAAGAAAAGATTGGCTTTTCCAGCTAGCGCAAGCTTTCTTAAAGCTTTTAAGTAAACTTTCGATGTTTCTCAGTTTTATGCAAAACGGCTCATCCTCAATATTAGCGTCAAAGTTTATGGCGTAGCAAGTGCCTTTTTTGTGTTCTTCAATAGAATACGTAGAGCCTTTGGGAAGATAAAAAATTTCGTTTGGACCAGTATGCATAACACTCCCATCCGAAAAGTGGTAGTCTTTTTCGCTTGTTTCATTATTGATAACAAATCCGTGATTAGGACGGTTTGTGTGATATTTAACGCCATTTGTAATGACGTGCAAAGCTAGCGATATGTTTGTTATTATTGTGTTCGTCCATTCGTTTTTCATAAAATACCTCTTATATAATTGTATAGTATTGTTTTGTTTTCGTCAAGTGTTTTCTTTTAATCATTTACATTTTTTGCATAATATCGTATACTTTTAATAGATTAATTATAAAAATCAAACGGAGGTAGTTATGATTTATATAAAAGATGCGGATTATGAATATATTTCCAATAAATACCACGATACAACTAAGCCTTTTGATTCATTTGCTCGCTATATTCGTAGAGATGAAATTTTTGACAAAAGCACGGGAATGAACGGCGACGATATAAAACAGGGGGTATTTGATAACGATAAAAAATACGAAAATTTACCTCATTGTATAAGAAAAGCAAGAGGACTTGAGTATGTTTTGAAAAATACAAGAATTTCTTGCGATAGCAGGGATATTTTTCCTGCAATTAATTCGACGGATAGATTGCTAAGAATTACCTTGTCTGATATGTGGAGAAACGAAATTTTACAAAACGTAATTCCCGAAAATCATGCAGAGAGAATTAATCTTCAAAGAAAAGGTGTTGCAACAATTTGGCTTGATTACGACCATAGCGTTCCTATTTGGGATAGGCTTTTTGACCTTGGCTTTAGAGGTGTACTTAACGATAGTGAAAATGTACGCAAGCAAAAGGGCGAGCTTAACGTGGAAAAAGACGCTTTTTACGAGTCTATAAAAATAGAATATGAGGCAATAATCGGCTTAATTAAGAGAATGAGCAGTCTTGCAAAAAACACGAAAGGCTCCGAAAAGTTAGCGATAGCTCTTGATAATATTGCCGAAAATCCCCCTAAGACTTTTTATGAAGCCTTACTTTTGATTTATATCTATTTTATGATATGTGAGCACATTGAGGGGTTGCAGGTACGTTCTTTATGTAATTTTGATAGACAGCTTTACAAATTTTATAGACACGATATCGAAAACGGTGTGAGTGAAGAGCAGATAAGAGAAGAGCTAGCATACTTTTTTATGCAGTTTACCGCGATTGGTAATTATTGGGGACAGCCCGTATATCTTGGCGGAGAAAACGCAGACGGAAGTAGCGTAATCAACGATCTTTCCTATATTTTCGTCGACGTATACGATAAAATGGGAATTTTTAACCCAAAAGTTCAAATTAAGGTATCTCAGTCTACGCCAGAAAAGTTTATGCTAAAAGTTTTGGATATGGTAAGACGTGGCAGAAATAGCTTTGTATTTGTTGGCGATAAATTAATCAGACAGTCGCTAATTAAGAATTTGGGTGTTAGCGAAGAAGAAGCAAGACTTTGCGACGTAAAAGGCTGTTATGAATATGCTAAGCAGGGCGACTTTGGAACAGGAATGAATTATCTGAACCTTGCAAAGCCTTTAGAGTTTATTCTTCACGGTGGGTACGACGGTGTAGATCAATCATTTATTTTGCAAAAAAGCCCGGATCCCTACGAGTATAAAACGTTTGACGAGCTTTATGCTGAATACAAAAAACAGCTATTTGCCGTAATTGATAAAACGGTAGAAATAGTAAACGGATATGAAAACTATCTTGCCGAAATTAACCCACTACCAATGCTTTCTGCAACAATACCGGAATGTTTAGAAAAAGGCTTAGATGCTATTGCAAGACAGTCTACCTCGTGTTCGTCATTGATGATGTTTGGTGCTATTGCTGACGTTGTTGATTCGCTTACAATGATAAAAAAATACGTATACGACAGAAAAGAACTTACGCTTGAAGAGTTTGTTCGTATTATTGATAAGGATTTCGAAGGTCACGAACTTTTCCGTCAAAAGTTATTAAACGATAGGGAAAAATATGGCAACAATAAGGATTTTCCCGATAGTTTGGCAGTAGATATTGACGAGAGTATAAGTGGTTATCTTAACCATAGGAAAAATGCGTCAAACCGTGGTGGATATTGGTTTAACGCTGGGTATCACGTAGCGCGACAGTACTACGAGCAAGGCAAAAAAACGGCATCACTTCCAAGTGGAAGACTAAAGGGGGAAGAGCTTGCAAAAAATTCTTCACCTTGCGTTGGACAAAATAGGGAAGGAGCAACCGCGGCAATTCTTACCGTCACTAAAGTTGATGCTACAAACTGCGTGGGGGACGTGTGCTTGGATATAGGCGTGCTTCCGTCTTCTGTTAAGGGAGATGACGGTTTGCAAGCGTTGTACGGTTTGGTAAAAACTTATTTTAATCGTAACGGACACGCGTTACAAATAAACGTAGTGGACGCTGATACTTTACGTGATGCACAAAAGAATCCCGAAAAGTATGCGGATTTACAAATCAGAGTTGCAGGTTGGAACGTGCTTTGGAATAATATTCCGCCTCACGAGCAGGAAGGATTTATAAAGCAGGCTGAAGCGCTTATATAAGAGAGAATAGAATGAGAGCAAATATTTTTGAAATTAAAAGGTTTGCCGTCCACGATGGGGATGGAGTGCGAACAACCGTATTTTTCAAAGGTTGTCCGCTATCCTGCGTGTGGTGCCATAACCCGGAAAGCTTGAAAAAACAGTCTGAGCTTGCTATATACCAACATAAATGCGTAAAATGCGGTAATTGTGTAAAGGCGTGTCCAACAAATTCTCACGTAATAGAAAACGGAAATCACGTTTTTATTCGTGAAAATTGTATAGCGTGTGGTAAATGTGAAGCCGAGTGTTATTTTGATGCAATAAAACTGTACGGTAAAGATTATAGCGTAGAGGGGCTTTTACCAATTCTTTTACAAGATATCGATTTTTACAAGAGTTCTAACGGTGGAGTAACGTTGTCGGGTGGTGAATGTTTACTTCAGTATGAGTTTTGTGCAGAGCTACTAAACAGGCTTAAAGAGCATGGGGTAAATACTGCGGTAGATACTTGCGGATGTGTGAGTAAAACTGCGATAGATGCGGTTTTGCCGTATACCGATGTTTTTCTTTACGACATAAAAGCGATTGATGAAGACGTTCACAAAAAATGCACTGGAATAAGCAATAAAGCAATATTGGAAAACTTGAAATACATAGACAGTAAAGGTGCAAAAATTGAAATACGTATTCCGTTTGTTCCGTCTTATAACGATAACCAAATTGAAAAGATAGCAAACTTTATAAAACCGCTAAAAAACGTATGGGCAATAAAAATATTAGCCTATCATAATTACGCATCGTCAAAATACGACGCAATAGGCGCTAAAAACACGTTGCCACAACTTGTTCCAACAGAAGAAGATAGACAAAAAGCGGTAGAAGTTATTAGAGAAATTGTTGATGTAAAAGTTAGTTGAAAACAAAAAGAGAGAAAATATGAAGAAAATATGTATTTCTAAAGGCTGGAGATTTTACAATGCTAATCCAGGTTTTGAGTATGAAAAATATGAAGAAGTTGATTTGCCACACGATTATCAAATCAAGCATAAGCGAAAAGCAAATATAGGTGATGAAGTAACTTATGACAGTGGGGATAGAAATAATGGATTTTATCCTGATACAAACGGAAAGTATGTTAAATATCTTAAGTTTGAAGAGGATAAGCATTACGTTTTAGATATTGATGGAGCGTATATGCTTACGTACGTAACCTTTAATGAAAACTTTATGGGTATGCATCCTTATGGGTATACGCCGTATCTTGTAGATCTTACTGATTGTGTTCTTAAAAACAGAACAAATAAGCTTGTTATTGAAACCCGTCCGTTACCTTTTTCAACTCGTTGGTATACTGGTAACGGAATATACCGCGACGTTTTTATTTGGGAGGGTGGCAAGGTTAGAATTGAGCCAAGAGATATGTATATCTCCACAAATAAAATAGAGAACGCAAATGCTGACGTTAGGTTGCGTTACGTAGTGTCTTCTGATGTTACTACAAAAGCAGATATTAAGTTTACCGTATTATATGGCGGTGCGGAAGTGTATAGCGAGAGTGATGTTGTTACGGTAAAGAAGAACAGTAAAAAGCAATTTGAACGTGTTATAACCGTAAATAATGCAAGGCTTTGGGATTTAGATAATCCTGATCTTTATACGCTTAAAACCGAAATTGTAATAAACGGTCAGGTTGAAGATGAAAGTGAAAATACTTTTGGAATCCGAACTGTTACTGTTGATACAAAAAACGGGCTATTACTTAATGGAAAATTTATTAAACTTTATGGTGGATGTGTGCATCACGATCATGCAGTGTTGGGTGCAAGCTCGTTTCCTGACGCCGAGTATAGAAAAATTAAAAGATTGAAAGATGCAGGATATAATGCGATAAGGTGCGCTCACAACCCGCCATCTTTAGCCTTTTTGGAAGTTTGCGATAAGCTTGGTATGCTTGTAATGGATGAAGCGTTTGACAAGTGGAATAAAACTATGGCTAGATGCTTTAGGGATTATAACGTGTTTTTCAGCGATTGGGCGTTAAGAGATGTTTCCTATATGGTTTTACGTGACAGAAATCATCCTTGTATAATATCTTATTCTATAGGAAATGAATTGTTTGAGATTAATGGAACAAAGGGAACAAAAGAATGGGCAGAAGCATTGTCTGGCGAGATTAGAAAATATGATGATAAAAATTTTGTGACGTCAGCTATGCAAAAAGGATTTGCAAGGTGGCCGTTAGCAGAAGAGAGTGATCCTGAAGATTATAAACAATATATCGAGGATAGATTTAATCGATTTAGCAGAAATAATAGATGGGAGTGGTTAACTAAAAATTCCAAAGGTTTTCAAAAGCCTTTAGATATTACAGGCTTAAACTATGAAATAGAGGCTTATAGTTATGAGCATAGTTTTTATCCCGATAAGCCTATATGGGGTAGTGAAACTCATGCGATAGACGCATATGATGCTTGGCAAAAAATTAATGCAAATAACTATATTCTAGGTGATTTTGTTTGGACTGCCTATGATAATATGGGTGAGGTTGGAACGGGATTAGCTCAATGGGCACGAGATGGAAAGGTAGGAAAGATAAGACCTTTATATTATCCCTGGAGAAGTTGTTATCAAGGCGACTTGGATATGTGCTGTAATCGTCGTCCTCAATCATACTTTAGACAGGCTGTATGGGGTAAAGATACGGAAATTAGAATTTTTACCACGCACCCAGAGCATTTTGGTGAAAGTTTTTCGGGAACGCATTGGCATTTTTATGACGTTAACGAAAGCTGGACTTATGACGATTGGTATGTAGGAAGCCCGATAAAGGCTGAAACGTATACTAGCGCGGATAAGGTTGAATGGTTTGTGAATGGTAAAAAGATAGGCGAAAGCGTACCTAATAAGAACATCGCATCCATAGAAACGGTTTACGAAAAAGGTTATATCGAAGCTGTTGCGTATAGAGGTGGAAAAGCTTATGCGTCTTATAAGTTGGAATCTTGCGATAAAGCTTCGCGAATTAGCCTTTCCTCTGAGCTTAAAACAATTAAGGCAGACAATAGAAATCTTTGCTACGTAGACGTTGCGGTTACCGATAAAAACGGTAGAATATGTACAGGCTACGAGGGTGAGATAGAGTGCGTTGTTTGTGGAGGCGAGCTTATGGGAATATATAGTGCAAATCCTTGCAATGAGGATGATTATACAAGCAATAAATGTCACATGTTTAAGGGTAGAGCGCTTGTTGTAATACGTACTAAAAATACAGGAAATATCTCTTTAACGGTGTACAATAACGAGCTTGCAGGTGCAACCTTAAATATAAAAGCAACTTAACAATATGTAAATAATAAAACAAAACAAGACTATCTGTATTGTCAAGTCACGGTAAGTGTGTCAAAACTTACCGTGATTTTTCTGTATGGGTTATTCATTTGTTTTGATCTATCTAAAACTGGTGATGTGTCGAATTTGTTTTTGTACGCTTTACAAAACAGGTGTAGTTTTAATAAACAAACGCTCAAATTCTTTTGCGTGTTCTGGCGTTTGTTTATCGTTAAGAAACGTCAAAGAAAAACAAAGTTTTATATTATATTCTCATGGTTGTGTAGTATATTTATAGTATGAACGAAAAGATTATACAATTGGTATTGCTTGAAAATAAAATTAAACCTAATATAAAAGGGTATAAGTATTGTTTTGAAATACTAAAAATTATATGTTTAAAAGGTTTGAGATTAAACGAGGTGTATTTGCAAGTTGCAAAAAACTTCAATATTAAGGCTAATAGCGTAGAGAAAAGTGTATCTAACGCTATTGCAAAGGCATTTTTAGAGCAAGATATGCAACAAAGATATGAAAAACTTTGTTGGAAAACGGGTAAGGCTAATAATAAAGAGTTTATTTTCTTGCTTAAAAATCAAGTTTTAATGCATAATGTACAAGCATGATAGAATATAAATTCGTATGGATTTATATAATATCAAAGTAGATATAAAAAATTTTTTGCGTAAAAACCATAAAGTGTTGATATTTTTGAATGTTTTTGTGGTGGTTGGCGCTTTTTTAGGTTGTGTTATAGCAATAAATTCTGATTATCAAAAAGTTTTTGAAACTTCTGGTAACGTTTATTTTGTATTTTTAGCTGATACCTCTTCTAAGGGTATAACAACTAGTGTGTTTGTAAGTGCTATTATATATCTTGCGCTTATGGTTTTGTCAAAGGCGGTTCGTGTCATACGAAAACTTGGTTTTTTACTTGTGGTGTACAAAGTGTATGAGCTTTTTTATCGGATGATAATTATAGCGCGTTATTTTGGCGTGAAAGCTGTTCTTCCTGTTATTTTAGTGTGCTTGGCTGAATTGTTGTTCTGTTTTGCTTTGGAAGCATTGTACTTGCTTAATAATAGCGAAAAGCGTAATTTATGCAAGGATTGGATAAGTGAGGAATACTTAATAAGTGTAGGAGTGATTGCAATTGTTTGTTTAGTTATTAACGTTGTGATTTGTTTGCTTTTTAATCTTCTTAATTTTTTTACATAAAAAACTCAAAATTCCTCAAACTAAATAAAAAGGGGAATTTTTTTATGAAGAAAATATTTATAACAATATTATTGGTTATATTGCTCTTATCCTTATCTTTTTTACGGATAGGAGTGGTTTTTGCTGAGGAAAATAGTACAATTAATGCAAAAGCTTATGTTCTTGCGGATTTTTATAGTGGAGAAGTTGTGGAGAGTAAGAACGAAACCGAGTGTTATCCGATTGCTAGTATGGTGAAGATTACAACCTTGTCGTTAATTTTTGATGCGATAAACGATGGTAGGCTTGCTTATGATGATGATATAATTGTAAGCGAATATGCTTTTTCTATGGGGGGATCTCAGGCGTTTTTGGACAAAAATGCCACGTATAAGGCTGAGGAGCTAATTAAAAGCGTGATTGTAGCGTCAGCAAACGATAGTTGTGTAGCTCTTGCTGAGCATTTAGAAGGAAGTGTTGACGCGTTTGTTGATAAAATGAACGAAAAGGCAAGAGATTTGGGTATGGTTAACACAAATTATGTAAACTGTACGGGATTGCCTGCTCCAAACGGTTATTCTTGCGCCAAAGATGTTCTTACAATAACACGTTATCTTATGCAAAACGATAAGTTTTTCGAGTATGCAAAGGTATGGATGTATGATATACAGCATCCTAGTGGAAGAACAACGTCTTTAACTAATACAAATAAACTTGTGAGATTTTATCATGGAATGGATGGTGGAAAGACTGGGTTTACAAAAGAGGCGTTGTCATGCTTATCGTGTAAAGCAACAAAAGGCGAAACTTCTCTTGTTTGTGTAGTTATAGGCGCACCTGATGCAAAAACGAGAAATGCAAGCGTTTCGGCTCTTTTGAACAAAGGATTTTCCACTTATGAAAATAAGAGTGTTGTACAAGAAGGAGAAAATGTTGAGGGTGAAGTATGTATTAAAAATGCAAAAGAAGGCAAAGTGGAGCTTTCTTATAAGTCTAATTTGAAAACTTTTTCAAAGAAAAATTCAAGTCAAAATATTTCTAAAAGAACGGTTTTTTATGATATATGCGCTCCAGTAAAGGCGGGAACTTGTGTTGGAAAGACTATTTTTACTCTTGAAAATGGAAAAGAGTATGAAGTGGAAATTGTTGTAAAAAACGACATAGAATGTAAAAATTATGGTGATTTTGTAATTGATTTTTCTAAAAACTGGTAAAATCGAAGTATTATGACAGACATAAACGGCATATTTTGATAATATAAAAGTATGCCGTTTGTTTTATTATCACATATAAACGTAAATCTTTTGTAAATAGATTTTTTTGCTTTAAATTCCGATTGACTAAAAAGCAATTCCGTGTTATAATCTTTAGATGTGTGATAAAATAATTTAAAGGAGGTACGATTATAATGGGAATGAAATTTTTGAAGTTTTTAATATTTGTAGTTGTATCTTTCTTTTTGATTGTTTTACATGCATTTGTTCAAGCATATGTAGCTTATCTTAACGGAGATAGAACGGCACGTCAGGCAAAACGTCTTACTCTTAATCCTGTCAGACATTTTGATTTTGTGGGACTTTTGTTGATTATTTTTTGTCGAATTGGATTTACAAAACCTATTCCTACAAATTCTTATTATTTTAAGCATAAAAGATTTGGATTGTTATCAGTACCAATTTCTGGATTGTTGGTGTATATTTTATCGGCGTTTTTCTCTGTTCCGTTGCTTTTCGTTTGTGTTAAGTATTTGCAACCGGTAATGTCGTCGACGGTGGCAGGCGAGCGTGGTTACGAATTGATCTACACTATTTTCCATTCGGTATTTACAGCAGGAATAGGTTTGTTTTTGTTTAACTTAATCCCTATTTATCCGCTGGACGGATATAACATAGTCGAGGGAGTATTTGGTTGCACCAATACTTTTGCCAGATGGCTTAGGGATTATGCAAAGTATGTATTTCTCAGTGTAATAATTACTTTTTACTTTGCCGACCTGTTTGGGTTGCCAAGCTTTTTAAATCCTGCGTATTGGTATATGGAAGTTTTGGGTGGATATATTCAACAGTTATTTATAAATATTTGGTTGCCTTTATTTTAGTTAAGGAATTTTTATGGACGATAAAAGAAAAGCAGACATACAAAAATACATTGATTCTCTCGCCAATACCGATGCGTATGACGAGGATTCTTACGTAATCAGGCTTGAAAATTTCGAGGGCCCGATTGATTTGTTGTGGTTTCTTATTCGTAGGTCCAAGATAGATATCAGCGAAATTTTTGTTTCTCAGATAACCGATCAGTACCTAAAAGCTATGGATCAGGTCGAAAGACTGGATATGGAAAAGGCAAGTGAGTTTTTGCAAGTTGCGGCGTGTCTTATAGAGATTAAGTCTAAAAAGATGTTGCCTTCGCCCCCACTTGTCGAGCTTCCCGACGATGAAGATCCCGAAAAAATTCTTATGCGTAAGCTGTTAGAATACAAGGAAAAGTATTATCCGTTATTTAAAGACGCAAGTAAAAAGATGAAGGACTACGAAAATACGGACAGTTTTTATCGTGCGCCCGACTCGTCGGTTGGTAAGCCTAGGTTTATTCTTGCAGATATGAATATGGACGGTCTTGTCAAAGCATTGCAAAAAATGTTTTTCAAAATCGAACAGAAAGCTAAAGAAAATCAGGTCAAGACAATTGTAAGAGATAGATTTACGGTAGAAGAGCGTACTGTGGAGTTAAAAGATATATTTACTCGCTCTCCTAGGTTGTTGTTTGAAGATCTTATAGAGGAAGATTATAGTAAAATAGAGATAATAACGACTTTCCAGGCAATACTTGAACTTCTTAAGGTTCAATATTTGCACGTAATCCAGGATGGGCCTTTTGCGGATATAATACTGGAAAAGACGCCTGAAGAGGAAAAAGACGAGGAAAATCGTGAAAATAATGAAAATCAAGAAGAAAAGGAGCAGACTGTAAATGATTAGTACTGAAGTTTTAGACGAAGTTTTGGAAAGCCTGCTGTTTATTTCCGGCGACGGTCTTAAAATTTCTGACATTGCCGAGCAAATGAACGTTGATAAGAAGAATATCGAAAAATCTATTAAAAACCTTAAAGAGAAGTATAGCGGAAAGTGTGGAATACATCTTATTACATATAACGGTAAAGTTCAGTTCTCGTCAAATCCTGCATACGTTGATCTTATTAGCTTAGTGCTAAATCCCATAAAGGAAAAAGATTTATCGTCAGCTGCGCTAGAAACCATTGCAATTATTGCATACCGTCAGCCTGTTACAAGACTTGAGGTTGAACAGATAAGAGGAAATAACAGCGAATATACCATTCAGCTTTTGCTTAAGCATAATCTTATCGAGGTTGTAGGAAGAAAGGATAGCGTAGGAAAGCCCTTGCTTTTTGGAACTACCGAGGAGTTTCTTAAGCGTTTTCAAATTGAATCGGTAGATCAGCTTCCCGATTACAATACGTTGCTTGAGTCGCTCAGAATTCTTGAAACTGACGGTGGAAAGAAAGAAGAGGATGCTGGATCGCTTTATAACCATTTTGAAATTCCGGAAGAAGTAGTAGAAGAGTCCGCGCAAACAACCGCGCAAGAGAATGAAGAACTTCCACAAGAGGAAACTCCCGACTTTTTAGAGGGCGAAGACTTTGTTAAAGTAGAATAATTACATAATTTACATAAGAATTGCGCACAATAGGTTTGTGAAAATCTATTGTGCTTTTCTTATATTCGGAATAATTTTATATTGGAATTTTACGCTAACACTAAAGGTAGGTATTGACATACTTGCGTTAAAGGGGTATTCAACGGTTTATTTGGCTTTTGTTCCTATAATAAAGATATTTGTCTGCCTATCTCAAATAAGTGGCAAATTTCGTTTGTTTGCTAAAATTGCGGGTAAAACCGTGTATTTAAACTTGACAACAGATAAGGATGACGAACATTCAGTTGCCAAGTACGTAGATAATAAATATAAGCCAACACTGGATATAACGGATGTGGACGTAAGCGTAAAAGTGGGAAAAAAAGGAGATGCGATGTTTTCGGCACTTTTATATACTTTGAGCGAAAGATTGTTTATTTTAGGAATGAAATATATTGATGATACGCAAAAAGTTGAGCTTAAGTATAAAGGTCAAATTATGGATAAAAACGTCTTGGAATTTTATATAGTAGCATCAATCAATTTGTCGCTTGCGCTTTTACTAAAAGAATTAATAGTGTTCTTTATTGAAAAAATTAAGGCAGATATAAGAAATAATAAAATCAAAAAGGAGAAAATTCAAAATGATAACGGAACAAAAAGACAGATCTTTAGAACGAATGATGGCAAACTCGTATAGCGGAATTAAAAACATTTTATCGGCAGATACGGTTTTAGGAAGTCCGATCGTTACCAACGATGGTATATCTATTATACCTATATGTCGAATAACAATGGGATTTTTAACGGGAGGTGGAGAGTATGGAGGAATGGGGGATTTTTCAGATTTTCCATACGCAGGAGGAAGCGGAACGGGAATGAGTGTAAATCCGGTAGGTTTTTTAGTTTGTGACGGTAGCCACGTGAAAATTGTATGTATGGAAGATAAGGGCGTTATGGAGTATATTGCGCAAACTGTTCCCGATGTCTTAAAAGCAGTTTTAGGTAAAAACAATGAAAAAAAAGATAATTAGCGTAGCGTTTGCCTTACTTGTATTGTTTGTAACTGTATGTTTATATAGCAATAATCATTCGTATACCGCTATGGCTTATACTGAAAAGGGAATGACGGTAATAGATAGGGATAGCGGTAGAGTTCTATATTCATACAACGAAAACGCGCGTCTGCCAATGGCAAGCACTACAAAGATAGCAACGTGTATTACGGTAATAGAAAATTCGGATTTGGATAAAGAAGTAACAGTGCCCGATTGCGCGGTAGGCGTAGAGGGATCGTCAGTTTACCTAAAAAAAGGTGAAAAGCTAACAATTCGCGAACTTTTGTACGGGCTTATGCTAAGGTCAGGAAATGATTGCGCGGTAACTCTTGCTGTAAACGTGGGAGGAAATGTGGAGAATTTTGCTAAAATGATGAATGAAACTGCAAAAAAGGCAGGAGCGGAAAATACTAATTTCACAAACCCGCACGGATTGCACGACGAAAATCATTATACCACGGCTCTAGATCTTGCAAAGATTACCGCATACGCTATGAAAAATAAGGATTTTTATGAAATTGTATCTACTAAGCAAAAAAGTATTTCGAATGATAGCGAGGAGTATGATAGGGTTTTGATAAACAAAAACAAAATTCTCTCTCGTGTTGAGGGCGCGGACGGAGTGAAGACGGGTTTTACTAAAAAAGCTGGTAGATGCTTGGTTTCGTCAGCAACAAGAAACGGAATGAACGTTATATGCGTTGTGTTGAATTGTCCTAGTATGTTTGAAAGAAGTGAAGAGCTATTAAATAGGGCTTTTAACGAGTTTGAATTAGTTGAGATTGTGTCTAAGCAGTCTATAATAGATGCAAAAGTGGTTAGCGGAAAGTCTAACTCAGTAGCACTTGGAACATTGTCTAATTTTGTCTATCCATTAAAAGAAAACGAAAAAGAACGTCTACAAATTAGGGTAAGCGAAGTGGAAAATATGACCGCGCCTGTAAAAATTGGAACAAAAAACGGAAAAATAGAAGTTTTTCTTGATAAACAGTTGCTTTTTTCCGATAATTTATTTACTATATATAATGTCGAAGGTAAAAGTTTATGGGATAAAATAAAGGACCTTTGGTAAAATTAACGGCAATAGGAAAATAAATTATGCGTATTAACAAGTTTTTAGCATCGTGTGGAGTGGCAAGTAGAAGAAATTCCGAACAGTACGTTTTGGAAGGAAGAGTAAAAGTAAACGGAAAAGTAGTAACGGCGTTAGCAACCGAGATTAATCTTGACAATGACACTGTAACGTTGGATGGAAAAACGGTAACGTTACCTAAAAGTCATATTTATCTTATGATGAATAAGCCAAAGGGGTTTATTTGCACATTGTCCGATGATAGAGAACGTAAGACGGTAATTGATCTTCTTCCTGACAACTATAAAAGCAAACGCGTTTTCCCCATTGGTAGACTTGATTACGATTCGGAAGGATTGCTTTTACTTACAACTGACGGAGATCTTGCAAATCGTCTTATGCATCCGGGTAGCGACGTTGGTAAAACATATGTTTGCAAAGTTGAAGGACAAGTTCCCGAAGCTGATCTTGCAAAGCTAAGAAAGGGTGTTATGCTTGACGGCTCGCTTACCAAAAAAGCCAAGATAAAATTACTTGAATTTGATGGCGAGTTTTCTCGTTTTGAAATAACAATTTCCGAAGGAAGAAATAGGCAGATAAGACGCATGTTTGAAACTGTTAATAAAGAAGTTGTGTTCTTAAGACGAGTAGCTATCGGAGATTTAAGACTTGGCGGTCTATATAGAGGTGAAACTCGCGAATTAAAACCGCATGAAATTGAATACTTGATGAAATTCTAAACTAAAATTAAAACAAACCTTATCATAAGACAAAATGGCAAGGTTTGTTTTGTTTATTTGTGTTTTTTAGTAAAATATTAAGAAAAATCCAAAAAAATAACAAGAGCATAATTTCTTTATATTATTGATTTTGTATAAAATATGTTGTATAATATAATTTAATGCGGGTATTAAACGCAAATTAATTTATAGAGGAATTGCATTATGAAAATATCAGTTAGTTCGTATTCGTTTAATCAATACTTAAAGAGCGGAAAGTTGGATTTATTTGGTGCTATGGACAAAGCCAAAGAAATGGGGTTTGACGCTATCGAATTTATTGATTTACCTGCAAAAGACCATGATGAAGAAATTGCTTTAGCTCAAAAGCTTGCTTCGTATGCAAAAGAGATAGGCTTAGAAATAAACGCCTATACCGTTGGCGCATGTATGTGTAAAGCTACGGATGAAGAGGATGATAAGGAATATGAAAGAGTTAAGGGTAAGCTTGATGTTGCAAGCGCGCTCGGAGCTAAAGTATTCCGCCATGACGCGGTGTTTGCGTTGGAAAGATTCAGAAGCTTTGATCTGTCGCTACCTACCATTGTAAAAAATATACGAAGAATTAGTGATTATGCAAAAACATTGGGAATAACTACTTGTATTGAAAATCATGGCAAAATATGTCAGGATAGCGATAGGGTAGAAAGACTTTTTAATGCGGTAAACCACGAAAACTTTGGAATACTTATGGACGTAGGTAACTTTGCATGTGTGGACGAGAACAACGTTATGGCAGTATCTCGTATTGCTCCTTACGCCGTTCACGTTCATTTTAAGGATTTTAATATCGTTCCACGCTCTGAAAATCGCCCCGAACATGCGTTTGAGTCAAGAGCTTGCAATTATTTGGTTGGAACGTCTATCGGTTATGGCGACGTAAATACCGCGCAGTGTTATGCAATATTAAAGAGCATTGGCTATGACGGATATCTTTCGGTTGAATATGAAGGCCCGGAAGATTGTATAGAAGGAATAAAAAAAGGCTTCGACAACATAAAAAAATACATGGCATAAGTTGTAGGGTTGATATTAACTTTCAAATACTTGATTAATTTATTTATTTTGTGTATAATATAGAAAAAAGTTTGGAGTTTATATGAAAGTAGCTGTAATAGGCGCTGGCCCTGCCGGATTGTTTGTTTCGTCGCAACTAAAGTATTCTGAAGTTACGATTTTTGAATCAAATACCAAACCGGGCGTAAAACTTAATATTACGGGCAAAGGGCGTTGTAATATTACAAATGCTTGTACAGTTGATGAAT
The DNA here is from genome assembly GCA_015055625.1 of Clostridiales bacterium. GTDB lineage: Bacteria > Bacillota > Clostridia > Christensenellales > Pumilibacteraceae > RUG12826. The sequence goes on along the minus strand of SVHU01000023.1, from coordinate 8,743 downwards.
TTTTGGAGAATGTTGTTACTAACCCTAGGTTTTTATATAGTGCAATGCGAGCTTTTTCTCCAAACGATACGATAGAAACGTTTGAAAAGAACGGATTGGAACTTGTTACGGAGCGTGGCAGGCGTGTATTTCCAAAGTCTGGCAAAGCTCAAGACGTTACTGCAACTCTTATAAATATGTGCAAAAACGGAAGAACAAAGTTTGTTTATCAAAAAGTACGCGATGTAAAAACTGACGGCGACGGATTTATTGTTGTACAAGAGGACGGAAGTGAAAATGTTTTTGATAGAGTAGTTCTTTGTACGGGAGGAGTCAGTTATCCGGAAACAGGAAGTAACGGAAGCGGTTTTGAGATTGCTAAAAATCTCGGACATACAATATCTGATTTATATCCTGCCCTTGTGCCGATAGAAACTAACGAAGACGTATCTTCTCTTGCGTTTTTAGATTTGAAAAACGTAAAAGTAAAAGCGGTATGCGGTAAAAAGACGTATGAAGAGTTTGGTGACGCCGAGTTTTTCAAAAAAGGCTTGTGCGGACCTACGGTTTTATCTTTAAGTAGCAAAATAAATAAAACAGATCTAAATAAAACTGAGATATATCTGGACTTAAAACCTGCGCTTAGCGAAGAAACTCTAGAAAACAGGTTGCTCAGAGAGTTTTCAAAAAAAGAAAACAAAACGGTTGAGGACGTTGCAAGAACGTTGCTTCCCTCAAAAATGATTTCGTACTATTTATCGTATTGTAAAATACTTGCAAATAAGCGTGTGGATAGAGTTACGAAAGAAGAAAGGCGAGCGCTTATGTTGGGACTTAAATCTATGAAATTTACGATAAAAAGATTATCGGATATTTCTAGAGGAATAGTAACTTGTGGTGGAGTTAATGTAAAGGAAATCAATCCCACTGATATGCAGAGTAAAAAGGTAAAAGGTTTGTATTTTGCAGGCGAAATAATTGACGTTGATGCCCTTACGGGTGGATATAATATACAAATTGCGCTTTCAACGGCAAAACTTGTTGCAGAGAGCGTAAACAAAGAAGAAAAGGAGAAACAAAATGGTTATAGCTATTGACGGACCTGCAGGAGCAGGAAAAAGTACGGTTGCCAAATTTTTGGCAAAAAAGCTCAATATTGTATATCTTGATACGGGTGCAATGTATAGAGCTATTGGTCTAAAAGTATATAACGACGGTTGCGGTGTTGATAATCACGATAGAGTAAAAGAGCTTCTTGATAATGCCGAAATAGAAATAAGATACGTCGACGGAACTCAAACCGTATGGTTGGACGGAAAGGACGTAAGCAAAGAGATTCGTCTTAATCATATATCTAAAATGGCGTCAGACGTATCTGCTTTACCGTTTGTCAGAGAAAAGCTTGTAGAAATGCAACGTAAAATTGCAAGCAAGCAAAGTACTGTTTTGGACGGAAGAGATATTGGTACGGTTGTTTTTCCTAATGCCGAGTATAAATTCTTTTTAACAGCTACGGTAGAAGAGCGAGCTACAAGACGATATAAGGAGCTTCTCGAAAAAGGACAAACCGCCGATTATGAAAATATTAAAAAAGAGATAGAACAAAGAGATTATAACGATTCGCATCGTGTAACCTCACCCTTAAAGAAAGCTGACGATGCTATTGAGCTTGACACTACGGGTATGAATATCGAGCAGGTTTGCTCAAAAATTTCGGAGATAGTAAAATAATTATGAAAAAAGAATTAACGCCACGTGAATGGCACGCAAAATATAAAAAAACAATGGGATGGATAGGTAGGCGCCTTTGTCCCGCATATTTTTTTGGAAATGAAATTCCTAGCGATACGAAATTTATTGTAGGAAACCACTTGCAGTTTTTCGATCCTATTTTCTATATTACGCATATGGATTCATATATGCGTTTTGTAACAAAGAAAGAAACAGGCAAAATGCCTTTAATCAGCAGATGGTTAAAAGACCTTGGCGGTATTCCAATCGATAGAGAAAAGTCCGGTGGAGATTTAGTTGCAGTAAAAGCAATATTGCGTGCTATAAAGAATGGTGAAGATGTTATGATTTTCCCCGAGGGTACGCGAAACAAGACAGGAACTACTGATATTCAGCCATTAAAAGAAGGAACAGCTTTGTTTGCAATAAAGACTGGAGCAATGGTTTTGCCTATAATGATTTACAAAAAGCATAAGGCTTTCCGTCGTAATTATTTGTACGTTGGTAAACCGTTTGATTTTGCAGACTTTAAGGGTAGAAAACTTGATTCTGAAGCTTTAGCTGAAGCTAATCAAATTCTTTATGATAAAATGGTGGAAGCTAAAGCTTTTATGGACGCTTACATGGCAGACAATGGGGCTAAAAAACTTAAAAAGCTTTACAAACAACAAAAGAAGATTCAAAAGAAAAAGAGTTTTGTTATAAAGATTGACTAGTTATGAAGATAATCGTATCGGAAAAAAGCGGTTTTTGTTTTGGTGTTAAAAGTGCCGTTGACACAGCTATCGAAAAAGCAGGAGAGCATACTTGCACGTTTGGCGAGCTTATACACAATGAGAGTGTTACGAATTCGTTAAGGGCAAGAGGCGTAAGAGTTGTTAACGATGTTAGTGAGATAAAGCACGATGATACTGTGATTATTCGTTCACACGGAGTAAGCGCAAAGACGGAGCGGGAAATCAGAGAAACCGGGGCTACGGTAATTGATAGAACCTGCCCATTCGTATCTAAGATACACACCATTGTTGATAAGTATTCAGCTGACGGATATAAGATAATAATTTTGGGAGAGCCAACTCATCCTGAAGTAATTGGAATCGCAGGCAGATGTAACAGTCAACCTGTTATATGGGATGGAAAGGACGATTTTATTGGCATAGAATCACTTGACCCGGACGAAAAAGTGTGTTTTGTTCAGCAAACTACCTTTTCGGTACCCTTATATAATATATTTTTAAAAAAAATTGCAAATATACAACTTAAAACAGTTGAAATTTTTAATACAATTTGTTATACTACTGTTGGTCGTCAAAAGGAAGCGGAAATTTTAGCGTCCAAATGTGATAAAGTTTTGGTTATCGGAAGTAAAAACAGTTCTAATACTGCTAAACTGTTTTCCGTAAGTAAAGCGATAAACGTTAATACCTATTATATCTCTTCCCTTTGTGATTTAGAAAGAATAAATTTTAGCACGAAAGACGCTATTGGAATAATAGCGGGTGCGTCGGTTCCAAAGGAATCGATTATGGAGGTAAAAAAGTACATGGAGAATTTTGAAGCAAAAGTTACGGAAGATTTTGCAAAAGCAGTAGAAGAATCTTTTGTTGACTACAGACCCGGAAAGCGTATTAAGGGAACCGTAGTTTCGGCAGACGAAAACGGTATTCTTGTAAACATCGGTGGAAAGAAAGATGGTCTTGTTCGTAAAGAAGACGTAAACATCGACGGTTCGTATGATCCTGCTCAGTTTGTTGAGGGTGATCAAATCGAAGTTAAGATCGTTACAGCTAACGACCCTGAAAGTGGATGCGTTATCCTTTCCAAGAAAGCTGTTGACGCTATTAAGGAAGCTGACAAAATTGTAGAAACAATCCGTAACGGCGAAACCTTTACCATTAAAATCGAAAAGGAAGTAAAGGGAGGTTTGTTGTCTAAACTCGGTACTTATACCGTATTTATGCCCGCGTCCCAGGTAAAGGAAAAGTTCATTAAGGATCTTAAGCCTTTTGTTGGCAAAGAGTTTGTTGTTTCCGCTCTCGAAATTGATGACGGAAAGCACAAGATCGTTGTTTCTCACCGTAAGGTTGTTGAAGAGGAAAGAAAAGTTAAGGAAGAAATCTTCTGGGCTAACGTTGTTCCAAACGTTGTTGTAAGCGGTGTTGTTAAGCGTATTGCTCCATTTGGCGCATTTGTAAGCGTTGATGGCTTTGATTGCTTGGCTCACATTGTAGATCTTTCTTGGACTCACATCAAGACTGTTGACGAAGTATTGGAAGTTGGTAAGAACTACGAGTTCCTCGTTCTCTCTGCTGACAGAGAAAAGAACAAGGTTTCTTTGGGATACAAGCAGTTACAGCCCCATCCTTTCGTTGCTTGTATGGAGAATCATCCTGTTGGATCTAAGCTTGTTGGTAAGATCGTTAGCGTTGTTCCTTTTGGTGTATTCGTTGAAGTTGAACCCAAGATCGAAGGTCTTGTTCACGTATCCGAAGTTTCTAGAACTTTCGTAAAAGATATCAACGAAGTTGCAAAGGTTGGCGATGAGGTTGAAGTTATGGTTATGCCTTATGACGAAGCTAATCGCAAGATCAACCTTTCTATCAAGGCATGCCTTCCTGAAGAAGTTAAGCCAGTAGAAGAAGTTGCTCCCGAAGCAACCGAAGATACCGCAAAGAAGGTAAAGAAAGTAAAGGCTAAGAAGAATGACGAAAACGAAGAGAGCAAGGAGTGGAGCGAAGATACCGCAAACAATCCTTTCGCAGATCTTCTTAAGGATATTCAGTTCTAATTAAACTTAAAAACAAAAAACAGTCTTTTAACTAAAGGCTGTTTTTTTTGTAACTTTAACTAGGTAAAATCCATATAAATAACTATGATAGACTTGCACAACGATTTAATAACGTATGAATATTTAAGTGAAATAGAGAAAAAAGAAAGAATAAAAAAAGATATAAAAGACGATGCAAACGTTTGTTATGCATTGTTTTTGAATGGAAAAAATGCTGATTACCTCAATTCTTATTCTTGGGCAAAAGAGTATAAAAATTTATCGATAGAAGATATTGGCGGGATTGATGATTTTGTTGATATCTTGTCATTTACTCCAAAGTTTGTCACGCTTACATGGAATGGCGAAAATCAATATGGAGGAGGTGCTTTTTCGGATTGTGGACTAAAGAAAAAAGGCAAGGAAGTCGTAGGAAAACTAAACAGTGAAAATATAGCTTTAGATTTATCGCATCTAAATAGGAAGACTTTCTTTAATGTTGTTGATAAAGCGGAACGTATACTTGTAAGTCATACGTGTTTTGATAAATTACGTCAGCATGAACGTAATTTGACAGACGAACAAATAAAAACCGTTATTGAAAAAAACGGCGTGATAGGATTAACTTTAGTGCGTGGTTTTCTTACAGATAAAAAAGAGGCGACTATTGAAGATTTAGTTGCTCATATAGATTATTTTTGTTCTAAGTTTTCTTTTCGAAATCTTGCTATCGGTACGGATTTTTTCGGTACGGATAACGGAGTAAAAGGTATTAATGATTATTCTGATTTTTACAAGATTAAAGAAGCTTTAAAACGTATTGGATATCAAGATGACGTAGTTGAAGATATAATGACCGGAAACGCCGAAAGGTTTATTATTAACTGTTAAAAGTAAATGCCCACCTGAAATTATTGGTGAGCATTTTTTGTTACTTATTTTTGTCAGATCTGATTTTTGAAGGCGTCTTGTTATAGTATTTCAAGCATGCGTCATTAAATGAACGAATGGATTGAAATCCGCTTGAAAATGCAATTGTAGAAATAGGTTGGTCTGTTTCTTCAAGATAAGAAATAGCTTGTTCTATTCTGTATCTGTTAAGAACCTCCTTAAACCCTGTGTCGAAAAATGTGTTAAATCTACGTGAGAGGTATTGATAGTTATAGTTGTGTTTTTGAGCAAATTCCTTTAACGAGATGTTTTGTTCAAAGTTGTCGCAAATGTATTCGATAACTTCCATTATAATGTTTTGAGATTTTGTATTTGACGGTAAAAATTCGGCGTTTTTCAAAAACTCAGAGCAGAGAGAGTATGTGATTGCTTTTATATCGGTTTCATGTTTTTTCTCCGGTAGAGAACGAAAGAAAACTTTACGACCGAAAAGTTCTTTGGTTTTGTTTATGATAAAATTACTTGCAATTGGTGAGGGAGTGAAAATCGGATTTAAAATTCGTTTTTGACTGTTAAGAGCATCAAATGATGAAGCGTATTTTTTTATAAAGTTATAGGTCAAATTTTTGCTATTGTTGTTTAAGTGAAAACTATGCGCTTGAAATGGCTGAATAATGACACATTCCCCGCTTTTTATAAGGTATGAAACGCCGTCAATAAAAACATCCATAGTTCCGCTCTCTACGAGTACAAATTCATAGTATTTATGGAAATGAATTTTTTCGCACGCTGGAGAATTATAATCGTAATTCAAGTACGAAAAGAAAATGTTTCTGTTTTTTTCTTCTTGTGGAACTGCTAAGTATTTCATAAAAATCTCCAAAAGTCAACTTTCTGCTATTATTTTACAATATTTAACTAGTATTTGTCAATATCTTGTGTTATAATTATAAAAAATTATATAAAGGAGATTTATATATGAAAAAAATAATTGCAGGAATTACGTCTTTCGTAATGGCAATGTCGCTTTTTTCTTTTTTGCCTAGCGTATCATATACAAGCGCGTTTGCAGAGCAAAGTAGCGTTCAAACGTACGTAAGTAAAGTAAAACCGACTTTGTCTACGGATGGATTTGATTTTAAGGGCGAACAGTTCTTTTTGGTGGACGAAGAGCTTAAGCAGGTTCCGTACACGATTGAAACGTGGGTATACTTGCCTTCTGATTGGAGTCCTTCTTCCAGACCTGGATCTATTATTAGTTCTTACGCCGGATCAACCAATTCTCCGTATTTCCATTTCGATTTATATTCTGTGTCCGGACATATTAGCCCAAGATTTGAATATAAAGACGTTTTGAATACAAAGGTTAACTCTGCTCTTGCAATCAACTTTGATACAGTTGAGATAAAGCCCGGTGAGTGGACACATATTGCGATAGTTAGCGATCCGTTGCATAGCTCGGCAACTTGTTATAAAAACGGTGTTGCAGTAGAAACCGATGCTATTACGGGTGGAAATACTAACTCACAATGGGTAGTATTCGATGATAGAGCAACTGATTATCCTATTGCAGTGGGCGGAGATCTTCGTCCAGGTCTTGAGCAAACTTTTAAGGGAAGATTGTACAATATGTCTTTGTTCTCTTCTCAAAGAAGCGCTAAAGAAATTGCTAGCGACTATGCAAACGGTGTAGATGTAAATAATGAAAATCTTCTTGCACATTGGGATTTAAGTGTAAACGTAGGTGAAAACGTATCTGACGCTGGTAAGAACGGCATTGATCTTACTTACAATAAAGTATGGGTAGAAGGTTCTAAGATTACTCCTGCCGATTATGATTATACTTTCGCATTCGTTCCCGATATTCAGTATATCGTTGAAAATGATACAGAGTATGACACAAAGCAAACTTATAACCTTTATAAGTGGATTGCTGATAATGCTGAAGAGCAAAAGATTGAATACGTAGCAGGACTTGGCGACGTAACAAACTATGACATTCCGTCCGAGTGGGCAACTGCATACAATGCAATTTCTCAGCTTAACGGCGTTACGGATTATTCGGTAATTAACGGAAACCACGATTACGGCGATCCTTTAAAGAAAGTAAGCTTTACTAAGGGAAGCACAACTATTACCGAAAATAAGCTGGGTGGAACTGGTATTAACGACTATTTTGGAAAGGACGCTCAATATACCGCACAGTTTACTACACAAAACGGTGGTGGAACGTTTGCTACTAACGATTATAAGAATACTTATAGAAAAATAACTATTGGCGATAATAAATGGTTGTTCGTACACCTTGATTGGGATCCTTCTAACGAAGTTCTTACTTGGGCAAATAAAATTGTAGCTTCAAATAAAGACCATAAAGTTATTATTACTCTTCACAATTACTTACACGGCGATGGAATGCTTACCGATGCAGAAAGAACAAGTAGCGTGATAGTAAACAATAACGGTATTGACGTATGGAATAAGTTTGCGTCTTTGCACGAGAATATTAAAATGGTCGTTTGCGGACACCAGGAATTTAACTGTGTAACAATGACTCAAAGTAAAGGTGTTCACGGAAATACTGTTTCTCAGTTCCTTATTGACGCGCAAATGATCGACTCTGCGCTTATGCATGCCGAAGATCCTAAAGATACTACTGCTACTGACAACGATACTTTTGGATGGGGCGAGGTTGACGGTATTGCGGCTGTTGCATTGTTCCGTTTTACTAATGGCGGTAGCGATGTTGATATCGAATACTATTCTACAACCAAAGATAAATATTTCTATTCCGCAAACCAATTTACCTTTGATATGAATGCAGATAAGGACGAACCCAACGACGTTTGGGGTGGCGCTGAAGTTGTGCCCCAAGGTCAGGGAACCGAATCTGATCCCTATATTATAAATCATCCCGGTCATCTTTTGTGGATCGCAGATGAAATCAAGAAAGGCGACCTTTCCGGATCTACACCTAAAGACGTAACGTTTGACGGCGTATACTTCAAGCAGGATGCGGATATTGATCTTCAGGGAATGGCTATTCAGTCTATTGGTGCGTACTATTCTGCAAGCAGTAAACAAATGTCTGCGTTTGGTGGAATTTATGACGGTAACGGATATTCTATCAAAAACGGTATTGTAGTACCTTTCTTGCCCAGAAATGCAAGCAACGGACTTTTAGGACACGGTACTAACCGTAACTGGACTGACGGATTGTTTGGTTGTATATATGGCGCAACCATTAAAAATCTTACTCTTGACAACGTTGATATTTACAGTAGAGGTGTAACTGGCGGTCTTGTAGGTCGTGCAATTGCCGACGAAGACGGTCTTGCAACTTCTGACTTTAACGTAATCGAAGGTTGCCGTCTT
>SVHU01000043.1 GCA_015055625.1 Clostridiales bacterium | reverse complement strand
TGTTCTTCGTAATCAAAGAAAGGGTCTAAATTTACGTTGTTTATTCTATTTTCAGGTTGTTTGGAATTTTCTTCGTTATTGTCGAAGAAGGGGTCTTTATTGTAATCTGACATAATTCCTCCTCGTAATGATAGTATTTTAACATTGAGAAATAAGTTTTTCAAGTGCAAATTAATAAAATTATCAACTGTGTGAAAAATACGAAAATTTTCTCAAATTATTCCCAAATTGTTAAAAATTCAAAAAATGGGTGTTTACTTGTACCAAAAAGTAATGTATAATACAAGTTGATGGGCACTATATAATAAGGATAATAGTAATAATATTATTCATTACTATATATATAGTGTGCCGGAACGATAAAAACAATGTGTTAAGGAGAAAAATAGTTATGGAAAGAGCTAGTGAAATGAAGCTCAATACTAAAAGAACCTTCCTAATAGGCGTTGTATTTTTGTCTATTTCCTTGCTCAACGGCGCTCATGATAACATGACGAGCAAGATTTTGCTCAACCAGTTTAATCTTGATACGTTAGCAAGTGGCTTAATCATGGCGATAGACAACATCTTGGCGCTCTTTATGCTACCGATATTCGGTAGATTTTCCGACGCCTGCAACTCTAAGTGGGGTAAAAGAAAACCGTACGTAGTTTGGGGAACGTTAGCTGCGTGCTTGTTCCTTGCGTTATTCCCTATCGCAATCGAAATGAACAGCTTACCGTTATTTACGGTACTTATTTGCTTGTTCCTCATTTCTTTGGGAACGTACCGTTCGGCAGGCGTTGCTTTGGTTTCCGATATGACGATTAAGCCTTTGCGTTCAAGCGCGAACGCTATCATTAACTTGATGGGCGCAGTTGCTTACGTTATCGGTCAGGTTGCTACAATGTTCTTGTATAAGGATATCGGCGCTGACGGAACGAGAGCGTTGCCTATTATGTTTGCATATTTGCCATACATAGTAATAACGCTCGTTTGCCTTGCAATCTACTTCTTTAAGATTCCTGAAAGAAAGTGGACGGAAGAAAGAGAAAAGCTTGAAGACGAACTCCATTTGGAAGACGAAGCGGTTGAGGAAAACGGCGTTAAGGTTAAACTTGACAAAGACCACTTTGTAAGCTTGATGTTAGTTTTGGTTTCTATCGTATTGTGGACGTTCGGTTATAACGCAGTTACGACTTTCTACTCTCAGTATGCGGATATCGTTTTGGGTATTAAAGACGGATTCTTTGCGGCGTTTGGTATCGTTGCGGGCGTTGCAAGCTTTGCGTCTTATATTCCTATCGGTTGGATGGCTACTAAATACGGAAGAAGAAAGACTATTATATTTGGTCTTGGTATAGCCGCAGTTGCAATGTTTGGCGGAATCTTTATTAGGGGCGAAGTTGCTTGGCTTCTCGTTATCTTATTTATGATGGTGGGTATCGCTCAGGCTGCAATCACGGTAAACACGTTGCCTATGGTTGTAGAGTTTGCCAACAAACATACTATCGGTCAGTTTACGGGTTATTATTATATTGCTACGCAAAGCGCGCAGGCAATCTCTCCTGTAATTATCGGCGGTATCATGAAACTCTTGTCCGTAGAACATGGTATTGGAATTGCTGGACCTAACGGAATGCTTGCGTTATTCCCATATTCTATGATTTTCGTAATCTTGTCCTTAATTCCGCTACTTTTCACAAAATTTGGCGACGCAAAAGCAGTTCCCAAAAAATCCGCTTTGGAAATGTTGGATATCGACGATTAAAAATTGTGGTCTAAAAACAATCTAAATACAATATATAGAGGATGCCTTAACAGTGATGTTCGGCATCCTTATTTTTTCAAAAAAATTTAAAAAAAATTGAAAAAAATTAAAAAAAATCGTTAAAAACCGTTGACTTTATGAAATCTATTTGATATTATAACAAAGCTGTCCGCGAGAAGTGGACGAAAGCGAAGCACATTGAAAGAGAGAATAGTAGAAAAGAACTGAAAGCAAAACTTGTCAATAATTTGAGTATAATTGACGTACGAACAGAAAAAAAGTCAGTCGTTTCGGTTGCTTTAAGAAAAGCAACAAAAAAGAGCATATCATACGGCAAAACCGTTAGATATAACAGAATCAACTTAAGAGTTTGATCCTGGCTCAGGACGAACGCTGGCGGCGTGCTTAACACATGCAAGTCGAACGAAGTATTAAAGCTTGCTTTAATACTTAGTGGCGGACGGGTGAGTAACGCGTGAGTAATCTGCCTCATTCAGGGGGATAACACAGAGAAATTTGTGCTAATACCGCATAAGACTACGAAAAGGCATCTTTATGTAGTAAAAGATTTTATCGGAATGAGATGAGCTCGCGTCCTATTAGGCAGTTGGCGGGGTAACGGCCCACCAAACCGACGATAGGTAGCCGACCTGAGAGGGTGATCGGCCACATTGGAACTGAGACACGGTCCAAACTCCTACGGGAGGCAGCAGTGGGGAATATTGGGCAATGGGCGCAAGCCTGACCCAGCAACGCCGCGTGAGCGATGAAGGTTTTCGGATTGTAAAGCTCTGTTTCGAGGGACGAAAACAATGACGGTACCTCGGGAGGAAGCCCCGGCTAACTACGTGCCAGCAGCCGCGGTAATACGTAGGGGGCGAGCGTTGTCCGGAATGACTGGGCGTAAAGGGTGCGTAGGTGGATGTGCAAGTCAGTAGTGTAATTCCGAGGCTTAACTTCGGCGCTACTACTGATACTACACGTCTTGAGTGCAGGAGAGGTAGATGGAATTCCTAGTGTAGCGGTGGAATGCGTAGATATTAGGAGGAACACCAGAGGCGAAGGCGATCTACTGGACTGTAACTGACACTGAGGCACGAAAGCGTGGGGAGCAAACAGGATTAGATACCCTGGTAGTCCACGCCGTAAACGATGGATACTAGATATGGGAGGTATCGACTCCTTCCGTGTCGCAGCTAACGCAATAAGTATCCCGCCTGGGGAGTACGGCCGCAAGGTTGAAACTCAAAGGAATTGACGGGGACCCGCACAAGCAGCGGAGCATGTGGTTTAATTCGACGCAACGCGAAAAACCTTACCAGTACTTGACATCCTCTGACGTACATAGAGATATGTATTTCCTTCGGGACAGAGAGACAGGTGGTGCATGGTTGTCGTCAGCTCGTGTCGTGAGATGTTGGGTTAAGTCCCGCAACGAGCGCAACCCTTATCATTAGTTGCCAATATTAAGTTAGGAACTCTAATGAGACTGCCGTGGATAACACGGAGGAAGGTGGGGACGACGTCAAATCATCACGCCCCTTACGTTCTGGGCTACACACGTGCTACAATGGCTATTACAAAGAGTTGCGAATCTGTGAGGAGGAGCGAATCTCATAAAGATAGTCTCAGTTCAGATTGTGGGCTGCAACCCGCCCACATGAAGTCGGAGTTGCTAGTAATCATGAATCAGCATGTCATGGTGAATGCGTTCCCGGGTCTTGTACACACCGCCCGTCACGCCATGGGAGTTGGGGGTACCCGAAGCCAGTGACCTAACCGCAAGGGAGGAGCTGTCGAAGGTAAAACCAATGACTGGGGTGAAGTCGTAACAAGGTAGCCGTATCGGAAGGTGCGGCTGGATCACCTCCTTTTAAAGAGTAATCTTTAAGTCGAGGCAAAGGCAAAACCTTTGTCGACAAGTAGAGCAAATCTTAATACTATCTCTCGTAAAATGTTAAAGGGAATCTATCATTAGATTCCCTTTTTTTGTTGAAAAAATCGTATCAAAATATGTTAAAAAGTTTACTAAAAGGAGTGTAAAGTCCTTGACATATGATTGCGCTTTTGATAAAATAAATTAGCATCCACGCTTGTGGGTGTTATTTTTACGATGCAAAAAAATCACTAATTATCTTGGAGGATAAAGTATGAGAACAAAGATCACACTTGCTTGTACGGAGTGCAAACAGAGAAACTACGACACAAAGAAAGACAAAAAAAATACTCCTGACAGAATCGAAATCAGCAAATACTGCAGATTCTGCAAAAAGCACACAATTCACAAAGAAACCAAGTAAGGAAATATAATCATGGCTAATGAAATCAACAAAAATTCAGCAGAAGTAGACAACACAGAACTCGTTGCTTTGGAAGATCAGGCAAAGGGCAAAAAAGCTGTTGAAGAAGCAAAGGCTGAAAACAAAGAAGTAAGCAAAAAAGCTAAAAAGGTAAAGAAAAACAAAAAGTCTTTCGGCAAAAAGATTAAGGAAATCTTCTCCGAACTTAAAAAAGTTTCTTGGCCTACGTTTGGCAAAGTTGTTAAGCAGACAGGTATCGTTATCGCAGTAGTATTATTCTTCCTTATCGTAATCGGAGTTGCTGATATCGGTCTTGGTGCTCTTTATAAATTACTCATAGGCTAATATGGCAGAAATGACGGAAGCAAAATGGTACGTCCTTCACACCTACTCGGGCTACGAGGCAATGGTAAAGGACAGCCTGGAAAAGTTAATAGAAATAAACAATCTCCAAGAGTATATATTTGATATCCAGGTACCTATGGAGCAAACGGTAGAAGAAAAGGCTAACGGTAAGAAAAAAATCGTTATGCGCAAGCTCATACCATGCTATGTGTTTGTCAAAATTGCTTACACGAACGACTTGTGGTTTTTGATAACTCAAACTCGTGGCGTAACGGGCTTCGTTGGTCCAGGAGGAAGACCTCTTCCTTTAACGGATGAAGAAGTTAAACGTATGCATCTTGAAAAGACGAGAGTTGAAGACGTTAAAGTTAAAGTTGGCGACGAAATCAAGGTTATTGAAGGCGCTTTGGAAGGCTTTGCTGGAGTGGTTGTTGAAGTTAACCAGTCTCAGAACAAAGTCAGAACAAGAGTATCTATGTTTGGTAGAGATACGGAAGTAGACCTCGACTTCACACAAATAGAGGTAATCGAAAAGTTTTAAAGTAAAACGGGAAAAGCCCGTTTTAGGCGACAAGAAATTGTAGCCAAATATAGTGGGAGACAGAGACACTGTCGATATAACCACAGGAGGAATTATTTATGGCAAAGAAAATTACAGCAGTTGTCAAATTGCAATTACCAGCAGGAAAGGCAACCCCCGGACCTCCCGTAGGCTCTACGTTAGGACCTTACGGAATTAACCTTATGGGTTTCACGAAGGACTTCAACTCCAAGACTCAAGATAAAATCGGTCTTATCATCCCCGTTATCTTGACAATCTATCAGGATAGATCCTTCACGTTTGAACTTAAAACACCTCCCGCTCCCGTTCTTATTAAGAAGGCTTGCGGAATTGAAAGTGGTTCAGCCGTTCCTAACAGAGATAAGGTAGCAAAAATCACAAATGCTCAGATCGAAGAAATTGCAAAGACAAAGATGGCAGACTTAAACGCTGCAGATCTTGAAGCAGCTAAGCGTATGATCGCCGGAACAGCACGTTCTATGGGCGTAGTAGTTGAAGGTTAAGGAGGGCTAACTATATGAAACACGGTAAGAAATATGTAGATAGCGCTAAATTAGTCGAAAACAAAGCATACGACCAAAAGGAAGCTATTCAGCTCGCTATCGATACAGCAAAAGCAAATTTTGATGAAACAATCGAATTACACGTAAACTTAGGCGTTGATCCTAGACACGCAGATCAACAGGTAAGAGGCGTTGTAGTTCTTCCTAACGGAACAGGTAAAAAGGTAAGAGTACTCGTTATCGCTAAGGGCGAAAAGGCTGACATCGCAAGAGCAGCTGGCGCAGATTTCGTAGGCGCAGAAGAAATTATCGCTAAAATTCAGGGCGAAGGTTGGTTCGGATTCGACGTATGTATCACAACACCCGACATGATGGGTATGGTTGGTCGTATCGGTAAACTCTTAGGACCTAAGGGCTTGATGCCTAACCCTAAGTCTGGCACAGTTACTCCTGACGT
>SVHU01000022.1 GCA_015055625.1 Clostridiales bacterium | reverse complement strand
AAGTTCAAACCAAGATTTTCATGAGTGGGATTAAGAACTGCTGTCTGCTCTGTATCAAACTCCAAAATCGGTATTTCGTTTTTAATAATAGCCATACTATCTCTCCGTCAAATTCTTATTTATCGGTGAGTTTATTGTACCACAAATTAATATTTTATGCAACTTGTTATGCGTGGCAAAAGAAAACTCGACTTTTGATAAGTCGAGTTTTATAATTTATTAAATTTAAATCCCTATGAGTGACGCCCTATGTGGCGTTCTTTTCGTTTTTGGTATATAGAGTTTGCTTTACACTAAAAAGATAAACAAATAAATTCCTATCCAATGCGTTACCGCTGCGCCAAGCACGAAAAAGTGCCAGATAAAATGTGCGCATTTCTTTTTTATTGCAAACGGAATTACGCCCAGGCTATAAATTATTCCGCCCAAAATAGTGAACACAAACAAGCCCACGTTGCTTGGAATCATTTGCGGAACAAACGCCAATCCACTCCAACCAAGCACCAAGTATAGCGGAATATGGATTTTCCTAAGACGCGATGGTCCAAACACTGCAATAAGCGTTATGCCAACAGCTACCACTGCACACTGAACAGCAAAAAACGTTATTCCAAACACTCCGCCCACGCTACAAAGAAGAATGGGAGCAAACGTCGCGCCTATAAGAAGATAGATACTGCTATAATCAAAGCGTCTGAACAATCTTTTTACCGCGCTACCGTGAGGGAATGCGTGATACAGACAGCTTGCAGTAAATAGAACCATAAGTCCTACAAAATACACTATTGCGCCCACGATTTCTTGCGTAGTATTTGCTACTCTTATCATTAAAATAAATGCCACTATTGAAAAGATTGAACCCAAACCGTGAGTTATGGAGTTGCCTATCTCTTCAAGCTTACTGCGTTTAGGTGGATCGACGGGCTTTCTAACCATTTTCTTATACGCCGAGTTTAGCGTAACCTCTACTTTAGTCTGCGAGCCTGTGTATGCTACGTTGTTTCTTAATTTTTCCATACTGCTTTTGCCTCCGTTGCTGTTATTTACACGCTCATTATACAATGAGGTTTGTCGTTTGTCACTCTAAACCGTATTTTATAAATTCTATACTAATTTTGGTCCAATCTCACGCCATTTATACCCGCTCTCTCACGCTTTTCATACTCTCTCACCGCAAGCAAAGCCACTCTCACGCCATTAGAATTTGACTGTTTTTGAATGGTTTTTAATAAGAAATAGTAAATATCTTGCCACAACAAGGAATTAGAGTTGTTTATCAAAAGATTATGTGCTATAATACAAACACCAAGTAAATCAACAACTAGAAAAGGAATAATCAAGGTTACAAGCTTCCTCGTTCCGATTATGGGGGTTGCGTACATCTTAATCGCTTTAATAATAACATTTATGCATGTTACAATTCTTCCCTCCATTATCGCTGAAATATTTGTTAGCGCGTTTGACTTTAACGCTATTTTCGGCGGATTTATGGGATCATGCGTTATGTTCGGTATAAAACGTGGACTCTTTAGTAATGAGGCAGGTATCGGCTCCGCTCCTAACGCTGCAGCTACCGCAGACGTTTCTCACCCAGTAAAACAAGGACTTGTACAAGCGCTTTCGGTTTTTATCGATACAATACTAATTTGTTCAGCAACCGCGTTCATGTGCATGAGTTCGGGAATAGACAGTTCAAAGTTTACAACTATCAAAAACGGCGACGTCATATACCATTCTGCTCAATATATTCAAGCATGCCTTGCTTCGTCATTTGGCGATTTTGGTCCTATATTTATAACCATTGTGATGGTTCTCTTCGCGTTCACCACACTTATTGGAAATCTTTATTACGTTGACCAAGCCGTTCATCATATTATTGGACACACTCCCAGCAAAGCTTTTACAATTACATATCGCATAATTTCCGCCGTCCTAGTATTTGCAGGCGCAGGCTTATCATCGGGATTGTTGTGGGGAATAGCAGATATTACTATGGGGCTTATGGCGCTTATAAACATTCCTGTAATTGTAATTCTAGGCAAGTATGCATACCGCGCCATTGCTGATTATAACAAACAAAAAAAGGAAAAGAAAAACCCCACTTTCTCTCCCTCTTCTATTGGCTTAGACAATTTAGATGCTTGGCAAAACACGGACACTGTAACACTGGATTCTACTGAAAACTAAAATAAATTATCGCAAACAAAAAAAACAATTCCGCATAAAACGGAATTGTTTTTTTGTTTTATTCCTAGTATTTTCCTCTTAAATCTTCTTTACCTTAACCATACCGCCATAAGGCACGTTTACTAAGCATACGTCCTCACTTACTGTTTGAGCAGAGCCTATTTTTTCACCTAAGACATTGTAAATCTCGTATACGTATGCATCTTTTTTACACTTTAGCACAAGCTCGTCTTTACCCGAAATATTGATAAGGTAACCGTTGTTTACTCCCTCATCCATTTCAAAAACCACGGAAGACGCCGCTAGTGTAATCTTTTCGTCATTATTTATACACGACACCTCACTATATCCGTTTGCCATTGCAACAGCGGTAATATTTTCACTTGTAAGCGTTTCTCTATGCTCATTCCAAAAATCCAGATAGGTTTTTAGTATCTTCTTTTGGCTGTCTGTGATATTATCGAAAATTACCGAAATTTGCGGAACGGTAAACATAGTTCCCCATAGCTGTGAAGCAACCGATTCGTCGCTGTCTTCCTTTGCCCAAATAATCATATCCGAATGTACAGCGCACGAGGAAGAAACAAGTCGCAAATCAATTCCGTTATCCTTGTTTTTCTCAGAACCAAGCGGACAGTCGCCTACTCTTATCATATTACCGTAAGCGGAAATAACGGGGCCGTAATAAGACTGTCTAAACTCTATCATAATATCAGGCTTTATTGCAGTCAGGGCGGTATAAACGTCTTTAAGAAGTTGCTCGGTCGCCTCTTCTACCGTAACGATATCCATGCGCTCGTCCACTATTCCGTTGCTCTCTATGTTATCGATAAAGTCGAGCTTAAATCCGTCCAGATCCCACTCTTTAAGCGCGTTAACATACGTTTCCACCAAAAACTCTCTTACTTCCTTAAATCGAGGATCAAGACGCGAACAGTTTGAACGGCTCTTTCCGTCGTCGGTAATATACATTCCCTTAAAGCGTTGATAGTTTTTGGAAAAATATCCTACGTACGGTACGGAGAACCATAGAATAACCTTCATTCCAATATCGTGAAGCTGTTTTATTGTACCCTTAAAATCGGGAAACTTGCTCTTAACCGGCTTCCAATCTCCGGTATATCCGTAAACAACGGTTGCGTCGTCCGTCTGCCAGCCATCGTCCACAATAACTGATTTCATTCCGTACTTTACCGCTTCTTTACACTCTCTTATAAGCTCGTCTGCAGTCATTGTTTGCCACAACGAATACCAGGTGGAATACATCGGAAGCTTTGTAAACTCTGGCGAAAACGCAGGCGTATAACCAAATTCGTTATACCACTTGCGTGCATCCTTTACCGCTTTGTCAAAGGGAATTTCTCGCTCATCAATACGGATAATAGCCTCGTAGCTATCAAATGGACCTGTAAGCATAGTGAAAAAGTCCACACTTATTGTCATTCTATCAATAATCGGACGCGAATACGATCCCATACTGAGCGTCATGGGAGTACGAACGTCACTTACGGCAAGCAAATGCCTGTTTATTCCGCGCTTGGAAAACATCTGCTTAAGAGGCATACCCGAAGCAAGACGGGACTTAGTTTGTGTCTTTCTGAAAGTTACCGTCTGATCGGTTGCAAAAACCCTATACGAATCCCACACCGTATAAACGTCGGTGCATGGAATTTTATATTCAAGTGTGATTTTCTTGGGAAAAACCTTTTCTTTCCACTTAAACGCCACTTTATATAAAGAAAGTTCACCTTCGCTACTAAGCTTTTCAAAGCTAATATCTACGTCCTCTTCAGCATTAAATGTGTACGTATTGTCGCATATCTTAAAAATCTTTTCCATTTTACTCTCCTTGTTTTTCACGCAAAACGCGTTTTATGATTTCATTGTACAATGGGTATTTTACATTGTCAAGTCTATATTAAAAAAATAAAAAACAAGTCACAAATTGCTTAGTCTATATCACAATATTACAAAAAAACGTCAACTTACTCTTACAAGAATAAATCGGCGTTTTTATTTATCAAATTTGATTTTCGTATTTTTCGAACAAGTACGCTACATCTTCTTTTTTGTGTGCGTCCGACGAAAGCATAAGCTTTCCGCCCTTTTCCTTTATATACTCGCAAATCTCTTTGCTTGGATACGGTTCATTCTTATACTTGTGCATACCGCCGGTATTAACCTCGAAAACAAGCCCGTCTTCTATTAGTTTTTCTACCGCTTTTTTATAGGAATTGATGTATTTTTCACTACACGTATCAAAGTATTTGTTACCGTCGTTATATTTTGTAATAAGGTCTACGTGTCCTACAATGCCTGCATTTGTGCGTGCTTTAAGCGAAGATAAGCTGGCGTAATAATACTGATATGCGCTTTCGTAATCACCGTCAAAAAGCTCGCTGACAGTGTTTACAAAATCGTCTTCGCTTATATCTATCGCCCTTAGCTTTCCGTCCTTTTCCACATAATGGCACGAGCCTATAACGTAATCGAACCTAGATGTGTCCACGTGTGAAAACATGTCCATTTCCACGCCAACCAACACCTCTATCCTATCCTTATACTTTTCTTTAAGACGGTTTACCTCAGTTATAAACTCATCCTCTTTAGCAGGAAGAAGCGAGCCTTCGGGATCCTGCTTGACAAAAGAATGAGCAAGTATTCCAATAACGTCCAAACCCTTTTCGATAGCAGACAATACCATTTCCTCAGGCGAATTATCCCCATCGCAAAAACAGGTGTGAGTGTGAAGGTCTATCCTTCTCATTTGGTCATTTTCTCCTGTTTTACCTTCTTGTCAATAACGTGGCGGGAAGCAAGCTCTTTGTGGATATCTTCAAGAGAAATTCCCATTTGTATCATAAGCACAAGCGTATGGTACGCAAGGTCTGCAATCTCATAAACGGTTTCCTTTTTATCGTCCGCCTTTGCCGCGATAATAACCTCGGTACACTCCTCGCCCACCTTTTTAAGGATTTTATCTATACCCTTTTCGAACAAATACGTGGTATACGAGCCCTCCGTCTTTTCCTTTTTTCTACCCTCGATAAGCTTAACTAATCCCTCTAAAGAAAACTCCTTAAGCTCGTCGTTTTGCCAAACGTCGTTAAAAAAGCAACTTTCAGCGCCCGTATGGCAAGCAGGGCCGTCAGGCTCTACAACAACTACAAGAGCATCGTTGTCGCAGTCTGCGGTAATAGATACAACGTGCTGATAGTTTCCGCTCGTTTCGCCCTTAAGCCACAATTTTTGACGTGAGCGAGAATAAAAACAGGTGAGCTTTTTCTCCATGGTAATAGCCAAGCTTTCCTTGTTCATATACGCAAGAGTAAGCACCTTTTTGCTAACGCTATCCACAACTATTGCGGGAATAAGTCCTTTTTCGTCAAATTTAAGTTCGTCAATATTAATCATAGTTATCTCCTTACGCAAATTCCGTTTTCGGAAAGCGTTTTCTTTAAGTCGTCAATTTTTACTTCTCCAAAATGGAAAATAGAAGCGGCAAGCCCTGCGTCAACCTTGGGAATTTCGTTGAAAAGCGTTACGAAATCCTCCTTACGTCCTGCTCCGCCCGAAGCAATTACAGGCACTGAAACAATATCGCATACAGCCTTTAACATCTCTAAGTCAAAGCCCTTTTTAACGCCGTCGGTATCGATTGAATTTAGTACAATCTCGCCCGCACCGTTGCTTACGCCGTACTTGATCCACTCTAAAGCGTCCATGCCAGTATCTTCTCTTCCGCCTTTTGCAAACACTCTGAACTGTCCGTCCACGCGCTTTGCATCAACCGATAACACCACGCACTGGTCGCCGTACTTTTTAGCAGCCTCCGCTATAAGCTTTGGATTTTTAATTGCGCCCGAATTTACGCTTACTTTGTCCGCGCCACACTTTAGCACTCTGTCAAAGTCGTCTACGCTATTAATTCCACCTCCCACTGTAAGGGGGATAAAAATGGTGGACGCAACCTCTCTTAAAATATCGGTAAACAGCGCTCTGCCCTCGCTTGATGCGGTTATATCGTAAAATACAAGCTCATCCGCGCCGTTTTCGCTATAATATCTACCTAGCTCAACAGGAGAAGAAACGTCAGCAAGTCCTGCAAAGTTCACACCCTTTACAACTCGTCCGTTCTTTACGTCAAGACAGGGAATAATTCTCTTAGTAAGCATTTTCAGCCACCTCTATCGCTTCTTTCAAGTTTATCGCGCCCGTATAGTACGCCTTGCCTATTATCGCTCCGTACATATTGCGCTTAGCAAGCTTCCTAACGTCATCTATCGACGAAACACCGCCAGATGCGATAAAGTCGATACTAAACTTTTTAAACAACTCTTCGTACAAAGAATGGTTAGCCCCTTGCATTGCGCCGTCCTTACTAATATCGGTACAAATAACGGTTTTTACGCCCAATTTTTCTAACTTTTCGCAAAATGCAAAAGCCTCTAAATCCGATTTTTCCGTCCAGCCTTTTATTGCAACGTATCCGTCCTTAATATCCACGCCCACCGCGATCTTGTCGCCGTATTGAGCCACAGCTTTAGCCAAAAATTCGGGATCGGTAACAGCTGAAGTTCCTAAAATTACACGGTTTACACCAATACGTATATAAGTTTCGATGACATCTAAGCTTCTTATTCCACCGCCCACTTCAACAAAAAGGTTAGTGGATTTTACTATTTTTTCAATGGTGGAAAGGTTTGGAGTATTGCCAAACTTTGCGCCCTCTAAGTCAACTAAATGAATGTGAGTCGCGCCGTTTTTTACAAAGTCGCAAGCCACAAGCTCTGGATGATCGTTATACACGGTCATTTGCGCGTAGTCGCCCTTATAAAGACGCACAGCCTTTCCGCCGTATAAATCTATTGCGGGAAAAATTATCATACTTTACCTCTCTATCTCCAAAAACGCCTTTAGTATTTTTAGTCCTACCTCTCCGCTCTTTTCGGGGTGGAACTGACAACCGTAAACGTTATCCTTGCCCACCGATGCAGTAAGAGGCGCGCCGTAAAACGCGGTAGACGTTACGTCATCACATTTCGTTCCATAATACGAGTGAACAAAGTACACAAAGTCGCCCTCGCTTAAATACTTAAATATCGGACTTTTAGGATAAGAAAAGCTAAGGCTGTTCCAGCCCATGTGCGGGATTTTAAGATCTCCGACCACTTCCGCAATCGGACGGATTTCGCCCTTAATAAGTCCCAAACCCTTGTGTTCGCCATACTCGAAGCTCTTATCGAAAAGCATTTGCATGCCAAGACAAATTCCAAGCAAAGGCACGCCTTTGTTGGCTTGTTCTATAACAACGTCGGCAAGCCCTGACGAAAAAAGTTTTTCCGAAGCATCGCCGAAAGCTCCAACGCCGGGGAGTATTATTCTGTCGGCTGAGCGTATAACCTCTTTATCCGAGCTTACTACAACGTCCGCGCCAAGAACTTTAAGCGAGCTTGTAAGTGAGAAAAGGTTACCCACACCGTAGTCTATTATTACAGTCATTAAAGCGCTCCTTTTGTAGAAGGGATTTCCCCGTTAAGTCTTGCGTCCACCTCAACCGCTTCTCTTACGCATCTGGCAAGAGCTTTGAACGTTCCCTCCAAAATATGGTGAGCGTTGTTTCCTGCAAGCTGACGAACGTGAAGATTACACGCAAGGTTAGTGGTAAACGCTCTTAAAAACTCTTCTAAAAGCTCAGTATCAAAGTCGCCCACTTTGCTTGCTACAATATTAAAATCACACGCAAGGAACGCTCTGCCCGACAGGTCAATAGCGCATAAAATCAGCGTTTCGTCCATAGGAAGAATGATATCACCATAACGCTTAATGCCCTTCTTATCGCCAAGCGCGTTCTTGATCGCCTCGCCAAGCGCAATACCGATATCCTCGGTTGTATGATGATAATCGACCTGCGTATCACCCTTGCACGTTACGTTAAGATCTATTCTGCTGTGCTTGGAAAAAAGCGTGAGCATATGATCCAAAAATCCGCAACCGCTATCGATAACCGATTTCCCGCTTCCGTCCAAGTCAAGCTGTATCTTGATATCCGTTTCATTAGTCTTTCTGTTGATTTGAGCAGTTCTCATAAATTATTCTCCCAAAATCTCCTTAACCGCGTTTACGAGCGCTTGCATTTCCTGCGCGCTTCCTACGGTTATACGGTTATACTCTTTTATTTCCTCTTTATCAAAGTGGCGAACAAGTATACCCTTGTCCTTTAATTTTTTATAAAGCTGAGCGCCATCTATTTTATCCGACTTTACAAACACGAAGTTGGTCATAGAATTTGTATGAACAAAGCCAAGCTTCTCAAGCTCTTTATGCGTATACTCTCTGTTTTCAATAATCTTTTTACAATTGTTTTCAAAGTATCCGCTATCTTCCATAGCCCCCACGCCGGCTGCCGCCGTCATACGGTTTACGTTGTAAGGGTTTGTAGAATACTTGATGCGCATAAGATCTGCTATCAATTCCTTGTTTCCCACTGCAAAGCCAAGTCTAGCCCCTGCCATAGAACGCGATTTGGAAAACGTTTGAACAACCAAAATATTATCGTACTTTTTAGTAAGAGGAATACAGCTCTCGCCACCAAAATCCACGTACGCTTCATCAATAACTACGATACGTGTTGGGTTTTTTGCGACAATTTCCTCAATTACGCTAACAGGCACAAACAAACCTGTGGGCGCGTTTGGGTTTGCGATAAACAACGTACCGTCCTCGTTTGACAAAGCCTCTAAGTCCAAACTAAAGTCAGCCTTTAGCGGAATTTCCTTATAGGGAATACCGTTAAGCGAAGCGAAAACCTTGTAAAATCCGTACGTAATATCCGCAAAAACCGCCTTAGTTTTCTCGTCGCAGTACGCCATAAACGCAAAGTTTAACACCTCGTCCGAGCCGTTTGACAATATAACGTTTTCCTTGTCTACGTTACACGTTTTAGCCACAAGCGCAGTAAGCTCGTTACAGTCGGGATCGGGATAAAGCATAAGCTTTTTCGCTTCCTCACTCGCTTTCTTTATTGCTTTATCAGAAGGTGGGAAAGGCGACTCGTTGGTGTTAAGCTTAATATACTTACGCTCTTTTGGCTGTTCTCCAGGCACGTAAGGCGTAAGTTTTTGTATTTTTTCCGTTAAAAATTTACTCATTTTATATCCTCAAATCTGCTAACTGCGCTCTTAGCGTGTCCGGTAAGTCCTTCCTTTTTAGCAAAGTACTCAACGTCCTTACACACCTCTTTCAGCGCGCTTTCGTCATAGTAAATGTATTGTGTCTTCTTGATAAAATCGTCCACAGAAAGCGGAGAAGAAAACCTTGCCGTTCCGCTTGTAGGAAGAGTGTGGTTTGTTCCTGCAAAATAATCACCAAGCGCCTCAGGACAGTTACGACCCAAAAACACAGAGCCTGCGTGACGAACTTTTTCTAAGTACTTAAACGGCTCGTCAAGACAAAGCTCCAAATGCTCGGGCGCGATTGCGTTTGCAATATCTATCGCCTCGTCAATGCTTTCAGTTACGATAATCTTGCCGTAATCGTCAATAGATGCTCTTGCAATCTCCGCGCGCTCAAGTAACGGAATTTGTCTTTCAATCTCGCTTGCCACCGCGTTTGCAAAGTCCAAATTATCGGTTACAAGTACCGCGCTTGCCATTTTATCGTGTTCAGCCTGAGAAAGAAGGTCGGACGCGATATGCATAGCGTTATTATTTTTATCCGCAACAACCATAATCTCGCTTGGTCCTGCAATCATATCGATAGAAACAAGTCCAAACACCTGTTTTTTAGCTTCCGCCACAAACGCGTTACCAGGTCCTACTATCTTATCCACCTTTGGAATACTTTCCGTTCCGTACGCCAACGCGCCTATCGCCTGCGCTCCACCCACTTTGTAAATCTCGCTAACGCCTGCAACATACGCGGACGCCAGAATTACGGGGTTTACCTTGCCGTTTTTAGCAGGGGGAGTAACCATAACTACACGCTTACAGCCTGCAATAATAGCAGGGATTGCGTCCATAAGTACCGTAGACGGATACGCCGCAGTACCGCCAGGAACGTAAAGTCCTGCCCTGTCAACAGGTATAATTTTTTGACCTACTACTACGCCGTTGCTCTTTTTTATCTCAAAGCCATCTCTCTTTTGCTTTGCGTGAAATTCACGTATATTTTCGCTCGCCTTTTTAAGTATTTCCAAAAATTCGGGCTCTACGCTCAAAACAGCCTCTTGTATTTCTTGCTCGCTAACTTTAAGAGTATCTAGCTTTACCTTATCGAACTTTTCGCAATATTCATAAAGCGCTTTATCTCCGTTTACCCTTACGTTATCAAGTATTTCGCTTACTATCGCGCTAACGTCGCGCTTTTCTTCCTTTGCAGAAAATATCTCGTCGCGCAAAGAAAGCTTTTCTTGTATAATTCTTATCATAAATTCTCCGTTTGCTCAAAAAGTTTAGCTTTTACGTCTTCTATAATAGCGCTCTTAAACTTGAAGTTTGCCTTGTTTGCAATAAGTCTTGCGCTGATGGGCACGAACTTTTCTACAACCTCCAAGTCGTTCTCCTTTAGCGTTGTTCCCGTTTCTACAATATCCACGATTACGTCAGAAAGTCCCAAAATTGGTGCAATTTCGATAGAGCCGTTAAGGTGAATAATGTCTATATCTCTACCTTGCGATGCGTAATGTTTTTTTGCGATGTTAGTAAACTTGGTTGCCACTCTTAAGGTCTTGTTTCTATCGTCCACAAATCCCTTTTTACCTGCCACAGCCATACTGCATTTTCCGATATTAAGATCCAAAATCTCGTATACGTCAGGCTGATATTCCAACAAAATGTCTTTGCCCGCAACCCCAATATCCGCAGCTCCTCTCTCTACGTAGATTGCCACGTCCGACGGTTTCACCCAAAAATATCTTACGCCTTTTTCCTTGTTTTCAAATATGAGTTTACGATTGTTTTCCTTTATTGACGGGCACTCATAACCAGCCTTTTCGAACATCGCGTAAACCTTTTCGCCCAGTCTTCCCTTTGGAAGCGCAACGTTAAGCATTTTCATATTCTTATAACTCCTCGCTTCTCTCTAGCTCGTCAAGATACACCGCAAAACCGATTGCTCCCGACTTTCTACCCATTTTAGCCATAAGCTTGTCGTACTGACCGCCCGAAAGCACACTACTAGGTACGCCTTCTACAAATCCCTTAAAGCTAATTCCGTTATAATAACTCATATCGTTTACTACCGAAAAGTCTATTATAACGTTACTCTTGTCGTTGAGCATGCCCAGCACGGCTTGTAAACTGTCTATCTCTTTTTTGCACTCTTCATTCAGCGCAAAACAATCAAGTTCCGCCAAAACACTATCGCAATCGCCATACACTGTAACAAGTTTTGCAACAACGTTTGTCAGTTTTTCGTCAATTCCCTTGTTTTTGCAAAGCTGTCTTATCGCTTGTTCGTTCTTTTCGCCAAGCGCGATAACAATCTCTTTCTTTTCGCTCTTGTCAAAACCGCAAGCGTTTAATACCTCTTCCACAATTCCCATATGAGAAATTTCTAACGCATAGGAAGATGACACTTTATCCAAGCTACTCTTTGCAAGCTCTAAAACCGAAGCTACAACTTTATCGTCCACTCTTCCCAAGCACTCCACGCCCGCTTGCATAATCTCCTTGAACGAGTGAGTTCCCTTAGATACACGGTACACGTTCTCGTTATAATAAACCTTCATAAGCTCGTTTGGATTGTCCTTGCTATTTTTTATAATAGAAAGAGTAACGTCTGGCTTTAGCGCCATAAGTCTTCCGTCCGTATCGGTGAAAGTGATTACGTTTCCGGACACTAAAAAGTCCTTATTCTTAACGTACAAATCATACTCTTCAAACTTGCTCATTCTATACTTGCTATATCCGCTGTTTGCATAAAGCGAACGAAGTGCAAAAGCTATTTTTTCGTCATAAGTAAGAACGTCGTAAAAGTTTTCCATCTACTTTTCCTCCTTCTTTACAACTAAGTTATATCCGCCCTTGCCGTACTGCAAGCACTTGTTAACTCTGCTAATAGTAGCAGTACTTGCCCCTGTTAGCGCAGTTACTTCCTGATAGTTCTTGCCGTTACTTAAAAGAGATGCTACTTCCAATCTTTGCGAAATTGCGTCAAGCTCCTTTATCGTGCAAACGTCCTCAAAAAATCTACGGCACTCTTCTATGCTCTTAAGAGCGAGTACCGCTTCAAATAAATTATCAAACTTGTCAATAGAAAAATTATCCATTTTTACCTCGTATGCAATAATGTTTCAATATTTTAGCACGCTAAAGCGTTAAAGTCAAGTAATTTACACAAGTTTTTACTAATAAATTAACCTTTTTGTAAAACGCAAAATACAACCTTAAAAAACGCGCAAAAAAACCGCCTTACTCAGCTATAAAGTAAAGCGGTTTTTTTTTGCGTTGATTTAATTTTAACTAAAGACCTTTGTACCAGGGAATATATTCTTTGTTTTGTTCAAACATTTCCTTTACCATTTCCTTAATTTCGTCAAGCGACAAAACTGCGGAGGTAAGAGGATCGAACGCGCATGCTAAGAATACTTTGTTAGCATCGTGCTCTAAAGCGCCACGAACTGCAAGCTCTTCACAACGAGCGGTAGTGTTGATAAGACAAGCAAGGTGGTCGGGAAGATTGCCTACGGCAACAGCTTCTAGCTGTCCAACGCTTGCAATAACGGGAACCTCTACACAACATCCGTAAGGAAGGTTGGAAATTAAGTTTTCGTTTCTTACGTTACCGTTAAATCTAAAAATAGTATTATCACCAAATACTGCATTGAAAATATACGATGCATACTCTTGACCACGAGCAAGATCTATATCTTCATTCTCTAAAAACTCATTAATATCATTGCGCCACGTGTCCTTTCTTGCCGTATATTTATCTAGAATAAACGCATGTTGGCCAGGATTCCAGCCAGTTCCAGTAGTACAGTGTTTTTCGATAAGGTCAGGACGTTTTCTGTACCAAGCAACGTATTCACTATTGTGTCCGCTACTTTCGGTTACGTAATAACCAAGGTGTTGGAACATGTTATTACGAACTTGCTCCTTATTGTAAATTTCGGGATCTTTCATAGCTTCTCTGAGCTTAGGATACAAGTCTACACCATTATGCTTAAAATCGATATAAAAAGCCTGATGGTTTACACCCGCGCAAGTGTAAGAAACCTCTTCGTAAGGAACACCTGCCCAGTCTGCAAGCTTTTTAGCCGTACCTTGAACAGAGTGGCAAAGTCCGGTAATTTTAAGGTTGGGGAACTTTTCTTGCATAGCTCTACAAAGCATAGCCATAGGATTGGTGTAATTGAGGAATACCGCGTTTGGACAATACTTTTCGATATCCGCGCAAATATCAAGCATAATCGGAATAGTTCTAAGCGCTCTAAAAATTCCCGACGGACCACGAGTATCTCCTACGTTTATATCTACTCCGTACTTTTTAGGAATAAGTATGTCGTGTTTCCAAACCTCTACGTCGCCAGCAAGAATCGTGCACAAAACACCGTCCGCGCCTTTTAACGCTTCTACTCTATCAGTTGTTGCCGTAACCTTTGCAGGATAGTTGCCCTTTTTAACAATCTTTTCGCACGCGCGCTTAATATAGTCAAGACGCTCCTCGTCTATATCCATAAGAGCAATCTCCGCATCTGCAAAAGCAGGAAACGTAAGAATATCTCTTACCAGCTTTCTCGTAAAGCCAAAGCTTCCGCCTCCAATAAAAGCAAACTTTGCCATAATTACATTTCCCTCCACAATATATTTATTTTTTTAAGATATAAAACCATAAGACTTATTTAGCCCTATGAAATTTATCTTGCTTCGTGCTATTATATCACTACTTTATCTAATTGTCAACACCAAAATTTAAATATTTAACAATTTGTTCTAATAAATATAAAAATTGACTTACCTTTTAGCAAGTCAATTTTTATATTGTTATTTACTATTTCTTTTTGAACATAAACGCTACTGCGCATAGTCCCATTACAAGACCAAATATATTCATTGCGTTTGCTCCGCATCCAGACGAAGACTCTTTCTTCTCTTCTTTCTTTTCGAACACTGCAACTACCTTTATATTGTCGTTTGCAACAAACGTATATTCGCTCTCGTCGCTTGCCATTTCGCCGTTTACAGTCCAGTATTTGAACACTTTTCCCTCTAACGTATCCGCAATAACGGTAACTTCCGTTCCTTTTTCAACCGTTGCGCTTGCCTCTCCGTTCACTCTTCCGTTCTCTACCTGAACAAGGGCAGAAAGCGTATACCAGTTAACTACGTTTCTCTGCTCTGTATGAGTGTTATCGTGCTTACATACCCACAACTCATAACCGTTCTTCTTTTCGCTCCAATTAGGCGCTATCGTGCTAGAATACTCATAATCGTGTTCTAAAACGTTTCCAGTTATAAACGTTTCTTCCTCGTGCGCAATTCCACAAGTTTCGCAAGATACTTTATACTTTGCTTTTTCAGTGCAGGTAGCATGGTTTTCAAGATATTTGTCGTCCACGATATTTTTCCAAGAGTGTCCTGCAACCTGACCGAACTCAAACATTTCGTCTTTGTTTACCGCTCCGCAATCTATACAAGACTTATAGTATATTGCCTTTTGAGTACAGGTAGCTGAGCTTACTCGATTTTCACTCTTTACGATTTCCTGATAGTTATGATCTAAGGTTTCTCCACCTTCAAAAAGCTCACTTCCTCTTAAACCACACGCCAAACAGCTTTCAAAATACTTAGCCTGTTTTGTACAAGACGCAGGAGTATAAAGATGCTTCTCGTCGATTATTTCAGCAAAATCATGATCTAACATTCCGCCGTCTACATCTTCAAACGTTTCGCTTTCGTGTGCAATTAAGCACGCAGAGCACGACTTCTTATATACCGCATACTTAGTACACGTTTTTTCGCTTACTAAATATTTATCGTCGACAATATTTTCCCAAGCGTGAGTTCCCAAACCACTTGCTTCGTCAAAGAACGTTTCACTTTCGTGCGCTACGCCACAATTTATACAAGACTTAGCGTACTCAGCGTAATACTTGCAGTTTTTCGAGCTAATTTTGTACTCATCCTTTATAACTTCCTGATAGTCGTGTTCTACTGCTTCGCCGTACTCAAAAGTTTTAGTTCCTTTTTCTCCACATTCACAAGAATAGAAATAAGTTGCCTTACTTCCGCAAGTAGCGTCTGTATCCTTATATTTTTCACTTGCCTCTTGTCTGGTAAAATTATGGAGTTCGGTATTTACGGTAAACTGATTGTTCTCCTTAAAGAACTTATCTCGAACAGTAGAATAACATTCTACCTCAAAAGTATGTCCGTCTTCGCTGAAATAAAGCAAGGTTACCATTCCGTTTCCGCCAATATCCCTATCGGTATATTGATGGTCAATCAACATCTGAGTAACCATATTTCCGTTTACTCCGCGATCTTGGCGCACAACTACGTCATCGCAAGGATCGTGTCCTGAAAGAACAAGAATAATATTTTCATACTTACTTACGAATTTATCCCAAATATGATCGCCATTATTATATCCGCCGGTTGTTGCAGGAGGGCAAGCATCGCCCTGATCTAGAGTTGTTCCGTCACGATACATATATGCGTGGGTACTAACGATTACCTTGTAGTCGGGATTGTTTTTACAAAGCTCACCCGCCCAAGCAAGAACACTATCGCTTGCGCCGTAATCAAGAGTAATCATTAAAAATTTATTGCCGTTAATTGTAATCTTTCTGTAAGTGTTCGAAAGATTACCTTCCTCGTAGAAACCATCGAATTGATTTAGGTAAGCGTCGTAGTTAAGCTCGGTATGGATTCTTGACGTATCGTGATTGCCTCGAACTATGGAATAAGGAATTACTCCGTCCATTTTTGCAAACGATTCCTTTGCAGTTGCCCACTCCCAATCATAATCTTTTTCGGTAACGTCGCCAACTCCAAACACGTATTCTATATTCTTACTTTCTTTGTTTTCTAAAATCCAGTCATATATACCAGCGAACTGCTCGTTATAGGCATAGTTAGTCCATTGAGTATCACCTACTACCGCAAAGGTATATCCATTGTTAGTAACCGGTTTTTTATCTTCAGGCTCAATCCACATATTGTCAAAGATAAGATCATTGCCGTTTTTAGATAAATCGCTAATGGTTTTCTCGCTTTCCGCCATATTGTAATAAGCAGTAAGCGTTGCGTCGTTTTTATCTACGCTAACCATATCCGCTTTAATCTGCTCTTGAGTTCTGGGCGCATCAAATAGGGCTATGCTCTTAATTATTCCCTTAAAATACTGAGCATTTCCCGAACGGTAGTCGCCACCGACCATTGCGGGATAGGTAGAAAGATAATTAAATCCATTGTATGTTCCTGCTGGAGCAACTATCGTAGTTTCTTGTTTAAGTTCGCCGTCAATATATACGCTTGCTTTATTATTCGCCTTATCGTGAACCAACGCTACGTGCGCCCAATCCCCAGTTCTAATGTCAGTTTGGTTGAAAACCGTACTACTTGCATCCGTATTTTTATCCGTATCAAAATAAAGTCTTACCGTACCGTTATTATTAATTTCAAAGCTATAACAAGCCGTGTTAGCCCCCTCAAAGTTACCAACAATTACGCCACCTCTACCAGTTACGCTTTGGGGAAGATAAACTTCAGCCTCGTATGTTGATGGGGATTGAGAAAGCTTATTTTCCATTGCGTATTTTTGCTGAACTCCAAAAATAGAGCCTTCTTCTACGCTTGCATACTTATTTGCTCCCGTATAAGTAATATCGAACTTATTAGTCGATACGTCTTTGAGATATTCGGGATTAGGACGTGTAAAATCGTATCCACAAATGAAATTATCACAATAGTTATAATCATAAACCACACGTTTATTATCGCCAATAATTTCACTTGCGCTACGAACGTCGCTATAAAGAGCAATGTGTTTTATTGCTCCCTTAAAATATTGAACATTATCCGTACGGTAATCTCCGCCAATTCTCAACTTTCTATCCATTTTATAAAGATAGTTGCCTTTCGAATCAACGTACTTACTATAATCCGCATCGTCATGAGCCTTTGCTACGGTTTGCTTAAGCTCTCCGTTAAGATAACAACGCGCCTCCTGACTATAAGTATCGTGAACGATTACAACGTGATATTGAGTACCGGGAGTTAAAGCAACGTTTTCGAAGTTAAAAAAGATTTGTTGCGAGCTTGCGGTTGCCGTACTTATCATATAATAAAGCTTTGGGAAATGAATTTTCTTAGTCGAATTATACTGTATTTCAAAGCTTAATTGATTTTCACCAGTTACCTTTCCGTAGTTGCCAATCAAAACGCCAGCTCTTGAAGTCTGATCTTTGTTTATGGTAAAAACAGCCTCAAAAGTTCTAGGCATTTCACCTATTGGAGTTTCTATGTCATAATAATTAGTCTTATCAAAAGATACTCCGCTCGTAATATTACTAAAGTC
The DNA here is from genome assembly GCA_015055625.1 of Clostridiales bacterium. Taxonomy (GTDB): domain Bacteria; phylum Bacillota; class Clostridia; order Christensenellales; family Pumilibacteraceae; genus RUG12826. The sequence goes on along the minus strand of SVHU01000022.1, from coordinate 26,593 downwards.
AAGATTTGCAATACTAGACTCCGCTTCTGCACTAACAGTAAAGCTCATAACGCTAAAAGCGCAAACTACTGCAGTAAGAAAACTTAGCAACAAAACCGATAGTTTTTTCATATTTTATTCTCCTTATATTTTATAACGGATTTACCGCTATTTACAAAATTTAGTAACGAATTTCTTCCAAAATCCTGTTTCTGCCCGTAACGTGCTTTTTAAACTCGTCGTATTCCATAGTAGCAAGCGTCATAGTAAAAGCGTCAATAAGACACATGTGTGCCATTCTAGCAGACACCGCCTCAACCGGATAATTTTCCTCGTCAGCAAAAACGCAAACGGAATAGTCCGCATGTTGAGCTAAAGGCGCGTGCTGAAAACTGGTTATCGCAACTGTTATTGCGCCGGCTTCTTTTGCTCTTGCAAGCGCATCAACTACCGCTTTAGTGCGTCCGCTATGAGAAATTCCGACAGCCACGTCGCCCTCTTTCATATTGATTGCCGTAACGTTCATAAACAGTGCGTCCGTACAGCCCGTAACGTTTAGTCCAAGCTGAGAAAAACGGTACTGCGCGTCAATCACGATAACAGAGGACGTTCCAACGCCAAACAAAAACAAGCGGTTTGCGTTTTTTAGCACCTTGGCTATCATTTCAGCGTTTTTCATATCTATCATATTAAGCGTATCTTTTAGCGTGTTTACTCCCGAAGTAAATACCTTTGCAAATACGTCGCCCACGCTATCTGATGAAGAAAACGAGGGTAGCTTGCTTACGTCTTGTTTTGTAGTGTCGCCTATCTCGGAAGCCAGCTTTATCTTAAATTCCGAAAAACCGTCCACGTTCAAGCTCTTGCAAAATCTGATTACCGCGCTGGGCGCGCTATCACAACGTTCCGCCAACTCTTTAGCCGTAAGTCTGATAACCTCGGAAGGATTTGTAAGTACGTAGTTAGCTATTTTTTGCTCGGTCGCCGTCAAGCTCTTAAACTTATTATGTATACCGGCAATTATCATTTTCGCTCCCTCCTGTAAATTTTAGAATAAAATTCCAACTATAACACATTTAGTGATAATTTATTCTATCATATAGACAAACATTTGTCAATGAAATTCACAGATGCTATAAAGCAAATTACACGTATTTCCATAAAAAATTATGCACAAACAAAAAATGCGCCACTTAAATTGTTAAGCAACGCATTCTATATTATTAATATTAGCCACTAGTCGCGTTTACCGAAAATTTGTACTTGGTAAATGCCGACAGGATCGCTGGTTGATGCAGAACGTATTGTAACTTTTACGTATCTTGCCTTAGTTCCTGCTGGGAACTTGTCAGGCTTTCTCGTTTGTCCCGACGCGCTGTTCTGAATAGCGCTAGTATAGGTTACTCCATCAAGCGACAGCTCGATATCGTAATCGTACCAAACACCGTCTTTTTCCCAACCTACAAACACAGCGCTTAGGTTATATTCCTCGCCCAAATCGCAAGCCCACCATTGCGGAAGAGTTGTACTTCCAGCAATCCAAGGTTTATCCATTTCCTTTCTGTTAGCGTTTTCTGCAGGGTTACCTTCCGCGCAAGACGACGCGCAAACAGGCTTTTCAGTACCAATCGACCAACGCTTCGTCTGCACCATTCTGACAGACTCGGGGATAGAGAAAACTTCTTTATCATCCGCAACGTACACGGGCTTTGTAGCAAGCTTTTCATACTTTTTGCCGTCTAGTACAGCCCTTGGGTTTTCCACTATATCAAGCTCAATCTCTGCGCTTTCAAGCCCCTTTGCACAAGCTTTGAGCTTTACTTTTCCGCCATTTATTCCGGCTCTGAGAACCACTGCACTCATACCTGCTTCAGCCACTATCGGGTTGGCTTTAACCCAAGGTAAGCCCTCTCCCACAATGGTAGCATCGCCCTCTACGCTAAAGTGTATTTCGCCCTCGTACGAAAGGTCTAAAGTACCGTTTTTATCAAGCGCACTCACTCTTACCATAAGCAAGTCAGCACCGTCCGCAACCCACGTATTTACACTCTCAAAATGTGGCGCAAGCTCTAGTTTTGTCGCATTTTCATGCGTACGTACTACACTTTCCGCTACAACTTCACCATTTATAATAGCCTCAGCCCTAAGTTCGCCAGGTTCAAATTTTACGTCTTTGAACACCACGGGCGGATGCAGTCCTGCTTTACCTAAGGTGTCTAAAACTCCCACTTCTTTACCGTTACGTAAAAGCCTTACTTTCTCGGCATTAGTGTATACTGTAATATCCGTAGAAGAGTCTTTGGTCCAATCGCTGGCAATAAAACACTTAGCTCCTGCCTTATCTATGTCCTGCTGGCTTTCGAACATATTATACGAATACTTTTTAAGTCTGAAAAAGTCCAAAATTCCGCCTGCGCACTCGGTCAGGTCATACCCTCTGTTGTGGTCTATACCAACCCACACACAACCACCGCAAACTTCGCCTTCACTAACCAGTTTTTTATATCTTTCAAACCTAGCATTTGCCGACCAAAGCATAGGCGCTTCTCCGCCGGCATAAAAGCTTACGTTTTTACCTCTGCGTACTCTAAACGTAGTTGTCGAAACGCCATACTGTTCAGTATACGAATCCCCATACTCACGCACAAACGCAGGTATACCCAGCTCGTTTCCAGGCTGAAAATGCAAGGGGAACAGGTCTGAGCATCGGCTTTGACGATCACATCCATAATAACATTGTCCATCCGCACACTCTTCCTTTACGCAATTAATCTGCTCTAAAGCAAAATACTCCGGATAGTCGGTTTCGTTAAGTATAGGTTCCCAACTCATAACAGCAGGGTGGTTTCTATGAAGTCTGACCATTCTACGAGTGTTCTCACAACTACGTCTATCAAACTCTATACTGCTTGGATGAATTTGCCAACCAGGTGTGGGAATAATACACAAAATACCCAGCTCGTCGCACGCATTCATAAACTCAACGGTAGGCGGATAATGCGCAATTCTTATACAAAGCGTACCCATGTCGCGCAGTAATTTCAAGTCCCTGTACTGCACCGCATCGGGCAACGCAAAACCCACGTAAGGATATTCCTGGTGACGGTTTACACCGTTGATAAATTGCTTCTCACCATTGATAACTACACCGTTTTTGTCAAAACGTATCTCTCTGATGCCGACACGTTCGCTCATTTCGTCCACAATTTTTCCGCCCAATACAATCTGAGCGGTAACGTTATACAAAGCGGGATTATGTGGCGACCAAAGCCTGGGATTGTCTACGCTAAACTCAAAATCATGCTCCCATTCGCTATTAGAAGCAAACTCAGTATCAATATTTGCAACTGGTTTACCATCTAGCAAAATAACTACTTTTCCTACCAGATTTTCAGAGTTCTCGTTCATTGCATGAGCCTTAACTCTTACCACCGCTTTTTCCTTAGTTATAAGCGGATAACGCACAAATAAACCGCCCGATGCAACCTTATTTTGATGCACTGCCTGCGTAAAATGCAATTTTTCAGTTACGCAAAACCAAGCGTTTCGATATAATCCGCCAAAATAGCAAAAGTCCAAATCGCCCTGAGGTTTTCCAGGTGGAATATCAAAACAGTCGGAATTATCAAGCTTTATAACAATAATGTGTTCTCCCTCGGTAAGCGACGATACGTCGATAAGGTGCGGTAAAAAACCACCATAATACACACCCTGAGGTTTGCCATCCAACCATACGTCAGCGCGATGCATTGCTCCGCCAATATCGAAAAACTTAACTTTGTTTTCCCAGTCCTTATCCACGGTAAACTGCTTACGGTACCAACACTCGCCCAAGTAGTTATAACCGCCCGAACAGTTTAGTTTTTCTTCTCTTACAGTATGCGGTAAATGCACTGTTTCCCACTCGCTGTCATCATATCTAACGTCGCAAGGCTCAAGCCCGTGATCGTGCGGATTGTTTGAGTTTATAACTCTTCCTCTTGGCGGTATGCCACGATAAAATTTCCAATAAGTATTAGCCGAAAGTTTTAGCATTTCCCCTCCTATATAGTGCAATTTGCACGTTATTTTTTCTTACAAAAAAGTTCCGTTTGTACTTGATTTAATTATACAAGCTACCTTTTACTTTGTCAATATAAAATAAAAATACGACGACTATTTTCGTAAGCTTTGCTTTATTATACTTCAAAACCCGTTTTGTCCGTTATGATTTTTTTATCACAACTTGTGTTTTTTTAACCTGTTTGACAAAAAAAGTTTACGTATAAAGAAAACGTCATCGTATTTTATTTACTTTTCTAAAAAATTTTTAATTTCCACCAAAAGCTCTTGCGCCCTTTCCCTGCCTATATCATAAGCTAATTGTAGCTTATCAGGATCCTTTTCCACTCTTTTTACCGGCAAATCCTCTTTTGGTCGGATTACATACAGCTCGCCCTTCTTTTCCTGCTCTTCGATATACGCAATCGTAGCGTTATACGCCTCGTGCCTGTGCGCCATTCCCTCTACAAGGCGTGGGAATTTTTTATATTTCATTTTAATAAGAGGCATTAGCTTATTCTTTGACTTTACATAGCCTTTAGGCTGTGTCAGAATCACTACGTTTTTGTTATAACCTATGCTTTCGAAAAACTTTACAGGGATAGAATCCACTATTCCGCCGTCCAATAGTTTTTTACCCTCAATTTCCACATTTTTTGAAACCAGTGGCATAGACGCGGACGCTCGTATCCAATCAAAGCCGTGATCATTCCATCCCTCATACTTGTGATACACCGCCTCACCGCTCTCTATATCCGTACACACCACGTAAAACTCCATGGGATTGCTCTCGTACGTTTCAAAGTCGAACAAATCGTACTTTAGCGGAACTTCCTCATAACAAAACTGAGTGCTGTAAACGTTGCCTGTCTTAAGAAAAACTCTCAAACCGCAATAACGCTTGTCCCTTACAAACTTTTTGTTATAACGAATTACTCTACCAATCTGTTTGGACTTATAATTACAGCCAAACGCCGCGCCGGCAGATACTCCCACCGCACCGTCAAACTCAACGCCGTTTTCCATTAAAACGTCCATAACGCCTGCGGTAAACATTCCGCGCATCGCGCCACCTTCTAATATAAGTCCCCGTTTAATTCGTTCCATACTACTTTCCTTTATTTATTATTGTTAAATCCCTCATATCGGATTCAACGTCTACGTTGGTATAATACCCCATAAAATGCAAAACAGCCGACCTTAAGTCGACTGCCCTACTATATAATAAGGGGGAAAATGATGAGCTATTTAGTGGTAAACTACGCATTTGTTTCAAACGCATAATTTACACTAGTATTTTATCATGAAAAAAAGTATTTGTCAAGAGATTTTTTATGTTTTTTTAAAATATTTTTAAATTTTTTAGTCTTTTTTTATTTTTACAGCGAAAGAATACTAAAAAAGGGATAGAAATACACTCTCTATCCCTTTTAAATCACTTTTTAATGATTACGGTACTCAAAGTCTTAGGCATAAGCTCAATGTACCAATTTTGTCCCATACATTCAAGCTGTGTTTGCGCTTTTTTGTCGTTATTGTTGACAAGAATCATAACAATCTCGTTTGCGTTATCCACCATAAAACCCTCCACAGGGTGCACAGCGGATGGGAAATGAGGCATATTAAATCCGTGTTTTTTATCGCTGGTTATTGGGTAAATAACCGACTTTGCATTTATATACGGCACAATTTGCGAAAATGCCTTATATTGACCGCTATACGCAAAAGAATTATCACGTCTATCATACGTTATCAAGCCTCCGCAGAAGAACGGACCGACATTGGGACCTCCGTCCTCGTTGAGAACTAAGTTCCAACCCGTAAACGATTTATAACCGCACTTTAACGCGCGTGAAATCATTGTCGCCCACTTTCTTGCGTCAGTGGAATAGTTATCATAAAGTCTTGGGCCCGCCTCAGAAAAATGCAACTGCAAAGACGGATACTTTTGCGTAATAATCTGCGTTTGTTCCACCTCTCCGTTATAATAATGAAAAGCCACGCCATCAATCTTATCCGAAAGATCATGCTCGTCAATCATCCAAGTTACCCTTTCGGTATTGATAAAATTATGATCGTACGCCCAAATTTTCAGGTCCATTCCCTCTTTATCCAGCTTTGCTCTAAGCGACTTAATAAACTTCGCCTCAATATCCGGGTGCAAATCTGAAGCTGGCATTTGTCCGTCCTGTTGAGTTTCGGGCTCATTTTGTGGAGTTATACCATATATTTTAATACCCTCTTTTTCGTACTCTTTTACAAACTTTATAATATAGTCGGCGTACACGTCCACGTACTTTTCACGCATGTAACCACCACCCAAGCTTCCACCTGTTTTCATCCAGCCAGGAGGACTCCATGGCGAGGCAAAAATAAGCAAATCAGGCTTTACTTTGAGTATTTCTTTTATCATGGGAATAACGTACGCTCTATCCTTGTCAATCGAAAAATGCTCAAGCTTTTCGTCGAAAGGCACGTCGTCATAAGAATAAAGCTCTGCGGAATAGTCACTTGAGCCAATAGAAAGCCTTGCAACGCTAAGGTTAAGACCGTCTTTAGAATACACCTTGTTTATAAGCTCGTCGCGTTTTTCCTTATCCATAATGCTAAGGTTATAACAGCTCGATCCAGTTATTGCAACGCCAAAGCCCATAAAATCTTTACAAACAGCTTCGCTTCCAATCTTTAGCGTATTTGCGCCATTTAAGTTGGGTGCGGTAAAAACTTCTTGCTCAAATTTTTCGTGATTTTCATCCGTAATTATTTGTATTCCTCTCATTTTTTGCTCCTTTTGAAAATTTATTTTATTTTAAGCTATTGCTTGCGTTGCAATTATAGCATAAGTGAAAAAATATTTCAAGCAAAACAAACTAAATTTTTACATTTAACAAAAGTATTTTTTACGTTTTTCCGGTTAGACCTGCTGTTTGAGAATTTCCATAATCTCGTTAAGACCATTCTCTTTACCTACAACTAGGGTAGATAGCGCAGATTTCTTTTCCTGAAGTTCCATAATCTTTTCTTCGAGCGTGTTTTGAAGAATGAGTTTATAAACCTGCACCGACTTATCCTGTCCCATCCTGTACGCTCTATCGGTTGCTTGATTCATAACAGACTCGTTCCACCACGGATCATAATGAATAACCACGTCCGCACCCGTAAGGTTAAGTCCGGTACCTCCGGCTTTTAGCGAGATGAGGAACACCTTGGTATCGTCCTCATTAAACCTGTTTACAAGGCGCATACGCTCGGACTTGGGGGTATCGCCTTTTAGCACATAATACGAAATTCCCTCTTCCATAAACTTGCGCTTGATAATGTCTAACATTGAGGTAAACTGCGAGAAAAGCAAAATCTTATGACCACCGTCTACCGCTGAACGAACGAGCTCCATACAGCTGTCAAGCTTTGCGGAATTGCCTTGATAGTCGGGATATAAAAGCGAGGGATCGCAACATATCTGGCGGAGCTTAGTAAGCATACTAAGCACTACGATGCGGTTGAAAGATCCGTCCTCTTTTACCTCTTGCTTTATGGACAGCAAGTTTGCTTCGTACAATTCTTTTTGCTCACCTTCAAGCGATGCAACGAGATTGCTTTCTACTTTTGGCGGAAGCTCTTTTAGTACTTCGCTCTTCAGTCTTCTTAATATGAACGGCTTTACAAGACGGGTAAGACGCTCGGTAGCAACAGCGTCGCCCTGAGCCACACCCACCTCGTATCTTTCTCTAAACGTTTCGTACGCGCCTAGATACATTGGCATAATAAAGTCGAATATTGACCAAAGCTCGCCCAAATGATTTTCGATAGGCGTACCGGTAAGCGCAAAGCGATGCTTACTCTTCAGCTTCTTAACCGCAATCGCGTTTTTGGTTTCGGGATTTTTAATAAACTGAGCTTCGTCGGCAATCGCATAATCAAATGTTTGCGTGTACAAATCCACGTCGCGTCTGATAAGGTCGTAAGACGTAATTACGATATCGTACTTCTCGCTTGTCTTTATCATTTCCACTCTCTCGTCAAGCGGACCTGACACTGCAAGCACGCTAAGCGTAGGCGCAAACTTCTTAATCTCGCTCACCCAGTTAAGAATAAGCGTGGTAGGACAAACTATAATGCTATGGCTCTTTTCGGACGATAGAAGCGCGATAACTTGCAACGATTTTCCCAAGCCCATATCGTCGGCAAGAATACCGCCAAAACTATTCTCTTTAAGCATTTTGAGCCAACGGTATCCTGTTTTTTGGTAATTTCGCATTACGTTGTCAAGATTTTTAGGACACGAAATATCCGCGTTTGCAATGCTGTCAAAGCTCTTTACAAGCGACTTAAACGCGCTATCACGCTCTAAGCCGAAAAATCCTGCCCTAAGCTCCGCGTTAATGTACGGCGCGTAATAAGAGGGCAACGTAAAGCCGTCCTCTTTAGCCGTTGCGTTTTCAAGAATTTCACTGAGCGCGGAAATGCTTGCGTCGGCAAGGTCTACAAAACCACCGCCCAATCGTATATAACGCCTGTTTTCTCTGTACGCAGAAATTATTTTCATAATCTCTTCTTGCGTATAGTCTTCCGCCTGAAGATCCACGTTTAACAAATCGCTGGAAAGACGAACGCCTACGTGTATGCGCGGAGGCTGTTTGATCTTGAGCTTTTTCATACTCTCCATCACAAAGACTTCCGCATACGAAAACAGTTCTTTTACTCCCATTGATAAAAAGTCGAAAATCTCGCTCTCGTCCGTTATTTTAAGTATGGGATACGCCGCAAAATACTTAGCGAAAATTCCTCTTATAGAGTTTTCCGCATCCCAATCACGCACGCAATCAGCATTAAAGCTCTCGCTCAGGATATCAAACTTAACCTCATCGTAACTGCTTTGAACTTTAACTTCAATTCCGTCCTCTACACCGTCTATAAACACCTTACACGTAAGAGGCTCAGCCTCGTATACTGTCAGATCCGCGCTACTTTCAACGCTCATAAACGAAGATAGCGTGGTTATAACGCTGTTATAAAAGAGCGTCATATCGCTTTTTGCAACGAACAGTGATTTTTTTATAGCGACAGTTTCGAAAAACTCTTTTACGTTTTCGGTAAACGCCAGATCCACTCTGTATATCTTGTTATCAAACAAAACGTAATCGTACGCCTTGCCGTAAATAAACCTGAAATCATAGCTACTAAGCGACACGTTAAAGCCGTCGCTCTCTTCGTCCACCTTAAGTTTTAGTGGCAAAGTATCGCTTTCCTTGCATACGTATACGAGATTTTGTTTATCAAAGGCTATAAACGAGCCTGAGTACAACGCCAAAAACTCGTCCACATCCCCGCTCATAAGGCGTATTTCATCCTTGTATTTTAAGGGACTTACTCCAAAATCATTCTTTTCTTTGAACACCTTACAAATAAATTCGATAAGCTGTAATGAGCGTGGAGAAAAATTATTAGGCACGTGGTATAGCTCTAAGTTTACACCGTATCTTCTATACGAAGCGCTCTTGAACGCAACTATAAAATCAGCTATATCTTTCAAGTTATACTGCTTATTTCTTCCAATTCCAAACCTCAGCGACACTCCTCCGTCCAACACTATGTACGGAATAAGTTCTACCTTAGTAGCCTCGTCGCACATAACCGCGCGTCTTTTCTTTTTGTTATAGTCCGAAATAAGAGTAAGGGTTGCCCCATCACTCTTTTTTTCGCTTTCGCCCACTGCTATTTGCGGATTTTTTTCCTCAAACGACAAACACAGCGCCACAATATGTTTACACGGCCCGTTTGCCATAGAATATCTTTCGCAATCGCACGTATAATCGTACAATCCACCCATCTCGTCAAACGTAATACTCACCGAATGTGTGTTCTCACCAGTAACTATACCGCGAATAGTAAACTTTCCACCCTCTTTTGATGTGGTAATATTTCTTACTGCATCATCATAATATTTCTTCTTGCCCGACATAAAGACGTTGCCTTGACATTCGTTGTATAAAGTGTCGAAATCGAGATACACTGTGCTCTTCTCCTTTCTGTTGCGCTAAAAATTTTAATGAACTTTTATTATAGCACACATTCTTTAGTTTTTCAATAGTATTTAAAAAGTTTATGTAACTTTTTTACTATTATTTCGTTCGATATATTTTGCGAAAAAAATTGTAAAATTTCTCGAAATCGGGCTTTATAAGTATTGACAAAGCGCCAATTTACGTATATAATGAGGATAGAATTTTATCATAAGGAGGCGCAGTCATGGAAGATAGAAGTATAAGCGTAGACCCTTTAGGGCGAAGTTGTAAAATGGCTATGCGCCTTTTATAATTTTCCCATAAGTTTTTTACGCTCTCTTTACTCAAAATGACAAAAAGAGATTATGGAAAAAGAATTATTGGATTTACTTGCAGAGGGCAACTACGAAGCCTCTGCTGATTTTGTTGCGAAAAAAAGCGCCGAAGAGATTGCGGGAATAATCGGCGAAATGGACGAGGAACACATCGTCCCCTTTTCGCGTGCGCTTGATAGCGAGATTATGGCGGAAGTCCTCGTGCTTCTTTCTTCCGAGCTTCAAGAAACCATTCTTAACGGAATGCACGACGACGAACTTGAAGATGTCATGGAAGAAATTTCTATCGACGATACGGTGGAAATTATTGAGGATATGCCACAAAAAATAGCAGTACGTATTGCCCAAACCGAGGAAATCGCACAGCTTCTCATTGACAAAAACTTCGCCGTTCTAAAACCCTTGCTCTCACAAATGAACGAGGCTGATTTAGCTGTAATTTTCGACGAGATGGACGAAGATATGCTCGTAATTCTCTTTAGAATTTTGCCTAAAGACTTAGCAGCGGAAACTTTCGTGTTTATGGAAAACGACACGAAAGAAAAACTTCTTAAAAAATTGAACGACAGAGAAGTTAAAGCGGTGTTAAACGAGTTGTTCTTAGATGACACGGTAGATCTTGTTGAAGAAATGCCTGCAAACGTTGTAAAAAGATTGCTCGCGCTCTCCGACAAAGAAACTCGCAACCATATTAACGATATCCTGAAATATCCAAAAGACAGCGCTGGAAGCATTATGACAATCGAATACGCTTCGCTCCATCCCGAAATGACGGTAGAAGAAGCCTTTGAGCGCATAAGAAAAACCGCTATCGACAAGGAAACTATTTATACGCTTTACGTAAAAGACAGAGCAAACAAGCTTATAGGTTTGGTGTCTGCAAAAGACCTTATGATTGCCCACAAAACGGTAAAGATTAAGGATATTATGACCGAAAACGTAATATACGCTTATACCGAAGACGACAAAGAAGAGGTTGCTAACAAAATCTCCGACTACGGATTTTTGGCACTCCCCATTGTTGACAGAGAAATGCGACTTTTGGGAATAGTTACCGTCGACGACGCTATCGAAGTCATTAAAGAAGAAAGCACGGAAGATATCGAAAAGATGGCGGCAATGACGCCCTCTGACAAGCCGTACCTTAAAACTAACGTGTTTGCAATCTTCAAAAACCGTCTGCCCTGGCTTCTTATCCTGATGCTTTCCGCAACCTTTACAGGTCTTATCCTCAACTCTTACGAAGCCGCTCTATCCGGGCTTTTAGTTGCGTGCGTGCCTATGATTATGGGAACAGGCGGAAACTCGGGCTCTCAGGCAGCAGTTACTGTTACCCGCTCGTTAGCTTTAGGAGAGCTTGAAGCAAAGGACGTTCTTAAAGTTATTTGGAAAGAACTGCGAGTTTCACTTATGCTGGGCATCGTGCTTGGCGTTGCATGCTTTGGCAAGCTATTACTTATCGACAATCTGGTTTTCGGAAACGATTATGACGTTATAACCTCGCTCGTTGTTGCCCTGGCGCTTACTGCAACCGTGGTTATCGCAAAGCTTGTAGGTTGTATCCTTCCCATTCTTGCAAAAGTGTGCCGTCTGGACCCTGCAGTTGTAGCTTCTCCATTTATTACAACCATAGTCGACGTTGTATCATTGCTTGTATATTGTGCGCTTGTTATAATAATTTTGTAACAAAACCACGCATACGTACTACATTAAACATAACAAAACGCTTATAACGCGACTAAAACCATTTCATGCTCAAAAGCATAAATACAGACTTAAACCTTACACTAAAAAACAATACGGTCAGTTATTACTTGACCGCATTGTTTTTTTATTTGCTATATTTTATTTACTGTTTTTAGCTTGCTCTATACGTTTATTTGCTTCTTCAGTTCTCTTTTTTGCATCAGCAATCTGCTGTTCTCTTTCCTTTTGCATTTTTTCGTTTCTCTGAGCAGGCGTCATGTGCGCTTCGTCCCAATTCTTTTTAGCATCCGCCTTTGCCTTTGCAAAAGTTTTGCTTCCGCGATTCTCCTCAAAATTAGCTTTGGATTCTGCCTTTACCGCCTCAAAATTCGCCTTGTCAACCTCGTGCTGAGCCTTTGCGCTCTTCTTCATACTTGAAAATGCATTCTTAAAAAAACTTTTAATCCCCATTGTTTTAATCTCCTTATCATAAATAATTTTCATAACGCTCTTTCCTTTACGTTACGTCTTTATTATACGTTGAAGATTTTTACAAACGGTTAGTTTTTTGTAAATCGGTTTAAATTAAATTGTAAAGATTTAGTTAAAAATCGGGAGTATAATCGCTTGTTGCCGACTCTCTGTACTGACAAAACCCCTCAATTCCAAGCTCTTCCACTACTTTTAGCACCTTGTTATACTCAAAAGTGGTAAGTTTACGTCTGAGGTTTTTATCCTCGCCATTATAAAAAGAGGGCGTGTACTGACTCATAAGCGACAAAAGCGCAGTTGGGAATTTCTCCTTTACGGTTGTTACCACGTCCAAGCTGTTTTGAACGTATGAGGGAAGCACCAAGTGCCTAATTATTACACCCTTTTTTATAAGTCCGTCCTCTATCATGTTTGTAGGCTGTTGACGAACCATCTCGCCTATCGCGCTTAGAGCAACCTCTTTATAGTCGGGCGCGGACGACAGTTTTTTTGCCAAGTCATTATCACAATACTTAAAATCAGGTAAGTACACGTCCACAAGCCCTTCTAGCTTTTTTAAGCTTTCTACGCTTTCGTATCCTCCACAGTTATAAACAATGGGAAGCTTGCTTTTCTCTTTGAAAATCTTAAGCGCGGGTATAATACCGCCTAAAAAATGCGTAGCAGTAACAAGATTTATATTGTGCGCACCCTGTTTTTCTAAGTCGAAAAACACATCCGCAAGCTCGCTACTTTGTACGGTTTTCCCAGATACGTATCTACTTATTGCGGAATTTTGACAAAACGCGCACCGTAAATTACACCCCGAAAAGAACACAGCACCACTTCCGTTTTTACCGCTGATAACAGGCTCTTCAAAATAATGTAGCATGCTTTTTGCTACAACTACGCTGTCATTCGCACCGCAAAATCCTACACATTCGCTTCTATCGATATTACATTGTCTTGGGCAAATATTACACTTCATAAAGCTATTATACCCTCTTTTTAATGCGTTGTCAACACTAAAAAACCGCATTGGACAAATTATATCCAACACGGTGTTTATTATTACGCCTTAAAATTAAAGATTTTTTCCATTTCCTCAACAAGCTTAAACTGAGTATGACAACGGTCTAAATTGTGATTTTCTCGCGTGGTTCTAAAATATGTATCGCCATCGAGATAGTCTGTTAAAAATCTCATTCCGCACTCAAAAGTCATAAGAAGCGCGCCGTACGGAAGAAGCTCTTTTTCTCTATCGGTAATGGATGGGAACGCGCTAACGTAGCCCTCGTAATAGCTATCGTAAAGCGCTTTAGAGAAAGTTACGTTATCTAAGTTCTCATCATCTTCCTTACCTGTATTGCAACCAAATCTTATAGAATCGCCAAAGTCATAGCAAACCGAACCGGGCATAACGGTGTCAAGATCAATAACCGCAACAGGCTCACCCGTAATATTATCAAGCATAACGTTATTAAGCTTAGTATCGTTATGTGTAACTCGCAAGGGAATTTCACCATTTTTAATAGCGTTTACTAAAATACCGCAATACTTTTCTCTGCTCTTTACAAACTCGATTTCCGCTTGTACTTTATTAGCCCTACCCGACTTGTTGTTTTTTATAGCGTTAAGGAAATTTTGATATCTTACGGTAGTATCGTGGAAGGAAGGTAAAACCTCGAAAAGCACGCTCGCGTCAAACTCAGAAAGATCGTTTGCAAACTTACCGAAAGCTACTCCGCTTTGTTTGAAAAGCTCGGCGGTTGCGCTCTGGTACGCCTGCGCGCCCTCGATAAACTCATACGTTCTGTACGAGCCGTCCTCGTTTGTAAAATACTTCTTGTTATCCTTTGTAGAAATTACAATAAGAGTACAGCGCGAAGAGTCCTTACCCTCGTTTTCCGTCTTGTTTTTAATAAACTCGGTAACTGCAACAATGTTATTCATAAGCGCTTCAACGTTGGTAAAAAGCGTAGTGTTTATCTTTTGCATAATGTAACGTTGCTTATCAGTAGTAACAAGGTATGTTCTGTTTATATGCCCCTCGCCATACGGCTCTACACTGAGAACCTTTCCTGACAAGTTAAACTTTTCAGCTATTTGTATAAGTTCCATTTTTTTCTATCCTCTCGTTTTGTATTTTCCGTTTGTAAAATCGGGAATCTGCACAAGCTTTCCTTCTCTTATAGACTCTTCCGAAAGCGGTGTTATGCTCATCCAGCTAGCCATATCGTACACGTCAACAGGCATTTCTGCGCCTTCTCTGAGAACTTTGAAGAACACTTCAAACTCTATGCAATCCATTCCGCCGTGTCCGCTATCTTTAATGCGTTTTTCCTCTTCTGGACTCCAAAAGTCGGGAACGTATTGAGGATAATCGGACAAAGGCTTGCTTTTTTTCCACTCGTTATCACCATCGAGGAAAACCTCGTTGAACAAAGCGGTATATCTACCCTTAGTTCCTGCAACCGCAAACTCGCGGTGGTAAGAACGGGGAAGCGAAGTGTCCAGCTTTAGCGTAATAAGTTCGCCGTTTTCACAAGTAATGTTGGTTATAACAACGTCGCCCTGCTTAAAATCGCCTACTTTCAAGTGTGCATCAGCCTTTTTGCCTTGGCGGATATACTCATCCATTCCCGCGCTTTTTGACGCAACCGAAAACAAGCTTACCATTCTGTTTCCTTTGTTTATTCCCAAAATCTTAGCGATGGGGCCAAGCTCGTGAGTGGGATAATTTTCACAACATCTTTGCATATAATTGCGTTCTCTGTAATGGCGGTTTGCCGTGCCGTTAGTAACCTCTTCTCTTAAATCGTGTCCATACGCGCCCGAACAGTATACGATCTCGCCAAACAAGCCGTCTTTAACCATATTTTCTACCGTAGTTTCAATCTTATCAAAACAGCAGTTCTCCATAAACATAATTGGAGTTTTGGTTTGCTCGTACGTAGAAACGAGATCGAAACACTCTTGCAAAGTATACGCACCGCCCACCTCGCAAGCAACCGCAACGCCTTGCTTCATTGCTTCAATCGCAATAGGCGCGTGCATTTCCCAGTCGCACGAAATATAAACGCAGTCAACGTCCGCCTCTTTAAGAAGCTTTTTATAATCAGTAGAAGTGTAAACGTTTTTGTCATCCAAAAGCTCTCTGGCTTTTTCTATTCTATCCTCATACTTATCGCAAAGAGCAACGACTTTAACGTTTTGAGGCATCTTTACAAGCACGTCTTTGCAAATGCTATAACCTCTACATCCAAGCCCTATAATGCCCATCTTGAAAATTTTTGACATACTTTTTCCTCCGTATTGTGGAATTACTTTAATTATAAACCCATTTTAACACATTCGTTATTATTTTGTTAATCTTAACTTGTATTTTTTTAATCTATCTTTCAAAAAAAACGTTAATTGAGTTGAATTTTTATCGCATGTGTGCTACAATATTTTTATGGACGATTTAATTTCAAGTACATACCCACTATACAACGGCGACGATTTGTACGTGGACGGATTTGGATATCAATGCTTTGAAAGAAAGCGAATTTTCCTTCCGCCAAGAATTTGCATGTACTATCACATGCTACATTTCGTAATCAAGGGGAAAGGCGTTTTGACTTTGAACGGTAAATCGTTCCCTCTAAGCAAGGGAGCGCTATTTTACTGTCCCTCAAATACAAAACTAACGTACCACACGTCTTTAGACGATCCCTACTCGTACTATTGGTTTAACTTTACGGGAAAAGATGCTGAAAAAAAAGTCAATTCTTTAGGACTAAGTATAGATAATCCTGTTATATACCCTCAAAACTCTCAAAATATCCTGGAAATTTTTAGAAAACTGATGCCTCTTGCTAAGCTTCCCGACACTCAAGACGTGGCGCTAGGCAGTTTATACTCACTTTTTTATTACGCCAAGGACACTAAAAATTTACCAAACAAAAAACAAAGCTCTATATACGTTGAAAAGGCAATTGAAAACATAAACGCAAACTTTTCTAATCCCGACCTTAAAATAAATCACGTTGCCGAACATCTTCATCTTTCCATAGAATACCTAAGCAAAATATTTAAGGAAGAAACAGGAACAACTCCCATATCATTCCTGATATCTAGACGTATGGAAGAGGCTAATAAATTGCTAAAGCAAGGCTTTACAGTATCTGCAACAGCTGAAAAATGCGGTTACGTTGACATGTGCAACTTTTCTAAAACATACTCTAAGCACTTTGGTTACCCACCTTCAAAAGCTCTATAAAAACAGCAAATTTGTTATGGTTTGTGACAATAATGTTATTGATAAACAAGTAAATATATTATATAATTATAGTAGTAAAAAGCTTGTAGCAATTTGTTTGCAGATTTTAGTCATGCTAATTTTTAATAGGAACTTGTTTTTTATTATTACCAAAACCTGACACTGCATTATTAAATATCAAACAAGAGTTTTACTTGTATAATAATCAATTAATAATAAGGAGAAAATTATGAAAAAAGGTATTGTTTATAAGGGCGATGGCACTTTTGATTACTGCGGATGGCCTACCGTTGCGCGCATTGACGACAACACGCTAGCAGTTGCATACTCGGGAAACAGACTTAGACATGTTTGTACTTTTGGAAGAACTATGGTATGCTATTCTTATGACGAAGGCAAAACCTGGAGCAAGCCCGTAGCTGTTGTTGATACCAAGTTTGACGATAGAGATGGTGGAATTATTGCAAACGGCAAGCAAGTTATTGTAAGCTCGTTTAACAACAACTACGCTTTTCAGCTTCAGGATATAGAATGGCAATTTAAGTGCCACGGTCGCAATGAAAAAACTGAAAACGAAGCTAAAATGATCCGCTTATATATCGAAATGAATAAGGATGCGGACGAAAGCGACGTTAGCTCCTCTCTTGCGATAAGTGAAGACGGCGGAAAAACTTTCCCCAAGCGCATTTTAATGCCTATTACTTCGCCTCACGGTCCTAAGGTTTTAGCGGACGGTAGCTACGTTTGGGTAGGTAGAAGCTTCGCTATTGCCGAGCGCGACAGAGATCCAAACCGCACGTATAACTTCCTTGACGAGGGTATTTACGTTATTTTCTCTAAAGACGGATACAACTGGACTGAGCCAAAACGCCTTCCCGACATAGATGATCCCGAAGTTAAACTTCTTTGCGAACCTGACGTTATTCAGCTTAAAAATGGGGAACTTTTGGTACATATTAGAGTTCATAAATCTACACCCGGTGCATACCACCTATATCAAACAGTATCGTCTAACGGAATGACCGAATGGTACACTCCCGAAGATTTACACATTCTTGCATCCCCCCCTCATCTTATGCGCCACTCCTCAGGCAAACTTATTTGCGCGGTAGCAAGACGCGATAAGCCTATTGCGGAACAAATTTTACTTTCTGACGACGAGGGCAAGACTTGGGACGGGCCTTACGATATAAACACCGACGCTCCCAATGGCGACATGGGTTACCCCTCCACTGTTGAACTTAATGACGGCTCGCTTATGACCGTGTATTATCAAAACGATCCTGTAAAACAAAAGAACTACGTAGAGTATGTTATTTGGACTCTCGACGAGCTTAAAAAATAATAAAATCCCATACGTATAGCAAAAATAAAGACAAACAGCCTGAAATCCATACCGGATTTCAGGCTGTTTTTCACATAATTTCACACTCAAAACAACTAACTTAACATTACGCAAAGGCGCACTGCCATTATGAAAAACTAACGGTAGCTAATTGTTTGCTTTGTTAAAGTACAACATATCAGATGAAACGTCACGTTTCTTCGGGCGATTCGTGAATCGCCCCTACATAAGAACGAACTGTTCTTAATTGTTGTTATCACTCAAAGCACTCATATCGAATGTAACATCACGTTGGTGCGAAGGCGCACTCCCTTTTTGTTGTCATTGCGAGAAACGATAGTGACGAAGCAATCTTATAAAATAGGCTTATATCACACTCCTTCCGTCACCTACGGCGACACCTTCCCCAAGGGAGAAGGTCTACTTGTAATTAGGCTTTGGAGTAAAGATTGAGTGTATTATGTTATTGTAGGGGCGATTCACGAATCGCCCACTTACTAAAAGCACTAAATGTGTATAATTTACTTGCCGTACTCAAAGCACTCATATTGGATGCAACGTCACGTTGCATCGGGCGATTTGTAGTCGTCTACCTATAAAATGACAAAAAAATTCTTAGCTTAAGATTGTATACAAAAAACGCTTCCCTCAAATTTGAGGAAAGCGTTTTTTGTTTTAATATACTAAGCTAGTTAGGCTTATTTGAGAGTTCCATTAAAAGAGGTTACAATATCGGTCTTGTTTGTAAGAACCATATTGGAGAAACCACTCTTATTAATGTATGCTCCGGACGTATTGAAGAGGTTACAACCTACGCCCACTGCAATTTCTGCTTCCGTGTTTCCGAATACAGACGTGAAGAGTTCCTTAACGTTGTTAAGGTTATTAGGATATCCGTCGTGACCAGTAACACCCGAAGCCCACTCAAATCCCTTGTCGGAAGAAAGTGTGAACAAGTGTTGTCCGTCTACGTAAATAGCAAGAGTCTTGCCTACGCGCTTAGCAGCAACGTTATGAACTCTAGATGTTCCTGCAGCAAGGTTATCAGCAAAGTACTGCTTTCCACCTGCCGTCGAGGGATGAGGATACAACATTGTTGTAGTGCTCCATCCACCGTTAGAGATACGGAATCCATCGCCCCAGAACTGAATACCGAAAGTTTCGGTACCGTTACTGAATCTAAGACCTGCAACGTGGTCGTTGGTGTAGTTTACAGAATCAACTCCACCAGTCTGAGTCATATCGGTAGAGAATACGAAGTCGCCACTCGTTACACCTTCAGCAAACCAATGGTTAGCCTGAGTTGTACCAGGAAGAGCAACCATACCCTGCTCGAATACGTCGGTAAGAGTTCCAGAAACAAGGTTTACACCATTTACAGTTACGTTTCCGCTTCTCATTACAGAAAGAGTAAGAGTTCCCAAATCCTTATTCTCTTCGCTAATAGTTGCGTCAATAGGCTTAGAGGAAAGTGTCGTGCTATAAGCATAAACCTTGAAGGTTCCTTCACGAAGCGACATTGTAAACTTGCCTTCTGCATCTAAATTGAGTCCGTACGCAGGATAGGATCTACCATCTTCCATGTAAGCAACAACGTTTACAGTCTTTGGAAGAACAAAGTCTTTATATGTATTATCAACTGCAACTTTACCGGTTACGTCATAAGTTAAGAACTGAGTTTCAAGGAGAACTTCAACTTCAATCTTAGCGGTTGTAACGCCTATAAGGATCTTATCACCTACTACGTCAACAAACTTACCGTTTACCTTAGCCCAAGCAACACTGTATCCAGGGTTTGGCTTAATGTTTACGGTTACGTTATCACCGTAGTAATACTTAGTTTCGGATCCAACCGTAGCACCACCACTGATAGAGATTTTTCCAGCAGGATCAGAAGCTTCAGCGAACTTAGCAGTTACGCTTGCTTCAAGCTCTGAAGGAAGGTTCTCAGGATCAAGGGTAGCAGTCTTAAGGTTCCATACAATGTAGTGGTTAGCCTTACTGTTAGTAGACTGAATTAATACACCTGCAGTTCCAGCAGTTGCAAGCTCTTGAATGTGGATAAGGTTCCACTCTTCTGCGCCGTTCATCTTGTAGTACATAAGAGCAACGTTTCCGCGTCTTACAATTCTAAGATCAACAGCCTTACCAAAGCCTGACGCTTCAGTACTCCAAGTCATAAGGTTAGCTCTTTCTATTCTACCAGCAAATCCACTTACGGAATTGATACATCTTACACCGTTCTTCCAGAAGAGAATCTGATCGGAAGTACCAGCACCGTTAAGCTGTAAACCGAATCCGGGATCGCTTTCATCGGAGGGGTATCTTACCATAGAGAAGGAGATATCAAAGTCTTTGAACGTTCCCTGATTGATTGCAACGTTGAAGTTACCACCAGTGGGCTTAACTTCTACATATTCACCTTCGTATACAGTACTAGGATCGTTATCATAGCTTACTTCATAAAAATCTGAAGAGCCAGACGCATACTGAGTACCCTTAATCTTTCCACCCAAAGAAGCCTTGGAAACAGTCATCTCGCCTATATCTTTAGTTCTTCCTGCATAGTTAGGCGCCTTACTTGTAATAGAGGGAGCTACTAATCCTTCCATATTAAGCTTAACGGTAAACGTTGAGCCAACGGGAACAGCAACTGCAAACGTTCCATCCTCGCCAGTAGTAAACGCAAGTCTGCTACCGTTAGTAAGAAGAACGTATCCTGAGTAAGGTCCAACGATAGAAGAATCTTCGCTTCCAAACTTACCAGTGATAGTTGCAGAGGGTTCTCTTGAAACTTCAACCGTTGCTACACCCTTAGCAGTACCGGGAATTACGATGTCTGCGGTAGGATTCTGAGCAGAAACCACAACAGATCCGTAAGATCCGAGAGAAACTGTGAAGATTTCGGTTTCGGGAGCGAACTCTGTACGAGCAATGGTAACGGTGTTACCTGCAAGAGCAACGTATTCTCTAGAAGTATCTTCCTTAATGATTTCGGTAAGTCCTTCAACTCTTACTAAAGGCTTAGTATAGTCAGCATTATATTCATAATCCCAATCATAAGCATTGTCTGCATAATCAATAGTAAGACCTACTTTCTCTTTTGCAATCGCAACTGCAGCGTCGCCTACCTGAATTTCATAATCACGGTAAATAATCTTTCCATAGTACGAGAAGGTTCCCAAAACTGCGATAGCTGCTTCGCCGTCAAATTCGCCGTCCATTTCGATACATCCCATATAGAATCCGTTGATCCAAGAATATAACGAAGTCTTAATACGCAAGATTTCCAAAGTATCTTTGTGCTGTTCGGTCAAATCGATAACGTCACAAGTAGACTTTCCGTATCCACCGATCTGAATGGGGCCCCAATAGGACTGGTCGTGCAAGTATCTAAGACCTGTCTGTCTAAGTCCTATGAACGCGCGCTTCTGAGGTGTATAAATCTGGAAGCCGATTGCGGGGTCTTTTTCGTAGTTGGTGTATGCGGTAACATCGGTTACGTTGGTTACGGAAACCTTAGCATACTGATATTCGTGAATGGTATAACCCGAGAAGAATACTGCAGGGGGGTTAGCTCCGGTTGTTTCGAAGATAATCTTACCCTTAGACTCTTCGCTCATATCCCATCCTGCAACAGAAGAACCAATAGAGAAGTTAGTCTTCTTACTTACTGCAGTTCCGCCTAATACGTTGGGAACAAGCTTGATTTCGGGAATAGTTGTAATTTCGTTTACGTTAGTGATTACGTCAAGAACAGTTTCTCTGTATGCGGTCTGGTGAATAGTAATCTGATAATCAAATCCCTTAGGAACAACAAGAACAATTTGTCCACCAACGATTCCCATTTCGTACTTGCTGAGTCTTGGGTTGTTAGACTTAATTGTTGCACTTGCGGCAATGGGCTTACCAGTATCATTATCTACAACTCTACCAACGATCGCAGTAAGTTCTTCTGTGGGAACGTAAGAGGTTGTATTTGTAATGACAGCATCGCCCTTGAAGGGATATTCGTATACGAATTCACCCCACTTAGCGCCTGTTTCGGGATGCGTAAGTGCATCGATGATATTGTGCGCTTCGTTAGCTACGGTAAAGGTAAGAGATTCAATCTGGCTAACCATGATTCTAGAATCAATAATGCCTTCGTTTACAATCTTATCTTTCTGAGCGTTGGTAAGAGCTACTTGAGAGCCCTGAAGCGTCATAACTACCTTCTTACTTACGCCCTCTTTAGAAGATACACCAGTGGTGCTAAGGTCGATAGTAAGGTTCTTAAGTCTACCTGTAGAAATTACGTATGCATACTTACCAGTTTCTTCAACTGCTTCTTGCGCGGTAAGAACTTTAGAAGAATAGTTAGTAAATCTTACACCTGCACCACCTTCTGTGGTACAAAGACCAGGATTGGTTCTTACGTTAAGGTCAGCAACGAACTCACAGTGAATAAGTATGTCGTTGAGAATGCAGTAGATATAACCACTACTAAATACTACCTTAACCTGAAGTCTTCCGGTTTCGGAAACGTCAACTTCGTCCAAAATCTTAGTCCAAAGCTTTCCGTCTTTGTCGGTAACTTTCATATAAGGCATAGCCTTAATAAACTTACCAGTTGTTCTGTCATAAGTATCAGAAGCTACGGAGAACAACAACATTGCATAGCTTGTAGCAGAACTATAAATAGTAGCTCCTGCTTTACCTGCTGTTAAGTACTTGCTTGCGTCAATTTCAAACTCGAACTCATAGTACTCGGTATCTACAATTCCCTTGTAGAAAATTGCCTGAGTAGTAGCTCCGTTAGAAGATACGTAAGCGTTCTCTTCGTCGCTTTCGTGAGTAATGTCCCAACCAGGAGTCTTAGCGATTCCAAGAGTAGACATACCGAGCGTAGCGTTTTCAGCGTCTGCATTCATATATCCGTCCTTATTGTACTCGATATAGTCTGCAGCCGTCATAGCATCGCCCCTACTGAAGGGAGTGGTAAGGTAGAACTTGATGTTATCCGAAGCCAATCTCTTGTAGTTATAAGATGCTCTCATCTTAATAACGTCGGGGATGGGATCAAATCCAAGATCTTTCCAAGTAGAGAACATTTCAACGTTCCATACCGCTCTCTTGTTTTCAGCATTTGCAGTATTTACTTCACCTTCTGCGATATTAATTGCAATCTTTACCTTATTGTAAGTGGGGTAAAGAGAAAGTGTATCAATTCTGAAGGTATTGGTGATAACGCCGTCATAGATGTGGAAAAGAAGGTTAGAGTTTCTATCATACCAGTTCTTACCCATCATAAAGAGTCCACCGTTATCTTCTACCTGAATGAATACGTAAAGTCCCTTTTCGGAGAACTGAGTAGTAAGCTTTAAGGTAGCTGTGGGAGCCTGAGTGATAGAAGTAGAATACCACTTCTGCTCTTCCCACTTTTCTTCTGCACCCATCTTTCCGTCAATAAGGAATCCTTCAAGGTCAGGTCTTTCTCCGTAAGGAGCTTCCTCTCTATAAGAGTATTCAGGAAGTTCTACGTCCAAAGTTCCAACCTTTCCATCGGATTCTTCCCACTGAGCGTAAATTGTGGTGATCTTAGTAATGGTCATGGTGTTGAAGTCGAATAATTCTCCACCTTCTGCTTCTGTATACCAGCCGTCGAATCTGTATCCTATAACAACAGGATCAGTTTCTGGCTTTATAACAAGTCCGCCATCTTCTACACTCTGTCTTTCAGGCTCTTCTTGCAATGCATCATCGTTATTAAGATCAAACGATACGGTATAAAGTCTTACCCACTGTGCATAAAGCGTAATAGAATCAACAAGCTCCGTATCAAAATCCCAAAGATTGTTTCTTCCGTCTTTATCTGTCGACCAACCAAAGAACTTATATGAGTTTGCGCTCATATCTTCAGGCTTTTCAGCTTTGCTTCCCTCTACAAAGTATTCTTGAGGTTGAGGAGTTCTATTTGTAGAACCTCTACCATTTCTATCAAACGTTACCTTAAAGTAAGTAGACCACTTTGCATAAATGCTAAATCCTTGAGTAACGATTGTATTTGCGTCAAAAGGTAGTGCATATCCAGCGTCTAAGTACCAGCCTTCGAACTTCTTTCCTTTAGACACCATATCGCTAGCTTTAGGAAGGGTTACTTTTCCGCCTTCTGCTACGTCTTGCGCATTAATTACGCAATCGCTTACGCCTGTTACAAACGTTACAGTGTGCTTATTAACTACAACTTCCTGTTCCCACTTAGCGTATACGGTAGTATCAGAGCTAAGAGTTGAACCGAAGGTGTAAAGCTGACTAAAATTATTGTCAGTATACCAGCCTTCAAAGTTCCAACCACTCTCGGTAGGATTAGTAGGCTGAACGGTTACTTCGTCTTCTTCAAGAACCTGGTCAGAAATCTGTGCGCCGTGTCCGTTCATTTCAAAGCTGAGCGTATACGTAACAGGATCGGGGGTATCTTTTCCGCCGTCACCACCGTTGTCGCATGCTACAACTCCAACTAAAAGTGCAAGAACAAGGATAAGAGAAAGGAATAAACTTCTAAATCTTTTCATTTTAGTCTACCTCCCCTTACGCCTGTGCCGTTACGGGTTTTCCCATAACGTAGATTTCGGAAAGCTTAACGATATTTCTACCCAAAACCGGGTCGATTTTATCGTCGGCGCTTACTGTAATAATAATTTCACTTACGGGAATAGGCAAGAACGTTGCCATAGCAGAACCGCCTTTACGCATAGTAAAGTTACTATCATTCCAGCCCTGTGGGTCTGCTTTTAGGTCTTTGATATAGCAATATCCGTTATAATCATACCCTGTTGGATACCAACTAGGCTTATCTGAAAGCTTGAACACAACGGATTTTACTTGAGTAAAGCCATAATCATACGTTCTACTGTTGTATATCATTATATTATTAATAAGCTTAGGAGAGCCGAATTTGATCTTAAGCTTGATTTGCTTAGCTTGAGCATCGCCTGCAAGCTCGTAATCTTGCGACCATCTCTGATAGGTAAACATTCCGTCGTTTGCATACTTTAGCGTATCCTGATCGCCATAGATAAGCTCTAAGCTTACGTCCTCGTCGTCCATAACATTTCCAAGACCGTCGGGAAGTGAAACTTCGGGCTTAGGCTGAAGCGAATACGTAGGGCCGTTTCCGTATGGAAGAGGAATTATGTCGTTCTCTCTATAAATTTCAGTAGCATCTACGCCATAGTAATCGGAGTTGTTGCAATCGATAAATCTATCTCTTATCCACTCCTCGGTTACGTCAAAATCGTACTCTTCGGGAACACCGTCCTTTCTTTTACCCCAATTCTCCTCTTCGGCTTCTGCCTCAAGGTCTTTCTCTATCTGGTTTGCTACGATATCGCCAAACTTGATCTGGTCGTAATCGTAAAAATCAATCTTGTCAAAGCCCAATGCTCTACCCATAAACTGGTTTTGATCGTTATAATTATCTACGGGATTGAAAAAGCAATGGTATGCAACGTAAAGCTCGTCGCCTGCCCAAATAAACGAATGATGACCTGTTCCTGAAATATAGTCGCCGTCATCGTACTTGTCAAGTCCAAGACAGGGGCTGTAATCAGGAAGTTTTACAAACGGGCCGTAAGGATTGTTTGCAACTGCCAAGTATAACGAATAGTTTCTGGAACCATATCCAAAAGGCGAATACGTAAGATAGTACCAACCGTCCTTTTCGATAACAAACGCGCCTTCGTTTACTCTACCCTCGGACGCTTCGCCCATATAGTAACCCATAACGCCGTTGATTGCATATCTTCTATACTCGTCATTGGTGGTTACATAGCTTCCATCAGGCTGTTTGGTGTGCTTTAAGTATTTCATGCCGTCCGCAGACTCGCCGTCGTTATACACAACTGAGTACGAAGACGTAGAAATATGGGTTAAGCTATCCCATTCGGGAGTTATCCAATCTTTCATATGAACTACCCACAAATGGTTTCCGCTCATTACAGAGCTTGTATGCTGAGAGAAATACATATAAATCTCGCCCTTGCTATTAACAACGGGGTTAATATCGATACAGGGCCAAATTCCTCTATCTTCCATATACCAATGAGGATATGCTTCTTTGATCTTTTCGTGATAATAGCTAAAGTTGAGCGCGGGCGTATTCTTGGTTACAACGTTGCCGTTAAGGTTCAAAAATTTGCCGTCCTTGTACTCGGTAAGAGGAACGTCGGTTTGTCCTTCTTTGCCGATCTCGTCCAAAAGATCCTCACGATATACCGCCATCTCTTTTACGTTTTCGCCCTCTCCTACGGTTATGGTCTTAACCGAACCGTCTTCGTTGTACTGAGCCATAGACGAATAGTATTCTTCCGCAGAAATGGTTCTGTACGGACCTGCAGGGTTGTAAGAAACTGCGATAAGAAGAGTAAGTCTATCCCACTGCTCGTCATAATAATCATAAAGCGACGTAACGGGATTGTATTCGGTG
>SVHU01000021.1 GCA_015055625.1 Clostridiales bacterium | reverse complement strand
ACAAACAACGATCCGTTTCTACCAGCCAAACCACTAAACCCACCAACCATAATTGAAGTTGCAAAATCTTCAGGGTTAAAATCATCTGTTGTTAAAGCATACATTGCTCCAGATATAGCCATATTTGCTAATGCTTGACCGAACATATTCAATGGTGATGCTGCAACTGCTCCGCTAATTGCTCCGGAAACTGTACCTGTTACCATTCCATCTGCAAAGCCGTCCCAAAAATTGCCACCATTTTCGACTGCTTTAACACCTTCTACAACACCATTAGTGACACCGCCTACTGCTGCTCCTATTGCTGCGCCTGCTACTATTACTCCTGCTGCTGTTCCTGCCGTACACACACTAGCCGCTACCGCTACTGCTATTACCGCTACCGACGCTACTATTTTCCAAAAGTTACCCCAATTCCACCACGTTCCTTCTGGATCATAACCCATTACAGGGTTGTTATTACAGTATGCGTATCGATTGTAGCCATACACTACTTGAAAATCTAGGTATTTAGGATCGTCGGCGGAAATAAATCTGCCTACTTCGGGATCGTAATAACGTGTGGTAAGATAATATAAGCCTGTTTCTTTATCGTAGTAGTATGATACCACAAGTTGCTAGTCTTTGTCAATAGTCAAGTGGAAAACATGCGGTCAAGTAGTAACTGACCAAGTATTGGGATTGCCACGCGTTCGCTCGCAATGACGGAGAAGAAAAAAAGGAAAGCCTAGAACGAAAATCGCTCTAGGCTTTCTTTTAGGATTGTTTATTATTTATTTTATGAGTTTGAATTAGTCGTATCTTCGTCAGTATTGTCTTTATTTGCATTAGATTTAATCTGTTGCAAATTATTGTATATAATATTTATGTTTTTTTCCTCGCTTCTAATAAAATTCTCTTTTGAAGAAGCCATTGCCATCCATACAAATATTATTATTGATAAAAATAATTGAGCGAGCAAAAGAATATTTATAATTATTTCATCACATATTGACTGGTCTATTAAAACAAAGAAAATAATTGCTAAAATAAGAATAGTTGATTCTATACAAATAATTATCCTAGTAAACCATGAAATAATCTTATTATTCTTTCTTCTTATTAATTTCGCAAAAAGATTGAGCGATACAATTCGAATTGGATAATAATAGTAATAATCTTTTAATTCTTTTACCATTGCTTCGCTATGCTTGGCGCTTTCCTTCATTTTAAAAAACCAAATGGCTCTTTTATTAAACATTATAGAACACACAATTAATGCAATAATAAGAATACTAATAATAACAAGTTTACCCCACAAAAACATTTTACCTCTAAATATATCTATATATTATTTCTTTACCACAGCTAAGACCTGTACTAAAAACTGCAGATTTTATTATAGGTCTAGCAAGACTTTTAAATGCACCATTTTTTACAGTTTGGAAAATAATAAAATTTTCCAAGCTTGTTTTTTTCACACTAGAACAAAATGCACCTTTTCCTCCAACCAAACCACCAACGAATCCTATCATCATTGAAGACGCAAAATCGTTGAAATTAAAATCATTTGTTTCTAAACTATTTATCGCGTATGATGCTCCAGATATAGCCATATTTACTAAACCTTGCCCCACTACGTTTAGTGGTGATGCTGCAACTGCTCCGCTAATTGCTCCGGATACTGTACCTGTTACCATTCCATTTGCAAAGCCGTCCCAAAAATCTCCGCCATTTTCGACGGATTTAACTCCCTCTGCAATACCATTAGTAACACCGCCTACTGCTGCTCCTATTGCTGCGCCTGCTACTATTACTCCTGCTGCTGTTCCTGCCGTACACACACTAGCCGCTACCGCTACTGCTATTACCGCTACCGACGCTACTATTTTCCAAAAGTTACCCCAATTCCACCACGTTCCTTCTGGATCATAACCCATTACAGGGTTGTTATTACAGTATGCGTATCGATTGTAGCCATACGCTACTTGAAAATCTAGATATCTAGGATCGTCGGCGGAAATAAATCTGCCTACTTCGGGATCGTAATAACGTGTGATAAGGTAGTATATAATTTATTTTAATACAATATTACGAATCTCATTCTTTATTTTGAGATAATCTTTATATAATATCTTAAATTGAATTACCTTGCCATTATTGAATCTAAATACAATTAATCCTCCTGCCTGTTTTTTATATATAAAAACAATAGGCAATGCATACCATTTACACACATAATACTCGCACGAACTTATTTGAGTTATTGCATACGTATGATTAAAAAACATAATTTTTCCATTGCATAAAATGAATTCTTTTTTGCTTTTTTCATTTACTAAAAAACAAATAATTATACTTACAATAATCAATAAAAAACAAATAATATACGATATAATAATTCCCATATAAACTATTAAATCCTGCTTAATTATCAAAGAAATAATTAATAAAATGGTGGTAAGTATAAAGCCAACGTTGGGTAGAATTATTGCACAAACAATAGATTCAAATAAATTCATTTTAATTTTTACCATAATTACCTCTTATTTAGATTATATTATCAAATATGCAATTCTCTATAAATCTACTAATTGATCGCCCCACAATTGATCCAAATGTATTCTTTGCTCCGACTCCAACATTCCATGCTCCAACTCCAACAAACATTATTGCAGTAAAAAAAGATAATAATCCTTTACCAAGTTGTTCAATTCCTTCTGAAACCCCTGTTACGATATCAAAGTTCTGCATTCCATTAGCAGCAGAATACATTGCATAACCTGCGACACCTGCAGCAAAATTAGTAACTGCAGCAGTCCCTAACAATAACCCTACAGATTGAGATACTGTTAATGCTTTTCCTGCAATGCTTATTGCATGAAACGATCCTTTTAGCAAACCACCTGCAACCCCTCCTAATCCATATGCAAAACCTGAGGCTGCACCTATAAGTGAAGACCTTCCAATCTCCCACCAATTCCACGTGCTTGCGTCCCAGTTCCAATCTCCATTATTGTAAACTTGGGTTGCAACCTCCATACCAAAACCTAGAGCCAAACCTATACCTGTTGCAATTAACAAAGTTGCCACTATCCCAAAATGCCCACTAGGATCAACAATCATTACTGGATTGTTATTACAATATGCATATAGATTTGTTCCGTATGGTGTTTGTACGTCTAGGTACTTTGCTTCATCGGGTGAAATAAATCTATGAATATACGGATCATAAAAACGAGATTTTAGATAATATAGCCCTGTATCATAATCTAAGAAATAACTGCGATAATGAAATCTATTGAAACTAGATATATGATTTGCATTATATTCTCTGCCATTTCCTAAATCTATTTCATACTCGCTGTTGCTTTCAGGAAACATTCTTCCCCAAGCATCGTAGTAATATGATACCACAATTTTACTATCCTTGTCCACTATATGACACACATTTCCCTGCATATCTTTTATGTAATAGTATGGATAATCTTCTTCCGTTGTTACCGTTTCATTTGTTTCACTATTCGTTGTGCTTGTTATCTTCTTTAACGTAAATCCTAATACTTCGTTTCTATCGTTATAAAAATAAGTTACCGTTTCTATACTACTATTATCGTTTATTTTTTCTTCTACTAAATTTCCATTTAAGTCATACGTAAAGTTTTGTATCACTCCACCATATCTGGCTTTTACCATATATCCTCTGTTGTCATAAGCAAAGCTTTTGTTTGAACATTTTATCATTCGGTTTCCGTCCCATCGTATATTATACAGATAATCTATCTTACTAGGTCTTCCGTATTCATCGTATGCACATTCAAAATCTCCTATTGTAAGCATTCTGTTTTTATTGTCGTACGTATATACCGTTTCTACCGGTGTTCCTTGCAATTCTCCATTGTTACTATATGGATAAACACGCTTCTTTATTATATTACCGCGAGTGTCATATTCGTAAGTTATGCTTTCATTAAAATAAGGATCGTCTTCTCTTATTAGCTTACCTACACCATCATACTTATAATTATATCTTAATCTTCTATTTATTACACTACCGTTAACTTCCATTAAGTTGTCTTTTCTGAAATTTGAAATTATATTACCTGCAGTATCATAAGTATACGAATTTTCAAAAGCAGTTGCGTTATAACTATTTTTAGGTGTCGCATAATTATTCCACCCAGTTATAACGTTAGACGTATATCCATTCATATTCTTAAACGTTCTATTTGTTCTATATACGTTATGATATCCTGCATTTTCATCCAACTGCATTACGTCTGAAGTTTGCTGTTGTAATAGATTATACGTATAAGTAAGCTTACCCAAATAACTTAGTCCGTTTGTTACACTTTCTTCGTTTGTAACGTTATTTCTTGTTGTAACTTTTGTTTTTCCTTTTAATTCAAATCCACTTAGGCGGTTATCTGGATATAATCCTTTTGTTTCGTGCTTCGCATAATTATACTTTGTATATAAAGTTGCATTTTCGGTTTCTCGTTCTGATTCCATAAGCTTATTAGATTGTAAACGGTCTTTGTATTTATAATTAATTACACCATTTGCTTCTATGCTATTTTTATCTCTAGAAGAATCCACTGTCCAAGTAGTATTTCCTGATAAAATTGTACTTTGAACCGTATCTGTAACTTGCTTACAATCTTTTGTATTGTCGTTATACGTCATTTCCGTAAGAATTGTTTCTTGTTCTTGATTTTCCATATCGTACGTGCAAACCCTTATAGGCTGATTATATTTATTAAAATACGTTCTATACGTTTTGCCGTATTTGATTGTGTTTTGATAATTTTCGTAATTTTCTCCGTATGTTACGTGATAAGAATAACTTACTAACTCTTCGTCATTACGTTGTATTTTTAGAATTTGATTCAAGCCATTATAATAATAAGTATAAACGTCACTTGTATCTGTTGTTACTTTTGTTAATAATCCAAGAGTGTATTCATAAATATAATAATGTTCGTCAATAAATACGTCATTATTATTTTCATCCACACTTTTTGTTCCTGTTGCTATTTTAGAAATTCTATTTATATTATCATATTCATATCTACAATAAGACTGATCGGGATAAATTACCATATACAATTTATCTTTTGCAAACGGTGTATCTGTACCTGTATTATACACGTAACGTGTAGTTTGTCCAAGCTCATCCGTTTCTATTTCTACCGCATATCCGTTGTTTGTCTTTGTTATTGATTTTTGCATTTTATATGAATCGTTATAATATATTTTAGCAGTTATCGTTTCAGGTATTTGATTATTCTCAGAATACGTTATTTCCTGATTTATATCTCTATAATCTGTCTGTTTTGTTAGTCTATGATGCATATCGTATTCCGACAAAATTTGAAATGCTTGACTTATATTATCTTTATTATTTGACCTATTCCAGACATATTGCCTAATAGGATCACTTTTAGAATCGTTTTCTGTTTTTGACACAAAATCCGAATTTTCAAAAATTTTACCTCCATTATAAACCACTCTCACATCTTTTATATCAAATTGGTTGCCGTCTAAAAATTTAATTTTAGATACAGTAAAATTTGCACTATTAAACATTTGTTGTTGCAACCACGTTGCCATATCTGTATTTGAATAATCTACATCATCAAATTTATAAATTAATTCACCAGTTGATGTTTTACACACTATACTAGGCTCTTGCTTTATTATATTTAGTCTACCACAATTTAACAAAACTCGATCTATTAATAAATCCTTATCTACACCTGTATATGTACTACTAAAATTCACGCAAACTTTAATTGATTCTATTTTTTGATTAACTCCGTTTGAATCTGTTTTAATACCAGGAATAAATACGCTCCTAAAAACACATACCCAACTATTCTCAACGTTTAATCTTGCTATATTCTCATTTCTTGATAATAAAATAACTTCTTCTGAACAGTTATAATATTTTACTTTTAATGCGAATTCTTTTTTTGTTGATTCTCTACCACCTTTTACCCAAGCACATAGAGTATATATTCCACCATTTAAGCTATTATACTCTTCGCCTAAATTATTAGTTTCAATCTCATTATTTATTTTTTGATAAATATTATGTTCTCTTCCGTCCGCGGATATTAATAAAGAATTTGTATTATCCATCGCATCGTAAGATATATAGTTTTCTGTTGTACCTGTATAAAAACCTTGCCAGTCCATAGGGCGATTTCCTGTTCCTACCGTATTGTCAAAATTAGGATTTTTTAACAAGTTATCCTTTGCTGTAGATACTAGTATTCTTTCTCCACTTTGTGACGTTCGTATACTCATTTCGTCCTTTGCTACACCTATTTTATTCTTATTCCCTTCATAAAATAAAGAATTATAGTAATAAACCCCATTTTCGCTTTTGAAAGCATAATAATAAACAGTATCAAGGTTTGTCGTCACTTTTGTATTAATATAATCTGGTGCAAAATCTTTCGCGTCGTATTCTTTATTTTCTTCTACTCCACACCCGTCTAAGTTGTATGAAATAGCCCAAGACTCAAAACTGTTATACGTTCCTTCGCTTAACGCAATTACTGCATTATATCCGATTTGCTCATAAGCACTTTGTCTTGTAACATTACTTACTCTTCCGCTTTCAAGATATTCATATAAGTATGAAATACCATTTTCCCCTATTACTCTTGTTATTAGATTGTTGGAATTATATTCAAATTTAAGACAATTTTCAGTAGTATTATCTTCAAACAAATAATCTATAGAAATTAGATTATTTTCATTATACGTATACGTCTTTTTTCGACCAGCACTATCTTCAATAATTGAAAGCATACCATTCGAATATGTAAAATTTACATATCTTCCATAGTTGTCTGAAATTCGCGTAACGCAATTATTTTCATTCCTTGTATACGTTAAATCGTTACCGTCAACAGTTTCTATCTTAGATAAATATCCTACGTTATTAGATACTGTAAAATATTTACGATTACCATTACCGTCATACATTATATAATTATTATTCTTCTTATAAAATCCATTTGAACCATTAGGAAGCAAATATAATTTTTCTGCATTTTCTATTTCTGCGTCAAATGATTTGTAATTATTTTTTACCTCTGTTTTTATTATATAATAATACACTGTGCTTCCGCTTGCGTCGATGTGCTTAAGATAGCTACCGTCGCTTTCAATTTCTACTTTCTCATCACAGTTAAGCGACCAGTTGTTGCCGTAGGCGCCGTTTGTTTGCGACTTTGCGCTGTATACGTGCCCTACGCTGATTATTGGATTGCCATAATTAAACTGAACGTCCGTGTGGATAAAAGTTAAATTACCGTTAAATAGGTCTACAAGCGCCTTGCCGGATCTTCCTAAATCCTGCTCTATTGACGCATCTGAAAACTTCTCTTTATTAATGTTGATTGCCATTTTTATATCCTCCTTGGCATGAATTTTTTATTTTTTTGTTTGCGGAATTTTCGGTTTCCGCTACCGCTAAATTTTGATGTTTCATATTTTGCTTACTCCTTATTTTTATTTTGTTCGCCAGCCGATTCTTCGGTATCGGAAAGCGAGGTTTTTTGTTCTTCGTTTTGTAGATTTTGTTGCGTTTTGTCGGATACGTTTGACTCTAAATCGGTCTTTTTCGTATCGTCAACCATTACGCCAAACAGGATTGCTATGGCGCAAAGCGAAGATATTACTTCGTTAACGACAGGGGCGTTTATCTTTAGCCCTAGCGTTTGTAAAATCAGCACTACTGCGCCTGCAATTCCCACCCAAAACGACTTGGTTTTGAGTTTATTTTTCATCGAGGTTCACTCCGTACTCACGATCGTTAGGCACCCACAAATCTCTTCCAAACTCGTCCACAAGCTGTAAATAGTAGCTGGTGGTAAGATTTTCGGCGTATGTAGGATCGTTTCTAACGGCATTATACGCATCCTCTTTGCTCATTCCTGCAAGCTGTTTACGCAAAATTGTATAGATGCGGTAGTTGTAAGAATTAGCAACCTCGTACTGCGCCTTATTTTCGATAACCTGTTCCGTTTGGAATTGGTCAAGCGCTTCGCTGTAAAGTTTCGACTCGGTTTTTTCTTTTTCCACCTTATCTTTAAACTCTAGTCTTTCTAGCTCGTTATTGTACTTTAGCGCGTCTTCGACAGCGTTTTCACGTTCTTTCTTTAATTTATCAACGCGCTCGGCATATTTTAACGCATACGTTACATTGAAATTATTGATAGCCTGCTGGCGCTTGGCTTCCGCTTTTGCAATTTCGTTATCTATTTGAGCAATCGCGTTAGAATAGTTTTGAGCAACCTTTTTCAGCGCATCCGCCTTGTCGCTATCGTTTTTCTCTTTGAGCAAAGTTGCAGTAGATGAGTTGGTCATTCCTTGCTTTAGCATATTGTTTCCAATCTCTTTTTCCGCCTCTTCGTAAGTCTTGTCAACCTTAGCCTCATTTTGCGTCTTTTTAGTGTTTTCCAAAACTTTTTCCTGCTCCTTTTGTTGCTTGGTCGCCTCTAGGTTTTTATCAAAACTCTCTAAAGCCTTAGTTTTGTACCCTTCAAGATCTTCCGTTGCAATCTTTTCTATTTCCTCGTCAGTCTTTGGCGTGTATTCGATTTTCTCATACGAGGGAAGCTCTATATTGGGTTTGTCGGGATACGTTACCGTAACAGAAGGAAGCTCGTCGTACACCACTGTTTTTGTGGGCGCTGAAGCGAGAGGTTTACTCTCTTTTACCATTGCACTCCCTTCTTGATTTTCCTCTTTTTCGTCCTTATCGTCATTCAAGACATCGTCAAGCTGACCTTTAATTTTTTTATAATCTATCATACTGATTTCTCCTTATTTTTATAAAAGTTATAACGCTTAGCAAAAAGTATGCTACGCATCATTTTAATTCGTTTTATTCTCATTCTTCTATTCATATTTATCTCCTTTTTTTGTTTTTACGCTCTACCTTTTCTATGAAAAATGCACAAATTTACACGAAAAAGCCGATACGTATTTAATTTTTGTTACATCCTATTCTCGTTTTTTATCCGTGCTATTAAGCATACGCTTTATATCCGCGTTATCGGAAATTATTTGCATATTGTCTTTTTTTAGCTGTTCGTTGTCTTCCTTTATCTCGTACATAATGTCGAACTTATCTACCAATCCGTCTATTGTTTGCTGGTATTTTTGCTCGCGTTTTGCCGAATCTTTAAGCTGATAAATCAGCAAAGAGCAAAACAAAACCGCAAATATTCCGTTGCTTACGGCAAGCTTGATTATTTCTTCCCACATACGCGTTTCCTCCTAGTAATAAATTAGCGTCGGAGAGGCTATTCGACAGCTATAATCGTTGCTTACAAACTCTATGCAAAAGGTGTATGAGGTAAGATTGATTGGAACAACCGAACGTCCGCTCTTGCCCGCAACTTTGCGCTCGATAACCTCGTCGTCAGAGTAAACTCTTACGGTAATATCGTAGTCGGTACATACTGACAATTCCTTCAACGTCTTTTTTTCGCTGTTGCCAAAATCGCTTACGGGCGACCGCCACTTGCGCTCTAAAATCTCACCGTCAAACACGTTAGAATAATTCATTTCGCAAAGCTTTAGAGTGTTTCCCACGACAATATAAACCTTGCCAACGCCAAGCAATGGAAAAATTCCTCTTACGTCAATACCGCGATACAAATAGTACTTGTCGGTATACAAATCGTAAACTATCATAACGTTGTTTTTATACTGACCGTTTTCACACCCGATCTTTCCCTCGGTTAGCATCTCGGTTGCAAGATAAAACTTGCCCTTATAAAACGCCGTTGTTGTGTTTTTGCCAAACTTTAGTAACGGCGAAAGCAAAGGCATTATTTTAGTTACGCTACTTCCGTTAAAACTAAAAAGCCCGTCGTCAGAGGCAAAGATTACACGATTAGCGCATAGAGTTACGGAAGAAGGACAAATGCGCGAACCCGACGAAAACACGTGCTCTACGACAAACTCAGCCTGATCGCCATAAGCAGTAATTCTACTTATGCCGTATGCGCGAAACACGTATACGTATCCGCCAAAAGCTAACACTTTCTCACATTCACCCCTCTCGTCGCTAAACCCGATATAGCCTGCGTCTTGCAACGACACGTTCCAATTAGTGGGATCTAAAACGTCCGAAAACCACACCTTATCCGTTCGTCCTGCAACCGTTACGAACAAGCGCTCGCTGTGCTTTGCCATAGACGTAATAAGTGGCGCGTTCTTTATTTGCTCGGGAGGTTCTGCTCCCCCTCGCCAGGTTACAAGCCCGTCCGTTGGCGAACTAAACAACATTGCGTCCTCGCCTTTTTCCTTATACTCAATCATTTGAGGTTTACTCGTAAAATGAAAAGCGTCGTCCCCAACTTCATAAAGATCGCCCGCGTTTCCATTCTCGTCAAAATCATAAGTCATCAGCTTTCCCTTATCGTCCACGAAAACCGCCGAATAAAATTTTCTTCCGTCAATCATGCTATAACCCGAATTTTGAGCTACCAGCCAATATCCAGTAAAAGGTTTTAAGAAAACCTCAGCAAAGCCGGTTAGCGGTGTAAGCGCGCCTGTGGATGAGTCGAAATTATAACATTCTTTTGCGCTATTAAGGTTTGCTACCATATCGTCGTTTATGCTATCTACTCCCTTAAAAAAAGAATTAAGCCTCACCGTTTTTCGGGGTTTTTGTATGATTTTTTTATAATTCATATCACGCCCACCTCCGTTTTTTAACTCTATGCTTTCCGCTGTTTTTTGCAATTCCCACAAGCGCATCTTTGAACATTTTGTCATAAGTTATCGCCTCGTCAAACCTATCGAAAGCCAAGCAGTACTCCGCCACTGTTCCTATTCCCACCACTCGCGCAGTGATTTTGCCGTAAAAGCCGATAACCTCGTCCAAATTCCCATTATAGCTTTTGGGCGAATAGTCGTAACAAACCTCGTACTGTCCGTCCTCGTCCACTTCGATATACTCGCTGTAAATGTCAAAATTAACCTTACGTCCGTTACGTTTGACGTACTTTAGATCAACCACGTAATAGGTGAAATTCTCATAAGGAATACGCTTGTTTGAAGCAAACACAATCTCTGTTTTATTAAGTGGAAAATATTCGCAAGCAATCTCGTTTGCAATCACGTCCACGCACGAACATAAATATTTGATTTTGCGTTGCATTTCCTCATCCGTGTACGTTGTATCCTCGTTAAGATAATCGTAAAGGTTTTTTTCGTTAAGGTATAACGACGCCACTCTTAAACATTCTCTATAAGTCATTATCTAATCCTCCTTTTTTAGGTTTTGTAAGCTGTATAAGCGCGTTCTCTAGCTCGTTTTGCTTGTTTTTGACAAGCTGTTTCATTCTTTCGCGTTCTATACGCGCGTTTTCTTCCTCCATCTGACTAATAAGGCTACTTGCTCGCTCGCTACGCGTTTGTCTTACAAGCCGTATCGTGCGCTCGTCCAGCCTTTTATAAGGCAGAACCAGAGAAAGCGTTCGCCCTCTCTGGTTTCTGTTGTGAACCTCATATCGTCGATTTTTGTACGAATAGTATATGAAATATCCGTCGTCAATCTCTTTAAGTCTGTCAGCTATGGAGTATAGGTCGCTCGTTACTACGTAGCCTACTCCGTACATAACTAACCTCTCATAATCCCCGTAATTTTTGCCTGTCCCTTAGGATTGGAGCAAATGAGATCACAATACTTTACAAGGGTTGCCGTATACACGGGCTTGCCTTCGCTCTGGTGTAAAATTTTGCCGTTAATGTTCTCTAAAAATCTCCAATCGCAAAGCTGATGAAGCTTGAACTTGGTTGTGTCAAGCAAATACATTGTGTCGCTCTTAATAAATCTATCGTACACAAGAGGAATACCGTTAAACGATAAGCTCTTAAAACCTCCGTCAAGATTCATAATATCAATATTGCGCTTGTACTGCGCCATATATTCCTGATATGCATACTTAACGTTTGCAGATACGCCGATAAAATTGATCGTACTGTTAGCGTGATTTTCTACGTTATCGATAACTTCCTGCATAACGATTTCGTCCAAGGTGGAGTTTAGAGCCTTAGTGGTAGGAAGCACCGAAGCAATATCGCTACGTCTATTACCATACAAATATTCACTATCTCCAAAGATAGCCTCAAGTCCGGTAAGCTCATTGTCCTTGCTTCCCTGAACGTATAAGTTTCCGTCGGGATAATCGCCGTTTGCATCAATCTTAATCTTCTTTGTCGCATAGTCTACGTCAAGTATTCTTATGCTTTTTCCGATCATTTCGCCATCGTGTACAATATCTACAAGCATACCGGGCGCAAGATTTCTAGTATCGTCTACAATATATCCGTCTGCCACGCTACCGCTATTCATATAGCACAAATATCCGCTACCGTCCCCATAAAGCATACGTCCAAGATTGAACTTGCTTGCATTGAGTAAGCCCTCGATTTCCGCGTTAAGAACGTCGGTAAATGCTCCTCGCTCATCGCTACCTGCTCTTATTGCCTTGTCGGAAATTTCAATCTTTCCGTAAAGGTTTTTAAGAGTGCTGACAAACTGCACGTACATATTCTCTTTTGCCGTAGGAAGAGGACCTGTTTCGGTTCCTGCTCCAAAACCGCCGTTAAGACCAACCTTGCAAGCGGTGTGAACTTCTTTACCCCAAACGTCCGTTGCCGTCTGTTCGATCTTAGTAAGAAGGGGGTTAACTTTTGTATTCATAATGTCGGTAATAGTACCGAGATAAACCGATTTAAGCGCGTTTTCCGCTGTTTGTAATGTTACCATTTGTTTATTTATTCTCCTTAATTTTTAGTGTTTTTAATTGTTTTATAGTGTTTTTTGCCACAAAAAAAGCAACTCAGGCAAACCGTTCGGCCTATAAGTTACTCTAATTTTTGCGTATTAAATTGTTTCCACTCACCCTTGACGGATGATAACGTCCGCAAGCTCTTTAGCCTCTTTGAGTGAGGTAGGCTTTTTGCTCACGAACAGAGCAACCGCGCCATCAGAACCCAAAACGCTTACTTTATCTTTCTTATTAAGCGACTTTAGGTATTCGGCAACCACTGCTCCAACTACTTGCTCGTTGGTAAGAACGTGTTCTTTGACGAAATCTCCATCCGACAATAAGTTTTTTACGTCAGGAACTTCCGTTTGTCTTCTTTTTAGTTCTTCCAACTCTTTCTCCATTTCCGCCATCTTTTGACAGCGTTTGGTAAATTCGCTCTCTAGCGCGCAATAGGCGTCGTATAACTGCTTTACACTTTCGAATTTACCCATTTGTTTGTCCTTCATATTGCGCCTCCGTTTGTTTTGTCAGCATTGCGTACTGCTTATGTTTGCGTATGTGATCGAGAAGTTTTTCTTCAAGCTTAGGATCTTTTTCCCTTAGCTTGTCAAAATCAGAAGAAAGCATAAATTTTGTGTGTTCTTCCACGTGCAAATTATGGTCGTCTATCTCACTTACCGTAAGCGTCTTTTTGCTAAGCGCGTAATTTTCTCGCTCCGCTCTTGTAACGTGTAAAGAATTGACGTACTGAGTTTGCTCCCATCCGCCATACCCAAACACGTCTAGTATTTTGCGTCGTGTAGCGTCGGGAAGTTTTCCGTTTCCGTCGTGCAAAAGTCCGCTTCTAAGAAGCTCGAACATAGTGTTTTGCTTACTTGCAATCGTTCCGCTAATCTCGTTTACCGAGCCGAAAACAATATCGTCGCTACTTAAATCACTTGCACTCCAACTAACAAGTTCCACGTCGCCCTCTTCTCCCACAAACCTACTAAGACGAGCAAAACATGCGTTCTTTCTGTACAGTGCCAAAATTTTGTGAGCAATGTCTTTTACTGCGTTTTTCAAATTCAGCGCGGTAATATTAATACGCGTATTGTCCTGCTCAATAAGCATTTGGATTGCGCTTCCGCTAGTTACGCTAGATGGAACTGAGGACGAACGCATGATATCGCTTATTCCGCTAACCTCTGCAAACTCGGTCAAAAGTCGGTTTTCTTCGCTTGTAAAATCGTTGGGAACCGATCCTGGATCTAAAAGCCTAGGGGGCGTTGAGCCTTGGCGGTAAATGAGAATTTTGCCCGGGCTAAGTCCATCCTCTTCCAAATCTCTAGTATCCACGCTACCGTCCTCTACGGCAAGCACGCCCATTGATATTCTATTCAAAAACTCATGTTTTCGGTTCTTTACAGCATTATAAGCGCGCTGAACGGGTATGCAACGTTCGACCATACTTATTCCAAAAAAACAACCTGGATTATCTATGCACGTTTGCTTAACAAACGGATAAACAGCTCTTCCGTCCACACAAAGCTCGCCCATGTACAAAAGCGTATTACCTGCAACGATAACCAGCTCTCCATTTTTCTTCTCCGACGTAGGCTTTGTATAGCGCTCTATAACCAATGCATAATCCTCGTTTTCGTTTTTACCCATTTTAGGAACAGCCGACACATTGCCAAGACCGCCTAAAAGCGACACATTATACGAGGATAGCGTGTGTAATGACTCGCTGTTTACACGCTTGCCCCACACCCTGTAAATCTCGTCTACTGGTAAGGCTTTTGCGTGAATTATACTACAACATTCTTCCACTTCCATATGTGAAATATCGTCGGGGTATATCTCGTAAGGCGGACAAACGTCCACTCTAACGTCCCCTTCAAAAATCTTTTCACCGTTCTCCTCGCCTACGCATTTTCCGCCGTTTGGATTCCAAACAATTTTATAAAAAGCCGTGCCTGTAAGCTCTGACCACATAGTAGCCCTCGAAATCTTTTTATCTAGCTCTAAAGAGTTGTAGGCACTGTCCAAAATCTTGCCACTAACCTTTGCGCTCTTAACGTCTTTATCGTCGCCAGATGCAGGCTGAACAACAAGCTTAGGACGCACGGATGATAGCTTAGAAAGACGGGATTCTATAACCGTAGCAATATGATTAAAGACCTCTCTTTCCTGCCAAAAATAGTCCTTTTCGCTATCCTCCACATCGCCTTTTATATTAACGTAACAGTACTGATTCCCCATTACGAAATTAGAATTAAGTTGCCATTGAGCCTCGTATGCCTTACGCAAACGAGCGCGGTTTTCATAGTCTGCTCTAACCTCGCTGACAATATCTTCTTCATATTGTTTTTTCTCGTCACGCTTCATTCTTTACTCCTCTCTTTCTGCTCATCTTAAGCGTTTCGATAGATTTTGGAACAAACTCTTCGCCAATGAGCTTATAAAGCGTTTGTAAGCAATTTCCGCATACGTGCAGGTGATTTTTAATACTTACTCTATCCATAACAATAGTGCGTTCAGCAAAATTTCTACACGCGCCCATCTCGCAACGTATTTTATAAGGTGTTTTTATTAGTTTCATTTTCTTTCTCCTTTAATAATAGTAATAATCTCTTCTTCTCTGTTTCGAGCTCATCTTCGCTCATTTTTTCGTACGGATCTATACCATCAATTTCTATAAGCATTTTAACAGCGCTAAGGTCCGGAGGTACTTCCTTTACCGTAATTTTTCTCTTACATAAAGTAAGCTGTCCTTCGTTTACTCCGTACTCTTCGACGCACTCTTCCGCAGTATATCCTACCGCTTTTTTTCTTACGGCGCACAGAAGATCATTTTGCATTTCTTCCATAAATTTCTCCTCTACGCTTTACGTCTTAACCTTTTGATCAATCTTTCTTTATCATCTAAAATAGGCGAACGCAAGACTTCCTTGCTCGGCGGTATAGGTTTGGTCATTACGTAATACCTAAGTTCGTCTAGACAGTGATCGTCTGTCTTTTTCGGATTGTCCCCATCGCTCCACATATACGATTTAAGTTCTCTTATCATATTCGTACACGAAGAGAACACGTACAACCTTGGTGGTCCTTGAATGGGTTTTAAGTAGTTTTTAATCCTGTTTATTCCGCTAAATAAATCCTTGTTCACTTTTGTGTTTACAAGTATCCCATTATCGTAAAACAGGTCCGCTACGCTCTTTTCGCTATTTAGCGTGCGTTGCGAAGCCGCGCTATCAATAAGGGCGGAATACCTGCCGGCATAATCACTCTTCCACCCCAGTCTTGCGCATATACTTTTTATTGCATCGCAGTGGTAAGAAACAGGCTTTCCACTTTCAAAATGCTCAGCAATAACGTACACGTTACCATCATAATCAACCGCGTACCAGTGTGCTGACAACGGATTATGAAGTCCTGGATCTATCGAAATATTATCGTACCACTCCTTTGGAACGTCAAACGGTTGTATAACGTGAACACGTTCGTCAAACTCCGGATAAACCATACCTTTTTCGGTAACGAAGCGTCCGTATCTTCTTGCTTGCAACTCTTCTTCGCTCAACACTTTTGATAAGTGGTCAATCTCTTGCGCATCAAGATACGGATTATCCGCCCATTCCATAAAGGTATACCAAACTTCTTCATCCCCGCTTTCGTTGAGATAAATTTTTCTATGCACGAAAGTAAGCCCCAACAAAGGCGTCATCGTGCCGTACATATCGCCCTTTTTATCTACAAGACGCATACTGCATTCCATATAGATATCCTCAGGCGGTTCTTCGTCAAACCACACAAAGTC
This sequence comes from Clostridiales bacterium, assembly GCA_015055625.1. GTDB lineage: Bacteria > Bacillota > Clostridia > Christensenellales > Pumilibacteraceae > RUG12826. The sequence goes on along the minus strand of SVHU01000021.1, from coordinate 27,744 downwards.
AAGCGACGCTCCCTGAAATTTATCTCTACCCATTTCACAACTCTTAAAGCCAATAGTGGACAAGCCCCCAAACACGTTTTTTACAGTAATATAATCGATAACGCCTCCTTTGGGATTAGAAGACTTTCCCGATACCATTACGATATCTGCTATCCATTCGGGATTGAGGTATTCTAAAATCTTACGTTGCGCAACGTCACGCTGAACATCACGACTCAGCGACACCACCCACCCGAAAACGTTATCCTTGTTTTCTCTAAACGGATGAATACCCCTTGCTCTCCACACTGTTTCCACTGCTCCACATTCTGTTTTTCCGCATCGGTTTCCGCCGAAAACCCAGCGGTTACGCTTACTGCACTTGTGAAATTCCATTTGTTTTTTATGAATTTTCTCTCCTGTGTTGTAGTAAGCAATTTTATTGTTATTTCTCTTAATTTTTTGCCATTTTTCCACAGCTTTTAGCTTGTGAATTATTTCTTTTTCCGTCATAACGCTAACTTTCCTTATCTTGCTTTAGTTTTTTGCAAAAATAGACAAAAGAAGTCATTTTATCATCCATAAAAAGTCCTATACTCTTACTATGAAAATTCTCGCTCTTACAACTTTATATTTTCTTGTAACCGTATTTTGCGCTGTTCCGCCTGTTTATGCCCAAACTCTTTCGTATGCCCTTATAAAAGAAGAATGCATACTATACGTAGACGAACAAACACTTTCGCCCATGTTTTCCCTTCCGCCTTCCTACTTTGTAAAAATCCTGCAAGAAGATGAAAACGTATGGAAGGTATCATACTTAGACTGCGTAGGCTACGTAAAAGCAGATAGCGTTGATAAAATAGACTACACGCCCTTAAACAAGTACCCTCAAAATACTACAACGCTTGTAAATAACGACGGCAACACAGTTACTATGCGCTCTTCTCCCTCCCACCTTAAAGACAACATTATAGCCAAGCTTGACAACGATTCTTACGTTACCTTTTATGGTATAAGAGAAGGAAGCGAACAGATCGAAATGTTGGGAAACGAGTGGTGTTATATTAAAGATAAGGACGGAAATTACGGATACGTATACAACTTATACGTCAAAATTCCCACTTTTTCGCAAAACGATTACAGTGCAAAAGAACCAACTTTAACTACAACTGTAACCTCATCTTTATCACTCTCTTCCTCAAGCGGTACTATTGTTATTATTGTGCTATGTGCATCGGTTACACTCCTTTTGATAATAGCGCTTAAAACAGTTAGAAAGAGGACGGAATAAAGGAAGAACAATTCTTAAACGCAAGCTCCATTCCCGGAGTTTTGACGTCAGAACTTGCTAACATTCTTTTAATCATTAAAAGCGTCATAAACACCAAAGGAAGCGATGCGTAATCCTCTTCCATTTTTCCTACCGTAAGTTTAAGACCTCTAAGTACGTCCGCTCCCTCGTTTGCATAAGATAGAACCATATTTGTAAAAGCTATCGGATCGCAAGTATTTTTTAGGCAATACTCATCAACGTCCTCTCTTGCGTATAAAAAATCTTTTATAACTTTAAGTTTGCTTTCGTCCATTTTTTCTTGTATTCTATCATATAGCACTTTGAGGTTAACGAGCATATTCTTTTTATTAATAAGGTCGCTAACTATCGCGCTTTGCCTCGAAGCCTGCATGTTAGGGTTGAGAGCGACATGCATAATCTTCTTCTCTGCCCTTTCAACGGCTTCATAGAGCTTACTTTTTACTGCAATAATAAGTAAAACCCAAATTTCCACGTTTGCACCTCCTAAAATCTTTCTCGTCAAACACAGGTTCCGATTGCGTTTGTAGCCTAATAATACACCATAATAAATGACAACAGAGTGTCAACTATTCAAACGGATAGTGTTTGATTTACAAACAATGGGCAGGATGTACAAAACTTACGACATTCCATAAATTTTTTACTCTTTTCACTTGACAAACAATAATACACTTTATAAATTTTGTTCTCTTTAACGCAAAAAAAGCTCGCTTTTATTGGGACGAGCTTAAATCACTTTATAAACCGAAAGCTACCTAGTGCGCGATATTAAAACAACAAAAAAAGACTTACCTTAGGCACGATAGCCCAAAGTAAGCCTTATTCTTTTTATTTATTAATTATAGGTCCGCCATAAAGTTAAACTCTATCTCATCCTGACCTTTGAGCCCTTCGTGTCCAAAGTCGGGATAGATAACAACCTGCTTATCGCAAGTGAGCTTGTTATACATAGCAAATTGAGTAGAGGGCGGACAAGTCGTATCCATAAGACCTGTTGCCATCATAACCTTTGCTTTAATTCTGGGAGCTAAGAACTGAATATCCACATATCCGAGCTTTTCGAAAATCTCATCCTCACGCTCATGACGAGGATCTCTGTTTCTAAAGTAGTTCTTAAGTCCATCGTATGCGCCCTTTGCAAGGTCCATTTCCCAAACTCTCTTATAGTCTGACATATACGGATATGTAGAATGACATCTGGCGATACGAGGCTCGAGCGCCGCACAAGCGATAGAAAGCCCACCGCCCTGAGAGCCTCCCGAAACGCCTACTCTGTTTTCGTCCACGTAATCAAGACCTAATACAATACGGGCAAGCTGAGCGGTATCTAAGAATAAGTTTCTAAGGTACATCTGTTCGGGCTCTCCGTCAAATCCTCTCATAAACATAGTAACCTGGCTTGTTCCAGGACCACCTACGTCCTCACTGCCACCGCCCTGTCCACGAGCGTCCATAGTGAACATTGCATAACCTTGCGATGCGTAAGTTATAAGCGCGTTAAACGACCAACAACATCCGCCAAGACCGTGGAAGCCGATAATTGCAGGAACTTTGCCCTCAATGTTTTTAGGCTTAACCATTTTACCGGTAATCTTTGCGCCCTGAATGGATGTAAAGCTGATATAATAACAATCTCCAATCTTTGACTTAATGTCCGCTTTTTCCATCTTAAAATCGGGATCTACGGCGTAAAGCTCTTTGAGCGATTTATCCCAAAACGCGTCAAAATCCGCGGGCTTGGGGTTTCTTCCCTGATAAACTTTGAGTTTTTCAAGAGGCATATCTACTATTGGCATAATCATTCTCCTTTCGTTTCATAATAAATTGGATTTTTAACCACTTGATAAAGTATAACACTTATGCGCGTATAATTTCAAGCGTTTAACGAAAATATTTAAACAATTTTAAAAGAACCGCATCCCTTTTTACAAATGAATTTTATTAATAAATTCTTCAATTATTTTTCCAAACGTACTACCACCGTCATCGTCTACGGCATAATCGTAAGAACAATGCTTGCCGTGCATTTCCTTTAAATATATTTTATCTTCGTGTCCGAAATGCTTCATACCGCTTATCATAAGCATTGTTTGCTCGTATCTTCCAAACATATCGTTGTCAGCAACTATAAACAACATAGGCGCATACTCGCTAGCAGTTCCAACAAAGTACATAGGCGCAGTTTCGTCAACTATCAATCTTCTCGAATCTTTACCCAGTTCTTTTAATACGTTAAAATGTGAAGTGGGTTGACCTGCATCGTGAATATAACCGTCAATATCGATAGGATTTAGTCCGCGTTTGTTTAAATACTCACCGTTAAAACACAGCATCATAGAAATATAACCGCCCGCACTACTTCCTCCTACAAATAAACTCTTACACTTTCCATAAGAAGAAATATTTTGCTTTATCCATGCAACAGCATCGGCACTATCCTCTATAAAATCGGGAAATTTGGCTGTTGGGTACATTGTGTACTCCACGCTCGCAACGGCAATACCGCGATTTGCAAGAAAAGGCGCAAAGACTTTTATCTCCTTACCCTTTCTATCACCCGCGCACAGTCCGCCACCGTGAAAATACACGAACACGTCAAACTCCTCGCAATCAGGAAGATAGAAGTCTATATATAATCCGCTCTTATATTCAACGTCAAACTTAGTTCGCATCATTTTTCTCCTTTTACAGTATTACAAGCAATAACATATACAACACAGGCATTGTATTAACTGACAAAATCGTAGAATTTAAGGTGTATTTTACAGCACCTACACTATCGCCTTTATATGTATCAGCAAACGCTGAAGCAAGACCTGCGGCAGATATAGCAAACGCCATAAATACGCCAATTACAACCCCAAAATAAATTACCGATCAAAATCCACTTTTTCAAAAAAGGCAACGCCAACTACTCCGCCACCGATATGAGTACCAATCGTTGCGCCCAAAATATACTTTGGAATATTGTCGGAATGACCTTCCCACAAAAAGGCATAATCCTTGATATACGCGTCAAGCTTAGAGGACTCTTTACCCGACCACACGGTTGCATAAGGCATAGTAAAATCCAAGCCTTTTTCTGACACAAACTTAGTGAGAATAGAATTACCCTTCTTTGCGCCCATTGCCTTTCCCACAACCTTTATCTCTCCGTCAATTACCGCAATAACAGGCTTAATGGAAAGCATACTGCCAATAGCCGCCGCAGTAGACGAAATACGACCGCCCTTTTTGAGGTATTCCAAAGTATCAAGAACAGCAATAACGTTTATTCTGAGCTTTGCTGTTTCCGCTTTTTCTACAATCGTTTTTACGTCTTCACCGTCTTTGATAAGAGAAAGCACGTAAAGACCAAGCAATCTTTCGCCAACACACGCGTTAAGACTGTCAATAACGGTAACCTTTCCTGCAAATTTTTGCGATGCCATAACAGCGTTATTATAAGTTCCTGAAAGCTTGGACGAAAGCGTAATTACTATAAGTTCGTCGCCGTTTGCCGTATACTTTTCAAACTCTTCTTCAAAAACATAGGGAGGAATTTGGCTTGTTTTGGGCAAAACAGGGCTGGAAAACAACTTGTCATAAAATTCTTCGGGCAAAAGATCCACGCCGTCCTTATACTCCTCAGAACCAATGGTAATATTAATTGGTTCTAATATTACGCCCAACTCTTCCGCTTCGTACTTGTTTATATCCGACGCCGAATCAATCATTAATCTAATCATATATTTCTATCCTCCAAATTTTTTACGTAGCTATCCAAATTATCGCTAATTAGGTTTAGACACTTATACATAATAGCTCTCTCTTCGCTATTAAGCGCTCCGCCCACTTCTTCCAGTATTCCGTCTATTTTATTAACAATACTTTCCGCAACCTGCTTACCCTTGTCCGTTAAAACAAACTCCGCCTTATACCTCTTTTTTAAGTCACTATCACAATAAACGTATCCACTACGCTCTAAGTACTCTAAAGATCTAGAAACCGCAGACTTGTCTTCCTTGCACAAATCACACAGCTCAGTTGCCGTAAGCGAGCCAGCTTTATACAAATAAAATAACGCGCTAACGTGCTGAGCTTTTACACCTAAACTTTCTACTTCATAGGTTTTTATCTTGTGTATACTACGGTTGATTTTAGTAACCAGCACAGTAAAAGCTTGAAATCTTTCCATAACACACTCCAGTCTTGTTGAATTTTCAACAGGCGTGATTATATCATACGTTTGTTGTAATGTCAACAAGTTTTATGTCGTTTTGCAATAAAATAATGTCTTTTTTTGTTTAATAAAAACCCTCAAAGGTCCCCCCTTGAGAGTTTTATCTTAGTTTCTAACCGCTTTTATAACAACTATACTGTGTTCTCTAAGCTCAATATTTTCACCATTTACAATAGGAGAATACTCCTCAAAATTAGAATTAGGAAAGACGTCTGCGCTTCCGTAACCTACAATTTCTTTTATAACAAAATCCTTAGGAAACGTTACAGTTTTTAACCTGTCAAAAGACGGATTTACCAAAGTTGCAGTATACGTACCGTTTTTTTCTGTAACAACAGAAGTATGAGAGCCATAGACAAGCTTACCGTTTGCGTGCAATGCTGACAGCGAAATCGCTCTTCCTAAAGGCGTTAGATATGCTTTATTTCTATCCACCTTTATTGCGCTTTCGTTGACAGCTTCGAAGTGGCAAGCGAACTGAATATTAAGCTTTTCTGATTCGCAAATAAGCATATTCATTGTAAGAGCTCCACAAATACCGTCCACCACACACGACGGACGATACCAACCATACCAAACGTTCCACTCATCAAATGATATGGAAACATCGTTTGGCAATAAATCCCGGGTTTGAATCGCTCTATCCCAAGCGCCCAAATATTTAGATACTCCTATTTCATACTCTTCCTTAATATTATCCACGTAATAATAATACGGACCAGGTACGTAACTATGTACAGAAATCGTTGAACAAACCGATTTCAGAGGCTTTACGCTATACTCTACCCACTCGGCGTTTGGATAGGGGCCGGACGAGCAAAACGTTAAATTAGGCGTAACTTTAAGCATTTTTTCGGCTGTTTCTTTCGCAAGTCGGGTATATCCGTGAATGGAATTTTCACCCTCCATATGCCCAAAACCAAACTCATTACCAAGCGACCAAAGTATAACGTTATAGGGCTCTTTATATCCTCGTTCAATACGCTTTTTACCCCAAATACTATTCTCGTCGCCATTACAGTATTCCACCCACATGGCATTTTCTTCGGGCGTGTTCCAAGCAAGATTTACAGTAAGATACGGCTCTGCGCCTATTTCTTTGCAAAGCGCGATAAAATCGTCTGTATTTATTTCGTGAAAATCATAGCATTGTGAATGAGGTTGCGTTTCGAGCGCCCAACACGTTTCCAAAGGCGAACGCATATCCACGGGAAGAAGTCCATCAAACCAGTTATATTCTCCTGCAAAATTCCCGCCTGGCCAGCGCAACAACTTTATGCCCATTTCCTTCATCCTGGCAATAACGTCTTTGCGCATTCCTCTAAAATTATCCTCATCCATAAGCGACACTGCACCTACCGCAACGCTACCTCTTTGCTCAAACGTAATTTCGATATTTGCGTCAAAATCCGTAACGGGTGCGGTTATTTTAGCAGTATAACGCTCCCAATCCTGAGCATCAGGCTTTATAGATATTTCCGTCTTTACGTATTCTTTTCCTTTCCTCGATGTAAACGCAACGACAATTTTATCAACTTTACAACTTCTTAGCACAATAGCAAAATCATAAGTTTTACCTTCTTGCAAATAAATTTCACTTTGTCCTATTCCGCTTTTTTCCCCTTCGTTTGCCGAAGAAATTTGCTGATAGTTGCGCTCGTGGTCGCGTTTCATGTGATAATGCTCTTCGTCATGTCTTACGTAAGGCGCAAAAGGTATGGCATTAGTCATTTTGTCGTATATAAGCATAGTGTACGTTTTTTTACCAACAGTATACCATCTATACGCAACGCCTTGCATTGCCGAAGGCTTACCTGCAAACTTGCGATTATCCAGTATTTGAGCCGAAATCCCATGATAAACAGAGGATCTCGTGTGCTCTAAATTATTTCCGAAAAGATAGGGAGAAACCACTCTTTTGCACGCATTTAGCTCAACCGTTTCTTCCAAATCGAACATTCTATCATTATGGTAACTAAAATTTACGTTACTTCCTATATTGCTACTTTGCTTATTATTCAACTTACCATCAAGCAATTCTTTTAGCATAATTTTCAACTGCGAGCTAAGCTGAGAAAGAAGCGCGATGTCAGGACAGCTAAGACCTCTTTCCCATTTAGAAACTGCTTTTGCGCTAACCCCCAACACATCGCCAAGCTGTTGTTGAGTAATACCTAACTCTTTTCTTCTTCGAGCAATTAGATCTCCGACCTTTACAATATCCATACCACTTCTCCGTTTTAACTATATAAAACAATTATACAGCCTTATGATTTTTACGTCAATCGACTGTTGGTTTACTTACAAGCTCATGCTCTAATAGATTTATCATAATACCAGTGTTAAGACGTATTGCATCCTCTGGATAAATATCCTTGATATACCCATTCCAGTACTCGTTCAAGTACTGCTTAACAATAACTTCTTTATCCTCGCCAGCTTTAAGTTTTCCTACAATTTCGCTTGCAATCTTTTTTGCAGTAAGCTCTGCTTTTTTTAAATAAGTTGCCGACTGCTCTTTGTCTAAAAGTCCAAAGTGCGGGACTAAAACATACTCAACGTCCAGCTCTTGCGCGCGTTTTATAGAACTTAGCGCCATATCGTAGCCTACCAAAAATACGGGCAAAACCACACCCTTTCCATCCGTAACACCCAACGTTTCGCAAGAAAGCAACAATTTACTTTCCATACAATAAAAGCCGACCGAGCACTTGGTATGACCGGGCAAGGAAATAGCTGTAAATTTCATAGTATTAGCTACAATCTCGTCGCCGTCATCCACTGCAATATCTACTTTTAAGTTGTCGATAAGATCCTCATACTCAACAACTCCACACACAGTAGCGAACTTTTTATCAAGATCACGCATTACCGCTTTTGCCGTGGGCTTTGCAAAAATTTTCGTAGCGTAACTTCCGGCTACAACCTTGGCATTTGGATACTCTTTCAACACGTAACACGAACCCAAAGCATGATCGTAATGCGAATGTGTTAAAAAAATATAATCAAGTTGCCTATCGCCAAGCTCTCTTCGAATTTTCTTAGCAACGGCATTGCCGGTAAAAGCAAAACCGCTGTCGTAAAGTATTGCGGTTTTGCCATCGTCTATCAAAAAAGCGCTATCGCCTTTTTGTTCTCTTACGTCAGTAATTTTAATATCCATAGCTCTCCTTTTTTTCAAAGTCCGCCCGCAAAAATATCGGACGGACTTTAGTTTTTTCTAAAAATATCGAATACGTATCAGTTTTTTAGGTCAAGTTGCGTATCTAAGCCCATTGTTTAACAGATTTGCCATTATATGATACACATTTACATTTTTAATAAGGTGATGTGATTTATAATATCCAAACCACGAATAATCGGGGTTAATACCGTACACAAAAAGCGGAACTTTAGAATCGGTATGACCACCACTCTCCCAATCATAATACAACTTTTTATTATCAAGCGTTGCAATATCCGAATGTGACTGACTAGAGGTAGAAACCGTAAGTCCGCCTGTTTCGTGGTCGGCGGTAATAAGTATTGCAGTATCCTTTCTATCTCCAACCCACTCAAGTACAGCCTCTACCGTATTGTTCAAGCTTGCTACGCTTTTCACCATTCCCTCAATATCGTTATCATGAGAATACTTGTCAATATGCGCCTGTTCTATCATTATAACAAATCCGTCTTCGTCCTTGGACAAATACTCCAATGCATGCGGTGTAACTTCTTCCAACTTTACGTCTGAATTATACCCCCACATATCAAATTGCCAATATGCTTTTTCGGCGGTTTTTGCGTTTTCGATTTCCTCAAAATCAGTACAAAGCGTATAGCCGTTTTCAGCTATATTATCAGCCTTGTCAGTACACGCCGAAGCCGTACTTCCACACAACAAATCCACGCCTGAAGTTAGCTGAGAATTAAGGATATCTTCCGTATCGTTTCTACTTAGCGCGTGAGCGGAAAATGACGCGGGAGTTGCACCGTAAAGATTATCCGTGGTCAAAACTCCAGTAGCTTTGCCTTTTGCTTTAGCTCTATCCAATATCGTTTCTACGTCCCTGCCATGCCATTCTTTTCCCACGTAGCCGTTTACTGTAAGCTGACCTGTTGCAAGAGCAGTTCCTCCAGCTGCAGAATCTGTTGTTATAAAACTTTTACCTATCGTATCCACAGAATCCGTGTTTACCGACGTATACTTCCACGAAGAAAAACCGTACTGCTTCCCCTCGTAAATTTGACCTGCGCTAACGTGTTCAATTCCCATTCCGTCGCCAATTATCAATACGATGTTTTTTATCTCACCGTACTTTAACTGGGGCGGATCGGGCTCAGGATCAGACGTAGTTGAAGAACTCTGCGCACACCCAAACGCAAATAACAATGTAAGCACAACTACCAATACTGCACTTATTTTACTAAAAACATTTCTTTTCATACTTTCCTCTTTTTTACTAAAAGTCTTATTTAATTATGCTAAAAAACCTTAAAAATGTCGCATTTTGTCGAATACGTATCAAGAATTTTTATACATCACACTCAAATTCTCAATATATTCCGCTATTTCTTTAACGGTTTCTTCGGGAGATATGAGCTTAATTTTGTTACCAAACGATACACACCAAGCAATAAACGTGGGACTTACTCTTACTTTTGTCTTAAAGCCGATTTTATCCCCAACCGTATACATTCTGATATTAGAGCCAAACTTATCATGTACAACGTCAATAATATCTTTTTCGTTTACAAGCTCAAATTCAACCTCCGTTTCTTTTCCCCCATACATTCCAAAAAGCTGTTTTTTATATGTGGAAATATCGAATTTTTCTACCTCTTCGTTTGTGGTAATATCGCTGAGCAAAACTGATACGTCGGACATTCTATCCACTCTGTACTGCGCCACATTGCCGTGCTTGTCATCATAGCAAAACATATAATAATTGTCATTAGAAAACACGGTAGCAACGGGGTTTACCACGTAATATTTTTTTATTTCAGCGTTTTCCTTATCCACGCGATACGAACGATTAAACTTATAATCATAATCAAAATAATGAAAACCTAACTGTTTTTTAGTCGTTATCGCCTGACAAATCTCGTTTACCGAATAGTAAATACTCTCGTTTTCGCTCTTAACGGTAGAAAACTGAACAACGTTCTTTTGCAAAACTTCACCCTTTCTACTACCTGCAAGAGCGCCAACCTTGTTTACAAGCTCCGCCGTCTTTTTCTCGGTTATAAAACCCGCCGCCTGAACAGCATCCATAACAATCAAAATCTCGGGTACTGAAAACTTCCTGTCAACAACGTAATACTGATTACTTCTCGCTCTAACACAAAAAATCTCATACCCTGCCTCTTGTAAGCTTTCGATATCAGAATACAGAGTACGCCTGTCACATTCTATACCAAACTCATCAAGTCTACGTCTGATCTCTTCCGTACCAAGCGGATGATCCTCGTCGCTATCAGCGTTAAGCATTTCCCAAATTTTAAGAAGTCTTATACATTTTTTGCTATCATAACTCATATACTCCTCCATATCAAACTTGCTTTGTCTAAATTTTATCGTTTTACCACTAAAAACTTATCATTATAATAATTATAGCATAAAGCATCCAGCCTGTAAAGCATAATTGTACAAATTTAACGACAGCTTGTAAAAATTAATACTCTATAATATCTTCAACTTTGCAGGATAAAACGTTAGAAAGCGCAAGTACGGAAGTTGCGGATGCCTTGTTAATATCTTTAGCGCCAACCTCGTATTGTTGCAAAGTTCTTAAATTCACACCAGAAAGATCAGCAAGCCTGCGTTGTGATATTCCACGCTTTTTTCTGATCTGTTGGAGTCTTGTTGTGTCGCTGTGCTTTTTTATAACGTCCTCGACAATACCAACAAACTTTTCCTTAGAATACTTTTGCAAAATCGAGTACAAACCGTACAAATCGTCTACACTTAGCTCTTCTTTTATACTCTTATAGCTTCTTCCACTGTTGTATTGATAGTAGGCAAGCACCGATCCGCACTTGTACTCCTTAGAAAAACCAAAATCAGTTTGCCTGTCCGGGCAGTTGTCCGTACTAAGCCCCGCTTTTGACAGCGTTTTTAATACAAGTTCACTGCCCGAAATTCCCGAAACGTACTTAGGCGAACCGTCAGCAAACAAATCGGCTACACCAGTTGAAATAAATAACTCCAAAAATATCTCCAAATCAAGTTTACAAGCGTTTACAGCATAGTCGAACGCCTCGCCCAAATTATTCATTGCGTCGTCTAAATATTCTATTGCGCGTATATTTTTCATATCATTACCTCTCCATAATATCGCTGATGTATTTAGGCGATTTTTCCACAAAGGACAACACTTCCTCTCGTAACTTACTATCTCTTTCTTTCCTCTTATAATAACAATCGCTTCCATCCTCGACCAAAACGTCGCTAAAACGCAAACTCTTTACAGCCTTATCGCTGACCAGCGCATACTGTAAACAAAGCTTGTCAAGTGTGAGCATTTTGTCAAGCTGACCAAAACTTATTTCTCCGTCCAAAAACGCGCGAGCAAACGAAAAATACGAATCGTCGCCACGATATCCAACTATAATATCATAAGCTCTAACGTCAGGCAAATAATTCTCCACGACAAAATCGCGAGCTGTTTTTTGCTTTGCACTACCTATTCTTAAACGCCTATTTTTTAGTAGCAACGCCAGCCACACAAGCGACGCGTTCTTTTCTTTCGTTATGTCAAATACTTTTAACCCCTCTAGCGATATCGAATATATGTTTACGTAGCCGTCATTTCCATCTCCGCACGCCCACTCCTTTGCAATTGCCTCCTCTTTTGTTGCATAAAAGCCTGCGCCAAAGTCGTTATGCGCCACACCTTTCATAAACTCAGGTCTTTCTACAATCCTTTCAGAACCGTGATACAATACTAACTTTTCCACTTACGCCTCCATTTTTTATACTTCCGTAGAGTTATATTTCATTTATTATACCACTACGGAAGTAGTTTTGTCAAGAAAAACACTAAAAAAGCTTAAAGTACCACCAAAGAAATTCAAACAACCAGATACTATGTTTTTATCAAATACTAAAACACTTAATGATATTATTTTAATAAATATAGCGCAAACGCCTTGCATAAATATGAAAGTATGGTATACTAAAAATGCTAAACTAACTGAATATACACTAATTACGGCATAGTTTCTACTTTAAGGGTATTATACCTATTTTTCTCATTCCAATTTTTGTACTTGCTAAAAATGCGGATTCCACCAATTGGAATGATAGGAACTTGTTCCCTCTTCTTATTCGGTTAGTTTAGCGACAATCGGAGTTTGCGTTTTTTAAAGCGTCAACCTCGGTTGGCGCTTTTATTTTTTTAGCGCAAAACACAGGAACAACTTACGCGGAGGCAAAAATTCAACTATTGTAGAGCAATTGTAAACAACTATGACTTATAAAACACAATATTTGAAAAACAGTCTTTTGCGTAAGAACACTCTCTTTGCGCGAAAGACTGTTTTTTTAGGAGGATAACACTATGAAAAAACGCTTATTATCAGTAATACTTGTGATAGTAACGTTATTTGCGGTAATGGGCTTTATTGCCTGCGACACAGCGCCTAAAACCGATCCGCAAAAACTATCCGCTCCCGTTGTTTCCCTGAACGGCAACGTTGCGTCGTGGGAAGCAAACGCTAATGCTGACAAATTTGAAATCAGCACAGACGGAGTTTTGTCTTACGTTGAAAACACCTTCACTCAAAAAACTCTTACAAACGGTCAAACGCTAAAGGTAAGAGCTGTTGGTGACGGAACCAACTATTCCACAAGCGATTGGAGCAACTCGGTTACCTACATAGCTCAAGGCACGCCCGGCTCTCCCGTTCAGCTTCAAACTCCTTCCGTTTCAGTATCAAACTCGGGTATTGCAAGCTGGAACGCGATACCTAACGCAAGCGGATATAAGTATAAAATCAACGGCGGAAGCGAGCAATTCACAACCGCTTTATCTCTTCAGCTTACAAACGGTCAAAGTATTGTTGTAAAGGCTGTTGGCGACGGAAGCTCTTATACCGACAGTAATTGGAGCGCACCTGTTACATACACCGCGCAAGGCCCAAATCCTCCTGGCGGTGAAACAACAGCGCCCACATACCTTGGCATAAAAGCATCTGTAAGCACACCTACTCAAAGCGACGCTCCCACAGGTCAACTACTTTCTTCTCCTGCGTTATTTAACAGCGCAAGAATATCTTTTGACGAGGCGCTTAAAAACTATTTATCCGATGCAAACAACGCGTTGGGCGACACAGCTCCAACAAAGAGCGATTACGAAATTTATAGCGCGATAGGCAACACCGTTTACGTACAAATCTGGCTTAGCAACCCCGATCAGAACACTATTTTATCGCTAAAATTAAACGGCGTTAAATACCAATCGGGTGGCGCGTTGCAATCATTCTTTGTTCAAAGCGGTACTACGTATCTTAACTGCGTGTACGTTGCTCTTACCATTCCTCAAAATACGTATGAGGAAATTTCGTACACTGTTACCGAAATCGAATACGTAGAGGGAGCCAACATCAGCCAAGACGGAAAGTCAGTTCTTATCGACGAAAGCAACGATACGGTAACTATTGGACTTCCCATACAAGAAAGCCTACCCACAGCGACCATTAGCAACGTAGACACTACTGCAAGCTCAATTTCACTCGAAGTAAACGTATCCGACAACAGCGGATTTATCGCAAAAACGGGCGCTTGGCTTAGAGCGGTAGTTCACGATGGATACAACGTGATTGTAGCTCAAGAAAGACTACTTATAGGCAATAATTCTATCACGTTCAACAACCTTAGCGCAAACACCTACTATTATATTAGAGCAATCGTTTACGCGGATACGCACGACGGAAACGGCGTATATCCCCACTCTATAAATGCCGAAAATTGCACAACGGACGACGTTTTATCACATGAAGTTTCGTCAGCTCTTTTACTAAACGAACAAACAGGTAAATATTATCCCGTTATTAACGTTAGCGCAACGCTTAACGATGCTTCGTTTAGTTTCAGCAAATTAGAAATTCTTAAGGATTGGGAAAATGGCGACATCGTATACTCCACCACTGACTTTGACGGAAATGCGCAAATTAGCGACGGTATACTTTGCCTTAATAGCTACGTCGTTAAAATTTATTATAAAAACTCCACAAACGTAGAACAATACGCATACAATTATGTTGACTCTCAGCATTTAGACGATCCTTGGGTTTGGTGGAGTGGTAGCTACGGACTTGTCGACGACGCTATTATCTATTTTGATTTTGGCGCAGACAGAAAGTTCAATATTGACAACCTAAAAATTAAGCTTGTAGACGAATATAGCAAGCAATACCTTGCTGAAAGCGCAATTTCGCTCATCGAAAATCCCGACCTTATCGACGAATTACAAGCTACGTTAGATTCGATGGATTGGTCAGACCCCGACCACTATACCACCTATACGAAGCTACAAAAACTACGTAACGATAAGGATAAGATTGACGAGTATTACTCAGACGTTACCGAACAGGAGTGGAGAGAGCTTTTAGCTCAAGGCATATACTCCTACGAGTTTACGTACGGAGAAGATGAAGAATTCTTCAACGTTAATAATATGTACTACGTCGTTTTACCGGGATACCAAAGCAAGCGCGTAAACGATAATAGTTGGACGTATGAAATCACCGCAGATATCGACAGCGGTAACGGCGAAGAGCCTGTAAACAGAAAACTTAAGGACGATTGGTTTGAAGTTAAACCCGCAATTACTGAAAACGACTATTTATTCATAGCTTCCGACGACAATTACAACGACTTGTTCTATATCGACGAAGATAACGTGCTTTATCTTGAAGTCATGTCGAGAAACAACTTAGGCAACGAAACTTACAAAAATTTGGGCTACGTTAATCAAATCGTACTTACCGAAGGCTACAAGATTTTAGACGTACTTTGGACACAGGAAGAACCCAATATCGAGATTGACGAAGAGGCTTGGCTGGAAGACGTAATTAACGCGTTCAAAAACAAAATCAATCCTGACGACGTGTTCCCACTTGGTAATTTACAGCCCATAACTTTTGACCTTGACGACATTAATTTCACCACAACGGTTGCAGGAAACTTGACTATTCGCTACACCTACAAGATGTACGGCAAGCAGTACACCGAAGATCATCCATACGATTGGGACGGCGCGGTTATCGACTATAAAATTATAGGAAAGCTTCCCACTGCAAGCATAAAAATCAACACCGAAGTATGTGACGCATACGGCTCTTACGATATTATTATCCCCGAAGATCTCAACAACGGATACTGGAACAATTACACTATCGAAATAAGAGATTCGAACGGTCAGCCTGTTGGCACTTACGATCAGGACTCTTCTTGGGGCATTAAGCTTACCGCAGGCCAGGAAATAAGAATCAAACTCACCGCGTCAGACTACGAAGACTACTACGTAGACGGCGATTGGAGCGCCTGGTACGCATGCGCTAAAGCTCAACTGAAAACCCCTTACAACGTAAGAACAAGCTATGACAACGACGGCGTTACCATAGAGTGGGACTGTGGCGACAGTACTGAAATATTTGTTTACGAACTTAACGGTAAGCAAGGTGAAACCACCGAAGCAATCATTCGTGGTCTTAAAAACGGCGATACGTTTAAGGTTAAAGCAACGTCTTCTAACGAAAACCTCTTAGACTCCGACTACTGCGAATTAGTAACTATATCCGATACCAGAATCAAGCTTACCTCCCCGGTTATTACCCTTGACACGTATTATAGAACGCTTTCTTGGGAAGCTGTGGAAAACGCAGAATTCTACAAGGTTTATAACGCCACAACCGGAGAGGTCGTTCACGATTATATTGACGGAACACAATGCTCTATACAACTTGGTTATCACTATTACGTAAAGGCAATCCCAAGCGATTACAACACCTATTGCGAAAGCACTTCCAACACGGTTGACGCTAAAGTAAAGCTAGACGCGCCTAAACTTTCTATCGATACAGACGGAAACGTAACGTGCGAAAAATACAACGTTGGCGCAAGAGTTTACTTTGTGTACGTTATTAACGACGGTGACGAAGAAAAAACGGTAAGCACGAAAATTGCCACCCTCTCTAAAGGCGACACCATTAAGGTAAAAGCAACTTGCACAGGCTATCTTGACAGCGACTGGGCAACCATTACGTACTAAAACAACTCACTTTATAATCAACAAAAAAACGCAGTCCTAAATTAATAAAGGATTGCGTTTTTATTATGCATTGTTGTAAAAACTTATACACGTATGCGTTGTTTTAGATCATATATCTATTATTACAAAAAATAAAGTTTCATTACAAAAAACCGCCAATCATAACGATTAGCGGTTTTTTATTAACCTTAAATATGTTTTCAAACTAAAGCTTTTAGCTATCAAAACTCTTCTAGCCCTTAATTTTGCTTGCGCAACCCTTAGGGAACGGGAAGGTTATAAGCATCATTCCGGTAGCGTTTTTTACTTCATAGTAAACGTCGTTACCTATCTTTTTATACTCGCCCTCAAACGGATCGGACAAAACGTTACTATCATAACCAGGAGTATTAATCGTAACTCTTAAGTTATCCTTACAATAATCTTCCGCAAGAATCCTTACCGTTGCGTTTTTAAGACCAGTTACCCTTATTTTTCTACGATCAAAATTACTTACGGGCGCAAACTCTCTTACGCTAACAATTCCGTCTTCTTGCTCAACGAAAACCCTACACTCCTTTCTTTCGCATTTGGGGAAATGATATTCGCCGTAACCATTATTAATTACCGTGGTATATCCGTCCAACACTGGGATTCCAAGTGGGAAACGCAAGCTCGTTTTTGCCGTGGTATGCGCGCTAAAAATCGAGAACATATACGCGCCGTTATGGCGATGCACCATATACACGGGAGATTGCGCGCCTTCTACGTTATCTACTTTTATATCATATCCAAGCTTTGCAAGCGCAACTCTCATCAAATCTTCTACTTTAGCATATTTCTTAGCATCTCGCTCTTTAGGCAATCTTGACCAGCTCTTAAACTCGTTTGAAAGCACGTTTCTTATAAAGCAGAAGTTTTCGCCCTCCACACCTATCGCCTTGCCGTTTGCAGTAGCAAAGGCGATTTCGCTTTCTTCTCTTACAAGACCACCACATTCAAGTTTGCCTATTACTATTGGCTTTTGTTCGGTTTTGTTCAATACGTACTTACATTCTCCGTCAATTCCTTCGCCAAGCGTAATGTTTGCAAAGTTTAGCCAAGTCTTGCTTGCTAAGTGCGCCGAGCCGTAGAAAATAACCTTTCCACCGTTCTTTATATACTCGATTATGCTCTTTTCAAACTCACTGTCAGCTTTAGGCACGGGCGTTACTATTACGCTATTTGCAAAAATGGATTTGTCGATCTTTACAAAATTATCGGTAGAAACAACCGAGCTTAACGGAAATCCTTGATTTATGCACGAAACCATAAACCACTCGTCAGCATAAAGCTGAGCAACTTGCTCCTTTGTCTTTGCTTCGCTATACTCGTTAAAGGGGTATGCCCAAACCACGGGAGATGGACGATCGGGAGATTCCTTAAAACCCTTTAGCATATGTGGAATACTTTCGTTTACGCACGCCGACGGCATATCTCCCAAAGTATTGTCTATGGTAAGAATATTAAAATGCGTAGGATTGTGAACGTTTCCGTTTTCGTCAATTCTGCAACACGCAAGCGGAAGATAAATATCGTGAGGCATAGAGTTGTATCTATCATACCACGGACTGTTCATCCACCACGGATCGTGAAGATAATATCTGAACAAGTATTTGTCGGAAGGAATTTTTGCTATTCTAGACATATATCCTGCTATTTCCAGTCCAAAATTATCATCAAGCGCAGCCCAGGGCGAGTTTGGCGGTGGAAGAAAATCATAATTTTCGTATATATCCTTAAGCGGAATACCGTCAGACGCTAAATCTATACCCATAGTGTTGTTAGTTCCTCGCGTTTCAATCGGAAAATCACACTCCGCTCTGAAATACCCCCAAAACTCAAACGCAAGCTTTTTAACCTTTTCGAAATTCTCTATACGAAATTCCTTTCCATCAAAAATTTCACCGGTTGACGACCAAGGTTCACTACCAAAACCTAAACCGTTAGAAAACCAAATATAGTCAAAGCCCATATCTGTCAAAAAGATTTGACACTGTCTGCCAAAGAACGTACCAAAGGGCAACCCTTCTTCTATACCGTTAGGAAAACCTGCATACGCAACGTTATCCGCGTGCAAGAACGTATGCGCGCAAATCATACAATTAGGTCCCATAGACTGACCTTTACATATCTCATTGTGGCGCTCGTACTTAAACGGAGATTCAGCAAATTCTGGACCAATGTCAAAAGTTTCGCCCACACGTATAGTCTTATTCGGGAAAATCTCATTACCTACGCGCTTAATCGTAGATACAATTTTTTTCAATACGCCATAAGTAAATACAGGTGGATTTTCGATATATAAATATCTAGCGCTATGAAGTCCTATCTTGTTTGGATCGTCTTTATGTTCATACTCTTTCCATGGATTTGCTCCACCTATCCACTTCGCCCACTCGAACTCTTCGTCCATATTTCCCTTATATTCAAGTATCTCGCTTCCGTCTGCCGTCCAAAGCATAATAGACACGCACTCAACATCCTTTACTAGTGGTTTCCAATCTTCAAAAACCTGCCTGCAAACCTTTTCAACGTACTCGTCGTCCACCTTCTTAAAAGGCTTTACACTCATTTCTAAAGTAATATTCTTAAGCATAAGTTTCTCCTTTATCACACACTTTAATAATTCTTAAAAACGCGTTTTAATTCTTCTAAATAACCGTATCCATATTTTTCGTCGGGCTCTAAGTACGCGCCTTCCGTCCACTCGTTGAACGAGTGTAAAAATATGCACTTTGCTGTTGTTTCTTCTCTTTCGTATATGTTTTTTGCAATTTCAAAAAGCTTACCCACCTTTTCAGGGGTGTTTCCATAAATAATCTTAGTAAACGGATATCCCACTTCTTCATAAACGTCCGACTGTACCGTTCTGGGCGATGGATCCCACCCCACCGTTACACAAAGGTTATATGGGATTTTGTATGTATTATTTCTCTTAACACAAAACTCTTCAAAGATCTCAAGCCACCCATCAAAATGCGCTTTTGGAAATTCTTGAGCTGGTGGTAATCCAACAAGATGAGTATTAACCGAATCTATTCCTAAGATTTTTGCAACAACGTTATACGCTTCAAAATCGGTTACAACCTTACCACCTTGTTTGCCTACTACGTCCACGTCGCCCATTTCGCCATTTAATATCTTTCTTAAAAGCGCGCCTTGATTATCAATACAAGAAAAATGAATTTCGCCAAGTCCCCTATCTCTTACCTTTGCTCTAAACTTATCGATCTCTCTTTTCGCACTCTCTATACCACCGATATCTAAAATAAATTTTCCCATACTAAATATCGAAAAATACAGCTTTCCATCAATACGTATATAGTTTTTCTTATCAAAATAATGCTCGATACAGTACGAAGTAATCCTATCAAACTCATCGGGGGTATACTTAGTTGTACCCAAAGGAAAACTTCTTGGCGTTCTAGGCGATGGGTGGGAAGAACTAGGATCGTGATTACAAAGCATTAGCGCAAATTTGATTTTTTCACAGTTTTTCGCTTTTAAGAATCCGTCTTCTATACACTTTTTTCTATACGGCTTACCGTCTACCCAGTACCAATCGAACACAAACCCGTCAATACCGTACGTTGTAGCACAATCAATCTTTTTTGCAAAAACAACGGGATCACTTTCGTCTTCGTACCCCCACAATGGAACACGCGGTTGATAATGTCCTTCAAATTTAGGTAAAGCACACTTAACTACGTTCCACTCTGTCCAACCTTTTCCGTGCCATTGCTCGTTTCTTTCGTCAACGTGCCAGTTTGGGAAATAATACGCGTAAATTTCTGCTTTTTTCATTTTCTTCTCCTTATTATAAATACACATCAAAATCTCTCGTTTTAGCACTATTGCGCCGCTTTTCACGCGTCAATCTTTCCTGCTCAATGGCTAGGCGTGTCAAAAGCAAGCAAGAGAATTAAACGGGGTTTTTCCTGACGGGAGCGTACTTACCGTACGTAACCAAAGGAAAGTTCTCGTTTTAGCACTATTGCGCCGGTTTTCACGCGTCAATCTTTCTTAAAAGCGCGCTAGGCGTGTCAAAAGCAAGCAAGAGAATTAAACGGGGTTTTTCCTGACGGGAGCGTACTTACCGCGACCAAAGGAAAGTTCTCGTTTTAGCACTATTGCGCCGGTTTTCACGCGTCAATCTTTCTTAAAAGCGCGCTAGGCGTGTCAAAAGCAAGCAAGAGAATTAAACGGGGTTTTTCCTGCAGGGAGCGTACTAAAACGTACGTGACCAAAGGAAAGTTCTCGTTTAAGCACTATTGCGACGGTTTTCACGCGCCTACTTTACAATAACGTACTCAACACCTAACACTTCCGCTATCTTAGCGATAGTATCGGCGTGTTTACCAATGCCCAAAGCGTAATGATGCGTAGGTCCTTCCATTACCCACTTTTTGATAAACGTCTTGGTGTTTGGCTCGAAAAATCCTCTCGTGTTGGTGTTACCAGTTGGCGGAATAGGTCCTTTTTTAGAAACGCCTTCTCCAATAACGAACTTAAACTTACCATCGCCCGTTTGCGTTATGCCAAGCATTGTTATATCGCCTTCTTTTATCTTAAACTCAACCGACGCGCCACGTCCGGGCTTGCCGTGATATTTTTTGAGCGAGCGAAGAACAGGCTTACCTTCAGCAATAGCCAAATGATGTGGGCCGTCGTGTCCAACCAAAATAAAGTCTTCGCTAAAATCAAAGGGATGAAACTCGGCAAAGCTTCCGCCAATTCCCAGCCTATCCATAATAAGCATTGCGATACAAGTTTTAATATCAAACTCACCACACATAGGAGTGCCTTGCGCGTTTAGTATGGAGTTTCCCACGATAAACGTAGTTGCAACCTTTCTGTGCAAACTATCTTCTTGACCTTCGTAGTAGTACGCAAGTCCTGTAAGATTGTATTTTTCTACAAATCTATCCAAAGCGCACGCAGTTTTTGCCGCTTGATACTTATCTTCGTCGGTAAGCTTGCTTGTTACAGGATCGGAAACAGGCTCGGGCATATCAAACTCACGGTCAATAACCTCAATCTTTGCTTTGATTTCCTCTTCCGTCACCTTTGCGTATTCATCAAGCACGTCGTCTATTTCAAGAAGCGGAACGTGTACGCCAAACGCTGACGAGATTGCGGTGGGATCTGCGTGCATATCGTACATAGACTCCAAAACGTGTCCCATAAGTCCCATTCTTGCTCCCTTTAACGATGCAAGAACGTTTGCTATCGAGCACCATTTCTTAATTTCAGCATCAGCTTCAACGTCATTATAAAGAGTACCGATAATAACGTCGTGAATTTTTTTGTTAAATCTTACAGCAACTCCAACAAACTCGGGAACAGAACAAATATTGTCGTTTTCCAGTTGCATAAAAGTATTGGCTTTGGTATAATCCAAAGCTTCTCTTGGCTGAAGAGCAACTAACACCATGGGCGCATTGCAATTTCTGATAACAGACGCAAAAACTGAGCTTGTAGCGTAAGTTACCATATTACACATAATAAGGTCAACACCAGCGCCATTTAGCTTATCGCACGCCTCAAAACCTTTATCGTTGCTATCCACCATTCCTACGTCTACAACGTCAACACCTTGTTTTTTGAGCTTTTCGACAAACTCATTATGATAACTCATAATTTTATCGTACAAACCCTCAAACTGATCCCAATACGTTGCGTGAGCCACTGCGAACACACCTATTTTAGCTTTCTTAGTTATCTTTCTTTCAATCATAATATTTTTACTCCGTATTTTTTTATTCTACGTATTGATTTTAGCAAAAATACGTGATATAATCAATGTGTAAAAGAAAGACAAATTTGTAAAAAATAAAGATTTTAGGGGAAAACACAAATGCAACAAACAAAAATAAGCGATATCAAGCCGTACGTAAGGTACGCGCGTTATATAACAACAACCGACTACAAGCAATTCGACTATACCATAAAAGCATACGATTGCAGACTTTTTTACTGTATAGGTGGTGTGGGAAACTTTGAAATAAACAATGTCGTCTATCCCTTAAAAGCAGGCTCGTTACTAATTTTTAAGTACGATCTTCCATATGCATATTATCCCGACGAGTTAGATCCTATGAAACTATTGGGAATAAACTTCGACTACATCTACTCGTCTTCCGATCAATCCACGCCCATCCCTCCTGTAAAAAAAGAAAATTTTGACAAAAGTAAGATTTTAGCTCCTCTGACATTATGCGAAGAACTTTTAGAAAAACCGCTCTTTATCGATAACGCATTTTCTTTGGAACAAGAGCTAAAAACGCTAAACTCAGAATTTACGCGCCGTGAAATTTTTTACGAAACGCGATGCTCTTCCCTGTTTAGTTCAATTATTACCCAAGCGCTACGCCTTACGGTAAAAATGCCGCTAAAACACAAGGATGACGACGTTGTTCAAAAGGTCATAAACCTACTGGGTGAAAACTACGGTAAGCAAATTACTCTATCAAGTCTTGGCAATAAATTCGGCTATCACCCAAACTATCTCAACCAAGTTTTTATGATTCGCACCGGAAAACCAATATATGCGTACTTGCAAGAACTTAGGATAATGAAAGCTATTGACCTACTGCAAAATTCAGCTCTTCCCATAGGTGAAATTGCCGTATCGATAGGCTTTTGCGACATAGCGCATTTTTCAAAAACGTTCAAACAAAAAACAGGACTTTCCCCCTCCGCTTTCAGAATTAAAGGATAGTAAAAGCCTCGCTCTTTTATTAGAGCAAGGCTTTTTTGCTATCTTTCAACGAAAAACTTCATCGAAAACTTTTTACTTTCTCCTCTCTTTATAACCGAATATTCAAAGCGCTCGTCAAGCTTCGTTGTAGACGGCTCAATCCCCATAGCGTAATCTTTTTCCCTTGTGCTTTTCCATAGCACAAACTCGGTAAACGAAGAAGAAAACTCCAACCTGACTTTCTTGTTGATTTTTGCGTTTTCCACTTCTATATACGGATCGCGCAAGCTAAGAAAATAACACGTTTCTTCCGCGTTTGGTAAAGCTTTCCCCATAACGTTATAGTCTTTTTGGTTAATTTCAGCCCATTTTGTTCTAGGCTCGCATTTATCGATATTACCACTAACCTTTACGTCCTCGTCCAAAAACGGATAGCCTAAATTGATATGATAAAGCAAGCAAAAGCGCTCGTCGCTATCGCCCAAATTTACAAGCTCGTCTTCCACCTTGACGTAGCTAGAGCCTATTTCGCTACTGATTTTTCGCCTAACTACCAAATGTTTACCAAACAGCTCGCTATCCTCAATTATCGCCTCAACGTATATTCCGCTCTCACTACAACTAGCCGACAAAACGCGAGCGGGAATATTGTGAAAAGTGCCATGAAGTTCTACGTTTTCCACACTTCCCACTCCGTCCAGTCCGCACGTATACAAAGCACCGCCCTCAAAGCGTTTTACAAAAGCTTTGTCAGAGGTGGAAAAACCGTTTTTAGATATAAACGAAACATTCTCACCCTCGTGATAAATTTGCATAATATCTAAGGCTTTAGACACGTTCAGCAAAAATCTCAGCTTTCCATTGTCGCAATCAATAACCTCAACGCCACGTTCTTTACCCTCCGTCAAAACGTATCTACGCAAAGAGGCTACCTGCGAAAAATTAGAAATTCTTCCGTCCATTATTCTCTCCCCGAAAAAACTTTAAGAGTTGAGAGCGCGTTTTCCTTCATTGCATTTTTCGCGTTTAGCGCAAGAGTATGAAAAAAGTCCTCACTCTTTTTTTCCACCGTCTTTTTGGCGCAAGCATAACCTGCATACGACATATACGAATAATAATTTATCTTGTCTATGCCAAGTTTAATAACCTCTTTATATTGCTCTTTAGAAATTCCGCTACCACCGTGCATAACCAATGGAATATTCGTAAGCTCTCTGACTTTGCTGATAATTTTAGTATTAAGCACAGGTGTATTTTTATAAATTCCGTGCGCCGTACCAAAAGCAATCGCAAGAGCATCTACGCCTGTTTGTCGCAAAAAGTCGGGTACGAGCTCCGGTTTTGTGTACAAATCGCTAGGATCAACCGAATTATTAGACTGTCCGCCCTCACGCTGTGGCAACGCTCCAAGCTCAGCTTCTACGTCCACGTTGCTCTTATGGGCAAACTCGACCATTTCTCTCGTTATAGCTACGTTCTGTTCAAAAGGCAAAGTCGAGCAATCTATCATAACCGAAGTAAAACCAAGTTTTATCGCGCGCTTACAATACTCAATATCCTCACCATGATCTAAGTGTACACACACTTTAACTTTGCTTCTTTTTGCAAGCTCCACCATAACTGGACCTATAACGTCAAGTGGCGCAACATCCTCGTGGCATTGCGCGTGAGCGATTATAACCGGGACGCCCAACTCTTCCGCGCTCTCCAGCACAGCTTGTAAGCACTCTAAGTTAGGGGTGTTAAAACTTCCCACCGCCATATTTTTACTTCTTGCCTCATTTATTACTTCTTTTAATCCTGTCAACATACCTCTATCCCTCAATATCTACGATTTCATATCCTAAATAGCTAAACGCTTCTAAAAGCACGCTCTTCATTTTTCCAACGCCCACCGTTGTGTGATGCTTAAATCCACCCTTTGCAAGCTTTATGAGCTTGTTCTGAAGATCGGAAATAATCGCAACGCCACCGCAACCGAAGAACTCTTTTTCGATAATGTCATCGGTAAATCTTCCCTCGCTAACGTAAACTTTGAGCTTGCCGTTTTCGGTAAATCCGTTAGAGAAAGTCATTTCAAAGGGCGCAATTCTACCCTCATTTGTTCCCCAACCGCTACCAGGATCGCCTTTTGCGAACATTTTATGCTCTGTAACCTCGCCTTTTCCTGTCATCAAGCTTTGCGCAACAGGACCGCAATGGAAAAGAATAACCTTGTTCTCGTCGTCGCCGTAATTGTTATTCCAGTCAAGACAAGCAGTAGGCTTTTCGCTTGCAAGTGCCATAGCTCGCATTGTAATTGCGCTTGTAAGATCTATCTCGCACGAACAAACTATACCCCTATCATTAAGCTCGGAAATTAGCACGCACGGACAAACTCTGAGTACGGTTTCCATCTCGTTCCAACATCTTAGCGTTACCGCGTCAAGCTTGTACTCGTCGATATACTCGTCAATAACAACCGAAATTTTTGCAAGTGTGAGCTTGTTTTTGGCAGGAACTTTAGAAAAATCGGTATAGTTTTCCAGCCTCTTAACTTTTTCTAAAACAACCGCGTCGTCGTCATTTTTGTTGTTCACCTTAAAGATAAGCTCGGATAAATCGAAGCTTTCCACATTAATCCCGTAACGCTGAAGAGTTACTTCGTCAAATCTAACCGTCTTAAACGCAGTAGTTCTTGCGCCGATACAGCCAAGATTAAATCTCTTCATTCCGTTTACCACTCTACAAATCTTTGCAAAGTCGTCCAGGTTCTGTCTGAACGCTTCGGATAGCGGATGAACAACGTGAGGCTTTAGTACTGTGAAAGGAATTTTGTACTGATAGAAAACATCGGTTACCGAAAACTTTCCACAGTACGCGTCGCGTCTATGCTTAAAATCCATTTTACCAATCTCGTCGGGATACGCTTGCATAAGAATGGGTACGCCTGCATCCTGAAGCGCGGTAATAGCGCCGTTTTCATCAATGAATATGGGCATGCACAAAATTACGCCGTCATATTCGCCCTCGTGCGACTTTAGCCAATCGTGATAAAGCCTGCCCTCTTCTCTTGTTTCCACAGCGCCGTATCTCGTGGCATTTTCGTCCATAACAAGATAATCGTGGCCTGCGTCTGTTACAGCTTTTATCATATCCGCTCTTGCCCCTGCAATAAGCTCTGCCGGCATAAATCCTCTGTTTCCAAAAAACAATGCAAATTTCATCTTTTTTATCTCCTTTTATTTTTTGGCTCTGTCCCAATCTACGGTTGATTTTGGACGGAAAGCCCACTACGAAAAACTGCGTAATTTACTCAGTTACGTACCCTGCAGGTACGCGCCTTCGTAAATATACTTGTCTTTCTTGTGATTTTCTCGTCAAATCGCCTTATGGCTAATCAACCATATTTTGTGACATAGCCTATTTTTTTATAAAAAAATTAAAACCTTAAATTACTGCTTAACCAAAGTTATCTGGACTTTTTAAACACAAACGCTAGAGCGCAAAGTCCTGCAACAAGTGTAAATATCTCCATTGCATTAGCTCCGCATCCAGACGAACTAGATCCGCTTTCGCCCTTTTCGGGAGTTTCAGTATTTCCGCCCGACACCGTTACGGTTACCTCGTATGTTGCGCTCTTTCCGCACGCGCTTACCGTTATCGTATACGTTCCGCTCTCGTCTTTATTAAACTGTGTCGAGTCTACCGTATAAGAGCTTGCGTCAAGTAAGTACTCGTCATCTCCTACCTTGGCTTTTACTACTATATCCCCAGTACTAAACTCTTCTCCGCTAAACTCGGTTTTTGCTCCGCTTACCTCTATCGAATCGGGAGCTACTACCTGCACCTTATAAGTTCCGCTTGCGCCCTGTCCGCTTACTAAAATATCATACGTGCCTGCATATTTAGAGTTGAACAATACGGTAGTTACAGTATACTGTCCTTCCTCTAAAAGCGTTTTACCTGCCTTTGTAACCAGATAAACTTTTGCTTCGCCTATCGAGAATTGCTCTCCAATCAAGAATAACGTTTTTGCGTTCTCTATCTCTATTTTGGGCGCTACTACGTCTACCGTATAATTATACTTATAATCGCCGTACGTTATCGTAATAAGGTACTTGCCTACCTGATTAGGATTAAACTTAGACGAATCAACTGTGTAGTCATTTGCAGAAAGTACAGTTTCGTTATCAAGCTGATCTAAGAACTTGACTACAAGTCCGTCAGTGCTAAACTGCTCGCCCACCTCAAAAGTTCCAATATATCCGCT
>SVHU01000003.1 GCA_015055625.1 Clostridiales bacterium | reverse complement strand
ATTAAATGTGATGTGTACCTGTACTTGGAAACTTGTAGTCGGAGGCAAGGTGGGTAGCCCCATTGAGAAATATTGCAGAGAAACCGGACGTGACGGCATCACCTTTGAGGTGGTCGAGGAGGATCAGCTTAAGGAATGGCTCACCCCGCCACTCGATGACATACAGAATCCTATGACCTAAGTTAAGATCACTGATGCCATGCCCTTTAAAAAACATTGATAGAGTGGTTGCAGAGAGGGGACGAAGGCGGTCAAGGAGCTGATGGGCTACATTGCCGACCACCGCGATGCGCTCCTCGGAATGCTGACGGACAAGCAAAAGGAAACGCTTGAGAAGTTTGACGATTGCTATGCCGAGCTGACGCAAATCAATGAGCGTGAAATATTCGTATACGCTTTTCGGCTTGGGATGCGGATTGCCATTGAGGTCTTGACCGAACCGGAACGGCAATAAACAACCTTATACCACAGACGGCAGGGGCAACCTTGCCGTTTGTCCTTTGTGTCCCCATTGTCCGTTTGCGGAGAATTGCGAGAACAAGCCGCAAAAAATGCACCACCCTATAAAAAAGCGGTGCATTGTATAGAGTTGGGGCTTGTATGCCATAATAAAAAAGGCACCTAGATAAAGGTGCCTTTTTTATTATGTGTTTAAGTGGTGACCGTTTCAGCATAGCCTCAACGCAAGCGTGACGCTTGACCCAATATTTGTTCTTTAACAAAGCAAGTAATCAACCGCTGTTAGTATTTAGTTTGGTAGTGTGCCTCCGCACCGCAAACGTGACGCTTGACCCAATATTTGTTCTTTAACAAAGCAAGTAATCAACTGCTGTTAGTATTTAGTTTGGGAGTGTGCCTTCGCACCGCAAACGCCCCCTTAACCAAACACAAAGAAACTTTCTGACAAAGGATGAATAATTTATTTTATATTGATATTTTCAACGTTTTCAAAATCTTTTTCAAAACAATCAAGGTTTTCTATTTTTTTGCCGTTTAAGTAGAAGTTCTCTAATTTGAAATTCTTTAATTTGTTTTCACAGCATGGTGTTTTTATCGTTATGATAGGTATTAAACTGTTATCGTCCGTATAGATGTTTATGTGTTTATAGACGACGTCGTGAATGTTACCTAATTTTTCACTATACTTACGCTCAAATCCGTCTTTGCTGGATTTTCTTATATTATATTTTTGTATTAAGTTTCTAATAAGGCACGGAGGCATAGTTTTGTGCGTACTTTCATATTCTTGTTCGTCTTTCTTTTGAACAACTTCCTCCATTGTGTCTATTTGAAATTCAACGTTCATATTTTCAAATAGAATGTCGTGAATATCTGCTTGATTTCCGTTGGAAATGCACATAGCAGCTAATGAATTGTGTATCAGGTCACAATTCTTAAACATAATATTTTTATATTCAATTCCGTCAGTTTCAATGCCTATTTCACAATTTTTACCCCAGCCACACCACATAACGCAATTGTTTATGGTGATGTTTTGTATCGGCTTTGGGTAACAGTAAATTGCTTTAATTGATATGGTGTCGTCAAAAGATCTTATAAAGCTATTCTCAATAAGTATGTTTTCAGAGTTAACGATATCAATTCCATCCGTATTGTATCTCCAATGTCCGACAATTTTGACGTTATCAACGTGTATATTTTTGCAGTTAAACATAGACATAGCCCAAGTTGAAGAATTGGTCAAAATAATATCAGATACGTCTAAATTTTCACAGTTGTAAATTCTGAACGTTCCTTTGGTGTGGTTTTCATAGCAATGTTCAGTTATTCTTTCTTCGTTTGAATTGTCCAAAACGCCACCGCCGAAGATTTTAACGTTTTTAGCGCCTTTAGAATAGATTGAGCCGAAAACGACTGCTTCTTCATCAATATACACTTTATCATTGTCGCGCAAGGTTATTATACCGGGGAAATGTATTCCGGGACCAAAATAAATTGTAGCGTCTTTTGCTTCAGCATAGTCTTTTAATTCATTGAAGAATATGTGAAGAGCGTTGTGGGTGTTTCCAAATTCCAAAACGTATTGTCCGTGTTCACTTAATACAAACACAACTTCATCATCCAAAACAGTAGTGTTGACTTTTTTTGATAACGGTCTTACGATTGCTTTGTCAAAGGATTGTTTTCTTTTGACTTTTAATTCTACTGTTTCGTTTGCCGAGAAGGATATAAATCCTGCAGATTCACTTTGATTATAAGCCCTTTGTTTTCCAGGCCAAGGTCTGTTAAATGGAATTGCAGAAACACGACATTCTCTAACGGCACATGGAATATTATTAACCGTAACCTCAAAATCGGTGTTTAACAATTTGAATATAGCCTCATTGCTATTTGTATAGTGTTTCCATTCCGTATGCGCCCAGCAAACGTATTGGTCATCACATGTGTTTATTACTTTAGGTATTTTTATCATTTAATTTTCTCTCCTTTAATAAAGGCTTTTACGGAACTATGTACATTGCTATTAGTGAAATAATACTGCCCACAAGAGCGATCGCTTGTCTTTTTGAAAGCTTTTCTTAAAAAATGATTATATAGATTAACGAGCTAATCGTATTTCCGTTTGCAAGATGGAAGAAAAGTTGGCTTGGCAATAATCCCGACAGTTTAAGGTTAATGTAGTTTAGCCCAAACGTGCAACTACTGTAAATTAAACCAATTATACCATATAAAAGCACAATATTCTATTGATTTTTCGCCAAAAAATATGGTAAAATAGACACAAGGGGGGAGGTATGAATAGTGACAAAATTAAAAATACCATCGCTAAACGAATTTGAATTTCAAATAAAATATACGGAAACAGATCAACGCAATCATGTTAACGAGATATGGCTTCATACCCACAGCGAATTTGAATTGTACGTCAATCTTTCAGGGGACGTTTCCTTTTTGGTGGAAAATAGTTTATACGAATTAACCAGGGGAGATGTTATCGTTGCTAGACCGGGTGAATATCACCACTGCGTTTATAGAAGTGGTGCGCCACACAAGCTTTTCTGGATTCTTTTTGATTGTCAAAAAAATAAGGAAGTTTTAGATTTTTTAAAAGAAGGATTTCGTGAAAACTACATTTCTCCTAAAGATAATTTGCGGGAAGAATTAATAGAATTGTGTTATGCACTATACAACGGAGCGTTGACGGACGAAGAAAAAATATATGCTTTTTTTAGAGTTTTTGCAATACTTAAACAAAGCAAAAATAATGCGAATGAAAAATCAGCACTGCCAGAGGATTTATGTAAAATAATTGAGTATATTGACTGTCATATTAACGAAGAAATTATTGTTGCAGACATTGTAAAAGCATTATATATTAGCCATAGAACACTTGAGCGAAGATTTAAGGAAGGTCTTAATACCACTCCCCTACAATATATTAGAAAGAAGAAACTAATGTTGGCTGCAAAACTTATGATAGAGGGTGAATCGGTGCTATCTGCTGGGCTAAACGTTGGATACAATGACAATTCTTATTTCATAGAACTTTTTAAGCGATATTATGGGGTTACTCCATATCAATATAAAAAGAACTATAATAAAACAAAGTAAAATTCATATGCTTTTATAAATTGAGATATTAATATTTGGGGCATTGAACAATAGCTATTTGGCTTTGCTGGTTCATCAACCGCCATTTAAATTCTGTAAAAAACATAGTTTTATTAAGTTTATAATGCAGGCATTGACAAGAGTTTAGCTTTTTATTATAATATAAAGCATAATGCACGTGGAGAAGATTATGGACGAGAAAACGTTGAGGAAGAATATTATAAAAATGCGCGAGGACTTGGACGAAGCAACGATTAGACTAAGTTCTGCAATTATTACGGAAAGCCTTTTTTCGCTTAAAGGGTTTACCGAGTTTTCTACGTATTTCGTGTACAACAGTTTTCGGGGCGAGGTGGATACTAACGAGATTATAAACCGTCTTAAAATCTTGGGCAAAACCGTGCTGTATCCGCTTACAAAAGGCGATACAATGTATGCGGTAAAACCTGAGGATAACAGCTTTGAAAAGGACAAGTTTGGCGTATACGTACCCACGAATTACAGCATTTTTGATAGCGTAGACGTGGTAATTGTTCCGCTTGTTGCGTGTGATAAAAACCTTAACCGTATGGGCTTTGGCAAGGGATATTACGATAGGTTTTTAAGGAATAGAAAATGTCTAAAAATTGGTATTTGTCACGATTTTCAGGTGGTAGACGAACTTTGTCCAAAAGAGTGGGATGTACCGCTTGACGTTGTTATTACCGAAAAGCGTATTTTGCGTAGATAAATTTTGCAAAAATCAAATTTTGGCTAGAAAAAAACAAAAATTTTCTTGCTAAAATTTTCGTCCTATTTTATAATAGATATATATATAAATAAAAGGAGTATTTTTAATTATGTACGTTACAAAGGTTACTAACATTGGAGATCCTCAAATCGTTTTGTACGAGGGTAAGTATTATCAGTACGCAACTTTTAACGATGGCAAAACCTTAGGAATTTATTGCTGGGTAAGCGAGGATTTAGAGAATTGGAGCGACAAGATTTTAGCTCTTGACGCTAGCGATCATTGGGGTTATACCTGCTTTTGGGCGCCCGAAGTTGTGTATCATAACGGCAAGTTTGTTATGACGTATTCGGCTCGTACTAAGGCTCAGAACTCTTTCCGTATCGGAGTTGCTGTGTCTGAGTGCCCAACAGGCCCGTTTATCGACGTTCACAACGGACCTATGTTCGATTTTGGCTATGCTGCAATCGACGGATCTATTCTCATTTGCGAAGAGGGCAACTTCCTTTATTACTCCAGAGATTGCTGTGAGAATTTGATTGACGGATATAAAAAGAGCCAGATTTACTGCATACGTATGGACGAAACCTTGACAAACGTTGTGGGCGAGCCTAAGCTTGTATCTTCGCCCGACCAAGACTATGAAATGAAATCTGCAGAGCTAAAGTGGAAAGATTATCCTCATATCTGGAACGAAGGTCCATGCGTTATTAAAAGAGGCGATAAGTATATTATGAACTATTCCACAAACTTCTACGCGTCGCTCGATTACGCTATTTGCGTGTCCACTGCAACCAATCCCTGGGGACCTTGGGTAAAGAGCAAGAACAACCCGGTGCTCTCTCGTAACGAAGAGTTTTTCGGCGCAGGACATAACGCATTCTTTACTAACAAAGACGGCGAGCTTATGACCGCTTTTCATATCCAAACAGATCCCAAGCATCCCAGCGGTGATAGAACGACGGTTATTGCAAAGGTTAAGTTTACCGAAGAAAACGGCGATATCAAGCAAATTATTGAATAATGATTGGCAAACAGAAAACGCACGCGAAATTTTTCGTGTGTGTTTTCTTCAATCTTAATTTACTCGTTAAAAATAATGAAATGTAGCGAATTTATTAGGTTTTGTTTCTAAAGCTCACTCAAAAAGAACGCAGACCATATTCACTTTAGTAATAATTTATGGTATAATAGTATAATCTGGTATAGTAACTAAAAAAAGTTATAACGAGGGGTTGACTTATGAGGAAAAAATTAACGATTTTCGTGTGTTTTATTATGACGATTTGTCTTGGACTTGCGCTTAGCGCATGCTCATCTTCGCAAAAAAAGACCGATTATGGAACGCTAACAGTGGAAAACGTAATAAACTTAGAGGTAGGCGAGAGTGCAACGCTTGTTCCTACGTTTTCTATTTCAGACAAGGCGGAAGAGATAACTTATACGTTTGACGGCGAAGATATTTCGATAGAGAATGGAGTAGTAACGGCGCTGGTGGGTAATAAGAGCGTAACAGTAACAGCAAAAACTGCGCACCACGAAACAACGTTTACAGTAAGTACTTTAGATTATGGCTTATTGACAGTGGAAAACGTAATAGATTTAGAGATAGGCAAGAGCGCAATCATTAATCCTACGTTTTCTTTCCCCGAAAAAGCAGAAGAAATAACGTACATATTTGACGGCGAAGATATTTCGATAGAGGACGGAGTAGTAACGGCGCTAGTGGGCAATAAGAGCGTAACAGTAACAGCAAAAACCGCTCACCACGAAACAACGTTTACAGTAAGTACCTTAGACTATGGAACTCTTAAAGTGGAAAACGTAATAGATTTAGAGATAGGCAAGAGTGCAAGGCTAAACGCTATTTTCTCCATTTTAGACAAGGCGGAAGAGATAACGTACATATTTGACGGCGAAGATATTTCGATAGAGGACGGAGTAGTAACGGCGCTAGTGGGCAACAAGAGCGTAATTGTAACAGCAAAAACCGCGCATCACGAAACAACGTTTACAGTAACTACCTTAGATTACGGAACTCTTAAAGTGGAGGACGTGTTAGACTTAGAGATAGGCAAGAGCATAACGCTTGTTCCTACGTTTTCTATTTCAGACAAGGCGGAAGAGATAACGTACACGTTTGACGGCGAAGATATTTCGATAGAGGACGGAGTAGTAACGGCGCTAGTAGGCAACAAGAGCGTAACAGTAACAGCAAAAACCACGCATCACGAAACAACGTTTATAGTAACTACCTTAGACTATGGAACGCTAACAGTGGAAAACGTAATAGATTTAGAGATAGGCAAGAGTGCAACGCTAAACGCTATTTTCTCCATTTCAGACAAGGCGGAAGAAATAACTTATACGTTTGACGGCGAAGATATTTCGATAGAGGACGGCGAGGTAACCGCGCTAGTAGGCAATAAGAGCGTAACAGTAACTGCGAAAACCGCGCACCACGAAACAACGTTTACAGTAAGCACTTTAGATTACGGAACTCTTAAAGTGGACAACGTGTTAGACTTAGAGGTGGGCAAGAGCGCAATCATTAATCCTACGTTCTCTTTCCCCGAAAAAGCGGAAGAGATAACGTACACGTTTGACGGCGAAGATATTTCGATAGAGAACGGAGTAGTAACGGCGCTAGTGGGCAATAAGAGCGTAACAGTAACAGCAAAAACTGCACACCACGAAACAACGTTTATAGTAAGTACCTTAGATTACGGGACTCTTAAAGTGGACGACGTGTTAGACTTAGAGGTAGGCAAGAGCGCAATCATTAATCCTACGTTTTCTATTTCAGACAAGGCGGAAGAGATAACGTACACGTTTGACGGCGAAGATATTTCGATAGAGGACGGCGTGGTAACGGCGCTAGTGGGCAACAAGAGCGTAACAGTAACTGCAAAAACCGCACACCACGAAACGACGTTTACTGTTGTTACGGTAGAAAACAGAGGCGAGCTTATTGTGGAAAACACCACTGCTTGGGTGGGTTATCCTGCAATAGACGTATATCCCAAGTTTACAAACAGCAATTATGCTGAGCCAGTTGTTTATTCTTGCGCGCAAAGCGGAATTGAGATTAACGGAAATTTGATAAGCGTAGCACAGGAAGGAAACTATACCGTAAGCGCGAAGACCACCTATCATTCAACGACTTTTACGGTGAGTGCAAAAACGGTAGACACTACACACGAGTGGTACGTTAATAACGATAGATTTAATTATAAAGCGGACACAAGACTAAAGAAGTGGCAAAGCGAAGGAATAGATAACAGCACGACTATATATATTGGAGATTCGTTCTTCGATTATAGCGAGTGTTGGCCCGACTTTGAAACCACGCATTATGTCGGAAAAGATGCAATGTGCATTGGCATAAGCGGAAGCAAGACGTATCATTGGGAAACCTGGGCTAACGGCTGGCTTAGTAAGACCGCGCCTAAAAACGTTGTAATGCATATAGGAACTAACAACGTTTCGGCAGGTGATACGGCGGAAAACACCTTCGATAGCTTGAAGCGTATGTTCACGATAATGCGTGCGCGTTTGCCTCAAACTACATTCTATTGGTTCTCGATAACAAGACACGATTCTACTGACGCTGGGGTTATTGCGAAGAACAACGTTCGCGACAGAGTAAACGAGATGATGGAAAAATGGTGTAGCGAGCGTGATTATATGGTTTACGTTCACACCGTAGACTCTATCGACGGAAGCATGCTTCGCGACGGAGTTCATCCAAAAGTTGAATATTATAAAATCTTTGTAGACGCTGTGGCTGAAGCAGGAATTGAAATTAACGATTTGCCCGAAAACAGAAAGGGTATAGAGGTTATCAATCAGGGCTACGACTATATTTCTTACAATGCTACCACAAAAACCGTAACGGGCGGAATTGAATACGTTGCGCCTTATAGAGCCGCAGGCTTTGTTAGAAAGGACGGAGTTTTTTATAAGGGCAACTTCTCCGTAAGCGGAACGGCAACCATTAGACAGAGTACGGCAGAGCACCTTGCTACTGCAAATTATTGGATAGGTTTGTTCGTCAGCAACAACTATCACGACACCTGGTATTCGAAAAGCAAAGCTTTGCCTTTAGGCGTAATGGTGTTCAAAGGCGGAGTAAGCCAAATTCGTGGATACTATGCTGATAACAACCTTACGGCAGGCTCGCTTGGCGCTGTTGTAAACAATACGTTCACCTACAAGATTATTTCGTATAACGGAACTATTGTGCTGGGAATCAACGATACGTATAAGAGTTTTGTTGACGAAACCTCGTTTAAGGATACCTACTTTGGTATAAACGGCGAGAACTGTACGTTTGAACTGACTATGGATTTCGTTACCGATGCAGACGCGATAAAGAAGGATCTTGACGATACGCTAAAGCTTGCTAGACCTGTTATAGGAGCGGGTTCGCTCGAAGATATCACGTTTGCAAAAACCGAGGAGATTGGCAAGACTGGCAAGGCGTTCGTTTCGTATGGCGGAAAGCAACTTACCGATAACTATATCATAAGCGGAAAGCTGGATATTTACGATTCGGATATGAGCAAACCTAACAACCAATGTCCGCATATCCATATTGGTTTTGGAACGAGTACCGCAGATAGAATTTTGTTGTATGACAGAAGTTTGTCCGGTAACTACGAACTTGGTTTGCCTTATACCTATTCCACGGATGGCACGGATAGCTTTGTTAAAGAGCAAGGCAAAACTCTTACCATAGAGTGGATGGTAGTAAAGGTCAACGGAAACGCGTTCTTCTACCTAGACGGAGAACTGCGCGCCGTGTATACCGGAATGTCAAAAACTAACGGCTTGCTTGTAGGTTCTGAGTGGAACGACAGTAAGTTCTACGATATGAAAGCGCTGTCTTTAGAGTTAGACTCCACCTTATATCAAACAGAGATAGCAAAGTACAGTAGCGTTATTTCGCAATATCAAAATCAAACAACAAACAATAAAATTAGAGTTTAGTACAAAAAAAGAGCATACGTACAAGAGTTTTTTGCGCGTTTGCTCTTTAATTTTTCTTAAAATATTTTCTCATTTCCGATTTGTATATGAAATATACTGTGGACAAGTTGTCAACGTAATTTTATTGTGTTTTTGACGAATTTTGCATATTTTTTGACGAGTTTTGCATATTATTCTAAAAAAAGCTGTGATATAATAAAGTTAGTAATAAAAATAAAGAGAAGGAACTATATATGAAAATTAACGTGGATTTTAATAAAATTGTGGGTGAGATTAAGCCCATGCACGCGGTTGGACAGCCTCCGTTTTTGGGCGGTTCGTGGTCGATAGACTTTTCCTTTATGGAGCATCTTACTAAGGCTAAGATTCCCTACTCCAGACTTCATGACGTGGGTGGTGCTTACGGAAGTAACAGGTACGTGGATATCCCCAATCTTTTCCGTAATTTCGACGCGGACGAAAATGATCCTGCCTCTTATGATTTTGCATTTACCGACGCGCTTATCGAGGCAATGTATAAGTACGAGCTTAAACCTGTTTTCC
Source organism: Clostridiales bacterium (assembly GCA_015055625.1). Taxonomy (GTDB): domain Bacteria; phylum Bacillota; class Clostridia; order Christensenellales; family Pumilibacteraceae; genus RUG12826. The sequence goes on along the minus strand of SVHU01000003.1, from coordinate 150,169 downwards.
GTCTTGGCGTAACTATCGAAAATCAAGCGCACATTAAGGCGTATCATATTCATCCGCCTAAAGACTTTGCTAAGTGGGCTAGAATTTGCGAGCACGTTATTCGCCATTACAACGAGGGCTGGGCAAACGGTTTTTATTACGGCATAGAGTATTGGGAAATTTGGAATGAGCCCGACAACAACGTGCCTGCGTTAAACCAAATGTGGACGGGAACAAAGGAGCAGTTTTACGAGCTGTACGACGTTACCGCAAAGCACCTGAAGTCTTGCTTTGGAGATAAAATCAAGGTGGGGGGATACGGCGCAAGCGGATTATACGGAATTTACTATCACCCCGATAAGTACGGCGTGGATTTGCCTGTAAGAGAAAAGGACGAGCGCTACGATTGCGATATATACCGCGTTGAGTTTTTCCTTGGTTTTTTAGAGTATATCAAAAAGCATAATTCTCCCATCGACTTTTTCTCGTGGCACAGCTATGCAAACGTAGAAAAAACTTTAGTGCTCGACAACTATATCCATCAAAAACTGACCGAGTACGGTTACGGCGAGCTTGAACGTCATTTAAACGAGTGGAATAACGCCCACGAAAACCGTTTTTACGGTACGTCGATAGCATGTTCTGCAAACGCCGCAATGCTTTGCGCTATGCAAAACTCACATACGTATATGGGCTGTTATTACGATACCAGAGTAATGCCCGGCGCATATAGCGGTTTCTTTGCGCCCCTGACGTATGAGCTTCTTGCTATCTACTACGCATTTTACGCTTTTGGAGAGTTGTACACTCTTAAAAATCAGGTGGAGTGCACGTTTGAACACAAGGAAGCAGGCGCGTACGCGCTTGGCGCAACTGATGGCAATAAAAAAGCTTTAATGCTTGTAAACTACTTTGAAGAAGAGCGAAAGGTGGAGCTTAACGCAACCGAAGATTGTACCGTTTATTTAATCGACCAGGACCACTATATAACTAAAACCGACTTGTCTGCAACAAATTTCACAATTGCCCCCAACCAAGTAGTTTTGATAAAGAACTATTAAAAGTGGTTGAATTTAAGATAGGCAAATACAGTGTTTTCATAAATAAAAAATCACGCAGAATTTAATATTCGGCGTGATTTTGTTAATCTTTTCTCCCAAGCAAATAATCTATATCCTCATTAAAAAAATCGGCAATTTTGCAAAGGTTTGTCAACGTAATTTCACGTTGACAAAGCAAATAGCGAGAGATGGTTTGTTGCGGAATATCAACTTTTCGTGCAAACTCCGAAACAGACATGTCTCCTATCAGTGATTTTAAGTTTTGTGCAAATGCAATCATCATTTTATTATTCATATTATACAATTATACACCAAATGGTGTATAATTATTGACATTACACCAAACGGTGTGGTAAAATATAACCGATATATAATAGGAGGATTTTATATAATGCAAGTCAAGGTGCCTATGGGGTGGTTTGATTCGGTAGTGGAAGTTTATAACGAGGATATGATAAATGGGTATTGGGACAAAACAGGAAAATATCCTATACTGTTGTTGGTTTTTCCGTTTTGGCTTGTGCTGATGCTGGTTTATGTGGTGTATTTGATATTTTATGGGCTTATGAAGCTGTTGGTTTTTATTCAGGAGGGCGGTATTACGGAGCCAATCTTTAATATGCAAAACGGTTTTGGGAAAGTAATACTTATTATAATTGTTTTACCTATAGCAATCGTATTATGGATTCTCAGCACGCTGTTTCCGTTGTGCTTAACTATTGTGCTGTTTGTGTTAGGTGCTGTATTGTCACTGTTTGCTTTACCTGCCTTTTCAAGACGAAAAAAAATGGAAGAGGAAGAAATTACTGCAGAATATTTGGAATATGTTGCTTTATTACAAGAGAGGATTAACCGGGAACAAAAATGAAAAAAATTTTCTATTTATGATTAGTATAATTTTTATTAAATACTTGCCGCTTTTAATCTGGTAAGGTAGTAAAAACAAAGAGCAAACGATATTTTTTCGCTTGCTCTTTTTTCTTGTGCTTGTGTTATAGTAGTATGCTGTAATTAACTTCGCCACCGTTGACGAAAATCTCTAATACGTATGCGTCTTTTGAGATCTTTATATCCTTAATTTCGCCTTTATGGACTAGCGGATCGCGTTTGTGAACGAAGTCTTTTACCTCGTTTCCGTTCTCGTCAAGTTTGTAGATTTGCACGTCGCCACGCTCTACAATGAAGCCGTCGTCTGTCATCTTTACAAGTTCGTCGCTGTCTTTTAGAAGATGTCTAACTTCTTCTATCGGATATGAAAGGATTTTGCCGTTAACAAGCTTTATTTCACGAGGAAGAGAGAACGTGCCTGCGTTTTTGCCGTTGGCAATGCCTTTATACGGCCAGCCTGGAAACCAAGAGGTAAATATGTTTCTGCCCTTTTCGTCCCTGAAAACTTGTCCTGCATACTGGTCAGGACCTTTTTCGGGAATGGTTCTAATTTCGGGAACGAATTTGCCGTTTTTAAGCTTGCCGTATGTTGTGGAAAATTCGTGAGGTCTACCGTCCAGATAGCAAACTGAACACGTAACCAATAGGTTTTCGCCGTCATACGTTATGGACGGACACTCGGCGTATCTTCCGTTATCCCATTCTTGCATAATTCCGCAGTATTCCCAAGAGAGAAGGTCGTTGCTTTTGTAGTAAACAAGTCTTGCTTTTTTACTTTCTACGTGCCCTGTCGCCATAACGCAATAGTACGTTCCGTCCACGCATACCAGCGCAGGATCTCTAAAGTCATGACTTCCGTCTATTGGATAATGGTCAATTACAGGATTTTTTTCGTATTTTACAAAGTTAACACCATCCGTAGAATACGCAACCGAAACGGTTTGTGTGTCAAACTTGGCTTTGTCAGACATAATGGATGCGTAAAACACGTACAAAACGCCGTCTTTTACAATCGCTGTGCCCGACCAAACGCCGTCTTTATCATAAGGCTTGTCGGGGGTGAGTGCGACAGGAAGTTCTTCCCACGTAATAAAATCCTTGGTTCTTGCGTGCCCCCAGCACATTGGCTGTCCCCACGGAAATTCGCTGTGTGGCGCGTGTTGATAGAAAAGGTGATAATAACCCTTAAAGTAGCACAGTCCGTTAGGATCGTTTATCCAGCCCTTCTTAGGCATATAATGATATTTGGGCCTTATCGTATAGTCCATAATTTTCTCCTTATTCGTATTTTTTAAGGTAAATTAAGTATAGCATATTAGTTTTACAAAAGCAATAGGTTTTTTATTTTTTTCTATTTTCTTGTAACGAGAAAGATGTTATTACGCATACGATATCGTAGAACGGAATAACGTTTATTAACACTAAGGAGTAGAAAAAAATAATGTATTTCAGAAACTTTTTTAACTCGAATAACGGCAGATGTTGCAAAAATAACTGCAATAATAATTCGCAGTCAGACTGTTGTTGCGAAAACGAAAATTGCGGTTGCGGTAACGAAAACTGCGATACGTATCCTCAATATTCGTCCTGCACGTGCGTAGGTATGCCCGGTCCGCAAGGCCCGCAAGGTAGACCTGGTCCTCAAGGTCCTATGGGTCCGGCAGGTCCGGTAGGCGCAAGAGGTCCTATGGGTCCGCAAGGCTTTCCCGGTGCAAGAGGTCCTATTGGCCCGCAAGGCTTTCCCGGTGCAACAGGTCCTCAAGGCCCCATTGGTCCGCAAGGCCCGATAGGAGCAACAGGTCCAGTGGGAGCAACAGGAGCAGTAGGACCGACAGGTCCACAAGGTCCCGTAGGAGCAACAGGAGCAGTAGGACCGACAGGTCCACAAGGTCCCGTGGGAGCAACAGGAGCAGTAGGACCGACAGGTCCGGCAGGTCCAGTGGGAGCAACAGGAGCAGTAGGACCGACAGGTCCACAAGGTCCCGTGGGAGCAACAGGTGCAACAGGCCCGACAGGCCCGCAAGGTCCAGCAGGACTAAACGATTCGGCGTATGCAACGGCAACGACGCAAACAGTAACGGCTTCTACGCAGATTCCGCTTACTCTTTCCGCATCGTCCACGGATACGGATATAATGTTTGCGGATAATCAGTTTACAGTACCTGCCGGGTTATATCTTATTTCGTATTCCGCCAACAGCGCTGACCCCATTGCGTTGTCGCTGTATATAAACGGTGTAGCGGATATCAACGAAACGATAAACGATGCCTCCGCGCCCGTAAGCGTTGCTAAGACCGCGCTTATACGGTTAGATAGCGAGAGCACAGTAGGCTTGTTTAATTCGATAGATCAAGAAGTAAGCCTATTTAACGCAGGGCTTGTTATTACAAGACTGGAATAAAAAAGGTAATAAGAGCGAGCAAAAAAGGCTTGCTCTTTTTTTATTGAACATCATTCTCATTTTATAGTGGATTTAGTCGTGTCCGAAATTGACATATTTTTTTTGCAATTTGTCCGATTTTGCTATGGACAAGCGTTAGTAAAGTAGTGTATAATATATAAATATTCAAACAACTAGAATAGAAAGGAGATAATGATGGAACTTTTAGAGCAAGACGTAACAGTCATATACCGTTCGCCCGATCCTAAGGGAGCGTTTGTGTACAGCCCTGCAATCACGGTGCTGAAAAACGGCAGATACGTTTTCAGTAACGATATAGGCGGTCCTCGAGTAAAAGAACTTCCTGCGTGGAAAGAAGTTGGTAATAACGGTTGGTTTGGACAGATTTTCACATCTGATGACAAGGGTAAAACATGGCAGTATAGATGCGCGCGTAATTTTATTTTTGGTCGAACAATCGAGGGCGAAAACGCGTTATATTTGCTTGGCGTAGAGAGCGACAACGGTTGTAAGAATTTGGTGGTTTACACCTCTTTCGATAGCGGTGAAACTTGGGATAAAGGTTCGTTTTTAACTAGTAACGAGTCCTGGCATCAGGCGCCCTGCAACGTGTGGATAGAAAACGGTTACGTTACGCTTGTTATGGAAAGATGCTTTAACTTTGAGGGCGAAAAAACTTCGGGCTGGAACATAGCTTCTCTTGCGCCCGTGGTAATGCGCGCAAAGCTCAGCTCGGATTTATCCAAGCGCGAAAGCTGGACGTTTTCTAACGAATTGCGCTTTAGGGACGTTGTGGACGACGACGAGCTTGAAATGCACGGAATACCGTTTTTCCATTCTATGAAACACCGCGATGAGTTACCGAAAGGAACCGATCTTACAGAGTTCCCGGGTTGGCTGGAGAGCAATATAGTAAGGATAAAAGATCCTGCGCATTATTGGTATGACGAGAGCGGAAATACTTTCCATATTTTTATGCGCGCGCACACCGCAGGCACGGGATATTGCTGTGTTATGAAAGCGGTGATTAGCAAAGAAAATGACAAAGAAGTGATAACCGTTATGCCCCAAACCGTACCGTCGGGCAGAAAAATGGTGTATTTGCCCATGCCTGGCGGACAAATGAAATTCCATATTTGTTGGGATGAAAAAACTCAGCTTTATTGGCTTCTTTCTACGCAAGCTACCGACAGTATGAGAAGAAAGGAACTGCTATCTAAAGAGCGTTTTAACATACCGTGCGACGAGCGACAGAGATTGCAGTTGTCGTTCTCTAAAAATATGGTGGACTGGTGCTTTGCAGGGCTTGTTGCAAAGGGTGATAGCGAAAAGCAGTCCCGCCACTATGCAAGCATGGAAATAGACGGCGACGATTTACTTATTGCGTCAAGATCGGGCGATATGGATACAAGCTCCGCGCACGATACCAACCTTTCCACGTTCCATAGAATTAAGAATTTTAGAGATTTAGTATACTAATTCAACGTAGACGGTGCGAAGGCGCACCAACGTGGACGTTGGATCCAATATGTTGTGCTTTAACAAAGCAAGTAATTAAGTGTAGTTGGTTTTTTAACTTGCTGTACGGGCAATTCACGAATCGGTGCGGAGGCGCACCAACGTAGACGTTGGATCCAATATGTTGTACTTTGAGTAAATCAAGAAATAAAGCGTAGTTAGTTCTTATGTAGGGGCGATTCACGAATCGCCCTAAATAACAAACAATCCCCCTCATCCCTCCCAAACGTCATTGCGAGCGAAGCGTGGCAATCTTGGTGCGGAGGCGCACCAACGTAGACGGTGCGGAGGCGCACACCCAATATACCAACGTAGACGGTGCGAAGGCGCACACCCAATATACCAACGTGGACGTTGGATCCGAAATGTTGTGCTTTGAGTGAAATTAGTAATTGAGTGTAGTTAGTTCTTATGTAGGGGCGATTCATGAATCGCCCGTACGATTTATAACGCTAATCCGTAAACGGCACAAATGTAGCTAATTGTGCAAAGACGTATTGATTTTCACTCAAAACAAAAAAACGCGGTACTTTATTTTCAAGTATCGCGTTTTTTATTGTTTTATAAATTTTGATTATAGCTTATTATGCAACGAATTCAGCGTAGTCGTCGGGATTGATCTCGGGAAGAGAAACGTCGCCGTCATAGAACTTGATTTCAGCGCTGATTGATATAGATGCATCGTTATTATTAACGCTAGTATAATCAGACTCTACTTCGGTTTGAGTAGAAGAAGAATCGTAACTAAATGCAAATTTGAAAGCGGAGAAATTGCCGTCTTCGTCAAAGATTAGATATAATTCGCATTTCTTTAAGTCAATATCAACCTCAATTTCAGTAGGAACGCCAGATGCGCTGTTTATAAAAGCAATGAACTTATCTTTGTCGGAAAGGTCAATCTTAATCTTAGTTCCCTTGCTTGTGTCAAGAGCAACTCTAATTCCTGCATTTTGAGTAAGATTGTCAATTGTTGCAACAATCTCTTGTTTGCTCATTTCGTTAACGTTGGGCATAGAACCTTGCATATTGCCCATAATTTGACTTAGCAAATTACTTATCATCATTTGCAACTGCTCTAAAGTCATTTGGGTTTTTGCAGAGTTGGTAACGGTTTCGCCGTTAATGGTGTTAGATTGAGATGTTTCAACAAATAAGCCGTCGTTTTTAAGGAGCAAGTTAGCATTAATATCCGTTGACGTTTTAATCGTTTCTTCAGGCATGTTTTCATTAAAAGACGATTTTAGCGCAACGTCTAAGTCAGCAAGAGGGGTTACACCGGTATCTTCTAGAGTGGTTACGAATTTTCCGGATAAAGACATGTTTAAAGATTGGGAAGACGAGTATTTTTCTACCGTATCAGACTCAGTATACGTTGTTGTAGAATCGGACTTTGTTGTGGCTTTCATTGATAATTTAATGCTAAGTCCTGCGTTCTTGTCTTCGGTAGGAGTAAAATTCGAACCGGAGCCGAGAGTTTCAACGGATTCATAAAGGGTTTCGCCATTTGCTTCCGTGTAGTTTCCACTATATATGCTTTCGCCAGCTTCTGAACAGCCGACAAACATAAGCATTACAGCAGACATGATAATTGCAAACAATGTGGTTAAAAATTTTTTCATGTTTTTTATCTCCTTTTTTTATTTTGATAATATCATTATACTACGCAAATTTTTACTTGTCAATATGTTTTTAAAAATAACCATATAAAAAGTCACAAACGTATTACTTTTTGCTATAAAGAATGAAGAAAAAATGCGCTACCGTAAAGGCAACGCATTTTTTCTAAATTTAGTTTTTAAGCATTAATATGGTCTTTGTTCATAAGTGTCAAGATCGCTGGGCAAGGAAATATTGCCGTTATAAGCTCTCATATCAAGGTCCATAGTAACAGACATTGTGCTAGAAGACATATTCTCAACCATTTTAGTTGCAGTCATATAACCGTTTTCGTCAAAAATGAAGTACATTTCCATTTTGTTCAATTTAAGGTCATCTTCGGTACTTGAAGATTCGCCAGACATATATTTGTCTTTATCCTTAACATCAAGTTTAATCTTGATATCATTGGAGGAGCTATCCATAGAAATTCTTAATCCCTTTTCATTGCAAATAGATTCTACATTAGAAATAAATTCATTTTCTTCAGAGGGCATCTCAGGCATTGATTCGGGGCTGTACTGACCGAGATAATCAGATATATATCTTTTGAACTCGTATTCGCTAATTCTAGATTTTTCTTCAACTTTGTTGGTTATGCCAGAGTAGTTTTCTTCTTTGATTGTATGTATGTAGAAAAACTCTCCGTCAGCGTATAATTTTACGGTTGTATGGCTAAATATCTTTACTTCTTCACTTCCGGGCATCGTGTAGAACAAATCATTCTTACTAATATACGTGATGTTTGCAAGAACTTTGATATTGCCCTCTTCGTCAAGGTAATTTACCATTTTGCCGTCAATTGAAAGCAACACATCGCTCTTGTTTGCTGACATGGTGGAGGTAGCGGGCATGTCTATCTTTGATAAAGACTTAAGTTTCATTGAAATACCAACTTTTTCTTCTGCGGTAGGCTCGCTCTTGAACTCTGTATCTACTCCGCGGGTAGAGTTGTACAAGGTTTGAGCGTCAACTTCTTTATAACTTCCACTATATGGAGAGCTAGAAGAGCTGTCGCATGCAACAAAAAGCATCATTACTGCAACCATTGCAATTGCAAAAATACTTGTTAAAATTTTTTTCATAGTTACAATCTCCTTATTTATGTTATCGTGTTAATATTATATTCCAAAAAGCCAACGTTGTCAATACGTTTTTTTAAATTAGTAGATAAAAAATTTTATAGAATTTACTTTATAACAAGTGTTTTTCCTTTATTTTTTTTGCTATTTTCAGTCCGTCTAAGGCGGATGACATTATACCGCCAGCGTAGCCAACCTCACCTGTCGGGTACATATTTTCTATGCCCAAGCTGTTCAGGTTTTCGCCCCTTACAATGCGTACAGGCGAGGATGTACGAGTTTCCACCGCGGTAAGAACGCCACTTGAAGCAAAGCCTCTGATTTTGTTGTCAAACTGCGCAAAAGCTCCGCGGATAGAAGATGCAATAAAGGGAGGAAGAATATCATCCATTTTGCAAAACTGCGTACCTATCGCATAAGAGGGCAAAACCGCGCCAAAGCGAGTGGAGTTTTTGTTTTTAATAAAGTCGGTTACGTTTTGAACGGGAGCGGAGTAGTTTTTTCCGCCTGCAATAAATGCGCGCTGTTCTAAGTTCCTTAAAAAATCCATTCCATCCAGTATTCCGCTTCCAAAGTCCGAAGTTTTTACCTGGCACACTATTGCGCTGTTTGCGTTTACTTTATCTCTTGCAAACTCACTCATTCCGTTGGTTACAACACCGCCCTCTTCGCTGGACGAGGGAACAACCACGCCACCTGGACACATACAAAAGCTGAATACGCCTCTGTTATTCACGTTTGCGGTAAGCTTATAGTCGGCGGTTACGTTTATATCCTTGCCAAACTGAGCCTTGTTTATATCCTCTTGCAAGTGTTCCACTCTTAGTCCCACAGCGCAGTCTTTTTGCTCCATAGCAACGCCTTTGTCAAAAAACATCGCATACGTATCTCTGCTACTGTGCCCAATAGCTACTATAAGCTCGCTTACTTCAAGCTCGGTTTTGCTGTTTTTTTGTGTATACTCAATCTTTTCCACGCGTCCGTTTTTTACAGTAACGTCAGAAAGCTTGGTGTCAAACAATACTTGACCGCCCAGTTTTATAATCTCTTCACGTATGTTTTTTACAACAGTTGGGAGAATGTCGCTACCCACGTGTGGCTTAGCTAAATACGCAATACACTCGTCCGCGCCGTGTTTTATAAGTTCGCGCAAGACGTAGGGCTTGAAAGGACTTTTAACGCCCGTGTTGAGCTTGCCGTCCGAAAAAGTTCCTGCGCCACCCTCGCCGTACTGAACGTTACATTCTGTGTCGAGAATTGCATTAGAAAAGAAAGCTTGCGTTTTCTTCTTACGTTCGTCCACGTTGCTTCCACGTTCTATAACTATCGGACAAAATCCGTTTCTTGCAAGTGAGAGCGCGCAAAACATTCCTGCAGGTCCAAAGCCTACGATAACTATGGGCTTTTCGGGCTTTTTGCAAGGCAGGATTTCTTCCTGTTCCTCTTCAAAAGGCGAGGTAGAAAGCTCTACGGAATAGGTGTAGAAAATATCGCGTTTATCCCTTGCGTCAAGCGATTTTTTAAGCACGCGAAAATAGGGCGCGGATTTAACTCCTGCCTTTTGTAGCGCTCGCTCATAAACAAGCGATTCGCTTTCGCCTATCCTAAGTCTTATATCGCTTATCTTCATAATATCAGTTATTGATTATAATTTCGCTCATAATAGCAGGGCTAAAACGCGCATCTAAGTCGAGATATTTTTCTACCGCCCACGCTCGTAATTTCTCGCATTGTTCGCTATATCCGTATACGTCCAGGGCTTTTTCTGACCAAAACACGATTTCCGCGGTGTTTTTGTTGGTGTGTTTAATGGCGGAGAATACGTTGTTAAAGTCGTTTGCAAGCGCGTCCGCGTCCTCTAGCGAAAGCAGTGATAAATATCCGCTTACCAGTTTTTTAGAGGTAGGAGCGTCTGCGTTTTGCAATGCGTTTTCCATTTTTGTCCTAAATCTTGAGTATACGGTCTTGTCTTCTTTAAGCTCGCTTGCAAAGAACTTCAAATCGTCAAACATCTTGATCGCTTTGCATATAGTAAGAACGTCGGTTTCGGTTGTGAGTTTAATTATGCGGTGAGCGTTTGCCGTGGCGGTGAGAAGCGCTTGCTTTAAGAGCAACAAATCGCCCTCGACAGAGTATGAGCACTCCGCGTTTTGTCGGTTGTTTCTGTCCGTCAGGTACAACGTCTTAACTGACGCAACGTACTCACAAAGTGAAAGAGAGTCCGTAATGTTGTTACGAAGCGTGTTTACTATGGAGTAGGCAAGCGTAATATCGTATCTGCACGCAAAGCATACGTCAAAACGCGTAGGAACGTGGGGCGCTTTAATTTCGGTCATTGCCTTTTGTAGCGCGAAATATTCTTTTTCGGTTAGTTTGTCTTTAAGACGAGTGAGAATTTTTTTCATAAATTTTATACCTCGTTAGATGAAGAAGATGCAAGAGTTTTTTCTTCGCCCACTCTTACGTTGTAGTCTGCGTGTGGGAACTTTTTGGCTACTGCGATAAATAGGAATATAAAGCACAAAGCTCCGCCCAGCCAAGCTAAAGGGTTGGATATGCATGCGCCGTCAAAGCCAAACCAGATAGCGAACGTGAACGATACGAAAATTCTTAGTACCAGTTCCACAATTCCGCCAAGAATGGTGAGTGAGCTTTTGCCCACGGCTTGAAGTGCTTGACGGAAAAGGAAAAGTGCAAACAGGAAGTAGTAGCAAATGCCTTGAATGGTAAGATATTGCTGAGAGTACGTAAACACAACGCTTGGCGCGCTGGGAAGTAGCAGGTAAGTTAGCGGAATAGCCAGCGATATTGCGCCTATTGTAGAGAACGCCGTATAAATTAAACCTACTAGCAGTCCTGCTTTTAGACCTTGGCGCAGTCTGTTGTAGTTTTTAGCGCCGTAGTTTTGACCTGCATACGTTGCCATTGCTGCTCCGCAACCGTTCAGAACCATTCCAAAGATGTTATCGATTTTTCCTGCCGTGCCTTGCGCCATTGCGTAGTTGGGATCGGGAAGAATATTGAACGCGCGTTGCTGAATCATACAGCCCGATGCGGTTATTACAAACTGTATTGCCATGGGAAGTCCCATTGCAAGAAGCTTCATGCAAAATCTGAATTTCAGGCGGAAGTGATGAAGCTTCAGACGGAGCACGGGGAACTTTTTGAAAATTACGATAAAACCCACGATAGCGGATATGCCCTGACTTATTACCGTTGCCCAGCCTGCCCACGCTACTGTAAGAGAGGGGAATATAAACAAAAGGCTGTTAAGCCCAAGGTTTAATATTGCGCATAATATAAGGATAAGCACTGGTGTTTTACTGTCGCCCATAGCTCGCATTATCTGGTCGGAAAGGTTGTAAAGCGTGGTAAACACAAGCCCTGCAAAAATTGTTTTTATGTACGAGTCGGCGTGGTCTATAAAGTCCTCGTGCGTTTCCAAAAGGGCAAGAAGCGGACGGGATAGAATAACCGTTATTACCGAAAGTATTGCAGTTATAATTACGGTAAGAAGTATTGCCGAGCCCACGGTTTTTCGCATATTGTGTTCGTCTTTCGAGCCTACGTATTGCGCTAAAACGATACCAAAGCCTGCGGATATGCCTTGAGCAAAGCCTAATACCATAAAGGTCATAGAGCCTGTTACGTTAACTCCGGTTACGGCGTTGTGGCCAAGCGAGAGCGATACGATAAACGAGTCGCCCAAAGAATAGAGCTGTTGTAAAACAAAACCCAGCGCAATAGGCAGGGAGAAGAAAAGCAGTAATTTGAAGGGTGAGCCCTTTGTCATATCAACGGTTTTTTTCATAAATTAGCCACACTTTAATAAAAGATAAGTTTATTATAGAACAATAATAAATAAAAATCAACTGAAAATAATAATAAATAAAAATCTGAATAGTATGGCGATTGATGCAATATTGTACGGCAGTTTCACGAATTGTCCATATATCGACTGCGGGTATGCGCATTGCTTTGATAGCATTTCAATTATTTTTTACAAACGATTATCATTATAATATAAAAAGGAAAGAGCCAAATAAAACTCTTTCCTTTTCCTTAATGCTATTTAATTAGCCCATCATAATTTCGGAAATAAGATCCAAAACTTTGTCATGACAGCCACCGCAACCGGTAGAGCAGTGTGTAATCTTTTGAACTTCGTCAAAAAGCTTCATAACGTCTTCGAACTTTTCGTGTCCTTCCAAAGCATCGGCGATGTTCTTGTAGCTTACTTGCTTACAGTTACAAACAATATAATTTTCTTTCATGATTTTCTCTCCTTGTTTACATTTTACAAAAAGATTATAGCACAACAAAAAAGAGTTGTCAATACGGTTTTGGTTTTTATTTTGCCTAAAAAACATAATTTTACATAGACATTCTCTAACAAATGAAGAAAATATAAAAAAATTGAAAATTTTGTGAAAAACGCTTGATTTTTGTCTGAAAAAGGAATATAATATTGCACATGCTAGACGAAGCTTATGGGAAATAGCGTAAAACCGCTGACCGAAGGAGTAACACTCTCAGGTGTACCAAATGGTATGAGGACCGTAAGTTGATAGCGCTCTGGAGAATCCCTGAAACGGGTACCGAAGGTGCAAGGCATTACATCAAAGTACTGCTAATCTCTCAGGTAAAAGGACAGATGCTTAATTTTACATCGTATTGGATAATACGGTGCGAAGTTGTTCGTCTGTCGGTGTATCTTTATAGATACTGCCGATTTTTTGTTTTTCTAAAGCTGTTTTACCGTCTTGCAGTTAAAAGTGTTAGTAATTTTTTTGTATAAGGAGAGTATAAAATTATGTCATGGGCAGATTTTGAAGCAGGAATGCTTAAAATTTTTGGCGATATCAACAAGTACTTCTCGGGCTGGGTTCTCGTAATCTTACTTGTTGGTGTAGGTTTGTTCTTTACAATCAGAACAAAGTTCGCTCAGGTGCGTTACTTTGGTCAGGGAGCAAAACAGGTTTTTGGAAACTTGAAGTTTAAGGGCGACAAGCAAAAGAGTGGAATGAGTTCTTTCCAGGCATTTGCTACCGCTGTTGCAGCGCAGGTTGGTACAGGTAACATCGTAGGTGCTACCGCCGCTATCTTAATTGGTGGACCGGGCGCAATCTTCTGGATGTGGATTATCGCATTCTTGGGTATGGGCACTATTTATGCCGAAGCAGTTCTTGCTCAAAAGACTAAGATTTTAGATGGCAAGGGCAACGTTTTGGGAGGTCCCGTATATTATATTAAGAAAGCTTTCCCCAACGGATTTGGTAAATTTTTAGCAATCTTCTTTGCTGTTGCAACCGTTATTGCTCTTGGCTTTGTAGGAACTATGGTTCAGTCCAACTCTATTAGCGGATCGGTTACTAACGCTATTTCCGCAGCTGCTGGAACCGCAATGCCCCAGTGGATTGCTCTTATTGTTGGTATTGTTGTAGCAGTTGTTGCAGGTATTATCTTTATCGGTGGCGTAAGCCGTCTTGCTTCGGTTACCGAAAAGATTGTTCCTTTTATGGCTCTTATCTATATTTTGGGTGGTTTGGTAATTCTTTGCTGTTGTATAACCTCTCTTCCCAGAGCATTTGGTATGATTTTTGAATATGCATTCAACCCCAAAGCTATTATTGGTGGTACTGCTATCGAAGCTATTATTCTTGCAATTCAAAACGGCGCTAAGCGTGGACTTTTCTCTAACGAAGCAGGTATGGGTTCTACTCCTCACGCTCACGCTCAGGCAAACGTTAAGACCGCTCACGAACAGGGTTGTACCGCAATGTTCGGTGTATTCCTCGATACTTTCGTAGTTCTTACTATGACCGCTCTTATCGTTATTACCGCTCTTTACGTAAAGGGTGGAATTACAATGTCTACTACTACTATTTCCGATGCAAGCGGAGTTGCTATTGTTAATCCTGGCGATTGGTTTGTAAAGCTTAACGGCGATTATCAAGTAATCAGCGGAAGCAACGGTGTTGCAACTGGTTTTGCAGTAGCGTTCGGAAGTGGCAACGTTGCGTTTACTATCGGTAGTATTTTCGTTGCAGTTTGTCTTACATTCTTTGCGTTCTCTACCATTCTTTCTTGGAATTTGTTTGGTAAGATTAACTTCAACTACCTTTTCAAAGGTAAGGGTACTATTGTTTATACCATTATCGCTCTTGTGTTTATCGTGCTTGGCGCGGTATTCCAAAACGGCCTTGTTTGGGAGCTTACGGACTTCTTCAACTATTTGATGGTTCTTCCCAACGTTATCGCTCTTATCGCTCTTTCTAAGATGGTTGTAGAGGAGGTTAAGACTAACGGAAATAAAGTGCCCAAGAACAATCAGGTATTAGAAGAGCCTGATAAGGCGCAAGTAGAATAATTTTTTCAACTTGAAATTTTACAATAAAACGTTCGCAAAAAACGCGAGCGTTTTTTGTTTTTAATTGACTTACTAAAGATAGGGGTGGTATAATATTTTCAGCAATAATAAGGAGGCAGGTATGGGAAAATATAGAGTGGGAAAAAGCTTGAGTTGGGACGAAAACTTTTGTGTAGAGCTTGAAAAAATGAAAGAAGCAGGGTTTGAAGCTGTGGATTTTGACTTGTGCAAGTTTCGTCACGACAGAGAAAAGGAGCTTGAAAATTATAAGAATATGGAAGACGGGCTTGACGCTATAAAGCGGAGCGGTTTGTTCTTTAATGGCGTGCACGTATCCTTTGGCAACGAGTGGGACATTTCCGCGCTTGACGAGGATTTTAGACGAGTTGTGATAGAAAGGATAAAAGAGATTTTTTCGCGCTGTGATCCGTACACTCCGTACTGTTATATTTTACACGGAAGCTTCGAGCCGATTGCGGACAAAGAGAGAGAAGCAAAGCTTAGTCAGCTTATAAAATCGCTGAGCGAGCTTAGGACTTATACGGCTTCTTACGTATGCGTAGAAGTGCTTCCGCGTACGTGTTTGTGCAATACGTCTAAAGAAACTGCGTATGTAGCCGACAAAGCGGGAGTGGGAGTATGTATGGACGTAAACCATCTTTTGCAGGAAAAAACCGAGCACGCAATACGTGTTTTAGGGGATAGGATAAAGACCACGCATATATCCGATTACGACCACGTAAACGAGCGTCATTGGATGCCTGGCGAGGGGGATATTAATTGGCAAGAAGTAATCAAGGCGTTGGACGAGTGTGGATACAACGGCGTGTGGAACTATGAGCTGGGACTGACGGCGCCAAATACTATTGTGAGAGAACGAGATTTTACGTACGCTGATTTTATCAATAACGCTGACGAGTTATTTAATAACAAACCACTCACCGTAATAGGTAAGCGTAAAGAAAATCTTGGAATGTGGTAAATTCAGAAAGGATAAAAAATCAAAATTAAAATACGTTTTACTATTGACTTTAATAAGCTTGCAGTGATATAATAAACACAACCTAAAAAACTTTGATAGGAGAAAATGATAAAATGCGTAAATTATGTTTGGGTTTGGGCTTTGGAAAAGAAATGCCCATAGAAGAGCAGATTGAAAGATGCGCTAAAATCGGTTGGGACGGCGTTTTCACCGGTTGGAGCGAGGATAGTCCTGAGTGGAATAAGTTAGTAAGAAAGGCTTGCGACGATAACGGCATGTTCTTGCAGTCCGTGCATCTTCCTTTTCACCACGTAGACAGACTTTGGGAAGAGGGCGAAAAAGGTATTATCGAACAAGATACACAAATTAGAGCAATACGCGAGTTTGCAGATCTTGGGGTAGATTTGTTTATTCTTCACACTATTATCGGTATGGAAAAGAATAATCCCACAGAACTTGGTCTTGAGCGTTATGCTAAGATTTTTGACGAGGCGGAAAAGTTAGGCGTAAGCGTTGCTTTAGAGAATACCGAGGGCGAAGTGTACCTTGACTATTTGTTCAAGCATTTTGACAATCACAAAGCGGTGAAGTTTTGCGTAGACACAGGACACGAGCAGTGCTATAATTTCGGACACGATCTTATCACTAAGTGGGGCCATAAGCTTGTAGGAACTCACCTTAACGATAATATGGGCATGACAGGCGAAAAGCTTACCTGGCACGACGACTCTCATCTTATGCCGTTTGACGGTATCGTAAACTGGGAAGCAACCGCAAAACGATTGAACAACGTAGGATACAAAGGTCCGCTTACTTTCGAGCTTACATGCAATAACAAGCCCAACCGTAATACTCACGATATTTATAACCACCTCGATTACGACGGCTTTGCATCGCTCGCTTTAGAGAAAGCAAAGAAGTTTAGAGATCTTGTAGAAAACAACTAATTGACAAAAAATTGTAATACGTATAGCGCTAATCAGGACAAAATCCCTCGATTGGCGCTTTATTTTTAGCTTGTTTATTTTACAATTCCTACAAAATTCCGCTATTTCCTAAATTTTCCCGAGGGTATTGCAAAAGCGGATAAATTGTGTTATAATATAACAAAATCGGAAAATCACTATAAGGAAAATATAAAAACTATGTCAAAAATGATAAACACAGCGCTTGGAACGCTTGATGTTAATAGCTTGGGCGAAACGCTATGTCATGAGCACGTGGTGTGTATGAATCCATCGTTTTATATGGCGTTTGGGAAAAACTGGATGGACTTAAAGAGCGTGGAAGAGCGCGCGGTACAACTTTTCAGCAGAGCGAAAGCAGAGTGCGGACTCAGCACGGTAGTGGACGGCACGCCCATTGATTTGTTCCGTGACGTGAATTTGATAAAATCCGTATCGCAAAGAAGCGGTGTAAACTTTATCGTGTCCAGCGGAATTTATTATAGTGAAGAGCTGGTGGTAAGACGCAAAGAGCCTAAAGTGCTTGCCGAGATGTTTATTACAGAGTGTAAAAACGGTATTTCAGATACGGGAGTAAAACCGGGAATATTAAAGTGCGCAACGGATAAGGTGGGAGTCAGTGAGATTAACGCTAACCTATTATCCGCGATAGCGATTACACACAACGAAACAGGTCTTCCCATATTTGCTCACAACGAAAACAGGGAAAAGACGGCGTACAGGCAGTTGGAGTTGTTCAAAAAGTACGGAGTGGATTCAGAAAAGATTATAATCGGGCATTGTAGCGATACGGACGATATTGACTACCTTTCTTCGCTTTTGGACGAGGGGTGCTATCTGGGTTTTGACCGCATTTATCCGTCCGCTTACGAGCGTCAGGCACAAACAATGTATAAGCTTATTGAAAAGGGATACGAGGACAGGTTGGTTGTATCTCACGATTTTTACGCAAGCGGAGATACTGCAAAGGACAGAGATTCGTTTGTAAATCCTAACAGGGATTTTACTACCGTTCACAAAAAGCTTTTGCCCGAGCTTAAAAAATTGGGCGCAAAAGAGAGCACGGTAAAAAAGTTTACGCTCGACAATCCCAAAAACTTCTTTTCTAAGTAGTTTTTACAACAAGTTCAGATAAAACCAACACTTACGAGTTAGGACGGTATACAATGGAAGATAGAGATTTCGACGTTTTAGACAACGAAGAATTGTTTGCAAAACTGGAAGATAGCGAACAAGAGTTAGATGATATCAATAATGAAAATGACAAACTTTCCGATAATGTTGGAGAGGATTTTGCCGTAGACGATTTGTCTTTTTTAGACAATGTTTTCGACGAGAGTTTGGACGGAGAGCGCGAAGACGATGAAGAGATTGTCAGCGCAAGTGATTGTGAGGGGTATAGAATTATTTCGTTAGAAGCGAAGCATTTATATGCGGAGATACAAAATAACGGTGAGTATAAATTGCCCACAACAAAAAAGGAAAAAGACGAAAGATATTATAAGCTTTTTAAGAACGTTTTGGACTATTCTTTGGACCTGATAGAGTTAGAGAGCATCTACTATGATAAGTGTAGAAAGAAGTTTTCGTTTGAGGACGAGAGCAACAACAAGTACACTCTTGCGATTGTAAACCTTAAGTTTAATTCTGGGTACAAGGAAAATAACGATCAAGCGGATGAAAACTTAGACGCTGACGAGGTTATTTTAGACAAAAAGACAAAAAATGCTGAGGGGAAAAGCTTAAAAGAACTCAGGGAATATTTTTACGAAAACGGCTTTACGCTTGGCGGAGCGCATTACGTAAGATATAAGCGTAGTAGCGGAAGTTCAAGACAAGGCAAGTGTTTATTTATAGACGAAAGGCTTTATAAGGACATGTCTAAGTGGGGTGAGTGCGGACTTAAGAGAACGAAAGATATGGACCTTGCATCGTGGGAGGCGTACAAAGCTCTTTCGCTCAGCGCGCTGAAAGGTCTTGTAAAAATTCCTCTTGAGGGAATTTTGGTTGTTCCGGATTATACAAGCAAGTTTGAAGAGAAAGTAATTAGCGTAGAGTCGGTATACGAAGAGATTGGCATAAGAAAGAAGAAAGAAAAAGTGGAGCTTATTGCCGATAGGAAAATAACCGAAATAAAAAACGATATCTGGGACGGAGAGAGCTTGCTTGACGAAAGCGTTTTTGAAAACAGCGACTATGCAAAAAAGCATATGCTACTCCTTCGTAATAAGTTTTTCAAGTCATGCGCGTTCAGAACCAAGCTTCAAAAGTGGTTTGTGGATAAAAACGTAACCTCGGTAGAAGAGCTTAAAAAGCGTGGGTTTGTTACGCTTGCAAACGATATAAGTCAAATAGTAATGGTAACTACGCCCAACAGCATGAAGTTCCTAAAGTTTATGAAGGGCGGTCTTACCGAAAACAATTTGCGCTCGTGGACGGAAAACGTCGACGAGAATTTTGGCGTAGTAAAATACGATAAGCGAACAAGGTTTTTAGGCGGTAAAATGGTGCAAACCAGCTATCAGTTTCTAAACACGCTCAACTTAACTTATGAGCAAGCGGAAAAGCTGTTAGAACCAACCAGAAAGTATATAGAACTTATCAGAAACGATATTGATTTTATGAGGTATCATTTCGAAAAGGTGTACAAGCGTGAAAAGGAAGCAAAAAAAGAGAAGTTGGAAGATGTGGACGTTAGCTTTGAGGGACAATCGGAAAGCGATAGTTCGGGCGGTCTTGCAGAGCGAAGCGAGGTTATCTTCAAGCTTATGAGGGTTAACGACGTTTTCCAAAATACCAGACTATACGTTAATTTTAGGAATGAAGTTGTAGAAAACCAAAAGAACAGACTAAAGGAAGGGCATATATTACTGCCCGGAACTAACGCGACGTTGTTTGGAAACGGCCCTGAGCTTTTGTACGCGCTTTCGGGCGAGTTTGATATGAGCAACCCTAATAACAGACCTATGATTTTAGACAAAGGACAAGTGCGTTGTTTGCGTTTTGAAAGCAATAAAAAGCTCGTGTGCGCGCGTTCGCCTCATATTACTATGGGAAACTTATATTTAGTAACGAATAAAACCGAGAACGAAATTTGGGATTATTTCGATTTGGGCGACAATATTGTTTGCGTAAACGCGATTGGTGAAAATATTCAACAACGCCTGAACGGTTGTGATTATGATTCGGACTTGATGCTTATAACCGACGACAAACTTATTGTTGACGTTGTGGAAGAGCAGGATAAACAATTTGATTTTTTAGTTCCTGTTTGTAATATTCCTTCTACAAAAAAGAAAGGGCAAGAGCTTGCGGAGCTTGATTATAATACCAGCGAAAACCAAATAGGACAAATAGTAAATTTATCTCAGAAGCTAAACAGTTTTTTGTGGGATAAAATCAACTGGAAAATGGCGAATAAGGAAGCGCTGGACGACCAATACAATGCGCCGTATGACGCAAAGGACGCAACAACAGACGAACTTTATAACGATATATGCAAGCTGGCGGTTTTGTCGGGAATTGAAATAGACAAAGCAAAGCGAGCTTATGACGTAAGCGCCGGTTCGGAGATTAGTAGAATGACAAAAAAATACGGAACCAGGCGTCCTGAGTTTTTCAAGATTATGGACAATAAAGAGATTGAAAAACGCGTAAGGTACGTGCATTATACGGAGCTTGACGAAGATATAAAGTTTTTGCGTGAGGAAATAGAAGAGCTAAAACTGAATCGAAAGAAAGCGATTCAGGCAAAAGATGATCAATTAAAAGCCAAATATGAAGCAGATATAGTTGATAGAAGAGAACAGCTTGAAAGAAAGAATGGGCTAAAGAAAGCCGAAGAAAAGATTTTAAGGCAAGTGAAACGTAAGGAGCTGGAGGACGATCGAACATATCACGAGTGTGATACAGCAATGGAATTTATCTACAAGATTGCAAGCGAGATTAGTTTTGATAAGGGCAAAGATAAAATAAAAAGATACGCGCGTATTATAGATTTAATAAACAAGCCCGATCTGAAAGATATTTCCGCTTATTCTACCAATTATAAGCATAAAGATAAAGCCGTAGTTTTGGACGAAGAATACAACAATAAGATATCGAAGCTTTATAGAGAGATTAATATGTCCGACGAGGACGAAAAGGAACTTCTTTATCAGGAAATAGAGAGCGTTAAAAAAGAAAGAAAGGAAGAGCTTGACACCTTGTTGGATAACAAATACGTGTTGTATCTGATCTTAAAAGACTATGAGAAAAGAGGTAGTGAAAACTGGCGAGTTTACGCTCCGTACCTTGAAAGTAAGGCGCTTAACGCCCTTTTGAAGAAAAGTAAAACTCAACTTAAAAAAGTTATTAAAGACGAAAACGGCGAATACGAAATTTACGGTCAAAAATTTACAAAAAAGTAGTTGAAAATGAGAAAAAAATTCAATAGTTGTATTTTACCCTATATATAAATATATAGGGTATTTTTTTTAAGTAATTTCCGTAGTAGTATCTAAGCTAATGATGGTTTAGATGCTATTTTGCTTGTAAAGTTGATGTTTTGAGAAAAATTTTGCATTTTTTTCAATATAAAGTTCCTACAATAGGAACTAAAAATCAAGTTTACAAGCGAAAAACATAACTTTCGAGAACAAAAAGCACTGTAAAATATGCACATTTTGCACGTTTTTATGGCGCTTTTTGTATTTTGAGGATAAAAACATATAAAAGGAGGTGAAAAAAGATGTGGAGTACAAGCGCGCTTTATTCTTTGGCTTTTCTTGGTACTTTTGGATTGACGTCATCAAGTTTTCAGACCAAAGTTAAGAAATAGGAGGTTGAATTTATGTGGGAAATGATGAGTATTACGTTTGTAGCGCTAGCGATTGTTGGCGTAGTTGGCGTGCGTAAGGCACGTATGAACAAATTTCTTGAATTATAATATTGGAGGAAAACTATATGAAGAAAACTATTTATTGTAAAACCGTATCAAAAGGCATGCAAGCTTTTTATTTAAAGTTGGAAAACAAAGAGTATTTCCTATTTGTTCAAAAGTATTATCGTGGAGTTCGCGACTTCTTTTCTCGAGGAAGAGATTTGTCCGAGCTTTCGACAGCTAGTAGCTATCACAATATGGCGGTTAGACGTACCGCGACAAAGCTTCCCTCTTATCTGAAGTATATGGAGAAAGAATTGGGGGTTGTAATTTATGACAAGAAAGACCGTAAGAAGTTCAATCCTCGCCAGTACAGCCGTAGCGTTGCTCAGACGAAGGCAAGACAAGCAATGGGCGAGTATTACATTGATAAGGAGGAAAATTTATATGCATAATAGAAATTATACTAAAGGTTATAAATCTCTTACTAATTGTGGTCAGAATTTCGTGTGGAGCGTATCATGGTGCGATGCAAACTATGGTTGCGCCACGCAGAACAGAATTTTTAGAAGCAAGGTAGAAGCTTTAGCGTTCCAGGCGGAGCTAGAGAGTAGTTCTAATAATTACGTCTACGACGTAGAGAAAGTTAGTTGTTGATATATGGAGGTAAATTTATGAATAGTATTATTTGGCTTGTACTTATAGGCTTGGCAGCTATTGGTATATTAATTAGCGTAATAGTTAGTATTGTTAGAACTCCTGATCACCTTAGGGGTTTTTACGGCGCAATGTTCTGGACGATAGCCATTTTCGGACTGGTCGGACTGAGCATAGCTGGCGTAAACATTGTTCTTGAATTACTATAATTATAGGAGGTTAAATCTATGTCGTTAGTGGCTGATTTGAAAATTGAATATAATAGATTCCTTGCTTTGGGCGTGATTGCTTTGGCGAGGGGAGAGTTTGTAGGAGCTAGAGCATACCTTACAAAATCCGCAAAAGCTTTAAACGAGATTGCTGTGAGAAGAACAGGCGTGAACAAAGATCTCACTCAAGAGTGGGTTTTTGACATCGTGAAGGAGTTGAATATTATAGATCGCAAGCTCGCTAACGAGCAAGCAAAAGACAAGCTTACTAAGATGATTGCAGATCGCGGAGGTCTGCAAACTGAAGAAAACGAACGTCAAGGTAAGTTTGCCTCTCCCGAAATTCCCAAAACCACGTTCGACGATATTGCCGGACTGGAAGACGTGAAAGAGGCGGTTATGTACAAAGTTATTTATCCTCGCAAACACCCCGAGCTTTACGACACGTTCAAAAAGCGTTCGGGCGGAGGTATTTTGCTGTATGGGCTTCCCGGTACGGGTAAAACCTTGATTGCTGAGGCGATAGCTAACGAAACTAACGCAACCTTCTTTCCAATAAAGTGTTCAGACTTAGGCTCGAAGTGGTTCGGCGAAACCGAACAAAACATTCGAGATATTTTTAACGAAGCTCGCGCAACCCAAAACGCGGTGATTTTCTTCGACGAAATCGAGGCTTACGCATCGAACAGACGAGATAACTCCGCGATGGAGCGTTCAGTGCCCGAGTTTTTAACCCAAATGCAGGGCATAGGAGCGAGTGAAGAGCGAAACCGAATATTGGTCATAGGAGCAACAAACAAGCCTTGGAGGCTGGACGGCGCGTTCTTAAGACCTGGTAGATTTGACGAAAAGATTTATGTTCCGCTTCCGTGCGACGTTGCGCGTAAGCAAATTATGGAACATAGGCTAAACGGCGTTCCTAGTCATGGAATAGACTTGCAGTCTTTCGTCGAGCGTACCGACGGCTATAACGGCGCGGATATGGACTATCTGTGCGAGAAAGCCAAAGAGTTCGCGATAAAGCGTATCATAACCCAAAGCAATATCGAAAAGTGCTTGTGCAAAGACGATTTCGAGAAGGCTTTCGAATCCGTCAAAAGTTCTGTACTCGATACGGACAGAAAAGAGATGGAGGAGTGGGAGAAAGAATTCGTCGCGTAGAACGTGAAATACATGAGAATTTTTACAAAAACCGCTCTAGAATTGATAAAAAATTCCAGTGTCTTAAATTTCCCTATATATTCATATATAGGGAGTTGGTTTTGAGTATTTCCCGAAATAGTATCCCTCAAAATTTGGGGGAGCTTTACTAAGATTGGTAAATTTATAGGTTAAATTGACAAATCGAGGTAAAGTTTTGTTATTTTTCGATACAAAGTTCCTATTCAAGGAACTAAAACCAACTAAAAAAAGCAAAAATTACAGCAGACAAGAACGTAATAACGCCTAAAAATGTGTTGTTTTAGGCGTTTTTCGTATCTTAGGCGTCCTACTTACAAAAGTGGGGCGCCATTATTTCATTACTAAATTATTTAGGAGATCTAAAAATGAAAGCAAATGAAGCTAAAAACGAACAGTATAACAGCATTATGGACTTGTTTAACAGTGTTATCAAGACCAACAGGGCGAAAAATTCGTCCGTTAACAACCAAGTAGAGAGTAAATCTCAAGATGACCAAACTAACACGTCTTGCGTGGGCACTATTGATATCAGCGACGGCTTTCAATTAGACCTTAACGGCATTGATTTGTTTGATAGCGTTGCGGATACGGATACTACCTGTGAGCATGCTTCAGACGGCTTAATTCATTCGCTTAACGCGTTTGGAAGAGTGGACGTCGAGTATATTGCCAGTCTTACAGGAAAGAGCGTCAAAGACGTTATTTACGAGCTTAGAGGGGCTATATTCCAAAACCCCGAAAAGTTTGACGGCTCTTTAGTTAGCGGTTGGGAAACCGCCGACGAGTACTTGTCCGGTAACCTTAGCGAGAAGCTGAGGACTGCGATTAAGTACAACTGCGACTATAACGGCTATTTTAACGTAAACGTTAACGCCATAAAGTCGGTTATGCCCCAAAATACAGATCTTAAGAAAATCTACGTAACTTTAGGAACTCCATGGCTTCCTACAAGCTTGGTGGAGCGATTTATCCGAGAGCTTCTAAGATGCGCAAGCAAAGGATTTCTTGTACACGATGATTATACCGGTTCGTGGGAAATCAAGAACAAGAGTTTAGTGCGTTACGATTCTGACTTTACCAGGACTAATATCACGTACGGAACTAACAAAATGGATGCTCTTAACATTATAGAACATACTCTAAACATGCAAAGTGTTAAGGTTACGGAAGAAACTCGTAGCTATTTTGGCAAGAAGAAGTACGTTGTGGACGAGAAAGCGACCATGCTTGCATTGGAGAAACAGCGTAAAATCGTATCGGCTTTTGAGAATTGGATTCACAAGAGCGACGATAGGTACAAAGAGCTTCAAAAGATCTATGAGGATAAATTCTGTTGTATTCGTACCAGAAAGTACGACGGATCTTTTCTTACTTTGCCCAATAAGAGCGAGGATATCGAATTGTATCCCTATCAAAAGAATGCAGTTGCAAGAATCCTCTTTTCGCCCAATACCTTGCTTGCTCACGACGTGGGTGCAGGTAAAACGTACATTATGATAGCTTCGGGTATGGAGCTAAAGCGTATGGGTATTTCCAAAAAGAATATGTACGTTGTCCCAAATAACATCATAGAGCAGTGGAATATCGCATTTAAGACGATGTATCCTCATTCTAACGTCTTGTGCATATCTCCCAACAAGTTCACGCCCAAAAAGCGTCAAGCTGTGTTGGAGAGTATTCGTGATAACGACTATGACGCTATTATCATAGCTTCAAGCTGTTTCTCCATGATTCCTATGTCCTTAAAGTTCATAGAAGAGGACTACGGCAAGCAACTTGACAATCTTAAGAAGTCGGTGCAATCCTCGAACTTAACTCGAAAGGTGAAGAACAGGATGGAATCGCTTAAGAAAGAGTTGCAAAAGATCCAGCTGGATATACTTCATAACGGCGGGTTGGGCGTAACTTTCGACCAGCTCGGAATAAATACTCTTTTCGTTGACGAAGCTCATAACTTCAAAAACGTGCCTTTTGACACACAAACCAACGGCATATACGGTATTAATGCGATAGGCTCGCAAAAGTGCAAAGATATGTTCAATAAGGTAAAGCATGTTCAGGAGACCAACAACGGAAGAGGCGTAGTATTCGCTACTGGTACTCCTGTTACAAATTCGCTTTCGGATTTGTACATTATCCAAAAATATTTGCAAAGCGGTGTGCTTGAAAGTCTTAACATTGCCTCGTTTGACGCGTGGATTGCTAACTATGCTGAGCTTGCTTCAAACGTTGAGATAGACGTGGACGCAAAAGAGTTCAGACTAGTTAACAGATTTTCCAAGTTTCACAATTTGCCCGAGCTTACCTCGATTTTATCCCTAATTGCGGACTTTCACCCTGTTAGTAGCGGTGGTTGCATGCCCAAATTTGGCGGATATACCGATTGTAAGACTCAATCTACGAATGGTATTAAGAGTTACATCAAAGACATTCGTAGACGTATCGAAAGAATCAGAAGTCGATGCGTTTCGGCGAAGGATGACAATATGCTTAAGGTTACTGCAGACGGCCGTAAGGCTGCGCTGGACTTAAGACTTGTCGATCCTACCGCCAAATTTGACCCAAAATGTAAAATCGCTCAGTGCGCAAATAAGGTGGCTGAGGTTTATCATAAGTACTATGATATCGGCGGAACACAACTTGTTTTCTGTGATTCTTCCACCCCTAAGCCCTCTTTTAACGCGTACGACGAACTCAAACGCTTGCTCGAAGCGCTTGGTATTCCGTCAAGCGAGATAGCGTACGTTCACGACGCTACTACCGAAATTCAGAGAGAGAAGCTTTTCAACAGTATGAGGGAGTCTAAAATCCGCATACTTATCGGTTCTACTTTCAAGCTCGGTATTGGTGTTAACGTGCAGGATCGCTTGATTGCTATCCATCACCTGGATATTCCCTGGCGTCCTGCCGATATGGTACAGCGTGAGGGTAGAATCTTAAGACCGGGCAACCAAAACGAAGAAGTCTTTATCTTCAGGTATATTACCGAGGGTACTTTCGACGCGTATTCGTGGCAGTTGCTCGAGATTAAGCAAAGATTTATCGGTAGTTTGCTGTCAGGTTCGGTTACCAAACGTCAAAACAAAGATATTGGCGATACCGTGCTTAGTTACGCTGAAGTCAAAGCTTTGGCGCTGGGCAATCCTCTGATCAAAGAGCGCGTAGAAACCGCCAACGAGATTAGCAGATTGGTGGCGTTGCAATCCAGAAACGAAGAGCTCAGGCTTGATATGCTTGCTCAGCTCGAAGAGTTGCCCTCTTATATCGACAAGAAGAGTGAGCAGATTGCAGGCTGTGAGCAGGATATCGAGTACTATTCGTCCAACAAGATCGACTATAACCGCGAAGAGCTCAGAACTCTTGGCAAAGCTATACTCGAAGGTTTGAGCGATAACGAGTTCGAAACTGCGGAACGTACTGTGGCTAGCTATCAGGGGTTTGACATCATTCTCCCTGCCGGCATGTTCAAGAGCGATCCGTTTGTCTACGTAGAAAGAGCGGGTAGGTATAAACTTGAATACAAAATGACCGATATCGGCATTATGATCAGACTTAACAACCTACTCGACGGCTTGCCCACGCATTTGGAAAAGCTCAAAACTGACAAACGTAGGCTAGAAGACAAGCGCGACGGCTTGTTGGTAGAAGTAAACAATCAAGACAACTATGGCGCTAAAATCTCTTCACTCAGAGATAGGCTCGCCAAACTCGACGAAATATTAGGAGTAAAATATAATGGCTAATAAAATTCCATGTATGAAAGTAAACGAAGCAGTTAATACGTTGACCGTGTGTTACGAGAAGATCGTAAAGTCCAATTTGAAGTTTAAGGATATGCCCTCAGTTATGCTCTGGGGGCCTCCCGGAATCGGAAAGTCCCAGCTGGTACGCGAGCTTGCTCAGCAAATAGAGAGCAAGACTGACAAGCGTGTAAACGTTACTGACGTGCGCTTGATTTTGTTCAATCCGGTAGACTTGAGGGGTATCCCCACGTCTAACCCCGAAAAGACGCTTTCGGTTTGGCTTAAGCCCAAGATTTTTGATATGGACGCTTCTGGTGAAGTTGTCAATATTTTGTTCTTAGACGAAATATCGGCTGCTCCGCAATCAGTTCAGGCGGCGGCGTATCAGATCACTCTTGACCGCATTATAGGCGAGCACAAGCTCCCCGATAACTGTATTGTTATCGCTGCGGGAAACCGAGTTACCGACCGTTCGGTAGCGTACAAAATGCCCAAAGCTCTTGCTAACAGATTGATGCATATCGAAATTGTTCCCGACTTCGACTCCTGGTGCGAGTGGGCGGTAAGGAGCGGAATCAACGATAAGGTTATATCCTTCCTCTCGTTCAAGAGAGATTATCTTAACGAGGACGACTTAACCAGCGACGATCTTGCATTCCCCACCCCCAGAACGTGGGAAATGGTTAGCAATATTCTTAACAACGTCAGCTCGGACATGAAGTTTGCATATCCTTTGATTTGCGGACTTATAGGTTCGGGACCTGCTATTGAGTTCAGATCCTGGCTTAAGATCTATAAGGATCTTCCCGACGTTGAGAGTATCTTTCTTGGCAAAGAGAAGCGTGTTCCTAAGGATACCGACAAGCTTTACGCCTTGGTAAACTCTATGATTTCTTATGCCAGAGATTGTAACGACGTTAAGAAGATTGCTAATTCTCTCGAGTATGCAAACAATATTCCTGCGGACTTTGGTTGCGTGCTGATTAGAGGATATCAGAGCATAAGCGAAGAGTTTGCTAAAGACCTTATGAAAATTCCTGCTTATCTTAAGTGGTTGAACACAAGGGGGAAATTGCTTAATGGAATTGTCCGCTAAACGATTATCCGACATCAGCAAGCGAATTTTAGCGTCCAGGACGCGAATATTGATCAAAAATCCTTTCTACGGGCTATTGCTTACGCACGTAGATTATGGGGTGGACTATAAATCTTCTACCGCCTATACGGACGGTAAGAAGATTGTGTTCAACCCCGACTTTATTGACATGCTTACCGACACGGAAGTTGATATCATAATGTTGCACGAGATTTTGCATATTGTTCTTAAGCATTGCTCGAGAGGTTTGAACCTTAAAAGCTATGAGTTTAATATTGCTTGTGATATCGTGGCAAACTCTAACATTATGTATTCGATGGGTATGAGGCTGGATTCCATTGCCTTAAAATGTGATTGCGAACCTTGGCACCTGACTCCCGACGGTAAGCACGGCTATTTGTACACTGCCGAAGAGGTGTACGGAATGATCATAAAAGCGCAACAGAGTAATAAACCTCAGAAGGGTAAGAGCTCTTTTGTTGCAGGCGATCACGGAATAGACGAACACGGAATGTGGGAATCTTTTGCCGATTCTGCTACCGAGGAAGAGTGGGACAGGTTTATTGAAGAGGCTGCAAACCTTGCAAGTCAAAGCCAGGGTAAGTTACCCGGAGAGATTGAGCGTAAACTAGAGGCGCTAAAACACCCTAAGCTCGATTGGCGATCCGTTTTAACCAACTTTATCCACGAAGAAGTAAACGATTACTCTTTTTCTCCTCCCGACAGAAGGTTTGAGGGCGACTTTTTCTTGCCCGACTTCAACGACGTGGAAGTAACTGTCAAGAATATACTCTTTATGGTAGATACGTCCGGGTCTATGAGTGAGAGAATGATAACTGAAATGTATTCTGAGATACATGGCGCTATCGAGCAGTTCAACGGTAAGCTTAGCGGTTGGTTGGGCTTTTTCGATGCCGTGGTTGTTCCGCCCAAGTCTTTTGATTCGGTCGAAAACTTCAAACTCATTCGCCCCAAGGGCGGAGGAGGCACTGACTTTAGCGTTATATTCAAATATATTAAAGATAAAATGCAAGACAATATGCCCCAAGCGGTGGTAATTCTTACCGACGGATATGCTGAGTTTCCCGACGTAAAGGAAACTATGGGTATTCCCGTGTTGTGGGTGATAAATACCGACGTACAACCGCCGTTCGGTCAGCTCTTGCGCGTCTGAAAGTCTTGTGCTTAGAAAAAGCCATGCTGTTTATGCGTGGCTTTTTCTATAAAGTGTTCTTTTAAGCGGAACACAATTTAATTAAAAAAAGGATAGTTTTAATGCAAAATATCAACAAAAACAAAAAAATAATAGTTGTAGACAGTAGTAGTTGTTTAGTGTATACTAATGGCAGTCAAAAGTTTGAGGAGGGTATTTAGATGTTAGGAGCTATTTTAGGCGGAATGTTAATAGGTGGTATTGTCAGCAGTTGCGCAGGAAGAAGCAGAGCTAATAAGCAAATTGAAATAATTCAGGCAAATGATAGAAAGCTTAAGAAACAGGTGGAGTTCTATGACGAGTTCAGAGAGCTTGACAGTAGACTTGCGCGAAACGTCAGAGAAGGCTATAAGGGCATAACTTATCTTATTAAAGGTTTAGAAGTGTCCCATTACAACTATGATCTTATCAACAAATTGAAAAATATCCGAAATTACAGAGGACGTCTTTCTCACGATAGAAAAAAGTGGAGAGATATCCCCGAACCCAGCCGTTCGCTTATGAATGATCTTATGATTGCAAAAGACTGGGTTGACGACAACTTTATTACCGCTGGCAAGCTTGTTTACAAGGGCAAGAAGGCTTTTGAGAATAAAAACAATAGATATTATGATAGTAATAAGTCAAGCCGTTCGACTAATTACAAACGTAAATACTAAACGGAGGTAACGCAAATGAGTGTAGTAGTAGCAGTAAAAGAAAACGGAGTAGTTTATATGGGAGCGGATTCCCAAACTAGTGCAGGTTCTTATAAAGAGTATTTTCTAAACGAGTGTGGTTTTAAGATTTTTCGTCTGGAAAACGGCATACTTGCAAGCTTTTGCGGTAATGTTGGTTCTAAACATACTATATGTTCGTTAGAAAACGTATTTACGTTGGATGAGAATGGGAATTTGACTAAGCGTCATATTGTCAACAATATTATTCCAAAGCTTGTTGCCGAAATGAATAAAATCGGCAATGAGGAAACCGGAAAGATAGACGTGAGCATATTGCTTGCGCACAAGGACAGTCTGTACAAAATTTGTATGGACTTATCCGTCTTAAAGCAAAACACGATTGCTATTCACGGATCGGGAATGGAGTATACTTACTACGCGCTTTCGAGCGAAGGTAACGTTAAAGATCGCATCTTACAAGCTCTTTCTTCAAGCGCTAAGCGTACCGAATCTGTGAGTGGACCTTTCGTCCTTATTGACACAAAAAAGCTAGAGTATGAAATTGTTGATATGGGAGGTAAAAACTATTGATTATTGCAATTAAAGATAAAGACAGAGTAGTTGTGGCTTATTCTAACAACGATATTCTGGAGAAAATGGAAGAAAAAGACAGCGTTGATAAAGAGAACGTAGCCATGCGCGTTTTAGATAACGGTACTGTTTTCGGATTTGTAAAACCAGGATGCAGGACGGATATGTTCATTTATGACGACGAATTTCTCAGTGGAGATATCACGCCTAAATACATACTGCGCGAAGTTATCCCTTATATGAAGAAGAAAATGGCGGACAACAACAAGCCGTATACTGAAAAGAAAGGTTTGAATAACGCTATGATAATCTGCACTCCGGATAGGATTTTCGAGATTGGTAGCCACTTGACGTTATTAGAAAAAGAAAGTTTTGCTTGCGTGAGCTGGAATTATGAGGAAGTTTTGATTTCAGTTTTGGACGCAACCGAGGGATTAAGTCCCCGGGAGCGAATTTGCAAGGCTTTGGATTTTGTTAGTAAGAAGTACAGGGCGAATTTTTATCCGTGCGTTATAACTGACACTAAAAGCAAGAAGTTTGAAGTAATTGCAAACTCCAATGTAATTTTGAGCGAGATTAGCAATTGTGAAGACAAGTTGGAGCGTAGTAACGACGGAATGTAAAGGAGATATATATGAGTATATTGATAGCGTATAAAAAGGACGGCACCGTATATATGGGAACTACCGCCAAAGAGATTTATTACGATCGAATTGAAACCGATGCTTGCGAGAGTAATTTTAAGATCCAGAAGATGGAAAACGGAATGCTAGTGGGTATTATTGGAGATGCATTAACAAGACAAACTTTGTTTGCATATCCCGAGATTTTCACCCTCGACAAAAAGGGTGAACTTACCAGAAAGCACATAGTAAAGGAAATCATTCCCTCAATGTTGGGGATACTTAACGACGAGGATTTATTGGATCAAAAAGAGGATGAATACCCTCAAATGAAAGTGGAACTCTTACTTGCGCACAACGGTGTTCTTTATGAACTATCTAAAAGTTTTATGATAATCAGGTACGAGGACTATCAGGCTATCGGTCCCGCGTCGGCTTTTGTTCAAGCTACTATTGCCAACACGAAGCCTACGGACGACGTGAACGAAAGAATAGTCAGAGCGCTTAACGTTGCTTCTTCAAACCATACGGAAGTGGGCGCTCCGTTTGTGTTGATTGATACAAAAGACAAACAGTATAAAATTGTGGGAGGTAAAAACTAATGGTAACGGCAATTAAACGAGATAATAATTTTATAATCGGCATAACGTCTATGGATGAGTTTGTAGACATGACCGAAAAAGACAAAGCTTTGTTGGAAAATCTTGCGTTTTGGAAGGTAAAAGGCGTAAAGAATTGCTACGTGTTTGGTAACAGCATTGATTTTTCTATCGAACTTTTAAGACACAACGATTATATCTTTAAGGGTGTTACTGATGCAAATAGCATTATGAAGAACGTTCTTCCTAAAATGAAAGAAATTTTAGACGCGTACGGGTTTATTTTAGAGGGAAAAAGATGGAATAACCAGATTTTAATTCTGAAAGACGACAGGCTGTTTCAGGTTTGCTATGATTTTACGGTTACCGAAATTGATAACTTTGCATCTTTATGGTATACAGATTACGTGTACGGAGGGCTGGAAGAGAGCAGGGATTTACCTATGGAAGAAAGCCTTTTGTTCGCTATAAGAAACGTAGAAAAAATGAGAGGCATACAACTGTTTCCTCTTATGACTTTCAATTCTAAGACCAAAAAGAAAAAGATTTACAACAGCTAGGAGGTTTATATATGACAGAGAACACAAAAACCATTCAAGATAATATGTTTCCAAACATTGCAGGTTACGAAAAGATTCGCGAGGAAGGCGCTCAGATTGTAGATATCATTCAAAGACGCGACGAGTATTATAAAGTGGGCGCGCGCTGTCCTAGAGGCTGGTTTTTCTACGGCGAGCCGGGTATGGGAAAAACGCAGTTAGTTAAGGATATTTCCGCATACGTAAACTATCCTATTATAGAGATAAGCACGTCTGACGCAATAAGACGAAAAGTATCTATTGACGAGGACGTAGTGAACGGTTTTGCCGAAGCTAAGAAATTGGGAAAATGCATTGTTTTCATTGACGAAATGGATAAGTTTGCAGGTTTTAAGAAGTACGTATACGAGATTTCCGACAATCTCAAAACTCAAAAGATTTTACTTCACGAGCTGGACGAGATTAAAAAGCATGACGGAATTATTGTTATTGCGACGGGAAACAGGAAAGATTATTTCGACGACGTTATGCTACGTAGCGGAAGGTTTGACAGACACGTTATGTTCCACAAGCCCGAAGCAAACGACAGAGAAGCTATTATCAAACACTTTATCAAAGACACCAAGCTTGACGAAAACGTTTTGATTGAGGACTTGGTGAAAATGACGGCAGGCAGATCTTGCGCCGAGATCGAGTGCATGGTCAACGAAGCTAAAATCGCTTTGGTAAAGAATGGCGATACGTCTTTGAAGCTTTACTATTTCACGTCGGCGCTGAATAGAATAGTGCTGAGCGACATTCCCAAAGACGTAGTAAAATCCAACGAACAGCAAAAGCTGGTTGCTTATCACGAGGTTGGGCATGCTTTGATGGGGTATTTGTTACAGCCCGATAACGTGCATTACGTATCCATAATTCCGCAGGGACAAGCTTCAGGTAAAACAAAGCTTAACGGCGACGATGATATTGTTAAATCCGTGGATTTTTATTTGCAAACAATCAAGATTGGTCTTGCAGGTATGATATCCGTTAAAGTTATGGCAAATACCATGATTAGCGGAAACGAATCGGATATCAATAAAGCGTGGTCAATTGCATCAAAGATGTGTAACGAGGGATTTTACGGCTTAGAGTACGGCTCGCACGTTGTTGTCAATAACGACGCGTACGGCGATCATAGATACGCTACGTTTTTGACGGACAGTAGAGCTAAAAAGATGTTAGAGATTTTGCAAAGGGCGAGTGATGAGGTGGAAAAGGTTCTTTCGTTACATAAGGACGTAATCGAAGAGCTTGCGGTAAACCTTGTCGAAAAGAAGGAGCTTTCTCGCCACGAAATAGTGAAAATAATAGAAGGTAAAATGGGGAGTGAAAAATGAAAATCGTAGATATTAATAGTATTAGCGACGGATACACGCACGATGGGTGTTTTCATGCGGACGACGTGATGGCAACAGTTTTGTTGCTATCGCTAAATCCGTCTATGAAAATTCATAGGGTAAATTTCATAGACGAAAGTATTGCATCAAATGAAAGCAATATAGTGTACGACGTTGGTTTAGGTAGGTACGATCATCACCAGCAAGACCGCAAAATGAACAAGTACGGATTTCCGTACAGCGCGTTTGGCTTGTTATGGGAAGATTATGGGCTACTTCTTCTTAAAAAGCGTGGCTTTAAGAAAGAAAAAGAGGCGTTTTGGAAGTTCAGAGAAGACGTTGTATCTAAAATTGATCAGGGAGATAATTGCGGATACGAAAACGTAGAGGGTTTTTATGAAAACTACGCGATAAAGAGGTTTAACGCCAGCTGGTACGAGCTTAAGGACAATGATAAAATTCAGGACGAGCAATTTGACAAAGCGGTACAATACGCAACGTTAGTGTTTGACAATATGCTGAGAAAATTGTTCGAAGAGGTGGAAATGCCCGATAAAGAACGCAAGATTTTCGATAGCGCCATAAAGCACAGCAAGCAAGGTATTGCTGTTCTTAAAGAGAATATTCCCTGGCGTGATTTTGTAAAGCAGGAAGGCTGTAACGTCAAAATCGTCATCAGCAAAAACTTGCGCGGAGGGTTTAACGTAACCAGCGTGAATAGCAACGTACTGAAAATCGTTCCCAACCGTTACCTGTCTTTCGTGCATCCGTCCGGGTTTATGGGCGTTGCTAAAACTTTGAGAAACGCAAAGCTGGCGGCGCGTAATATATGCTTGATTAAAAGTTGCTAAAACTGCGCTTTTTAACAACTTTTTTGCGGTTTGGTGTTGACAGCTTTATTTTTGTGTGTTATACTGTTTGCATAGAGTATAACGCAATGACGTATAGTGCGCATTATGGTTATTATGGAGGATTAAGTTATGGGATTTTTACTTAGCGCGAAAGAAAACGACGACGAGCTTTATGAGGGCGCGGAGGTAATAGAAGAGAATCTTAAACAGCATTTGAATTTATCTCAGCCCGCGGGAGTTGTTGTTGATAACGATATAAAGACTTTTTATTATTCTTATGAAGAAGAGTCAAGGTCCGGATTTTTTAATACTATAATAAATAACTTTTGGGAAATTGCTAACGCGACCATTTCGCTAAGAGTGGAAAATAAACGCGTGTCTTTGGAAAAAATCTTTTCAGATAAGAACTTTGGCGAATATACGGAGGCTGATAAAAAAGTCTTTATCGATAAGTATTTAGACGTTTATAAAAAAAAGCTTGTAGAAACGGCTATAAGTTACCCCAAAGGATCGGGTGAAAAATTTAGAATAAACCTAGATAATATCAGGATTTTGTGCGACGATATCGACGACGAAACGGCTAACGCTTACGGTAGAACAAAGCGAGGTTTGTACTTAAAGGCGCTTATTGAAGAGTATTGCGAAAAGCCTGTTTTTGAAAGAGAGCAAATCTTTTTCAAACAGGTCATGGACGAGATACTTTTGGCAATAAGCGAAGTCAAGCAGTTAAAGATAACTACAAAAGAATCTAAAAGTTTTTACGTTACACCGTACAAAATTTTGCAAGACGACACAAAAAACTTTAACTATCTTGTAGGCTTATCCGAAGAGATAGGTGGAAAGAAGGAAATCAAAGTTGCAAGCTTTAGAATTTCACGTATTGCTCGCATTAAAAAAATGAGTTCTAAAAGCGGTTTTTTATCCAAAAAGCAAAAAGATGAAATCGATGCGGAAATAATTACGAAAAAACCTCAATTTATGGTAGGCGATATCAAAACGATAAAAGTTAGATTTAACAAAGACGGGCTTTGGAGTTTTAAGCGTCACGTGTATTTACGTCCGCACGTCTATAAAGAGATTGATAAGGAAAATAACGTTTACGAGTTTGAGTGTACGCCGTTTCAGGCAAAAGCTTACTTTTTCAAGTTCGCATCCGGAGTGGAAATTTTAGAGCCACAAGATTTAAGAGAGGAGTTTATAAATAACTATAAACAAGCTCTGAGCGTATACGAAAAGGAGTAATTTTTCTTAAATAGTACGCTTAAATTCAGTTAAGTCAAACAATAAAATAGCAAAGCAAGGCAATCGTTAAAGGCGGTTGTCTTTTTTTGTAACGTCGTATCTAATCTTAGTTAGGAACGACATTATTTTATTATAAATATTTTCGCCACAGATATGTATTGAGCAGGAACTATATGTGGCAAAAATCTATAAAATAGCCTTGAAATAGGAACATAATAAATATTTTTAAGTATATATACAAATAGTTTGGTATATGTTATAATTTTCTCGTAAAAGACACCGCGCTTGCTTTTGATGCTAAGAGAATGAGGTCGTTTGCAAAAAAATTTTATGGAGAAGTTTATGCTCAAAAAAATTTACAATTTAATAGTTAGTATAAGTTTAGTAGCAATAGGTTGCGCGTTGACTTATCTCAACGTTGCTCCAAAAGTGGTTGGTTATTTTACAAAAAAATTAAAGAGAGGTTAAGAAAATGGATATTTTTGGAATCAAGAAAAGAAAAGAAGAGAAGAAGAGAGTTCGTTTAGAGAAAGAGCAGGCTGAAAAGCTGGAGAAAGAGCTTCAGGCAAAGATAAATATCAAGAAGACTTTGTCGGCAATGAAGACTCAATCCACAAAGCTTGAACGAATGAAGAAAGAGTACATCGAAAAGGCAAGAAAGGCAACTTTGGTGGGCGACGGACAAACGTGCGCTCTTGCAAAGACCGGCTTAAAGATGTGCTTAAGCAAGCAAAAGGTTGTAGACACTATGATCGCAAATTTCGAGATATCCATGCAACTAAACGATCTTAACAAGATTATCGGGGATTTTGTGGGCGGTATGAACACTATTTCCGAGCAAATGAAGGATATCACATCCAGCTTCGATATGGTAAAAGCTCAGTCGGCGTACGAAAAAGCGTTAGCCAACAACGCAGGTCAGTACCAGGCGCTTGACGCATTCTTAGAAACGGCAACCGAAAGTATTCAGGGCTTCGACGGGCTGGATTCTAACATTTCCGAGGAAGAGATCGATTCGCTTATCAATAACGGAGCGGTTGAAGCCGAGAATGAAATTGACCAGGAAATAGACAAGAAGATCAACGATATTCAGGCAAGACTTCAGGTCTAAGACTAATATTAAGGAGTTAATGATATGGAAAATACGAGATTACTATACGACGCGTTCAATATTTATTACGAGAAGGGAATGACGGAGCTTCAAAAGAAGAACTTTGCTTCCGCTCAGCGTAATATTCTATTGTCGGCAGAGGCTTTACTCAAGCTTGCAAAGCTTTCTGAGGGCAAGCTCAGAAGTCAAAGACTCAAGCGCGCTTCGGACCTAGCCGAGCTTGCTCAGAAGATTGCTCAAAACAAGCAGGCGCAAGCATCTAACAGCGAAAGCGTTAGCGAAGGTAACAGTGTTGAAACTCAAGCTAACGTAATGGATGATATTACGCTGGACGAGGCGCTTAACAAACTTAATTCGCTTATCGGTTTATCTTCCGTAAAAACTCAGGTAAAGGACTGGATTGAGCAGATAAAAGTGTTCAAAATGAGAAAGGATTCGGGGCTTAGCGTTCCTCCTATGTCGTACCACCTGGTATTTACCGGAAACCCGGGCACGGGAAAGACTACCATTGCAAGATTGATTGCTCAGATTTACCACGCGCTGGGCATTACTCAAAGCACTAACTTTGTGGAAGTGGACAGGGCTGACCTTGTTGCCGGCTACGTTGGACAAACCGCTATCAAGACTAAGGACGCAATCGCAAAGGCGCGCGGAGGCGTGTTGTTTGTAGACGAGGCGTACACTCTTGCAAACAAGGGTGGAAACGACTTTGGTCAAGAAGCAATCGATACGTTGCTGAAGATTATGGAAGACAGCAGAGAGAATTTAGTGGTAATCGCGGCAGGCTATGAGAAGTTGATGGAAAACTTCATTAATTCCAATCCCGGTCTTAAGTCCAGATTCAAGACGTTTATAAAATTCGACGACTACACTCCCGACGAGCTTTACAAGATCTTTATGGGATTTTGCAAAAACGAGGAGTATACCGTGGAAACCTCTGCTCAGAAAATGCTCATGAAGCTTATCACAAACATCTACAATTCCCGCCGTGAGGATTTTGGTAACGGTAGAGAAGTGAGAAACCTTTTCGAGAAAATCGTTACAAACCAGTCCAAACGCGTGGCGTCTATATCCAATCCCGGCAAGAACGATCTGATGCTCATAAAGCTGGAAGATCTACCCCTATCAAACGTGGACAAGAGCGCAACCGAAGAAAAACCAGTTACCGCTCTAGGCGCTTTTGGCCGTACTAACGCAAGCAAGAAGAACGAACTTTTATCAAGCGCGGAGGACGAGATTATTAAGCAAAAGGGAGCTGACGACGAGTTCAAGTTCGACTGGGATTCGTTGCCCAGCATAACGTTTGACGACGTTGCGGGGCTTGACAGCGTAAAGGAAGAGGTTAAGGTTAAAGTGCTTTTGCCACTTTCTAACCCCGAAGCATTCGAGGGCTATCAAAAGAAGAACGGTGGAGGCTTGTTGCTTTACGGCCCTCCGGGGACTGGGAAGACAATGATAGCAGCAGCTATTGCCAACGAGATTGGCGCGAAGTTCTGCTCGGTAAAGCCCTCCGACTTATTGCATCAAGGCGCAGGAAACACCGAGCGTGCGGTAAGAGCGTTGTTTGCTCAGGCAAGAAAGTTCCCCTGTGCTGTAATCTACTTTGACGAGATGGATTCCATTGCGCAAAAGAACACAAAAAGTTCATACTCCAAACAGCTTCGTAGCGAACTTTTAGCTCAGCTTCAGGGTGTGGAGAGTTACGGTAAGGAAGAGGGAAACATCTTGTACCTGATCGCCGCAACCAACAAGCCTTGGGATATGGATTCGGCGTTCATTCGCCCAGGTAGATTTGGTACGAGAATATACGTAGGTCTTCCCGACGAGGATGCTCGCAGATATATGATACAGTCGCGCTTAGATAAAATTTATCAGGCAGGCGTTGTGTCGATAGGCGAGGACGTGGACGTAGAGGAGATCGTGGACAAAACTAAAGGCTTTAACGGTTCAGACGTTACAAACTTGCTTGACAAGGTTGAGGAGTTGTCCATTGTAAGAAGCATCGACACTAAGGTCAAGCTGATCTGTCAATCGGATTTTTACAAGGCGCTGGATACTATCAAGTCGTCTGTTCAGATTGCCGATATAGAAAAGCTTGCCGAGTGGAGTATGACTAACAACCTGAAATAACAAATAGGAGATCTAATGGAAAAAATCAGAGAAAGCGAATTGATGATACAAGAGCAAAATCTCGTAGAGGTAATTGGTATTATAAACGCAAAAAAGTACAGCGTTCCCAAAAGCGATAAGTACGAGGTTATCGTTGTGGACAATGACGGAGTAAAGAGGATAAAGAGGATTGAAAACTACGTTCTCAATCCTCACAAAACCTCTAATCCGTGTTCGATATACTTTATTAAAGCCATGCCTCAAAAGGGCTCGTGGGGAGGTAATATCCAGTATCCCGAAGAGCGCGTATTGGGCGAAGATCCTACTGTAATCAACTTGCGCTTGTGGTTTTCGTTTTCCGTTATAAGAGGGGATAGATTTATCTCACTTTTGGACGGAAAGAGCGATATTTACACGACAAGATACGTTTTGGGAAAACTCAGAAGCAAGATGGGCTTTTGCGTTAAGCAAACGGTGCTTAAGTACATAAAACAGCATAACGTATCCGACTTTTTGTGTAATTTTACGAACGTTGAGGAAGAACTTATGAGCAAAATCAACGAAACTATAATGTACGAATACGGAATTACGATTGATAATTTGAGCTTGGAAGCGGAAAAGGCAAATATCTAGGAGGATAATGAATATGTTTGGATTTTTTAATAGAAAGAAAGTAAATTTAAGAGTAATCGCGCGCATCGAGAACTTGCAGGAAAAAGTCAACAAACTTAAGCTGTTTAAGGTGGGCAGTAAGCTGGACGGTATTATCATAAAGCTGGATGCAAAGAAGGTTAAGCTTACAAAAATGCAAGAGGATGCTATAAACAGATGTTTGTGCACTATGGAAGACAACTTGTCTAAGGTGTACGAAGATTTGCTTTTAAGCAAGTGCTCGCATATTGATAAAATCATTTCTAACGGCGAACAGGACATAAGCGAGAGTCTAAACTTAAACGAGGACGAAATTTACAAGATTATGGGCGCGCTTACCGAGTGCAGAAATCAAGTTGACGAGCTTACCGCGCGTATGGATAGCGCTGTGGGCGTAAACAAAAACTTGTGGTCTAAGCTCAACAGCGATCGCAAAATCGCGCTTAGCAGAATTGCTGTTTTGGAGAAGAATTACAATACTTTGCTTAAAAACCAAAACAACGTTGCTTTGGCAGAAGAGGTTCGCAAAGCAAGAGAGGTGTCCGAGAATATCTTCCAATCTACCGGTATGGTTGACTATGAGGAGTTTGAAGCAAATTCCGAGTTTATCGTCGATACAGAGAATGAGGTTGATGCAAACACAGCCAGAATGGACAAGGTTTTCGAGCAGTCTTTCTCTATTCAGTCCGATGACTACGAGTATGAAAAGGCGCTTGAGGAAGCTTCGTTGAAAAAGGCTATGGAAGAGCCAAAAAAGAAGCAAACCGAAGCCAAATAATCCTAGTAGTTTACGCTCTATTTGTGGCTGATTTTACCCTATCCCCTCAGAAAAATTAAGAGCATTTACGTTTTATAAAAAACATTTATAAAAGCATATAAATTGCGCGAAAATGCTTGATTTTTCGGGGAGGGGTATTGTTAATAATAATATATTTATTACTTATATATTGACTAGTGTGTGCGCTTGTGATATAATATATACAAATACAGCTATTTAGCTAACATAGGAGAAAATGTATGCAATCAGATTTCTGTCAATTGCAAAAAGGCACGACGCTAAACTGCGCCGGCGGTATAATTACAGTTAAAGAGTTTATCGGCAGAGGAGGACAGGGCGAGGTATATCGCGTAAGTTTAGGCGGTAAAGATTACGCGTTAAAATACTATCATCCTAAAAACTGCAAAGCTCAGTTTAAAGAAAGCCTTAGCGCTCTTATAGAGCTACTTAAAAACAATCCTGTTAATTCCCGCTCTTACGTGTGGCCACTTTATTTGGTAGAGCACAATAATCAATTTGGATACGTAATGGAGTTGATTCCTGAAAAATACTGTTTTGTCAGCGATTTTCTTAATGGCGAAGGGAAGCCAAGCAATGAGATTTTGCTTAAAGTATGCGCTAATCTAAGCGAAGCTTTTCGTCAGTTGCACGCTAGTGGTTACAGTTATAAGGATATATCTTACGGAAACGTAGCGTTTGATACTGACAACGGCGACGTTGTGATATTCGATAACGACAACGTTACTCCAAACGGCGGAAAATCATTTGTAACCGGAACGCACAAATTTCTTGCGCCCGAATTGGTTTTTGACGAAAAGAATAATGCTCCAAACAGATATACTGATTTACATTCTCTTGCGGTATTAATGTTTATGATATTGTTTTTCGAGCATCCGCTGGAGGGCGCTAGAGTTTTTGAAATACCCGAATATAAGCCTGACCATGACTTGCAAATGTATGGACCTGATAATGCGCAGTTTATTTTTGCGGATAAATATAACCTTGATAGATATATTTATTGCAACAACGTTCCCGAGCCGGATAAGCAATATTATTGTACAGATTACAAAAATCATATAGATGAAGTAAAAAGCAGATGGAAAGCGTGTCCTGACTCAATTCGTGATTTGTTTATAAAGACGTTTGTTGGCGGTATTAAAGAGCCAAGAAACAGAGTACCTGATTCAATATGGAAAGAGGCGTTTTCGCCCGCGCGTTGGAACAATAACGTGAACAGGCACGAGGAAAAAACTATTATCCACGAGGGAAACACGCCCGTTATAAAAGTGTATGCAAACGAAGGCGGGCGCCGTAAAGAGGTGCAACGTGTTGCAATTTCTTCTAAAACCGATATGCTTTTAAGGTATTTTCCTTACTTTAGCGGCAATTTCCCCAGCGTTTTATTTACAGTCACTTATGAGGGAGGCAAGGTAAAAATAGAAAACGTATCGGGAGTTGAGCTGTATAGGGGAGGATCGATTGGTAAAAATCAAAGCATAGTATTTAGTCAGAACGGTGAGTTTTATATTTATGATAACGACGACAAGCAATATAGGTGCAAAATAAGATTTTAGGAGATAGTGAATGAAAAAAATATTATACGGCGCATCGGTAAGAGGCGACGATCATTATAAAAGGGGACAAGTTTGTCAAGACGCTAATTCTTATCAGGAAGTAAATTTTGACGACGAAGTTCCGGTTTTGGCAATAGCGGACGGACATGGTGGCGCTCCGTATGCCAGGTCGGCTCTGGGCGCAAAAATTGCTACCGTTGTGGCAAAAAGGGAAATGGAAGATTTTATTCTAAGCCACAAAGAAGTGTTGGATAGAATAAGCTCCATAAATCAATTGGTTGAGCAAGATAGAGGCGAGTTAGAAGACGTAGACAGCTTAAAATCCATTAGACAAAACCTTGTTACTAAACTGGAAGAGGAGTTTGCAAAGGTCAAGGAAAATATTTGGGACAAGTGGAAAAGACAAGTTGATAAAGACTTAGAGGAAAAGCCTTGCACTGTTATCAGCGCAACTTTGACACAAATAACTTCTATTACAAATCCCGCTCTTACGAAAGAAAGATTGTTTTCGGGATATGCAAAAGTTTCAGACGATGCGCTTTTATTGATTAATAACGATTTGTTGGAACGCGACGTTAACGCTGTGAAGCGTAACCCGAGAAATTTGTACGGAGCAACCCTATTGTGCGTAG
This sequence comes from Clostridiales bacterium, assembly GCA_015055625.1. Taxonomy (GTDB): domain Bacteria; phylum Bacillota; class Clostridia; order Christensenellales; family Pumilibacteraceae; genus RUG12826. The sequence goes on along the minus strand of SVHU01000003.1, from coordinate 106,968 downwards.
GCGTGTACAAAGATCACTATTTCTTTATTCAGATAGGGGACGGCGATATTGTTGTAGTAGATTCGTCTGATAAGGCTTGGTTCCCCTTTAACGAGGACGAAGAGCTTGTAGGAAGCGTAACGTATTCGCTTTGTCAAGGCAACGCGACTGCGTATTTCAAAGAAAAATACGTTTTCTCTGACCTTAGGATGGTAATGCTCAGCTCGGACGGTGTACTAAACGGCGTGGGAGATAGAGAGGAAATAGAAAAAATAGCCAAAGGGCTTTACGAAAACGTTGTGCAAGAGCCTCAAACCCTTATAGCCGATCTTCCGCATTTGCTTCGTAACTGCTCTAGCTCCAGCGGTGATGATTGTACAATCGGTTTTATTGCTTCTAACGTTTCAGATGCAACCTACGACGCTTTTTACGGTATTCCCGGCAACGAGTGCGAGGAAAGTGCGGAAAAAGAGGAAGAGGACGAGGAACTTAAGGAAAGAGAAAGCGAGCTGGAAAAGTTGTATAAACCCAAGTTCGAGCCTTACAAATTCAACTTTCCGGAAGCGGAAAAGGTTGAAAAGGTTAACGGACTTCCTAAGTTTAACGAGATTTCCAAAAAACTGTTTACGGAAAGTTTTAAGAAGCAAGATTACCTGAGTTTGATTGACGCAAAGAAAAAGACGAGCAAGTTTGCAAACTTTATACAATCGTATTTTACCAAAGGCTTTGATAAAATCGAGCAAGAGTTGAACGAAAAAATGTTAAAAGAGTATAACGAAAAGCTGGACGCATACCTGAGCGAAAATCCGCTTATGCTGATTAAATTTGGTCAGACAAACGTAGGGCTGAAGGACAGAACGCTGGACGTGTACGAAAAAGAAGAGATTTACGGTATAGTAAAGTCCGTAGACGACAATAAGATTGAGTTTGAAAGAGTGAGCAAAGAAAACTATCAAAGATTGACGATGATGATGGGAATGATCGGTTCGCCGTTCAGTTTTGATGGTAGCATAAAAATAAATAGCGAATATTCGCTTAAAATAAGCAAAAACAAATTGAGTTTGACTAAAACAAAGGAGTAAGAAGATTATGAACATTAGAGAAATGGGAAGAAGCGCGAGAACAGCAAAAAGACCTTTGGATATATTTTACGTTATCGATACGTCCGGGTCCATGTACGGAACAAAAATTCAGTCGGTAAACAATGCTATGAGCGAGCTTAATTATATGCTCAAAGAAGAAGCACGCAAAAATCCGCAAGCGCAGGTAAACGTAAGAGTTATGACGTTTGGCGACGGTACTGCAAAATGGCACACTGACAGAACGGCTATCGAGGATTTTCAGTATCAGGATATAAACGACGTAAATGGAAGTACTCCTTTGGGAATGGCTCTTAATAATCTTTGTATGGCGCTCGACACGTCAAAAATGCCTACACGTGGATTTAAGCCTATTATCGTGTTGCTTTCCGACGGTATGCCCAACGATACGTGGGAGCCAAATCTTGAAAAATTGCTTAACTTGCCTTGGGGTAAACACGCGACCAAGATTGCTATCGCTATCAAACCCGACGCTGATGTAAAGATGTTGGAAAAGTTTACAACGGACAGACAGCTTGTTTTGGAAGCAAACAGTACTGCGGATATCAGATATTTCCTTAAGTGGACGTCTACTATGGTTTCGCAAAACAGCCGTAATGCGGGCGACGAGCAAGGATATACTGCTTTTAACATTCCAAGATCTGCGCCCAATACAATGTTAAGACCTGAAGATGACATTTTTGTAAAATAGGGAGTAGAGTATGGTTTATTTTTCATCACAGGATCCGAGAAGTACTGCGCGTCAAATTGCTGATACGGCTAACGAAATAATGAGGCTGTACTTTTCTACTTCTCCAAAAGACAAAAAAGACTCCGTAGGTAAAACAAGTGATTTGTGCAACCAGATCCTAAAGCACGTAATCGGAAGCGTTCCTAATGATTATGAGGAAATCAAACAAAAGATGAAGGCGCGTTTGGGCGACGGAGCTGACTCAAAGTGGAATGAGTATGAGCTGGCATGTAATAGAGCAAGACACTACTTAGCCACAGGCGAGGTGGCTAAGTTTGGCATAGAGCATAACGCAAGATTCGTCGAGTGGATTTTGTGGGAGCTTAATATACTTGAAAAACGAGAAATGTTCCCAAAAGAGGACATAAAGTATTTAGACGAGTCTGATTTTTTCAATAGAGATGACGAAAATCTTTATAAAAAGCAGGGTAAAACACGTGTTATGATGTTTATCCGCAATGCTTATAGGGTAGAGAAATATTCAAAAAAGATATTTGGCTATTATGATATGTACGTGCCGTTAATTTTGGAGAGAATGGCGATCGAGCATTACCTTAAAAATTTGTGTGAAAAGAATAAGATTTTTGGTGTAGACGAGAAAAAAAATCGTACTACGGAAGCTCCGTCCAGACCCGCAGACTGTCTTAAAATATTGAAAGACAAAAAAATTATCAGTCGAGCAATGGCGCAAGAATTTAAGGCGGTTTTAAATAGAGGAAACGCAAACACGCACGAAGGATATGCCAGCTATGAGTTTGCTCTTGTGCACGGACTGGAAGTATTGAAATACTGTTTTAAAGAGATGACACGCTAAAATATACAAAAAAGAGAGAATTATGGAGTTTTTACTTGCAGTTAAAGAAATTTTAGACGCAAAAGCAGTCAATCTTAGAGATAAAGATTGCGACAAAAAGATATTAAAGGCGTATACAAAACTTATGCAGTCCGAAACGGATGTTTTGCAATTACAAGAATACAAAAATATTATTCATCCCTTGTGCGGAAACGTTAGTCTTTTTTATGAGATATACAGTGCTTATAACGTGTCTTTGGCTAACAACGACCAGTTTTTCGCTCTGGAGAAAACAATAGAGAATATTGCGGATAAATTGGATAAAAATAATATTTCGTGTTTTTCGTACTCGTATTTTATGTACGCTATTTTGTCGTACATAGCATCAAAAGACAGCGCCGTAAACAATCTTAGGATAGACAGCGTAAGGTGGATAAATCCCGAAGATTATAACTATGGATATAACGTAAAAATGTCTACCGACGAAATTACTTTCGGGCAGGGGCGTTATAGAGATAGACTGGGCGATTTTGAGATAGACAGCGGTAAATTATTAAAATACAAGGGAAAAAATACGTACGTTATCATTCCTTCCTTTGTTAACGCACTCGGCAAAGACGCTTTTAGGGATAATAAGAACGTCAGATTAGTGTATATCCCAAACACCGTTACTACAATAGAAAAAAATGCGTTTAGCGGATGTGAAAATATCGAAACGGTAGGTCTTAGTAAGAACGTTACGTCTTTACCTGACGGCGCATTTAGAGGCTGTACGCTCTTAAAGCGAATAAATTGCGATAACCTGATTTCAATCGGCGACGATTGCTTTTTTGATTGTAAAAAATTCAGGGGTGCGCGCTTTTCCTCGCTTGAAAGCGTGGGGGCAAGAGCTTTTGCCGGATGCGAATCTATCGCAAACTTTGAGTTTGTTTCTCAGCTTAAAAGTATTGGTAACAGCGCGTTTTGGGGCGCTAGCATGGACAGCGTAACGCTATCTAATTGTGAAAGTTTGGACGTAAACGCGTTTATAGGGTGCGTAAACGTAACTAAGGTGGTTATCAACACTCCTATCGCAAGCGTGGGCGCAAGTCCGTTTATAGGGTGCGTAAACGTAGAAGAGCTGGAACTAAACGCAGAGCTTGCCGTGCGTCCGTACGAATTGTTTGAGCGTAGCGTCGAGGCGTTTAACGAACATCACTTTGCCCTTAAAAAGGTTAGCCTTGTATTAGTAGGCGACGAAGAATTTAAGGATTGTAAGAACGTTGAACAAATTAGCGTCAAAAGCGGAGCGGTTGTGCCCATATCGTGTTTTGAAAACTGCGAAAGTTTAGCGCAAGTAACTTTTGATAGTGAAATTACGCATATTTTTGACAGAGCGTTTTGTAACTGTGTAAATTTATCTGAACTTAATATAAAATACTTGGGTGATGCCATTGGTAATTACTCTTTTTACGCATGCAAAAAACTTGATAATTTTGCGTTTTTGGATACCGTTTCGACGTTTGGCGCGTTTTGCTTGTCAAGAACGGATCTGAGAAGCTTTAATTTTAAGAGAAAATTCGTAAAAATCGATTGTTTTGCGTTTGGTAACTCTATTTTTGTTGATAAAATCAACCTCGAATTTGCCGATTGTGAAGTTTACGTAGGAGCTTTCCACGGCGTAAAAAATATAAGAATGTTAAAAATTTCGTCGCTACAAAATATTAAACCAAACTTAAGTGTATATCAGATTTTCGAAAAAAGCGTAGATTTGTTTTCGAGGATCAGTATAGACTATTTGATAGTGGGCGACAATGCGATACAAGACGCGTTCAGGGGGTATGGCAACGTTAGATATATCGAATGTAAGGCGGATGGCGTTATTCCTAGCGGAGCGTTTTGCGAGTGTGAAAACGTCGAGGCTATTAAGATTAACGGAAGCGTGGAAAATATTGAAGATCAAGCGTTCTGTAAGTGCGAAAAGCTGGAAAATTTGGACGTAACGTACGAGAGTTTGCAAGTGGGAAATTCGGCGTTCGAAAGCTGTTACAGCGTGGAAAGTCTGATAGATTTTTCCAAAATGACAAGCGTTGGGGACAGAGCTTTTGCTAATACAAAAGTGCAGAATGCGAATTTTTCTAACGTTCGTAAACAGCTGGGTATGGGCGCGCTTTGTAACTGTTTTGACGTAAAAGAGCTTACGTTGCCTTCGTGCGACTTGCTGATAAGCGACGGTAAGTATAACGGAATAGATTATTTATTTTTAGAAACGGACGGAAATTTTTATATAAACGACACCTTCAGGATAGATAATTTGACTTTGCTTACGACTCAATTACCTTCTTACGCTATGTCTGGTGTTGATTACGTAAATAATTTGAATTTGCCGTATTTGATTGCGTTTGATTATTTGGATCTTGACGACAAAATGAATCTTACTTCTATCAATTTTGGCAAGCATTTGAAAAGCTTTTCGGCAAAGTCTTTTATGAATTTGACGAATGAAATAACTATAAATATACACGAAGAATGTGCTAATTTTGCAGTAATTAACAATTCGGTTGTGTCTAAAGATGCAACCCAGTTATATTATTTGTCAAAACAAGACGATTACGAAAATTATTCTGATGGATTAAAAGTGTTACATTCTTTCGCTATTATGCAAGGAGCGATAGACAGTTTGGAGCTTAAAGGCGGTTTGGTACTGAAAGACAATGCCGTGCAAGCAAAGCAGATCAACAGCTTGAAGCTTAGCGACAGACTGAGTTTTAGCAATCTGAGTTTTGAAAGCGTAGAGAACGTCGGACTTTTATCTGTTTCGTACTGGCGTCAAAATTATAAAGACGCGTTTAAGAATGCTATAATAGATAAAATAAATATCGGTTCGCTTTGTAGTTGTATGCAGGGCGTGGATTATAAGGAAGTCGAGATTGGCTTAGCAACGCTTACAAGCAACGTGTTCGATTGTTCGCATATTGGCGCGCTTACAATAAATAGCGTAGATAATATCCAAGCTTACGCTTTTGACAGACTAACTGTCGATAAGCTTACGCTAAAGAACGTGCGCAGTATTCAGCCCAACGCCTTTACCTCTTGTAATATTGGCGAGATTGAAATTCTTGACTCTTTGCCCTACGTTATCGCGGACGGATATTTGTATGGAGATAGCGAGCTGATTTACTGTTTTGACGCGAACGTTACCGAGATTTTTGTACAAAATAACGTTAGAAACGTTTGTGCAAACGCTTTTGAAAAGTGTGAAAACCTCGAGTATTTTGAGAGCGCTTTCGACGGGCTTTGCGTGGATACAACCGCGCTTGAAGCGTGTAAGAAGCTAAGTAGAATAAAGGTAGGTAAGCTTAATAACGCAACGCTTAGCGAGGTGTTTGGCTACGATAGATTAAAGCAAATAGTTTATTGTAGCGATAGCGTTCCGTATAAATATTTTTATAAGCAATACAGTCTTGAAAGCGTAGTTTTACAGCGCGCGCAAACCGTGGACGACATGGCGTTTTCGTGCTGTGAAAATTTGAGAGAGATAGAAGGAATAGAAAACGTAATAAACTTTGGCGATATGTGTTTTTATAACTGTTTATCGCTAAGTAGCGTTGCGCTAAGTAGCGATTGTAGTAAAATCGGACTTGGCTGTTTTGCAGGCTGTGAAAACCTTGTACAAATAACCAAGCCTGTTACCGCGTTTGAGCGAGATAATGGGCTAAGCTACGAGCAGGCTGTGGGCAGAGTGGGCGAAAACGTTCACGTTACGGGCGATATTTCCGACGGATATTTTAGTAATTGTTATTGGCTAAAGGATATTGAACTTGCGGACGGTTGTAGCAAGATAGGAAGAGAAGCGTTTGGTGGATGTAGCTGTATTTCGAGCATGGTAATTCCCGATAGCGTAAGCGAAATCGGCGAGCGGATTTTTGAAAGATGCGACAGTCTTAAAAATCTGACGTTGCCATTTGTAGGAAGAAACGAACAGGAAATCAAAGATATATCCTACTTGTTTGCATCTTCCGATAATTGCGCTTTGCGTAATATTGTAATTACAAAGTCCGATAAGCTTGCTTTAGGCATGTTTGAGTTTGCCAGCTTGCTTAAAACTATTAGGTTTGGTTGTCCTGTTGCCGGTATTCCCGACAAGTGTTTTTACGGTTTGTCCAATCTTACCGACGTAGTAAATATAGGACTTGTGATTGAAATAGGCGAGAGCGCTTTTTGTGGCTGTGAGAAAATAACAAGTTTGAGCTTTAGTAATCTTCAACAAATAGGCACAAACGCGTTTAGTAAGTGCGCGGGCTTGAAAAAATTATCCCTTCCCTTTATTGGCGAGAGTATAGACAATCCAAAGCCGTTGAGTTATTTGCTTGGCGACAATAGCAATATAGAAAAGCTTGTTATAAAAGGCGGACAGCTTGTTAGTAGCGCGTTTAGCGGATATTCTTCGCTTAAAGCAATAGAGTTTTCGGGTGAGCTTGAAAGTGTGCCTGATAGCTGTTTTGCAGGGCTTGTAAATTTGAGTGAACTTACTATACCAAACGCTAAAAACGTGGAAGACAGAGCATTTAAGGACTGTAAGGAACTTGACTGCTTTGACTTTGAAAATATGCAAAACGTGGGAATCGAAGCATTTAGCGGATGTAGCAATATAAGAAAAGTTGACCTGAAAAACGCAATACGTATAGGCGAAAACGCGTTTAGTAAGTGTGTGGGCTTGAAAGAATTATCCCTTCCATTTGTTGGCGAGAGTATAGACAATCCAAAGCCGTTGAGTTATTTGCTTGGCGATAATAATAGCAAAGTGGAAAAGATAAGCGTTGCAACAGGTAAGCTTGTAGAGGACGCGTTCAGCGGATTTAGGAGCGTTGTTGACCTTAGTTTGAACTATGAAGACACGACTATTGCTAAGGGCTGTTTTAGCGGAATGAGTAAGCTTTCTACAATATCGGGCTTAGGTAAAATCATAAGCGTTGAAGATTGCGCTTTTAAAAACTGCGCATTGTTGCAAAACTTTGATTTTAGCGAGGTGGAGAGCATAGGACAAGAGGCTTTTGCCGGCACGGATATCAGGGACGTGGTATTGACGGAAAAATGTATTAACATCGGAAAGAATGCTTTTTACGGTTGTAACAAAATAGGCAATTTAGCGATAGTTGTTATGGGCGAAAATTATCTTAGCGGAATAGGTATTTCTACTCAAAAACTTAGAGAAGTAACAATACTGGGCGGAGAATTGTACTCAAGTATGTTTGAGGGAAGCAAAGAGCTTGTCAGCGTAAAAACACTGAACAACGTAACGTCTATCCCCTCAAAATGCTTTAGCGGATGTACAAGCCTGACAAATATTGCGTTTGACAATATTACAAAAATAGGCGAGAGGGCGTTTGAAGGATGTTTGAGGATAAAGAAAGCTAATCTTAACAAACTGACCTCGCTGGGAGAGTCTGCTTTTGCAAATTCCGGACTGGAAGAGATAACGTTAAATAAACAGCTGGAAGTTATTCCCGACAGGGCGTTTGCTTTGTGTGCTTCGCTTATTAAGATAGAGCTTCCCACTTCCTTAAAAGCGCTTGGCTCGTACGCGTTTGAGGGAACAAATATGTTCAAGATTGAAATACTTGTTCCAAAAACTTTGGTCCAAGTGGGTGAATACGTGTTTAAGGATGCAAAGACGCCTATTATAAGGGTAAATAAAGCGCAAGAAGCAAGCTGGACTAAAAACTGGAAAAAAGGCTGTAAAAGGCATGGAATTTTCTTCGATAAGGTAATAGTAAAGAATGTGTAAGGAGTAGTTATGTCAGAGAGAGCATATAGAAAATACATAGAAATTGATCAGCAACACAGAAGTTCAAAAACTAAACTATTGCCCATTTGTCTGGTTATCGACCAAAGCGCGTCAATGAAAATGTCGCAGTTTAAGGAAAACGGAAAAACCCGAATGGATAGACTAAACGAGGGTATTCAACAGTTTTTAAGAGAGCTCAGACAAGACGATATGTTGAAGGACTCCGTAGAAATTTCTGCTGTTGGATTTTCAGAGGAATACGACGGATATGGCGGACACGTTCAGGCGAGGATACTTCAAAACTTTACTCCACTATCACGTTGTAACCTGCATTTTAAGGCGGGTAGCGGATCCGGAGATACGCCGGCAGGAGTAAAGCTTGCGCTGGACATGCTGGAGCGTAAGAAACAAGAATTGGGCGCAAACAGAAAATATCCTTGGTTAGTTATATTTTCCGACGGAAGAGCAACACCAGGTGTTGAATGGAGGTACGAAGGAAGCAAGGATAAAGATTTTAGCGATATAGAACGCAGACTGGGCGAAGTGCAAAACGAAGTAAAGGCGTTACAAGAAAAAGGTAAGCTTACGGTTATATCCGTGCTTATCAGCGAAAGAAGCGACGGACATTATCAAGAGGCTGTCGAACAAATGGACGGTTTTACACTAAATGGCAAGTGTGTAGAAATAGGCTCCGGACATAAGCAAGTATCCTTCAAAGACTTCTTCCAAGTTCTCAGCCGAAGCGTTAGCGCGGGAGCAAACTTGTTTAACAACGATTTTGACGATCCTACTACAAGACGACAACAAGTCAATTACGTTTCGCAAGAACAAATAAATCAATATGTGAAACCGCGAAATCCCGACGTCCCCACAATTACCCAAACAAAACGAGTAGTTGTAGAAAAAATCGACGATTCGCAGTTACTGCAACGTTTGCAAAATCAATCAAAGACACAAATGCGAGTGGAAGAAAAACCGCCACAACAAAAAGATGTAAAGCAGGAAAGAGTGATAATTAAAAAAACGGTAACTCAACTATCGCAAGAAAATTCGTCAGACGACTACGCTAATAAATTATTATCTCAAATCGACGATTGGGACGATTTATAATTTAAGGAGAACGAGTTATGGGTGAAACGAACGAAGAATTTTTGGAGTGCAAAGCTAAAGCCGAGCAAGGCGACGCGCAAGCTCAAAACAGATTGGGCGATATGTACTACTACGGCAAAAGTGTAGAGCAGGACTACGAAGAAGCAGTATATTGGTTTAGAAGGTCTGCCGAGCAAGGAGAAGCTTGGGGACAATACAATTTGGGCTATATGTACCAATACGGCAAAAGTGTAGAGCAGGACTACGAAGAAGCAGTATATTGGTACAGAAAGTCTGCCGAGCAGGGAAATGCGTCGGGACAAAACAATTTGGGCGTTATGTACAATAATGGTTATGGCGTAAAACAAAACTACGAAAAAGCAGTATATTGGTACAAAAAGTCTGCCGAGCAAGGAAATGCGTCGGGACAATACAATTTGGGCGTTATGTACGATAAAGGCTATGGCGTAAAACAAAACTACGAAAAAGCAGTATATTGGTACAAAAAGTCCGCCGAGCAAGGCGACGCGCAAGCTCAAAACAGATTGGGCGATATGTACTACTACGGCTATGGCGTAGAGCAGGACTACGAAAAAGCGGTATGTTGGTACAGAAAGTCTGCCGAGCAAGGAGAAGCTTGGGGACAATACAATTTGGGCTATATGTACCAATACGGCAAAAGTGTAGAGCAGGACTACGAAGAAGCAGTATATTGGTTTAGAAAGTCCGCCGAGCAAGGAAACGAAACTGCACAAGAAAATCTACAACGTATGCGTGAAAACGGTTTAATACAAGACGAACAAGAGTACGAAGACGAGCAGGAGTACGAAGACGAGCAGGAGTACGAAGACGAGCAAGAATACGAAGACGAGCAAGAATACGAAGACGAGCAGGAGTACGAAGACGAACAAGAAGAGGAAACGGAAGATCAGGAAAGCTCGTTAGACGATTATTCCAAAAAAGTATTAGCTCAAATTGACGATTGGAACGATTTATAATTTAAGGAGAACTGGTTATGGAAAGAAAAATGGAAAGATACGTAAGGGTGGATTTTGAAAAAAAGACAAAGCGTTTGCCCGTATGTTTTTGTATAGATATATCAGGATCGATGGATTTTTACGATAAAAAGTTTGGTTGGACAAACGTAGAAAATTCGGAGCAAGTGTTTGTGGACGGAGAATGGGCAAACATTGCAGAAAACGGAACTACGTATATGCAAGAAGTTCAAGACGGTCTTGAGTTATTTTATCAGGCGATAAAAGAGGATGATTTTGCGTATGACGTTTGCGAGAGCGCAATCGTTACGTTTAACGATACTCCCACAAAGATTGAGGATTTTTCTTTTATAAAGGACAAGCAAGCTCCAAATCTGATTGATTTACCTCAGGGTGATACGTATATTTATGAGGCGCTTGAAATGTGTCTTGATATGCTGAAAGATAGAAAACTGTATTATAAAGAAAACAGAATACCCCCACCTTATACGCCGTGGTTGGTAATTTTCTCGGACGGAAAGGCTAATGACGACGAAACAAGAATTCAAAAGATTCAAGAAAAACTTATGGATTTACAGGATAGAGGCAAGCTGATAGTATATACTATGGCGATAAAAGAAGAAAAGGAATTTTTGGAGCAGTTGAGCGGATATTCTACACGCAAGCCTATTCTTTGTAACAAGGTTGATACTATTAAGAAGTTTTTCGAGTTTATGTCGCGTAGCGTATCCTCTTCGGCTTCGGGCGCAATGTTTAATGAAGAGTTTAATGGTTAATAATCTGATTTTTGGAGTATTTTATTATGTCTGATTGGGTGTTGTATTCCGGCAAAACCATAGGTAACGACCACGTGTCGTATAATATGGTTTGTCAGGATGACGTTAGGACTTTAGATAAAAACGGAGTTTGCGTAATAGCGCTCTCTGACGGGTGCGGTAGCGCGCCTTTGGCTGAACACGGTTCTAAAATTACCGTGGAGTTTTTGTGTGATTTTTTAGCCGAGAACTTTGATGCTTTGTACAATATGGATTTAGTTGACATAAAGAAAGAATTGCATCTGAATTTAATACGCAATCTAAACGATTATATCCGTAAAAACAAAAAGCTGGCTAAGGAAGCAATGAAGAAAAATCCGGACCATTACGATGATTTTATGGAAAACTGGAAAGAGATTAAGGATATAAAAAAGATATATCCCCTGACTTTGCTTGATGCAACGGTTCAGTTTGTTGCTACAAAAGAGGATAGAACACTTATTGGCAGACTGGGCGACGGTGTTATTGGCGAAATTGACAATGGCGCGCTTAAAATTTTGTCCAGCGAGGATAAACTCAGCGCAAAAAATGCCACGTTTTATCCTGCAACACTATCGTTGGGCTTTAATAAGTACAATTCCGACAAGGTGTGGAACTATTTTGAGATTATCAAAAAAGAATCCGACAAGGCGTGTATGTATTTTATTGTTTCCGACGGTGTTGGAGATGCGTTAATTGATTATACGGAGAGTGAAAAGTTATTCAATGGTTATCGTATTGCCGAAATTTTGGACGAAACCGATTTTAATGCGTATTTAGAAAATCAGATAAAGCCGTATGAGGACGAGGACGGCGACCTGATTTTTAACGACGATTTGAGTATTGCTGTTTTGCGCAAGAGCGACGTTGGTTTTGATAAGGTTATAGTCCGCGAATACAATGAACAAGGAAGAACGATTGAAAACAGCGCGGTAAAAGAACTTGGAAAATTTATTACGGGCGTTGAAAGTTTTGTAGAAGAGGAAGAAGCTCCTGTCTACGAGATAGAGCGTCGTTGTCCGTCTTCGTACAAAGAAAAGCTTAGCGGAGATAATTTGCTTAGCGAAAGTCAAACAAATTGCATTTACGCGCTTTGCTTGACTGATACTGAAAAGGCGGAATATATAATAAGTTATATTTCACGTTTTCTAGGCTTGTTGCAAAACAATGATAGCATAGCGTTTGACGATGCGCTTTTAGTTTGCGATCCCGCGCTTGAAGAGGATAACCTAATGCTGATTTTAGCGTACGCTCAAAAAATTAAAGCGTTAAAGTATGACAAACAAAACAAGACTATCTTAAAAGATGAGGGTAACGAGTAATGGGTAAAATAGATAAATTTGATAATAAATATTTTGGCACACAAGTTACCCATACGTATCTTGAAAACGAGGCGCCAATCCGGTTGCCCGAAGGGGTGGAGATAAAAGAGGGTAGCGTAGTAATATTAGAGAGAGAAAATCGTAACATAACTAACGTAACTTTGGGTGCAAGTTTAAAATCTGGCGGACAAGGCATCATATACGAGTGTAAAGAGCTCCCCAACTACGTTATAAAAATATTATTCGATAATGATAGAACCACTTATTATAAGAAAAAACTAAGAGAACTGATTAAGTTTTCTAATACTAATAGTCAAATTTGTTGGCCGGAAGGCGTTGTAAGAAAAAACGACTTTTTTATAGGATTTTTAATGCCTAAAGTCGTAGGAAACAATTTGTCTTGGCTTGAACACCACACTAGCGCGCAAATTTTAGAAAGATATCCTAACTTTGACCGTAAAACACAAGTTAAGATAATATTGGACGTGTTAAAGCAGTTCGAATATTTGCATAGTAAAAACATCTTGGTTGGCGACGTCAAACTTGAAAACATTATGTTTGACGAAAAAACGTTTAGTGTTACTATGGTAGATATGGATAGCGTACAAGCAGGCGAGTTTAATTGCACTCAAACAACGCCCGGGTATGATGCTCCTGAAGTTATAATGTGTCAAGGTAAGGAAAATTATAACAAACGCTTTGACAATAAAGATTATATGTTTATTTCATATTATAGGGATTGTTATAGGTCGCTTGAAAATGAGTATTACGCCATAGCCGTGCTTTTATTTAGATTTCTTATGCGAGAAAATCCATATTTTTACGAGAATTTTTCATCTTATGAGGAAGAATGTTTGGATGACGACGGTGATACGAAATATGGCTGGACAAATGAAGACTTCGAGTTAAAACAATGCATAAATTTCAATTTTCAGTATGACACCACGTCGGATAAGCGTAGTAGCGAGCATATTTGGTCATACTTTCCATCCTTTTTAAAGCAAGCGTTTGTAAACGTGTTTAAGCATAACGAAAGACTTTCGCCTCAAGAGTGGATTGTGATTTTTGAAAGATACAGTAAATTATTAGATACACGCTTGAAAAAAGTGGACGAGGGTTGTAACGATATAGAGCCTGAATTTTATATGGTGTATGAAGACGTTGACTTCCCTCTTAATGCAGAGTTTGAGAATTGCGGTTTTAATATGGTGCAAGCAGTACAAAGATGCGTGGAAGAGTGCGGAGATTCTTCGCTTTTCTCTAACGTTCAACAAGTTGCAGAAAGTTTGAAAAGCAATCCTTCATGCGTTGTGGACGATTATAGATTTTCGCTGGTATACAATATTGGCGTACTAAAAAAGGTAAAGCTGGAAGTTGTTTAGCAGGGTGCTAAAAACGTAGAAATATTGAAAAAAGACACGTTTATATGAACATTTTAATATTTTTTTAGTAACTATATTTTAATATTAAAAAGTGGTATACTATCAGTGTAGATAATATTAATAGTGTAGTTTTGTTAAATATTATGAGGTATTGATATGAATAAAATTTGTAAAAATTGTGGACATACTGAATTTGCGGTTTTTAAGAAGCATTACGAATGTATGTGTTGCGGTCAAGTTTGGAAAGAGGCTAAAGACAAGATAGGCGAAAATCTTGTCATTCTTCCGTACGATAATACCGAAGAGGTTGTTGACGTAGATTTCGATAATACCGAGGAGGTTGTTGACGTAGATTTCGATAATACCGAGGAGGTTGCTTTTGACGAGGAAGTTGTCGCTAGCGAGGATATTGTAGATAACGATCTTGCCGATAACGAAAATTTAATAGATCAGCTTTATGGCGACGACAATTATGAGGACGAAGAGGAAACCGATGACAATCCATACGGTTGTCAATTCTACAAAGAAGAGGCTGAAGACAATCAGCCACTTTCAGAAGAGGATGCTCTCAGCCTGTTTGCAAGCGGTGATTTTGAGGGTGGGTTCAAAATTATGGACGCGCTTTTCGAAAACAGCGAGGGACCATACAAGAATATTACCTATTATTATTTAGGAAAGTGTTTCGAGCAAGGTTTAGGAGTTGAAGCAGACGTTGAAAATGCCAAGTATTTTTATAATTTAGCGATAACCGCTCCTGAAAATGGCAGTGATAGCGAACTGGGCGAAGTTTATAATAATTGCGCAATGCTTTATATGAAAGGATTTTTGGGCGACGATTCTTACAAGGCTTTCAAGTTGTTTGAAAAGGCGTCTGAAAAGAACCACGCTAAGGGAATTTATAACAACGCGCTGTGTTATAAGATTGGTAAGGGAGTAACTAAGGATTGTTACAAGGCGTTTGAGCTTTTTAAAAAGAGCGCTGATTTGAAATACGATTCTGCGTATTTTCAGGTAGGTAAAGCCTATGAGGACGGTATGGGCGTAGCTAAGGATATAACCAAAGCCGTTGAGTTTTATAAGAGTGGAGCAAAAGCAGGCAACACAAACGCTATGTGCGCGCTTGGAGATATTTATTATTACGGCTTAGCCGGCGAAAAGGATTATAGATTAGCGTTTTATTGGTATGAAAAGGGTGCTGAGCTCGACGATGCTAACTGCTTGTACAACCTGGCGCAATGCTACTTAAAAGGAGTAGGTTGTAAAGGCGATGTGAAGATAGCGCACGATTTGTTCCTAAAGTCCGCCGAAAAGGGCAATAAAAACGCTCTTGCTAAAAGCAGAGAAATCGATTTGCTTTCCTACTAATTAAAAAAGGAATAATAACTTGAAAACCTCTTGTAAACCTTTTGCTTATAAGAGGTTTTTTATAAGCGAGTTTTGCGTGTTTGAGTGAAAAATAAGCACGCTGTGTGGAAAATTCAGCTTTTTGTAATAACGCTTGCAAAAACGTAAAAATAGGTGTATAATAAACTATATTATATAAAGGAAAGTGCGGTATGAAACAGCCAAAGAATAAATTTACAGCGATTTGCATATATTTTGCGCCGTATGTTATAGCAGTGGTTTGCATAGTTTTATACGCGGTGTTTGTCAATCTTTTCCGCAATCTTGCTTGCAATTGGATGCTTACAGAACAGGAAATCTGGAATAATTTGCTAACTTACGTGCCCATTTCCGTTGCCTTTATTATAATAGCAATAGTAGTCAATAAACTAATCAGAACAAAGGTGGACTTAAGTGTTATTGGAATAAAGCAAGTTGAAAAGAAAGAAAAATCAAGCGCATTTTCCTTTTTGCTTTTGGCTGTTTGCTTTATTTGCGCTTTTGTGTCTATTGGTTTTGCTTGTTCGTATTCGTATCTGGAAGTAAAAAAGGCAAAAGGTCAGATAGGATCGCCTTCTTACTACGTGGTTGACACTGGATTTATGGGTGTTGCGCCCACAAAAACCGTTATTACCAAAGACGTAAAATGGGAGTACGAGGGCGGAACGTATACTCTAAAGCTAAGAAACGGAAAAGAGTACGATATAAAAAAGGATACGGACGCAGGCAAAGCGTTTAGCCAGCTTGTTGATTTTTAGCGGTAAATAATTTAGGAGAAAAGATATATGTCAGAAGAAGTAATGGAAGGTCAGCCGATAAAAAAAGAGAGTAAGCTCTCCGCTTCGGTGTTATTGTTTATAGGCTGTTGGCTTGTATACGCGTGCGGTTATATTGCAAGAGTAAACTATTCCGCAGCGCTTGACACTATGAAAGACGTAGGCGTACTGTCGGGCGGTGTTGCAGGAACTGTCAGCGCGGTGTACTTTATTGCTTACGCGGTAGGACAGATGATAAACGGAATACTTGCTGACAAAAAATCGCCGTTTATTCTTATAGTGATAGGTCTTAGCGTTATTATAGCTTCGCAAATTTTAATGGCAACCGTTTACACTCACGAGGTACTGTTTATTGTTTGGTGGGGAATTAACGGACTTGGACAGTCTATGCTTTGGGCGCCTGTGTTCTTTATTTTGTCAAACGTATTACATTCCAAAGTGCGTTTTACCGCAGTTACGCTTATTTCTTTATCCACACCGGTTGGTAAAATGGGCGGATATCTTGCCTCTTCGCTTTCGCTTCTGAGCGGATACTGGGGAACGGTTTTCGTTACGGCAGGCGTAATTTTGGCGGTTGTGCTTCTTATATTTACCACCTTGTTCTTGGTGTCTAAAAAAGATCTTATCGTTAACAAGCCCGAAAAAAAGGTAGTAAAGATAGAAAATCAGCAGTCTTTGCCCCTTGTTAAAATTCTTACCCTCAGCGGTATTATGATAGCGTTGCCCGCCTTAGTGTGTCACGGACTTTTCTTTAACGGCGCTATCGAGTGGATTCCCACAATCTTGTCCAACAACTTCAATCAAGCCGAAAGTATGTCGTCGCTTATGACTATGATTATCCCAGCTCTTGGCGCGTGCGGTGTATTCCTTTGTAACTTTGTTTACGAGCATTGGTTTGCCCGTAACGAGATAAAAAGCTCACTGTTCTTTATGGGCGCAAGCCTTGTTCCGCTTGGCGTAATGATTATCTTTACCTTTAGCCCAGGCTCGGTGTTCGGTCTTAGCGCGGAAGCAATTATTTTCGTAACAATGTATGCAATCGTGTACGTGTTCCAGTGCTGTTTCAACCACCTTATGATAGGTCTTGTTCCCATGCGTTGCGCAATGTTTGCGCTTGGCGCGACAATAAGCGGTCTTAGTAATGCCATAAACTACGGCGGTAGCGCAATTTCTACCTACGCTATGGGTTATGCGGTAGAGCTTATGCCTATCTGGGCGCTTGTTCTCGTGTGGATGGGAATTATCGTGTTTGCTTGCGTGTTTGTTGCAATCGCAATGCCCAAGTGGACTAAGTTCTCCAAAAATTACGGATTCTTAGGAAAGAAAATCTAAAATTATAAATTTATAAACGTCCTTGCTTTTTTAGGCTAAAACCTTTAATTGCGAGGGGAAAACAAATATCTTTAAGTTGAGTAAAAGGGTTTGTCCCGATTGCAAAGCGAAGGAAAAATAGTTTGGCTTTGATATTTCTCGGTTGCTCGTGAAATTGAAAAATACAAATCAACGTTGTTGTCATAGCCAATAATGAAACGACATTAAAGCGTGATTTTTCGCGCTATCTCCTTTTCTTTGCATTGTTTAAGAAAAGGAGATTTTTTTATGGAAAACACAAGAATAGCAATTATCGGAATAATCGTCAGCGACCTAAGTTCCGCCGAAAAGGTGAACGCGCTTTTGCACGAGTATTCAGATATTATTATTGGCAGAATGGGTGTTCCGCACAGGAAAAAAGGCGTAAGCATAATAAGCGTAGCGGTAGACGGAGAGATGGGCGTTATCAACGCGCTTACCGGAAAACTGGGAATGATAGAAAACGTGAGCAGTAAGGCGCTTTGGAGATAATTATGAAAAAAATTGCTGTAATTTTATGTTTGATTTTTTGTCTTTTAACTTCGTTTGGGTGTACAAGAAGTAGCGATAAACTGGTTCTCGTTTGTCCTGACGGCGCGCCTGCAATCTCAGCGTATGCGCTAAAAGACGTGAACGGTATCGACTTTTCCGTATATTCGTCCGCTTCAGCTCCTCAGTCCATAACACAGGATATACGCAAAAAGAACGCGGATATAGCCATACTTCCCGTAAACCTTGCCTCAAAGCTTTGCACGAGCGGAACTGATTATAAAATGGTGGGAGTGCTCACGCACGGCAACCTTTACGGCATTAGTAAAAACGGAGTGGGTATAGACAATATTAAGGGTAAAAGCGTGGGCGTAATTCAGCTGAGTTCAGTACCTGGCTATACGGTAAAGCTGATGCTTAAAAGTCTTAATATCGACTACACCGAGGACGCAAATTTGAAAACTGGCGATAACGTGTATTTGTTCAATATAAACGCGGATGCTACAACTATAAAAAATATGCTTGACAATAATATTGCCGATTTGTGCATTGTTGCAGAACCGATGTGTTCACGTCTTGAGAGCGCCTTTGCGTATGAAAGAATGCTTGACGTACAAAGCGTGTACGGCTCTTTCCCTCAGGCTGTAATGGTAGTTAAGACCTCTGTTTTAGAAGGAAGGCAGGCTAAGGTGGACGAGATAATTTCGGCATTTGTTGGCTATGATTATACTGCTATAAACCCCACGGAGCTAGTGGCTTGGATAAACTCTAAGATGGGCGACTCGTCCTCTTCGCTTGCCCCTGTTGCTCTTAGCGTACAAGCGTTATCAAATAGCAATATACGGTTTGAAAAAGCGAATACTCAAAAGGAAAAGGTGAAGAATTATTTGTCCGCGCTCAAGATTTTCGATACGCCTCTTGGCTCGGTTGCGGAAAACGTGGGCGACGACTTTTTTTGGAGTAATGTATGAAAAAAACGAATACGTATCTTAAAAAAACGGTATACGCGCTCGTATTTATCGTAATAGTTTTGCTTGTTTGGCAGGTTTGTGCGCTTATAGTAAACGACGAATATATAGTGCCTTCGCTTTATAACGTGTGTATAGATATGCTTAAAATCTTTTACGTGGAGCAATTTTATTCGGCGTATTTTTCTACGCTGTTTAGGGCGTTTTGCGGTTTTGCGTTGTCTATTGTTGTAGGCGTAGGGCTTGCGTTTTTAGCTGTAAAGAGCGAGGTTGTTCGCAATCTTTGTTCGCCCCTTGTGTCGGTAATAAGACTTGTTCCTACAATGGCGATAGTTGCGCTGTTGTGTCTAACTCTATCCCCCTCGCTTGCTTCTATCGTTGTGTGCTGTACCGTCGTTATGCCATACGCGTATTCTTCGTCGCTAACCGTTTTATCCTCGGTAAGCAAAGAGCTTTTGGAAATGGCTAAGGTATACAAAATTCCGCATAGACGCGTGATTAGTGGAATATACCTACCTACCGTAAAAATTCCCTTTCTTACGCTTTTGGGCACAACCTTTTCGTTTTCCTTAAAAATAACGGTGTCGGCAGAAGTTGTAGCAGGCGCGCTAAAGAGTATGGGTGGACTTATTAACCTTGCAAAAAACGTGTATCTATCCCCCTCGCTTGTGTGCGCGATAACCGTGTGGACTGTGCTTAGCGGACTTTTTATAGAGCTTGTTATTTGTGCTGTTATAGCCTTGATTGAAAGGAGGGAAACGCAATGCTGATAGACGCTCTTACAATAAAATATAACGACAAAACGGTAATAGACGGACTTAGCTTAAATATCGAAAATACCGAAAAGGTTGCGCTTATTGGAGTGAGCGGAGTGGGTAAAACCTCGCTTGTAAAAGCGTTGCTTTCTTTAGTGCATTTTGACGGAAAAATAACAAACGTACCGCAGTTTTCGGTCGTTTTTCAGGAAGACAGGCTTGTAGAAGAGCTTAGCGTAAAGAAAAACATTTTACTTGCGTGTCCCACAGCAGACGTTGAAAAAGTTTTGAAAGAGGTTGGGCTTAAAGAGGAAAAGGATAAAAAGGTAAAAACGCTTAGCGGAGGAATGAAGCGTAGAGTTGCGGTTGCTCGCGCGCTTTCGTCTGAGTGTGAAATGCTGATTGCCGACGAGCCGTTTGTGGGGTTGGATATAGCTACGAAAACTAGGCTTACCTCCGTTTTGAAAAACCGCCTAAAAGATAAAGGGCTATTTCTTATTACGCACGACCTACTGCAGGCTTATGAATTATGCGATAGAATAATTGTTATAGATAACGGTAAGGTTGCGCTTGACGCTCGTGTTGAAGATTTTGGTTTAGAGTGCGCAAAAGAGTGGTTTTTGAGCCGAATTTAGCAATTTTTGCTCAAAAAAAGACCAAATGAGCATCGAAACTGTCAAAAAATTCCAATTCTCGTTTTGCGGTTGACAAAACTACTTTCTAGACTGTAATATATAATTATAGCTTAGGAAAAAATATACGGAGGGAAACTATGGAGCTGTGTCGCATTTTAAGAGAAGATAAAGTTATTATGGCGGTTAAGGATGATAAAAAGCTGGAAGAGGCGTTAAAGTCCACTAAGCGCACCGTGTTTTTGCTGAAATCTGATATAATGACGGTGGGCGACGTTGTAAAAAAATGCAAGGACGCAGGTAAAACGGTTTTTATCCACTTAGACTTAATGGACGGAATAGGCAAGGACGAGTCGGGACTGAAATTTCTTATAAAAAATATTAAGCCCGACGGTATAATTTCCACAAAAGTAAACATAATAAAATTAGCAAATGCGCTTGGACTTCAAACGGTGTTCAGAGTATTTCTCATAGACTCGCAGGGAATGGAATCGGCGTTCCATACGCTAACCAAGATTAACCCCGATGCAGTAGAGATTATGCCCGGAGTAATGCCCGAAATTACACGCAAGTTTGCTACTCGTTTTGCCAACCTCATAACAGGAGGTATGGTATCTGACGTAAATCAGGCAAAAGGCGCTTTGGATAACGGAGCTATCGGAGTTTCAACGTCCAGCGAGGTTTTGTGGAATGAGAAGTTTTAGTGGCGGTGTTTACGACAACGCAACAAGGTAACGACAGTTATGTAGGAAAGTTGTACGGAAAAGACCAAAACTAGTGGGGAATAAGTGAGATTTTGGATATTATTGATAAAAAATCCGCAAAACCTACTAAAATCAGTTGACAAATCGAAGCGGTTGGTATAATATTTATTTACAAATAAATATCTATCGTTTCAAAGTTTAACGAGATATCGTCAGAAGAGTTTTTAGAGTTACGGTATCTTATGCGAGCTTGTTTTTTTCGCATAGGATAAGTAGCTCTTTTTTTGTGCTCAGAAGCACTCTCGATATAGTAACTTAGCAAAGTTAAACTAATTGGTAAAGAGCAGTACTTTAAGTGTGCATAGCAAATAGTTTTTTGTGCTCAGAAGCACTCTCGATATAGTAACTTAGCAAAGTTAAACGAATTGGTAAAGAGTAGTTCTTCAAGTGTGCATAGTAAATAGCTTTTGTGCTCAGAAGCACTCTCGATATAGTAACTTAGCAAAGTTAAACGAATTGGTAAAGAGTAGTTCTTCAAGTGTGCATAGCAAATAGTTTTTGTGCTCAGAAGCACTCTCGATATAGTAACTCAGCAAAGTTAAACTAATTGGTAAAGAGCAGTACTTCAAGTGTGCATAGCAAATAGCTTTTGTGCTCAGAAGCACTCTCGATATAGTAACTTAGCAAAACGGAACGAATTGACTTAAATTTGACGTAACCTAAAATAACGGAGGTAAAAAATGACAGACGTAATTATTATCGGCGCAGGCGTAGTTGGTTGCGCGGTGGCAAGAGAGCTTTCTAAGTACAACGCAAAAGTTGTAGTTATAGAAAGACGTAACGACGTTGCGTGCGGAGCTTCTAAAGCTAACTCGGGTATTGTTCACGCAGGATTTGACGCAATCCCCGGCACAAAGAAGGCGTACTATAACGTATTGGGCGCAAAGATGTACGCAGAGCTTTATGAGGAGTTGGATATTCCTTACCGCAAAAACGGCGCGTTCGTTCTCAATTTTTCCGAGGAAGGAAACGCTAAGCTCGAAGAGCTTTACGCGCAGGGCGTAGCTAACGGAGTTGAGGGAAATAAGATTATTTCTGGCGACGAAGTCAGAGCAATGGAGCCTGCTGTTTCTAAGGACGTTGTGTCAGCGCTTTACGTGCCTTCGTCCGCAATCGTTGGACCGTATGAAGCAACGCTTGCTTTTGCGGAGAACGCTAACGTTAACGGCGTAGAGTTTGTGTTCGATACTAAGGTTTTATCGGTTGAAAAGCAGGAGCATTTCACGGTAAAGACGGATAAGGGCGATTTTGAGAGCCAGGTTGTTATCAACTGCGCAGGCGTATATTCCGACGAGGTTAATAACACCGCTTCTATCGTAAAAGAGCAGATTGTTGCAAGAAAGGGCGAATATTGCTTGCTCGATAAATCGTACGGCGATATCACCGACAAAACACTTTTCCAGCTTCCCACAAAAATGGGTAAAGGCGTACTTGTTTCTCCCACCGTTCACGGCAACATTATCGTAGGACCTACTGCCGAAGACGTTGACGATAAGGACTACGTAGATACTACGTACAAGGGACTTAACACAGCGCTTGCTCTTGCAATGCAGTCGCTCCCCACACTTCCCAGACGCGGAATTATAACGCAGTTTTCAGGTCTTCGTTCTCACAACGTAACAGGCGATTTCGTAATTGGCGAAAGAGAGGACGTAAAGGGATTTTATAACGCGCTTGGCGTAGAATCTCCCGGTCTTACCTCTGCCCCCGCAATCGCGCTCGACCTTGCAACCCAGATAGCGCAAAAGTACGGATATGAGAAAAAGGAAAACTTTATCTCCAAGCGTGAGGGTATTAAGCACTTTGCAACAATGACGGACGAGGAAAGAGCGGAAGCTATCAAGAACAATCCTCTTTACGGAAAGGTTGTTTGCAGATGCGAAGTTGTAACCGAGGCTGAAATCGTAGACAGTATTACAAGACCTTTGGGCGCAAGAGATTTGGATGGCGTTAAGCGTAGAACGAGAGCAGGAATGGGAAGATGTCAATCGGGATTCTGCTCGCCCAAGATTATGGAAGTTATCGCAAAGAACTTGGGAATAGACATTCTTCAGGTTTCCAAGCACGGCGCAGGTAGCGAGATTTTAGTGGGAAAAATAAAGGAGTAATAAAATGGAAAACCGTAATATAGTAATTATAGGAGGAGGCCCTGCTGGACTTGCTGCGGCAATGGGCGCGTACGACGCGGGCGAAAGAGATATTCTCATTTTGGAAAGAGAGCCCAAGCTTGGCGGAATCCTCAATCAGTGTATTCATAACGGATTTGGACTTCATACCTTCAAAGAAGAGCTTACAGGCCCTGAGTACGCCAACAGATTTATCAAGGAAGTAAAGGCTCGTAATATCGAATATAAGCTTGGAACTACCGTTATTTCGTTTGACGAAAACAAGGTTGTAACCGCTGTAAATGACAAGGACGGTCTTATTAAAATTCAGGCAAAAGCGGTTATCCTTTGCTGTGGTTGCAGAGAAAGACCAAGAGGCGGTATAAACATTGCAGGCTGTCGTAGCGCTGGAATTTTCTCCGCAGGTACAGCTCAAAAGCTTGTTAATATGGAAGGTCTTATGCCCGGTAAGGAAATTGTTATTTTAGGTTCTGGCGATATCGGACTTATTATGGCTCGTCGTATGACTTTCGAGGGCGCTAAGGTAAAAGCTGTTGTAGAGCTTATGCCCTATTCGTCCGGACTTAATCGTAACATCGTACAGTGTCTTAACGATTTTGATATTCCTCTTATGTTCTCGTATACCGTTGTGGACAT
This sequence comes from Clostridiales bacterium, assembly GCA_015055625.1. Taxonomy (GTDB): domain Bacteria; phylum Bacillota; class Clostridia; order Christensenellales; family Pumilibacteraceae; genus RUG12826. Next base: position 83,138 of record SVHU01000003.1, on the reverse strand, counting down.
CAAGGGTGAGGGAAGAGTCAGCTCGGTAGTGATTGCCGAGGTTGACGAAAGACTTAACCCAAAGATGGAAACGGCTCAGGAAATCCCCTGCGATACGCTTCTTCTTTCTGTTGGTCTTATCCCTGAAAACGAGCTTGCAAAACAGGCAGGTATCAACCTTTCCACTATAACCAGCGGAGCGGAAGTAAACGATAGAATGATGACCTCTATCGAGGGTGTTTTCGAGTGCGGAAACGTACTCCACGTGCACGACCTGGTAGACTTTGTTTCCGAGGAAAGCGTGCTTGCGGGAAAGTGCGCTGCAAGCTATGTAAAGAACGGTTTTACAACGAACGGTAGCACTAAAATCGATACGTTTGGCGGTGTCAGATACTGCGTTCCTCAGTTTGTGGAGCATAACGACGACTATACGCCCTTCCCCTTAAAAATGCGTGTTGCAAACGTGTTCAAAAACATTTGGATTAAGGTTTATGCGGACGGAGTAGAGGTGGCTAAAAAGCGTAAGCAAATTTCTACGCCCGGCGAGATGGAAACTATTAACCTTAAGAAAGAACAGGTAGAAATGCTTAGAAACGCAAAAGAGATAAAAGTTGGTATCGAGGAGGTAAACAAATAATGGAACTTATATGTATTTGCTGTCCGCTCGGATGCAGAGTATCGATAGAAAAAACCGCAGACGGTTTTAACGTTTCGGGAAATACTTGCCCACGTGGTAAGGACTACGCAATCAGCGAGCTTACCGCGCCTGTAAGAATGGTAACATCTTCCGTTCCCGTAACAGGAAGTATGGATAAAACCGTTTCGCTCAAAACCGACAAGCCTATTGCAAAAGAACTTATTTTCAAATCACTCGAAACCTTAAAGGGCGTAGTTGCAAAAGCTCCTGTAAAAGAGGGCGAAGTAATCGTTGCAAACGTACTTGGCACTGACGTTAACTTCGTAGCAACCCGCGAAATCGAAGCAATTTAACATAAAAACAGAAAACGCAAGCTAAAATTTTAGTCTGCGTTTTTATTTTGAAAATAAGGTGGATTTTTAGTTCTGAGCTTATAAATCAGCGTTCGTATTGACAATAGCAAAAATATATGGTACAATATTTTAGCTGATTTGCTAAAATTTTAACGAATTTTCACAAATTGGTGGTAATATTATAACTAACGTGGTATACTTTAGTTATAAGCGCTGAAATAAAGAGGTGTGGAATGAAAAAATATATACTTTCCGTAGATCAGGGAACAACTTCATCGCGCGCTATACTTTTCGATAAAAATGGCAACGTAATTCGTCAATCTCAGTACGAGTTTGCGCAGATTTATCCGCATCCGGGCTGGGTGGAACATGATCCCGACGTTATTTACAACACGGTAAAAAAGGCAATAAGGGACGTTATTGAGGGCGTTGAGCACGAGGTTGCGTGTATGGGTATTACCAATCAGCGTGAAACTACGGTGGTTTGGAACAAGACCACGGGAAAGCCTGTGTATAACGCAATCGTGTGGCAATGTAGACGTACAGCGGATGAAATCGAGAAGCTAAAGAACACCAAAGAGGAAGAATACATTCGCGAAAAAACAGGACTTGTGCCCGATGCGTACTTCTCTGCAAGCAAGATTAAGTGGATCTTGGACAACGTAGAGGGAGTAAAAGAGCAAGCGGAAAACGGCGAGCTGTGTTTCGGAACGGTAGATACGTACTTGCTTTTTCGGTTAACAGGCGGAAAAATTCACGCTACTGACTATACTAACGCGTCCAGAACGATGCTGTTTGATATCCACGAAAAGAAGTGGGACGAAAGGCTGTGCGAAATTTTTTCCGTACCTGAAACAATCTTACCTGAAGTTTATCCGTCGGGACATAAGTTTGGCATAAGCGAAGAGAGCGAAATTGGCGCAAGCATAGATATTTGCTCGCTAGTGGGCGATCAGCAAAGCGCGTTGTTCGGGCAAAAATGCTGGGAACGAGGCGACGTAAAGAATACTTACGGAACAGGCTGTTTCTTGCTTATGAATACGGGCGATACCGCAATAAAGTCCAAGCGCGGACTTATTTGCACGCTTGGCGCGTGTGTTGAGGGCGAAAGCGTTCCGTTTGTCAGCGAGGGTAGCGTATTTATGGGCGGAGCTGTAATTCAATGGCTACGCGATGAAATGCGAATGTTGGAAAAGTCTTCGGATAGCGAGGCGCTTGCGCTTTCAGTTCCTGATACAGAGGGTGTGTATATTGTGCCTGCATTTGTCGGCTTGGGCGCTCCGTATTGGGATAGCAATGCAAGAGGAATAGTTTGCGGACTTACAAGAGGAGCAAACAGAGCGCATTTTGTAAGAGCAGGGCTAGAAAGTATTGCGTACCAGACTTACGACGTGCTAAAGGCTATGGAAGACGATTTGGGCGTTAGAGTAAAAGAGCTTAAAGTGGACGGAGGCGCGTGCGCTAACAACTTTTTAATGCAGTTCCAGTCCGATATAAGCGACGTGGACGTAATACGCAATTCCAACCTCGAATCCACCGCAATGGGCGCAGGATTTTTGGCAGGTCTTGCTTGTGGATTTATCAAGGACAAGAGCGAAATACGCAGGTGTGGTGAGTATACCGTTTTTTCGCCGTCCATACCTGAAAATGTCAGAAACGAACGCTTAAACGGCTGGGTAAACGCCGTTGCAAAAGCGCGTTCGAATCAATAAAATTTACCAAAAAAGGAGATACGTATGCAAGATAATATGGATATTTATGACGGAAATACAGGAAACGTGTATTCCGGAACAAGAGTGGAAACAACCACAAAAACTCAGAGAAGCGAGCGAGTTGTTGTCGAGGGAGCAATGTTTGCCGCAAAGACTTACGGTCTTATGTCAGGCGGTCTTATTGTGTCGTTTGTAGTAGCAATTCTTACCTCGTTGTTTTTCCCTGCCGCGCTGTTTGATTTTGAGTTTTATATGACTGTAATAATAGGTGAGCTTGTTGTTGCTATGGTGTTTAGCTTTGCGTTCAGAAAGCTTTCTCCGTTTGCAGCAGGAGCGTTGTTCTTTACCTACTCGATACTTACAGGCTTTACGCTGGCGGTATTTATGTTGAGCTTTGGATTTAAGACTTTCTACCTTGCCTTTGGAATAACAGGAAGTATGTTCCTGGCTCTCACTATCGTGGGTTTTGTAACGAAAAAAGACGTGTCCCGTCTTGGACCTACCATTTCCGTAATGTTGATAGCTCTTCTTATTGCTTCGGTTTTAGCGTTCATTATTGGCGGAGTATTCGAAATGCTCGTGTGCGCAGCTGGAGTATTGATATTCGGTTTAGTAACCGTTTACGATACTAAAAAAGTAAGAATGTTCGCAAACCTTGCAATGGCAGAAAATGACGCTAACAAATTCGTTGTTTATTCCGCAATGCAACTTTATCTCGACTATATCAATATTTTGCTTTATATGATAAGATTGCTCGGCATAGTAAACAATAGAAGAAGCTAACCTGAAACAAACAAACTACCGCATTTCCTAAAAGCATGGAGATGCGGTTTTTTATTAGCCGTTTTAGCGCTTTGTGTTTTTGTATAGCCACTGTTTATAATTTTGTTTTTCCTTTATAAAAATGCAATAACAAACTGAGAAAATGGCTGATTTAGTTTAATACGTGTGCAAAAATGCTGTATACGTTAGTAAGAATCGTGTACAAAACAAAAAAATTGAAAAAATTTTGCATTTTTTTTAAAAGATATCTTGACATTTGAGTGATTATGTGTATAATATTATATTATAAAATACGCGCAAACCCGATTCGTGCGGGCTTTATGCTTCAACGGTCTTAAGAAAATCGTAACACGTATTAGATTATTAAAAGGAGAGGACTGCATGAAATTCAGGAAAGCTATCTTGTTATTAATATCGATGTGCGCTTTGTGCATGTTCGGACTTTTGATGACTAACGAAATACGTAAGAGAAGTACGGGTTGGGAGCTGATTGTAGACGGCGTTTCCGTATCGCAGGAAACAATGGATTTTAGAGGGTTTATGGTAGTGCCTGGAGGTAGCGACGAATATACTGTGCGAGTTACTCCCGTGTCTAGTGTTTACGCCGATCTTTTGATTGATTTTAGCGAGATTGAAAATTCGGTTAACACTCCCTTAAAAGATTACGCAAGAGTGTCCATTACGATAAGGGGCGAACAGGTTGTCGATATGCTTTTAAGCGAGATTTTTGAAAGCGAAAGATATAAGAAAGTGCTAAAAATTGTCGAAGGTCAACCGTTTGACATAGACATAAGGTTTTATTTACCTGCAGAAGTTGGCAATATCGTAAAAAATTCTACTGCGGACTTTTACGTTGATATAGTTTTAGAAAATCAGATAATAGGCGATTCTCATGCATAAGGAAGAGAATGAAAAAAAACAGCCTAAAACTAAGCTTCAAAAAGTTCTTAGCATAATATCGACGATTGCAGTTGTCTTGGTTGTAATTGTTGCGATATTCGTGGTGTTTATTACCATAACGGCAAAAAAGAGCCCAGACGGCGCGATGAACGTGTTTGGTCATCAAATGCGCACTATACTTACAGGCTCTATGGAAGAATGTCCCACGCATAACGAAAATGTTGAGTGTGAGCTTAACGACGTTAGCGATTATAGTATAGGTCATCTTCCTATTGACACAATGATTTTTATCGAGGTTGCGCCTACAAACGCCGATAAAGCGGAAAAGTGGTATGCAAAAATTAAAAAGGGCGACGTTCTTACATTCCAATATTCGGGAATGGGAGTTGTAACCCACCGTGTCTACTCTATTGAGCCGTGGCACGAGGGTGGTTATAAGATTGTCTTAAAAGGTGATAACTGCGGTGGCGATGGCGTGGTTGACAGTCAGGTTATATACACGCATAAGACGGGCGGTTATGATAAAGTTATCGGTAAAGTTACCGGACAAAACCTGTTTTTAGGTAAGGTTGTTACCTTTATTCAAAAGCCTTACGGCGCAATAGCGGTTATTTTTGTTCCGTGCTTTATTATTATGGTAGTGGAAATTATCAAAATAATAAGTATCGTTCGCGCAAGCAAGAGAGAAAAAGCGGAAGAGAAGCAGAAAGAAGTCGATCAGACCCAAAGCGATATCGAAGAGCTTAAAAGGCAAATTGAGCTTACTAAACAGTCTATGGGTATAAGCGATACCGCAGTATCTAGTGAAAGAATAGAAGCTGATGAACAGACTTTGGAGCTAAGTGAACAAGCGGAAGAGATTGAACAATCTTCAGATGCCCCTATAAATAACGAAGAGGGCGAAAACGCGGAAGACGAATCTTCGGACGATAAATAGTTGTGGTAATAACCGTATTTTTACGGCTTTACATAAAAAGAAAAAATTTTATAAAGAGAGGTAAAAAAACATGGGAACAATGGAAGTTTTATTAATTGTTTTCGGATTCATCGTGGGCTTGATCGTACTCTTTACACTCGTTACCGTTGTAAGAGATATGCTCAAGGAGAACAGAGAGGTTCGTAGAACTGAGGCTGAGCGTCGTCTTATTGCCGACCAGAAAGCTCTTATCGAAAGAACCAGACTCGAAGCAGAACAGCTTGAGGCTGAGAAGGCTCTTGCAAAAGCAAAGTTGCCTACTCCCGTAGAAGCACCTGTTGTAGAAGCACCTGTTGTAGAGGAAGCACCTGTTGCTGAGATTCCTGCACCCGTTGTAATCGAAAAGGACGACGAAGCTATCAAGGCTATCGCTGCTGAGGTTGCCGAGATCAAGGCTATGCTCGAAGAGCAGAAGAATGCTGCTGCAGCTGTTGTAGAAGAAGCACCTGTTGTAGAGGAAGCGCCTGTTGTAGAAGAGCCCGTTGTAGAGGAAGCGCCTGTTGTAGTAGAAGAGGCAGTAGAAGAGGTTGCTGAAACTGTTGTGGAAGAAGCTCCTGTTGAAGAAGCTAAACCCGACGTTGCGTTCAATACTACCGCAAGAGATACTCTTGACGAAAAGTTCTTTGCGCTTAGCGACGAGCAGAAGTCTTTCTATAACGAAATCGCTTCTTACGCTAGTAGCAAGGAAGATGCTAAGAGATTTAAGAATCTTCGTTATGAAGAGTTCAAGATTGGTAAGGCAAGACTTGTTCGTATGCTTATCAAGAGAAGTCAGGTTGTGTGCGAGTTCATTATGTACAACAGCGACTTCAAGAACTATGTAAACGAAAACAAGGTAGCTGTTAAGCAGGCTGCAACTGTTATTAAAATTACTGACGCTGCTGCTGTTCAAGCTGCAAAAGACAGTATGGATATCGTTGTAAATACCATCAACGAAGAAAAGGAATACAAGAAACAGCAGGCTAAAGAGCGTCGTAAGGCAGCTCGTCTTGCTAAGGCAGCTGAAAAGGCTGAATAATTCTTAGTTTTACATATTTAGCATAATACGTATTGCGAAAAACCTGCCATGTTATATTGCAATGGCAGGTTTTCTAAATACTAGGTAAACTTTATAAAGCGCTAAGTGATAACGTTTTGAGGTTGGCATGAAAGAAAAAAATCAAAATATACTGAGAGCGCTTATAGCCGTCGCGCTGAGTTTGTGCGTTGCCTTGCTGTCCGTGTGGGCGGTTGTTACCGAAAAGGCGGATATTAATCTTGCGATCAATGTAGGAAAAGCGAGCTCGTTTGCGCGCGTTACACGTTTTAATACGTACAGTAACGGCAAGGTTCAAGACTCGTTTGATAACTACGTTAGCGAGTTTGGTGGAAGGTTTGGCGAATATGGAACGGCGACTCTCAGGGAAAATATACTTTCGTTAAATAGACTCCGTGTTGATGACAGGGTTGATTTTGTCATAGAGTTTACCGATAAAAGTAGCGTAGATATTCAGTACAGAGTTGTTTTAGAGTGCGCTAATGACTATTACGGCATGTACGAAGGACTCAAAGTAAAGGTGGGTAGTAATTATCTTGACACCACCGAATACGAATGTTCTTATATAGACGGACAGCCTGCGCCTATCGAAAGCGAATGGGCAATGTTTCCTAAAGGTAGAGATTTTGACCGCATTTTCGTTACCGTAATGCTTCCTCAAGAGGGTTCGGCGTATAGTGGACGTGGAACGCAATTATCTGTTTCAGTTCACGTTATCCCGCATACGTAATGCGTAAAACGGTTAAATTGTGTAAAACGCAGTTCTCATTTATAAAAAATTATCGCCATACTTTGCTCTGAAAACGGAGCAAGGTGTGGCGATTTTTTAATGCAAGCGTGGTGTTGGTTTGAGGGTGAAATCAATATTTATACTTTTTATTTACCCTAAATGTCATTGAAAGGAGCAGTGATACGTGACAGTCCGGGGTTTTTTTGATAGTGTTTTGAGTTTGCTTCGCTTTGCATACAATGACGTAGAGGTTTGTATTGTTCTTAAAATTACCTTAGATAAAAAATGATGTTTTTGTTGGTAATTTTTACAAATGAGCCTTTAAGAGGTCAGCCGTTGTCCTCATTTTTCGCTATACGTATGCCTTTTTTCTATATATAGGTGTAAAAACTGCGGTTTTTTTAAGTATTGTTATTAAAAGACTGTTTTTTACAATATTTAGTGGAAAAAATAAGTTGAAAAAATTTTTTTACACTACATATTGCGGTCAAAAATGCCTCATTGTGGTGAGTATATAATATATATATTATATTTTTGAAAAAAATTTTTGCAAAATTGTAAATTTGTGTTGACAAAATGAAAGCCTCGTGCTATTATATAATCAGCGAATACTCTAAAAGGGGGTATTTGTATTAAATCCTATAATTAGGAATACGTTTTAGCTTTTGTGCAAGAATGTGTAACTGGTCATTACTTAAAAAAAGGGAATTTATGGAACAAACCAAACAGAAAAAGAAAGTTTCAGCCAAAAAAATCATAACGATAGTATTGGATGTGCTTTTATATCTATTTCTTGCCTTGGCGGTTGTAATAGTTGCGTTGACTATTATGTCCAAAGTAGCTCAAAAGGACGATCCCAATGGCGCTCCAAATCTTTTTGGATATGAAATGCGTTACGTGGAAACTGGGTCAATGGAGCCTGAGTATCCCGTAAATACAATGATATTCATCGAAAAGGCTCCCACAAACTACGAAGATTCTATCAAGTGGTTCGATGGCATTAAGAAAGGCGACGTACTTACTTTTAAGTACAGAGAAGCAGGTCAGCAAGTAGTAATTACCCACCGTGTTGTAAAGAAAGTACCATTCACGGAAGAAAACTTTGGTAATAAAGCAATATATATGGGTAAAGAAAAAGGCGGTTACGTTATAACTCTTGAGGGTGATAACAAGGGTGATGATAACGAAGTTGCTCAGCAAATCATTTATACATACGCACATTATAACGATATGGCGGATGCCAACGACCAGATTCAAGGTCACGTAATTGGTAAAGTAGTTGGACAAAGCCGTGTGCTTGGCGCTATGGTTACCACGCTTAAAAATCCGCTAGGCATGGTTCTTATCATAATCGTACCCTGTCTTGTCGTAATAATAATAGAGGTTATCCGCATTATTAAAGTCTTTAATTCGGAAAAACACGAAAAGGCAAAGAAGAAGCAGGAAGAACAGCAAGAAAAGCTTAATAAGCAAAACGACGAGATTGAGCTTTTGAAGCAACAACTTGCGCTACTTCAACAGCAAGCTGGACAAATGCAAGCAACAAGTGCTGGCGTTGTCGATAGAGTAGAAGCGGTTGAAGAGGTAAATCAGGAGCAAGAAGAAACCGAAGTTCAAACCGAGCAACAAGAAAGCGCGGAAGAGAGCGAAGAAGATTCTTCTAACGAAGACAGTAAGAACGAATAAAAGTGGTTAAGTTCACGCGAACGTTCATTTAAAATGTATACGCACGCACATGTGTATGTGTGTAGCGGTACAAACAAATTAGGTTAATCCCGAAAATCGGTGTTAATATTATATTTCTAACGGAGGTTAATTAAAAAATTAACTATGGCTAAAAGAATTAGAGTTTTGATGACTGCAATGGCAACAATACTTATTTGTGTTGCGCTCATCGCAGTAGGAAGTTACGCATTATTCTCAGATACTACAAGAGTTACAAACCACCTTCAGGCAGGTGATCTTGACATTAAGTTGTGGAGAATCGACCTTGCAGGTCAGGGACTTGACAGCGACGGATTTATGGCCGACGCTAAGAACACTGTTGATAAGGAGTTTACCGGTGCTACTACCGATAATATTTTCGACCTCGACAATACAAAGTACGTTGTTCCCACCAGCAAGTACGTTGCAGAAATGATGATTTCTCGTTCCGCTTCTACAAACGTAGCAATCGGATACTGGCTTGATTTCGTTGTTCCCAACGTTGATACGTCTAATCCTGCAAACGAAGCCCTTCTTTCTCAGCTTATGATTACTATTGAGATTCAGAAGATTGGCGAAACCGCTTACACCAAGATTGTAGACGGCAAGAAGTTGAGCGATCTTAGTAGTGTTGCAACTGCAGACGGTAACGGAACTCACTATGCAATCGGTTCTATCACTGCGCCCATCGATGTTATTGATACCACCGAAAACCTTACCAGCGCTAATATCGAAACAGCTCTTGCTACCGATGAAGAAGCCATTGCGCTCTTCAAAGTTACCGTAGAGTTTGAAGATAATCTTACCGCTGACAACATTATTGACGGTGATGGAAATCTTATTGTAGATCCCACTGTGAATATCAATAACGCAGCAAAGAACGGTAAAGTTTCTTTCGATATCGTTGTAAACGCAGTACAGGTAGTTTCTGAATAAGACAAATATTTAAGAGAGGATACATATTATGAACAAGAAAGTTAAGGCATTAATTGGAGCATCTCTTGCAATCGCTATGAGCGCATCTGTTGCAACAGGTGCAACGTTCGCATTGTTTACAGACAGAGCTGATGTAAACGTAGAGATTACCGCCGGTACTGTTGACGTAGATGCGTCTATTTCTAACATCAAGCTTTACTCTATGGATAGAGAACAGCCCGCTATGGAATTTGAAAATCTTGGTACTGCTGATATCAATACTGAAAATAATTTGCTTACTCTTACCAATATTACCCCTGGTGATAAGGTTGTGTTTGACGTAAACCTTTCAAGCACTAGCAACGTTAAGACGAAGGTTCGTACCGTTATTGCAGACGAAAGCGACAATCTTGAGCTTATGGATGGTCTTGTAATTAAGGTTAACGACGTAGAAGCGACAGTTTCAGGCACTAGTCTTGCTTCCGAATGGGTTGCTGTTGATCCTTCAGCTAGTCTTGCTTCCGATAAGATGACCGTATCTATCGAGCTTCCTGCTGATAAGGGTAACGAATATCAGACTAAGTCCGCTAAGTTGCGTATCTCTCTTGAAGCTGTTCAGTGGAATGGTGTTAACGAAGTTACGACCGTAGATGGTCTTAAGAATGCTATCACTGAGGATGCTAACGTTTCGTTAAGCGCTGATATGACTCTTGACGATCAGATTGTTGTTACCGACGGTTTTACCATTCTTGGCAACCGCAAGAGTATCGTTCAATCTTCTACCGCTTCAGACAAGGCAATCTTCAGACTTGACGGCGCAACCGAAGATGTTAATATTAAGCTCGAAGGACTTAAGCTTGACGGTGGTGATGGTGTTGGCGCAAGAGTTCTTTCTATGCACAACAACACAGGCGACGTGAACGTAGTACTTGAAAATTGTACTATTGATGCTAGACACTACCCCATCAATATTGGTGGCGGAAATACCGGTAATGTTACCGTAACCATTAAGAATTGTACCATAACCGGATATTCAGCTTTGAATGTATGGAGTAATTGTACAATCAATATTGAGGATTCTACCTTGATTGGAGAAAACTACAATATTTATGGCACTGGCGTAAATGCGGGTATTAATAACTTTGCAACAATTGCAATCAATGACGATGCGTCAAACGTTGTACTCAATATTAAAGATTCTTCCGTTAAGAGCTTATGCAACGAAGGTGGAGCTATTCAATATCACTTCTACGTAAGCGATGACAATGGCGGAGCTACCGCAAACCTTACTAACGTTAAGTTCTTTACTAATGACGTTGAAGGTGCGGAAACGTTCTTGGCTGATTCTGATACCCGTATCGTAATCAACAAGTAATTAAAACTAAAAAATTCAACCTCGGCTTTAAGTCGGGGTTGTTTTTTTGTGTTAAGATAGCGATTTATCTGATTCAACCTCTTAATATTGCTTGATATTGCCTTTTCAAAGTGCTATAATCATATTGTTAAAAAGCAAAGGAGAATATTATGGAAAGAAAACTTGGAATAGTAAGCGAATGTATTGCTGGCGAAGCTCCGATTGATACTTTAGACCGCATCAAAAATGCCGGTTTTGATACGTTTTTTACGGGATATATTGATAAAAATACTGTTTCTGCTCTTGTTAATAAGGCGGATAAATTGGGCTTAGAATGTGAGTTTATCCATGCGCCTTTTAAGGGAATTAACTATATGTGGACGCCAGGTCTTGACTATTTACCCGTGTTTGACGGTATGAAAGAGAGTATTGACACGGCTTCTGAGTGTGGTATAAAAACGATAATTACGCACGTTTCAAGCGGTTGGAATGCGCCTCAGGTTTGCGATATGGGACTTGCGCGTTATGACGCGATTGTAGAATACGCTATGCGCAAAAACGTAAACGTAGCGTTCGAAAACCTGAGAAAGCTTGGTAATTTGGCGTGCTTGATGGATAGGTACGAAAATGTTAAAAACGTAACATTTTGCTATGATTGCGGACACGAGCATTGCTATACTGCTATTGTGCCTTTCCTTGATTTTTACGGTAAAAAGCTGACCTGTACTCACATTCACGACAATCACGGCAGAGATTGGAATAATCCGCTTGCCGACGGCGACGAGCATCTTTTGCCTTTTGACGGAACGGTTGACTATAAGGTTATGATGGACAAGCTCAACAAGGCGCAGTACAGCGGTTCGCTTATGCTAGAAGTGTTCAACGCTAAGTATCAGCACATGACTCCCGACGAGTTTGTTGCAGATTGTTACGCAAGAATAAAAAAGATTTCCCAATTATAATGACAATGTGGGTGAAGATATCTCTCTATGTTGCGCTTTAACAAAATCTAGTCTTACCAATCGTTAGTTATTCATATCTATTATATAAAGCAAAGGAAAAGTAATGATACCCACAATAATTATTACAGCGGTTACGTGTATTGCAATGATCGTATGCGTAATCACAAATGCCGAGATTAAAAAACTGCATATACCGCTATATTGGCTGGTAACCCTAACAGGCGCGCTTATCATTTTGATAAGTGGGCTTTTGCCGTGGAATACAGCCTTAAATGCGCTTATTGCAGACTCTTCGGTAAATCCTGTAAAAATCCTAGTGCTCTTCCTGTCTATGACTATGCTATCCGTATTTTTGGACGAGGCGGGATTCTTTAGATATCTTGCAGGTGTAACGCTGAAAAAGGCGGGAAATAGCCAAATTCGCTTGTTTATAATGCTGTTTGTAACAGTGTCCGTGCTAACCGTTTTTACCTCAAACGATATAATAATTCTGACCTTTACGCCGTTTATTTGTTATTTTTGTAAGCACGCAAAAATCAATCCGTTGCCATTTCTTATAGAAGAGTTCGTGTGCGCAAACACCTTTTCTATGGCGCTTATGATAGGCAATCCTACCAATATTTATCTTGCGCTTTTCAAAAATATTGGTTTTATGGAGTATTTATCGGTAATGTGGTTACCAGCGCTTGTGGGCGGTCTTGTGGCGTTTGGAGTAATGTTTGCGCTATTTTACCGTCAGTTACGCCAGCCTATTTCGCCCTCTTTCGAGCATTTTTCTATCAAAAAACCAATGGTAATAATCGGACTTGTGCACCTTGTGTTGTGCACCGTGTTATTAGCTATTGCTGATATGATAAAGGTAGAAATGTGGATAATTTCCACCTCTTTTGCTCTGTCTTTATTCGTGGTCGTATGCGTGTATAAATTTTTCAAAAGAGAGCATTTTGTGGAAGTTACGCATACGCTGAAACGCGCGCCTTGGGGACTTATTCCCTTTATGATATCAATGTTTATAATAGTGTCGGCGCTCGACTATACAGGCGCTACGGCAATGTTTGCGTCATTCCTCTCGTTTGGTGATCCAATATTTACTTACGGAATATCCTCAACGCTTGCTTGTAATGTGGTGAATAACATTCCTATGAGCGTGCTTTTCGGCTCTCTTATAAACGTAAGTGGTGGATCTCTCGGCGCGGTTTACGCTAGCGTAATTGGCTCTAATATCGGCGCGTTTCTTACCCCTATCGGGGCTCTTGCCGGTATTATGTGGTCAAACATATTAAAGGCGCAAAAGGTAAAAATAGGTTATATAAAGTTTGTTTTATATGGCTGTATAATCGCAATTCCTACGCTTTTATCCTCGCTGTTTACCGTGTGGTTAGTAGTATAAAAATAACAATAAAAATCCCATTGAGATAAAAACCTCAATGGGATTTTCGCTTACTCAAAGCATTGTGAATTGTAACGAAAAACGCATAACGTATCGTTGATTTTTGTGCGTTATAGCGGTTTTATTACCTGCGTATCAATGATATCCTCGCCATTAACCGTCTTTATGCCATAGCCGGTTTTTTTTGCTATCCTGAATATTGCGTCGCCGTCTATTCCCACGCAGTTGTGGATAGAATGTAATAGCTCTTCCGCTTCACAGTGAAATCGAGTGGTAGTGGCGTATATTCCACGTGTTCCGCCCAGCGCGCAAACACAGCCATAAAACTCCCTGATTTCTTTTGTAGTAACGGTGTTGCTACTGGTTCGGTTTTTGCATTGGATAAGAATTTTTTCCTCAAACCCGAACTGGTCTATAACTTCCAAAATTCCGTCCACACCGCCGTCTTCACTACCGCCTGTACGCACCGCTTTTACAACGTTGTAGCCAAGCTGAGTGTAGTACCGCTCGAGCAGTCTTACCGTATACTCTTCGAAAAAGTAACCGCCAAGCGAGTGAATTGTGTCTAAAAATTTAGTTCTGCCCCTCCAAATTTTGCTATTTTTATTAAGTTTGGGCGTGGAAACGTAACAGCTTCCCTCTTTTACTATAAGTTCGGCTTTTTCCATTTCCGTCAGCATAACGCCTATTATTGATTTTATTATGGCGTCGTCCTTTACGCTTTTGGTGTCTATTGCGCCTGTTTCTTTAAGCACCCAGTCGAAAATATCCGATTTTGTGATTTTTTCGCCCATTAGTTTGTGAAGAACAAGCTTACGGATTTGTTTGTCATCGATTTGTATCATATCTTCTTTGTTTTTCATTGGCAAACCTCCTTGATAAAAATTCCTGTTCCTACTATTATTTTATCACATAAAAACGCGCTTTGCAATATTAACTTTAAAAAAACTCTAATTTTTATTTTTTTAACACACTTCAACTACTGTTACATCATACTGATTTTCCTGTAAATCGAGGGTGTAGTGCCTACCGTTTTTTTGAATTGTTCCGCAAAATAAACGGGGTTGTCATATCCGCACGCTTGGGATATTTCGGTAATGGGAATGTTTGTAGAGCGCAATAACGTTTGCGCTTTTTGCATACGCACCGCGGTAAGGTATTGCATTGGACTAACGTTGTACGTGCGCTTAAAAATGTGTATTAGGTAGAACTTGTTTACAAATACCATATCCGCCAAAAAATCCACGTTAAAATCTTTTACAAAATTGCTATCAATATAACTTTTAACCTTTAGCGCGATTTCGTTATATTTATGTTTTACCGGTGTAACCTTGTTGGGTAGGCGCACAATCTCGGTAAAGAGTTGGAATACAAGCCCTTTTAGTGCGATATAGCATCCTTCTTTTTCTGCTGTAAGCTCATCAATCATTTGAGTAAGAAGTGAGTAAATTTTGTTGTTATTATCGTTAAAAATTTTGTATTCGTAAGCATTCTCCGATAGCGTATTAGAGGGTAAAAACGCAATGTTTATATTGTCGAGCAATAATGAGAAAAACTCTACGTCTGAGTTTTTGTCGGCTTGTGGTGAATGGATGACTTCCGAATTTAATATAACTATTGTGTTCGGCTTTACTTCAATGCTTTTTTCTCCAAAAGTGATGTTGCCTTTTCCATTTAAGAAATAGAAAAGCTCTAAGTACTTATGCGAGTGCGGAGGTTGAACGTTTCCTGCTTTATATATTCCCTTATTAAACATAAGAAGAGTAGGAGTTTGCCCGTCCACTGTTGATTGGTTAAGCATCTCTTGACCGATGTTATAATAATATTTGGATTTACCGGTGATCTTGTTTCTTAATGCTTCGTCTATATCCGTATATGTTGACGAAATTAAATTCTGATCTTCAGTCGGGATTTTCTTTTTTGCCATGAGCTTTTCCTCCGATTATATTACTATTATAAACCATTTAGAGCAATTACGCAACAAAGTAAAGCAATATTGTTATGTTTTTGAGCAAAATGGTTATTGAAATTATAAAGAAAATGGTTTATAATATATAATAGTGGATTGAGTGTGACTGCAACCTACGATTTTTTTAGAATAAGGAGATATTATGAAAAAGGGATTTGTGCATAAAGCGGGTAAAGGAGCTTTTGATTATGCAGGTTGGCCCTCTATTGCAAAGTTAGATGACGGAACGCTTGCCGCTGTGTTTTCAGGAAACAGAATGCATCACGTATGTCCGTTTGGAAGAAGCGTGATTTGTTATTCTAAAGACAACGGCGAAAACTGGACGAAGCAAGCAGTAGTAGTAAATACCGACTTTGACGACAGAGATGCAGGTATTGTTGTAAACGGTAAGCAAGTATTGGTAAGTTCTTTTAACAATAATTATGCATTCCAAAGACGTGATTGTAACTGGAAGGATGATAAGAACAAAAACCTTATCAACTCATACATAGACTTTATGGAAGACGTTGCCGACGAGGATGACGTAGGCTCGTCTATATCTGTCAGCGAGGACGGCGGATATACGTTTAATACGCGTTACAAAATTCCTATTACATGTCCTCACGGTCCCATTCTTCTAAAAGACGGAAGATATTTTATGGTTGGTAGAGAATTTGCTATAAATCCTCTTGACCGAACAAAGGGAAAGGAGTATAATTTCCTTAGTTACGGAATTTATTATATGTTCTCGTCCGACGGCTATAACTGGACTGAGCCTGTTGCTATTCCTCTTCCTGACGAACTAATGAAAGACAATGCCTGTGAGCCTCATGCTGTTGAGCTTAAAAACGGCGAGATTATGGTGCATATTCGCGTTCAGGGTGGACCTAATGCTTCGTTTAATGGGTTAAGAACCTTCCAAACTGTAAGCAGTAACGGAATTACAAAGTGGAGCGTGGCTAAAGATCTTGGAATTTTAGGATCTCCACCGCATCTTCTTCGACATAGTAGCGGAGCAATTATTTGCTGTACGGGTAGACGCGATGTGCCGTTTGGAGAACAGGCTATGATTTCTTACGACGAGGGCGAAAGTTGGACTCAGCCGTTCTATATCGATAAAGACGCCGAAAACGGCGACCTTGGCTATCCGTGTTCTGTCGAACTGGACGACGGCAGAATTATGACCATCTATTATCAGCATGACAACAAGGGCGATAAGAATAGTATTATGTACACAATTTGGGATCTTCCCGAAAAAAATTAAAAAACATATTTAAGGAGAATATAAAATTATGAGTATTATGACTGAAACAAAAAAGTTGTTAGTTCCCATCGTTACTCCTTTTAAGGAGAATGGTGAAGTTAACTATGATGCATTGGCAAAGCTTACCAAAAAGGTGCTTGACGACGGTGCGGACGGAATTTACGCAACCGGTAGTAGCGCAGAAACCTTCCTTCTTTCTACCGAAGAGCAGAAGAAGAGCATTGAGGTTATCGTAAAGGCTGCAAACGGAGCAAAGGTTGTTGCTCACGTTGGTAGCGTAGGAACCAAGAATGCTATTGACCTTGCTAAGCATGCAGAAAAGGTTGGCGCAGACGAAATCGCTTCCGTTCCTCCCTTCTACTTCAAGTATGGATTTGCAGGCATTAAGCAGTACTATAAAGAGCTTTCCGAGTCTGTTTCTATTCCTACCCTTATGTACAATATTCCCGGCTCTACCGGCGTTTCTCTTACTGTTAGCGAGCTTGCAGATATTATGCGTCTTCCTAAGGTAGAAAGTTTGAAGTTTACCGACACTAACTACTATATGATGCAACAGGTTATTGCAGAAACTGGCAAGTTTGTATACTCCGGCTCTGACGAAAACTTCATTTCCGCAATCGCAATGGGCGCAAACGGTGGTATTGGAACTACTTACAACTTCATGGTTGACAAGTACGTAAGAATTGCAAAGGCTTATAACGAAGGCAAGATGGACAAGGCTTTAGAAATTCAGAAGTCCGCAAACGCTATTACCAGAGCTTGTATCGAAAGCGGTACTTTGGCAGGAACAAAGTACATTTGTACAATGCAGGGTATTGACGTAGGAACTGTAAGAAGTCCCTTCGCTCCTCTTACCGAAGAAGCTAAGAAACACATCGAAGAAGTTTACGCAAAGAATATTAATATCTAAGACAAATAAAAAAGGACTTTCTTTTTCAAGGAAGTCCTTTTTGTTTATTAGCTAAGCGGTGTATAGTCGGAAAAATCGGAGGGGATATTTAATTTGCCCGAAAAAGCTTTTATTTCAAGATTGGTTATAGAGCGAATAGAATCTTTTAGCGAATTTGCTCTAATATCGGTAAAATCCTTAAGAGCTTTGAAGTTATTGTCTTTGTCAAACACGACGTAGGAAACAACGTCGTTCATTTCAATATCGTATCCGTATAAATTTTCTTGCTCTTTAATGTAATTTGCGTACTTCTCTTCGTCTGCAATTTCCATCTTAACCTTTATACCGTTTGACGTATCGGCAAGTATTTTAACGCCATGCGAAGAGTAAAGCTCGTTTACGTAGCTTATAAATTCTTCTTCGGTTTGAGGCTCTTTAACATCCTGCGACGGCTCGAACGCGCCTGTAAATTGATTTAGAAGTTGTTCTAGTTCATACGAATTAATTTCTTTTTTGGTGCTATATTCCGTTTCGTTACCGTGAGTGGATATCTTTTCGCTTATGTCTGCATAACACCTATCTTCGATAATGTATATGTTTGTTATAAGAGATTGATATTCTTCTTTTTTACCGTCAGTTTTTGCGCTGGCTTCATACGTCATTTGTATATGAGTTTCGGGGTATATAGAGTAGTCGCACTCACCAATAGTGTAAGAAAGCGTCAAAGCGTTTGAGGTAATGCTAGTGTCCGACGTTTGCGTAGTTTCAGCTTTTAAGTAAATCTTTACGTTTGAAAGGTTTTCCTCATCCAATTCGGGCAAGTCTTTCGTGTCCGCATAAAGCTGTTGAGGGGTGATTTCCTGATAATTTCCATCATAAACGCTAGTAGATCCTTGATCGCAAGCGATTAAAACGAGGGAGAATACTAATATAAAAATTGTTAATAACGATATGAGAGCTTTTTTTATAAGGCGCATACCTCCTTGTTGTGATAAACGTAGTAGTTTTATTATATACGTGTTGTTTGAGTTTGTCAATAGCTTGTATAAAAAAAGAGTTGCATAGCGCGTTATTATAATAATTAGATATGTATTTATATAAATCTTTTAATAAGGGTTGCAAAAAATCGCAAATAGTGGTATTATAAATATATAATGGTAATTGTGCGTTTAGCTACGCTTGCAAAACAAGGAAAATACTATAAGCGCAATATTAGAGCCAATTACCGTTCCTAACGTTAGTCCAAACAAAAACATATCTTAAGTATGCGAAATTTGAGATAAATTATTCACAAAGCAAGGAGAAAATTTATGAAAGTACCTTTTTCGCCACCCGATATAAGTGAGCTTGAAATTGAAGAAGTTGTGTCTGCCTTAAAATCTGGCTGGATAACTACTGGTCCTAAAACCAAAGAGTTGGAGCGTCAAGTAGCTTTATACTGTGGTGTAAATAGATCGGTTTGTCTTAACAGTCAGACGGCTTGCGCGGAAATGGCGCTAAGACTTTTAGGCGTTGGCGAGGGCGATGAGGTTATAACTTCGGCGTATACGTATACGGCTTCTGCGTCCGTTGTGTGTCATGTTGGAGCAAAAGTGGTGCTTTGCGATATTGCAAAAGATGGATTTAATATCGACTATGACAAGCTTGCTTCGCTTATTACCGAAAAAACTAAGGTTATTATTCCCGTAGATATTGCAGGAATACCTTGCGACTACGATAAGCTTTATGAAATTGTAAATGCTAAAAAGTACCTTTTCAAGCCAAGTAACGAGCTCCAGGAAAAAATAGGCAGAATAGCAATTCTTGCCGATACTGCGCATAGCTTCGGAGCGGAAATAAAGGGTGTAAAAACAGGAGCGCTTGCCGACTTTTCGGCGTTTTCGTTCCATGCTGTTAAAAACCTTACGACAGCCGAGGGTGGAGCTCTTTGCTGGAAGGACATAGATGGTGTGGATAATGAGGATATTTACCGCAAGCTTCAGCTTTTCTCTCTTCACGGACAAAACAAGGATGCGCTTGCAAAGACTAAGCTTGGAGCGTGGGAATATGATATCGTGGGAACGTGGTACAAGTGTAATATGACGGACGTTGCGGCAGGTATTGGTCTTGCTCAAATGAAGCGCTACGACGGAATTTTGGCGCGCAGAAAGCAAATTGTCGAAAAGTACGACAAAGCCTTTAAAGACAAGGGAATAACCGTTTTAGAGCATTATACTAACGAATATTCTTCGTCGGGACATTTGTATATAACAAGAGTGGACGGCATTGATGAGGGCAAGCGTAATGATATAATAACCGAAATGGCAAAGCGCGATATCGCATGCAACGTGCATTATAAACCTCTTCCTATGCACACTGCGTACAAGAATTTAGGCTTTGATATAAAGGACTATCCGTCCGCTTACGAGCATTATAAAAATGCAATAACGTTACCGCTTCATACATGCCTTAGTGACGAGCAAGTTGAATACGTTATCGAGAATTACTTACAAATCATTGGAGAAATAAGATGAAAAAATGGGAAAAACTCCCCGAATACATGCAAACTGACGAGGTAAGAAAATACTATGATATCCTCAAAAAGAAAGGCTTTTCTTTGTTTTTAAAAAGGCTTTTTGATATTATAGTTTCCTTGATTTTACTAATAATATTATCGCCATTCTTCCTTATTTTGGCGATAGCTATTAAGATAGATAGCCGTGGACCTGTGTTCTTTAGACAAGTTCGCGTTACCAGATACGGTAAAAAATTCCGCATCTTTAAGTTCAGAACAATGGTAAATGGCGCAGATAAAAAGGGTAGTCAAGTAACTGTTAAAAACGATGCGAGAATTACAAGAGTGGGTAAGTTTATCCGCAAGTGCAGGCTTGACGAGGTTAGTCAGCTTATCGACGTTTTTAGAGGTACTATGACTTTTGTAGGAACACGCCCAGAAGTTCCTAAATACGTAGAAAGCTACACACCCGAAATGTACGCAACTCTTCTTTTACCAGCTGGCGTTACAAGTAACGCTGCAATATATTATAAGGACGAGAGCGAGCTTTTGGACGCATCGGACAATCCTGATGAAACGTATGTAAAAGACGTATTGCCAGCAAAGATGTATTACAACCTTAAATCTATCGAAAAGTTTGGTTTTTTTAAGGACTTAGGCGTAATGTTCAAAACGGTTTTTGCAGTACTTGGAAAAGAATATAAGGGCGATTACGTTCCACCTAAAAAGGCAGAGGAAGTAATTGTGGAAGATATCGAAAATACCGAAAAAGTCGACAACGAATGCGATAAAGTCGAACAAAATGCGGAAGAAACAATTGCTGAGAACGTAGAAAATAACGAGGAGTAAGTATGAATTATACCTTTCTTACGTCGGTTTATAAGAACTCTAAAGCCGATGAAATGCGTGAATGTGTTGACAGTATGGAAAATCAAACCGTAAAGCCCGAACAAATTGTGATAGTGCTAGACGGAGAAGTTAATGATCAGCTCAAAGAGTATATAGACGAGCTTTCTACCTTAAATCCAAACCTTTATACCGTAGTGCCTTTAGAACAAAACGTGGGGCTTGGAAACGCATTAAAAGCAGGCATGGAGCATTGTAGAAACGAGTTGGTCGCTCGTATGGATACCGACGATATTTGCGTTTTGGATAGATGCGAAAAACAGCTTGCTTGTTTTGAAAAAGATCCCGAACTTTCCATTGTGGGCGCGGATATTGCCGAGTTTGATACAACGATTGACAATATAGTTTCTTATAGAAAAGTTCCCTCTTCTCACGAGGATATTTGCGAGTATCTTAAAAGCCGTTGTCCGCTTAATCATATGACGGTAATGTTTAAGAAAAGCGAGGTAATAAAGGCTGGAAATTATCAGCATTGGCATTATAACGAGGACAGTTATTTGTGGGCGAGAATGTATCTTGCTAAATGTAAATTCCTTAACATTTCGGAAGTTTTGGTGTATGCAAGAATAGACAAAGATACTTTCAAACGCCGTGGCGGATACAAGTATTATAAGAGCGAAAGAGATTTGTTCAAGTTTATGTACAAGAACAAGATTATTGGTTTTTTTGCTTACCACAAGGCTAAATTTATTCGTTTTGTTGTGCAGGTGCTTATGCCAAATTCCGTAAGACAATGGTTCTTCAAAAAGTTTGCAAGAAGCAAATAAGAACGATGGGTAGAGTGAAAGAAAAATAAGGACGTATTTTTCGGAGTAAACCATGGGTAAATTAAAAGATTCATTAAAATATATTACGGCAGGCGATATAGGACATTGCTTTTTGTTTGCATTTATTCTCCCATTTGCTCTTATCGCTAAGATTTTTATCCGCAAGTTTTGGCTTGTATGCGAAGATAGAAACGAGGCGAGAGATAACGGCTATCACTTCTTTAGGTGGGTAAGAGCCAATAGACCAAAACAAAAAATTGCGTACGCTATAAACAAGAAATCCCCCGACTATCAAAAAGTAAAAGGGCTTGGAAAGGTTATAAGCTACGGAACTTTATCTCATTGGTTTTGGTATATTGTGGCGGACAAGAACATCAGCTCACAAAAGGGTGGAAAGCCAAACGCCGCAGTGTGTTATGTTTTGGAAGTAAGTTTAGGTTTGCGTAAAAACAATAGAGTATTTTTACAGCACGGTGTAACTAAAGATAAGGCGGATTGGTTGTTTTATGACGCAACTAAAATGCGAATTTTCGTTACATCCGCTTTGCCTGAGCAAGAGTATATAGAGCAAGAATTTGGCTATCCTAAGGGGAACGTTCAGCTTTTGGGTTTTTCTAGATTTGACGCTTTAAATTTGGACGATAGGGACGAAAAAGTAATACTTGCAATGCCCACTTGGCGAAACTGGTTGGGAAGAGCAAGCTCGGAAAACAGAGATTTAGACTTTACTACCACAGAGTACTTCAAGAAGTGGAACGAGTTTATAACTTCAAAAAAGCTTGTCGAGATATTAGAAAAATACGACACGAAATTGATTTTTTATCCGCATAGAAATATGCAACAGTTTATAAATCACTTTGTGTCCAATAGCGATAGAATTATTATTGCGGACTGGAAGAAGTACGATATTCAAAGCGTGCTAAAGCAAGCGTCGTTGATGATAACCGACTATTCTAGCGTGTTTTTTGATTTTGCGTATATGCGCAAGCCTGTGCTGTTTTATCAGTTCGATGAACAGGAGTTCCGTCAAAAGCAGTATAGCCAGGGCTATTTTGATTATAAGGACAATCCACTTGGAAAGTGGACGGACGATAAAGATACTCTGTTTAGCTTGCTCGAAGAAAGTCTTAAGAACAAAAATCCATTGATTGACAAAGAGATTACGGCGCAGTTTTTTCCATATATTGACACTAAAAACAGCGAACGTATTTTTAACGCGATAAAAGAGCTCGAAAGGAAGAAAAAATAAAAATTAACTAAAATCTAGCATACGTATTGGTGTTTTGAGGTTTTAGGCAAGGAGGACTATATATGAAAATAGCAATGATAACCGCATCGGGAGTGGGTGCGAGAACACATCAGGATATACCCAAGCAATTTTTATGCGTGCATGATAAACCTGTGTTTATGTATACGCTAGAAGCTTTTCAATACCATCCTCAAATCGACGAGATTTGCGTGGTTATTTTGCCCGGCTGGGAAGCTCTTCTAGACGCTTACGCAAAGCAGTTTAATATTACAAAACTGAAAATAGTAGTACACGGCGGAGCAACTGGACAGGAGTCTATTTACAACGGACTAAGGGCTATCTACGAGGCGCACAAGGACGACAAAGATGCAGTTGTGCTTATTCACGACGGCGTTCGTCCAATGGTTAGCGAAGAGATTATTAGCAAAAACTTAGAAGTTTTCGAAAAGTATGGAAACGCTATAACAAGTATTCCTTGCGCGGAAGTTGCTATGAATTCGCCCGACAAAAAGAAAGCTAACGAGGTTATAGATAGAGAATGTATTCAGCGTACGCAAACCCCTCAGGCTTTCTATCTTGAGGAGGCTATGAGCGCTCACGAAACGGCTAAGAAAAACGGCTGGACAGGAATTACCGCAATGCCTGCGCTTTGGGCAATGCTCGGAAAGACCGTATATTTTTCGGAAGGTTCGGAGAAAAACCTTAAGATTACAACCGTAGACGACTTGGATATTTTCAAGAGTTTACTTCTTTCTAAGCGCGCAAGCTGGCTTAAATAATTATGGATATTTACGAAAATAAACTATATAAAGACGGAATAAAAAAAGTTCTTCCGTCTTTTATAAAAAAGGAAAAGCTGTTTGGTAAAAGTGTGCTAATAACAGGCGCAACAGGACTTATTTGCTCGGCTATTGTGGATGTTATACGCTATCTAAACGAAACCGAAAATGCGCAAATTACCGCATACGTATGTGGCAGAAGCGAACAAAAAGCGGTGGATAGGTTTGGTAAAAACGAGTATGTAAAGTTTGTGTATTACGACGCGTTAAAGAGCGTGGATATTAGAGAAAAGGCGGATTATATAATTTGTGGAGCGAGCGTGTCCTCGCCCAAAATGTTTGCCGAAAACCCAGTACAAACAATGCTTTCAAATATCGACGGTGTAAGGAATTTATTGGACTACGCCAAAGAAAATAACAGTGAAAGATTATTGTATATTTCCTCTAGTGAAGTGTACGGAAGAAAAGAGAGTATGCAACCGTTTAGCGAAAACGACTTAGGCTACGTAGATTTACTTTCTCCGCGTTCGTCATATCCTATGGCAAAACGCGCGTGCGAAACGTTGTGCGTAGCATATACTACTCAGTATGGCGTAGATACGGTTATAGCGCGTCCCGGACATATTTACGGACCAACCGCAACCCCTAACGATACTCGCGTTTCTTCAGTTTTTGCATATCTAAGCGCAAAGGGTGATGATATCGAAATGAAGGGTGACGGCAAACAGCTTAGATCGTATTGTCATTGCCTAGATTGCGCAACCGCTATCCTCACTATTCTAACGTGTGGCGAGAAAGCGAAAGCGTATAACGTTTCCAATCCTAATTCTATTATTGACATTATGCAAATGACGGAAATCACCGCAAAGGCGGGCGGAGTTGTGGTAAAAAAAGCGGTAGTAAGCGAAAACGATAAACGTATTTTCAATCCTATGGATAATTCGTCTTTGTCTTCCACGCTTTTAGAAAGTTTAGGCTGGCAAGGTGTTATTAGCGCCGAAGAAGGGCTGATAGATACCGTAAAAATTTTGAAAGAGAAGTTATAAAAATAATGAAAAAATCACTTGAAATTATTGCGAAAATAAAATCGGATTTTCCGACAAAGTTCGGACTTCCTCGTCAGAGCGGTCTAGCCCCCGCTCTTATTTCGTATATAGTTTTCGAGCCAAAGTATAGAAATAAGGACGCACTGCGCGGTCTTGACGAATACTCGCATTTGTGGGTGCTGTGGAATTTTTCTCAAAACGAGCGCGAGGGTGATTGGTCGCCTACCGTTCGTCCTCCAAAGCTGGGAGGTAACGAGAGAGTGGGTGTTTTTGCAACACGTTCGCCCTTTCGCCCCTCGCCTATTGGACTTAGCTGTGTTAAGATAGAAAGTATCGAATTTACCGAAAATCTCGGATACGTTATCGGGATTTCGGGTGCAGATATGATGGACGGCACTCCCATTTTCGATATTAAACCGTATATTCCGTACACGGACTGCAAGACGGATGCTAAGGGCAGTTTTGCGCAAGAGAAAAGTGACGTAAGAATAAAAGTTAATGTTTCTGACGAACTTTTAGATAAAGTGGAAAAAGTTAAGCGTAGCGGACTTTTGGAGGTTCTTTCGCTTGATCCGCGCCCTGGTTATAAGCACGATGATCCCAATAAAGTTTATGGATTCGAGTTTGCAGGAAAGGAAGTAAAGTTTGTAGTAAACGACGGCGAACTTACCGTTGTGGATATTATATAGTAAGGAGAAAGATTATGAAAATTGCAGCGCAATGTACTCACGGATTGGCTTTGAGATTTGGTTATGAAAAACTGTTCAGAATGTACAAAGAAGCAGGTTTTGACGGCGTTGACGTGTCGCTTGGCGATATGATACATGAGGATTCGCCCTTCAATCTGAACGGATATAAAGAGTATGCTCAAAATATAAGGAATATTGCGGATAGTGTAGGGATTAAAATTCACCAAACCCACGCGCCCTTTGTTTACCCGCTTGATAAATGGGAAACAAGCCCAGCGCTTATGTCTATTCTGAAGCGTTCTATCGAGATTTCGGGAATACTTGGCGCAGAGGTAGAGGTTATTCACCCCTATCATCACCCTGAGTTTTTGGGACACGAGGATGAGATTTTTGAGAAAAATATGGAGTATTACTCCGAGCTTTTGCCCACCGCAAGAGCAAATAACGTTAAAATCGGCGTAGAGAATATGTTCCAAAACGATCCTATCCGAAAGACCATTGTTCACGATACTTGTTCCAGACTTTGCGAGTTTATCAAGTATATTGATACGCTGAACGACGAGTACGCTGTGGCGTGTTTAGATATTGGACATATCGCGCTTTTGTATCAGCAAGATCAGCCTTGGGATTTTATTAAGGGGCTTGGGCATGACAGATTAAAGTCATTGCACGTGCACGACAATTCGTTAATTTCAGATCAGCACCAAATACCGTTTCAGGGAAAAATCGATTGGTTAAAGGTAACAAAGGCGCTAGGCGAGATTGACTATGACGGATATTTTACCTACGAAACTTTGGGACATATCAACGCTTGCCCGGACGATTTCGTGCCTATTCATATCAGATATATGGCGGATATAGCTAAGTATTTGGGCGCACTTGTGGATAAGGCTCGCCCTCAAAATAACTAAAAAGGCAAAACATACAGTAAAAGGCTTCGTAAAACGGAGCCTTTTGTGTAAGGATAAGAGCTCAAATTAAATAGTTTGCAAAAATTAAGCAAAAAGCGGAATTTTGTTAAAAAGACGGGCAAAAATGGTAGACAAACGCAAAATTATTTGCTATAATAACATACGCATTTGAATATTTTTATCCAAACTTTGGCTTAAAATCTTGTGGAGAGATGGTTGAGTGGCCGAAGGCACACGCTTGGAAAGCGTGCGTACGTTAATCGCGTACCGAGGGTTCGAATCCCTCTCTCTCCGCCAAAACACCTAAAAAACGTTGTTTTTTGGGTGTTTTTCTTGTTTTTTGGACTTTTCGTTTTTGCCGTTTTGCCCAAAACATACGCACGCCAAAGCCTAAATTATGCGGTTATTTTTACTGAACTTTTCAAGTTCCTTTTGCTCAAATTCCGTAGTGATATGCGAGTATATATTTGCTGTTGTGGTGTAGTTCGTGTGTCCTAACCACTTTTGCACCGTTTTCATACTTACACCGCTCTCTAGACACCGTGTGCCAAACGTGTGGCGTAAGTCTTTTAACGTGCAATCAAAAGACAATTTTTTACGCAAGCGCTCAAATCGTTTTTGTATTGCTTGGTAGTCGTAGGGGAATACATACTCGCTCTTTTGAGGTATGCTATTCAATAACGCTTTAAGTTCTTTTGAAAGCGGTAAAATTCTATCCGATTTTAACGTTTTCGTACCGCGTATACGTATTGTCTTAGCCTTTACGTCTTCCCACCGTAGTGCTAACGGTTCGGAGGGACGTGCGCCTGTAAGTAAATAAAACACAATGAGGGGGTAAAGGTCGGTTTTTTTCGCAACTCTTAAAAGTTCCTTTTCTTCCGTTCGCTCTAAACTCCGTCCGTTTTGATAAGCGTGTTTTATTCCCTTTACGTTCTCTACTGGGTTGCGCTCTACAATGTCAAGCCGTACGGCTTCCGTAAACGCTTGATTGTAAACTTGTCGCGTTATTTGTCGCATACGGTTGGACTTAACGAGGTTAAGCCCTTTTTGTATGTCAAGCGTAGTATATTCGTCAAGTGGCTTGTCTAATATATTGCGCTTGACGTGTTTTTCGATAGTGTGGCGTAAGTCATAACCACCGTCTTTAAGCGTTGGCGCTTTATATGTTTTGAACCACTCGTCCAACCACTCAAAAAGCGTGTACACGCATTTTGGGCGGTTGTTCTTCTCTTTAATTGTTTGATATAGCAGTTTTACTGCCTCTTTTAGTTCTTTTACCTCTTCGGCTATTGTCATTACAATACACCTCATCTACGTATTCGTCGGGCTCGTCTTCCTCGTCCTCTTCGTCGTCTTCGTCTTCTTCGTATTCGCTATTTTTTACGGTTCGCCAATTACTGCCAAAACCACAAGGCTTAATGTCTTCAACAACGCGCTCGCCTTGCTGTTCGTTCTCTTCCGCGTATGCTTGTGCATACGCTTGTCTATTGCAATGTTCGATTATTCCACTCACTATCACAACGCCTAACGCTAATAGAAATGATAGAAGTACGAGTAAATCTAATATAAGTAATAATACGTCAGTTAGTATCATTGTTTTTTAACTCCTTTTGTCGTTGTCGGCGTAGCCTCATATATTCTCTTCTTTTACGCTTATACTCTTCGCGTTGCTCAAATGTCATATTTGCACGATATTTATTTACACGCTCTATTGTTTTACGCCTAAAGTCTTCGAGTTCTTCGAGTGTCATATTTGCTATTCGGTTATGGTAATATTCTCGTGCTTGGCGCTTAGACTCTTCGTATTGTTCAGGTGTCATATTTGCACGCCATTTTCTCAACTTAATGCAATTTTTTTTATTAAATTCAACACGTTGTTCAAGGGTCATACTTGCTCTTTTAGTGCGACGATATATTCTTTCGCGTGCCCTTGATTTTTCTTTTTTTTCTTCTTGACGTTTTTCAAATTCAAGGAGTTTTTCTTTAGGCACACCAAAGAATAACTCTAAATCGTTTATATTATACTCATACTCTAAACGCGTTAACATAATAATTAAATGCCCCCTCGTAAAAACGTATATTAAATGATGTACAAAGTAAATCGTCTTTTTGTCTTGAAGATAGTTTTATTTGAGACTTAAGAAACTCTACAACACGAAGTTCATTTTCTCTCAATTCTTCGCTATTGTCTATGTATACACATCCTAAATCGCTCGACTTATCATTAAAATTATCTTCTATAAGTTTATCTAAAGATACTAAGTCTTTATATACTAAAGAAACTTTAGAATATAAAGATTTTACTTGCTTAAAAGTTCGATTTAAGCAATTTGAAAACTTTTTCAAATCGCTAAAATCGTAATTGAAAATATCAACTATAACACCGTTCACAACGTCGTTAAATGTTATCAACCTACTTTCTCTTGCAACACAATAGCCTAAAGATCTTAAATGTTTTTCGTTAAGTGTATAAAATTCCTCTAAAGCCTTACTGTCTTTGTTATGTAGTCTAAACGCAAGCGTTTTATCGAGATTCCAATTTTCTTTTATACGTTCGTCAAAAATAAAATTATCCATCGCAGTCCACCTTTATAACAGGTATAGACTTAGTGATTTTTATGCCGTCTTTGTCCGTGTGATAGCCTATTATTTTACAGTTACACCAAATTATTTTGCCGTCTTCGTTGATATCGTCCGTTAAAAATACGCTTTTATCGATTTTACAACGGTTAGACAAAAACTGCATAAACTCACTAACGTCTTTCTCGTTGCCCTCAAATGTTACGTCAATATTTGTTTTATTCGTCATTGTTATACTACCTCAATGTCCGAGTAAACCATATATTGTCCAGTTTTGCCTTGCTTTGTTTCTCCGTAGAAGATAACGTTCATATTTGCCTTGGGTTCTTTGATTTTCTCTTCTTCCTCTCGTATTCTTACGATTGTGCATTCCGTAGTGTATAGCCCCGTGTCTTTGTCCTTCTTGCCACCACAAAAAACCTCGTATACATAGTTCGTCTTGCCTTCCTTGGTGTAAGTGCTTACACCGATTAACTGTCCTTGATACTGTCCTACCATTTTTCTTTTACCGTCCTTTTATTAGTTTAGTTTTAGTCCATTAAAGTGGACTATATGCTTATTATAGTCCATTGTAGTGGACTTGTCAAGCAAATAGTCCATTTTTTTAGTATAATTTTTTTAGGAGGGATATTTTATGGACGTTTTTTCAATTAGATTAAAAAAACTTTTAGCCGAAAATGGTATTACTATGTATAAACTTGCTAAAGATTTACAATGTAGCAAACAAAGTGTTTGTAATTGGTGTGATGGAATAAGCGAACCTAAAATTACATATTTACGTACACTTGCAGTATACTTTGACGTGTCGTCGGACTATCTTTTAGGCTTAGAAAATGAGGACGGAACACGGAACTCAAATATAAAACATTACACGTTTAACGGAGAAACGCATAACAATACTTTTAATTAGTACTGCAGTAAGTAGTAATACATTTTAGACGTCTAAAACGTATTACTTTTATAACGTAAAATTGCGCAAGGGTTTTTACCTTTGCGCTTTTCTTGTTTTTGTATGACGTCAAGCAAAGTTTTCTTTAGTCTTGCTTTTATTTATTTTTGCACTTGAGTGCATTTTTGCGTATGCCCTTAATAGCAATTACTATTAAGTGTCCTTTATGTCGAGTAAGCGGACACACTTGAGGGTTCTTTGCAGTACGTGGAGTTATTGACAACGGCAAGGGTTTGGGCGCAAGCGCTCCAAACTCCTTGTCCGTTGCGATCCTCAATAACTCCGTTACCGTCATGCGTAAGAACCGCGTATCTCTTCCGGGGGTCAAAATAGTTAATTAAAAATATTTGTTCTGGAAAATCGTCAAGGACATCTTCGGGGGAAGTTTGCCATTTTTCAATAGTAGGACGATTGATATTTCGGCTAGTGTAGTACCTACGCTTTCCGAAAAATCTATCGTCTAGATTTTGTTTAGTGATATATTTACAAACGTAGTGCTTTGACGCCTCTTGATTTTCGATTTTCGATAAAGTCGAAAAACCTTTTTTCCACGCGGTTATGTTATATATTTGCTTTCCGTTTTTGAATATGTACAAGCCGTTAATGTCTTTGGACGGTTCACATTTTAATTCGCTCATAGTTATACCGCCTACGAGCAAATGAAAATGCAAACCGCCCTTTTTATGATATTCGGGGGTTGCGATATAGTACATATTTGGGAATTGTTTTCTAATGTAATTTGCCCACGTAGTAAAAGCGCGTTTTACTGCGTGGTCGTTTAGTCGGTTTATTTTCGTTTTATCAAACGTGAGTGTTACGAAATATGAAAAATCGTTGCTTTTACATATATCGTATAAATTTTGTCTTGCTCGGTTTGCCGAACGGCGCACGTTCTCCACGTTGCGCAAATTAAGTCTTCGTTCAATTTTGTATCTTTGTTTTTGGTAGTCGGGTGAAGTAAACGGTATTGCGTTTAATTGTTTTATTAGTTTTTTTCGTTCTATTTCTTTTAGTTCTTTGTTAAGTCGTCTACTTCTTAATGCCCTTGCAATTTTAGTTTCCGTTATTATAGGGTTTATTTTTATTCTTGTTTCTATACTGCCGTCCGCAAACGTCTTACTTGTTACATAAGCAGTTTGCATTGTTTTTACCTCGTTATTTTTTATAGAAATAATACCGCCTTTAGTAACGCAAGGAGAAAGGAATCGTTACCGCAAGCGGTATTATATCTTTAGTGGGGAGTTTGTGGGTTATTCCGTGTTATACTCCGCGCATCTTCCGTTGACGTCTATACTCCCGTTGTTTTGTATAGACTGTATCACAAGAGGGCGCTCCCTCTTGAACTCCCCATTAATATGCGCGGGTTAGAGTTAGTCGGTACTTTTGCTTTGTTGGGTTAAATAAGGGAAAATTTTTGTTTTAGTATAGGCTTTTAATCTTCGATTAAAGTGCCGTTTTTTGATTAGTTACCCTTGGAAAGCGTGCGTACGTTAATCGCGTACCGAGGGTTCGAATCCCTCTCTCTCCGCCATACAAAACCCCATTTGAACCCTTGTGGTTTAAGTGGGGTTTTGTTTTACTTGAGAGATAAAAGGGATTCGAACGGCAGGTTGAGCCATAGGCTCAAAACGCGCGTGAATCAAGCGTTTTCCTGACAGGCGTGATAGTGAAGCGAAAGCGAAACGGAGCGAATCCCTCTCTCTCCGCCAAATAAAAATGGACTATCAGTCGATAGTCCATTTTTATTTGCAGTGAGAATTCGGGATAGCGAACGATATTTTGCTTTAGCAAAAATCGTTCGTGAACCAACGCGTTAGCGTTAGTTCTAAAGGTTGCGCAAAAGTCCGCAACCGCTATCCCTCGCAAAAAATTATCCTTACCTAATCCGAACTTTAGTTCTTGGTTAGGTTATTTTTCTATTATAAAGTCCTTTTGTAAGGGCTTTTTTCTTTTTGCAAAAGCGAGCCGACTTGTATCAAGACAAGCACACGTCCCACAACCACATAGGGTATTCAAGGGAACTTATGGGTAATTAGGGTGAATAGTCTAGTGTTTGCAAATAAATGTGAACAATATATCATTTTTAACAAGATTTCGCTTGCTATTATTCGAGATTTGGAATATAATATATATATCATATTTGAGGTGATATTTATGCTTAGTTATATGTCAGCAAAAGAGGCAGCAGAAAAATGGAATATTTCTCAAAGACGCGTTGCAATTTTATGCGCGGAAGAACGCATTAAAGGTGCAATGATGGTCGGTAATATGTGGATTATCCCAAGCACCGCCGAAAAGCCTATTGATAAACGCACTATTAGATATAGCCAAGGGAATAAAAATGAACGTTAATTTTTCACACGTAGATGTATCGCAATATCACAGCGCTAGTCAAATTGCTCGAATAAAGACTGAAAATTGGGTTGCTCAAAATATGTACTGTCCTCGTTGTGGGAATTTGCATATAAACCATTTTGAAAATAATCGTCCCGTTGCGGATTTTTATTGTCCGAGCTGCAAAAACGAGTTTGAGTTAAAAAGCAAGACGGGGTCTTTAACTAAAAAAATCAATGACGGTGCGTATGAAACGATGATTGAGCGTATTACCAGCAATCAAAATCCCGATTTCTTTTTTATGAACTATTCAATCGAGGATGATTGTGTTAAAGATTTGATTTTAATACCCAAACATTTTTTTGTGCCAGACATTATAGAAAAACGAAAGCCTTTGGCTGAAACAGCTCGTCGAGCGGGGTGGGTTGGCTGTAATATTTTAATAGGTAAAATACCCGAACAGGGGCGAGTTAATATTATAGAAAATGGCAAAATAAATAGTATTCAAGCCGTAATACAAAAGGTTAATAGAGGAAAGCTTTTAGCAACTGATGACCTAAATGCCAGAGGATGGCTTTTGGATGTGCTGACATGCATAAACAGCGTACAATTTGATATCTTTTCTTTGTCAATGATGTATGAGTTTTGTGATTTTTTATCCGTTAAGCATCCAAACAACAATAATATACAAGCAAAAATACGACAGCAATTACAGCAATTACGAGATTTGGGATTCATAGAGTTTTTAGGACACGGTCAATATAGGAAAATAAAATGAGAGAATTTGTTTTTTATACAGAAGAAGGGTGCACGGAAAGCCCAACAGGTGAAACTGTAGAAAATTTGCAAATATTAGGATTTGCCATGGGGGCAGATGAGGAGAATGCGCGTAAAATTTTACTGAAAGAAAATCCATGGATTATAGAATGTGGTTTTAATGAGAGAGGCATTATTAGCAAGGAAATAATTGTGGACTAATGCAAATTTTATGGTTTTTGTGAACTTCGTTACACACAAAACCAAGTTAATACTTACATTTCCAAACAACCCGAAAATTTCGAGCTTGAAACAAATACCGTTTGGGCGTTCCCTAATCGTGGGAAATGGGCAACTCACGACGCTAAATATCGTGGTAATTGGTCGCCTTATATTCCTCGAAATATTATTTTAAGATATTCTAGCGAAGGCGACACAGTTTTAGATCAATTTGCGGGCGGAGGCACGACTGCCGTTGAAGCTAAACTTACAGGCAGAAATTTTATAGGTGTTGATATAAACCCTAATGCGGTAGAATTATCTCGTAATAAGTGTAATTTTGAGTTTGATTCTAACGTAGATATATCTATTCGTCTTGGCGATGCTCGAAAGTTGGATTTGCCCGACGAAAGCGTTGACCTGATTTGTACCCATCCACCTTATGCCGATATTATTCAATACAGTGAAGATATAGACGGCGATTTATCCCACTTACCTATTAAATCGTTTTTAATGGAAATAGGCAAAGTTGCGGAAGAAAGTTTCAGAGTTCTAAAAAAAGGTAAGTTCTGCGCTATTTTAATGGGCGATACTCGTAAAAACGGTATGGTGCAACCACTTGCATTTGAAACAATGCGAATTTTTGAACTTGCAGGCTTTAAGACAAAAGAGATTATTATAAAAGAACAACACAATTGTAAAGCAACAGGCTTTTGGAAAACAAACAGTATAAAACACAATTTCTTACTACTCGCTCACGAGTATTTGTTTGTATTTAAGAAAAACTAGAGGTATTATGCAGAGTATATTAAAAACCGAAATTAAACGCTTAATAGATATTTTATCGTCATTACGTAATCATACTAGTTTTGATGCGTATATGGACAAATTAAAAGAATCTGAAAAGTTACAATACCCAGAATTAAAATATTACTTAGAACAAATTCAAAATATTATTGTAGACTATAATGATAATTATAATTGGCAAGAAGAATTATCAGCTGTATCAAAATGTTTAACTATATTAGAGCAAATAGAAGTTGACAAAATCAATTTTTTAAAAGAAGTTGAACCTATTAAACAATTTTGGAATAGTTTCAAGTTATGGACTGAAGAAGAATTACCATCCCTGAATATTCTAAAATCTTTTTATATCAGATATGATAATTGGAATGGTGGAACTTATTATTTAGATATAAATATGTCACTAGAATTTACCAAAATGTTTGGTTTAGACTATGACAATCGTTTTGAAAAATCACTTATCACTATAAATGATTTAAAAATGTATATTGAATTATTCTATGGGCAATTTGTTGAAAATAGATATGAATATACTAAAATTGTCAATAAGACATTTTCAAAGTTTAATCTCCCTTATAAACTAGCAAGCGGCAAAATCATAAAGAAAGGATATAAAACCTCAGAGAATAATCCTGCGATAATTAACTATCCTATGCTTGAAAGTAAAATTTTTTGGGCTGAAGACAAAATTTTGGGAACTGAAAAATTAGATAAGCATACTGCTCTAAATTATATAACAGACAGTTTACAATATATTCTTTCTTTAATAAAAGATAATTGCGTTGAAGGAAAAGAATTGGAACAAAAATGTGCGAAATTGATAGGTTGTGAAACATCAAAAGTATATGCTGTGATTAAAACGGAAGTAAAAGAAATACAAAAAATTGTTAATGATTATTTTGATATTAGGCATAACGAATATGTTAGTAGTTCACAAAAAATTCGTGAGCCTATAGAAAATCCTTTATTTATTGAATATTTATATAATAGAGTGTACGCACTCTTATTTATATTAAAAAGTAGTTACGCAAAAACTTTATCATCATTAAAAGAAGAGAAAACAACTAATGAAGATGATATGCCTTTTTAATAGCATTGGGAGGGTTACATAAACCTATAAATTTTTATCTTATGGGTGAGCTAATTTGCATTATTCTACCCAAGTAGTTTTACGTTTCACACGCTCCGCCAAAAGCAGTCGCGTTTGAACTCACGTTCAGATGCGACTGTTTTTATTACAATAATCAAATACATATTCATTAAGGGAAACGCTGGTATTATCTTTGATTTTGAACGTCCTAAGGCTGAAAATAATCATTGGATGAACCAACCAAGAGATGAACATGGTGACTTCATTAATAGTGCAGTGTTTTCCTTTATTTTTTTACTCTTAATAGAATATTTTCCCACAACTACACGAATAGTTGAGAGGGTTTTATTTTTTCGTTATTGACATGGTTTTATAATGATGGTATAATTATATAATAATTAAATCAAGAAAATGAGAGGTACTTAAACAATGATAATCGGAAACGCTTTATATTCGGTAGAAATTGATGAGGAAAACGGTAGAATAAAATCTTTATCGAACGGCAAAAAAGAGTTTATTAAAGAGGAAACGCCGTTGTTTAGGATGTCGCTTCGCGATATAAACGGGGAAGAGACACGAGTTGATTCTGATATGGCAGAGTTGACGGATTTTACCGTGTCAAATCAAGCGTTAAGTTTAGTTTTTGCATTCAATAGCGAGTTTGAGGTTATTATTGATTTCAAGTTTAATAAAGATATAAGGGTGCAATCAAAGGTAATAAATAAAGGAGAGAGGGCAATAGAATGGATAAGTTGTCCTTGTTTTGCCGTACCTAATGATCTTATTGGTAATGGCGGAACGTCCAAGATTTTGTGGGGTTTTAATGAAGGCGCAGTCATTGAGGATATAAATTATAGAGAAAAGGGGTGGTTTGGATATAGAGAGCCTAAGTATCCGGGAGAGGGATCTATGCCAATATTCCCCGGAATGGTGCAAATGCAATGTATGGCGTATTATGGAGCAGACGGTGGTCTTTATATTGCAACACACGATAATAATGGCAACGTTAAATCATTTGATTTCCAGGATAAAAACGAGTCTATAGAATTTGATATTAGATTGTTTACAGGTGCTCAGATTGGTGCTGACTATGAGCAAGACTACCCGTTCGTTATGAAATTTTTTGAGGGAGATTGGCAGGTAGCGGCAGAAATTTACAGGGGCTGGTTTGAAGAAAACAAGCAGTCTGATTTTAAGAAGATTACCCAAAATGAAAATCTACCCGATTGGTACAAAGATTCGCCCGTTGTTATAACATATCCGATAAGAGGAAAGCATGATATGGATATTATGAATCCCAATAATATGTTTCCGTATATGAATGCAATGGCGCATATCGAACGATTGTCGCAAGAGCTCGACTCAAAAATTATGGTTATCCTAATGCATTGGGAAGGAAGCGCACCATGGTCACCACCATACGTTTGGCCACCATACGGCGGAGAAGACTCCCTAAAAGAGTTTATAGATGCTCTCCACAAACAAGGAAATCTAATCGGTGTGTATTGCAGTGGATTGGGCTGGACAGAGCAAAGCTTACTAGTTAAAGAGTATAATAGGCATAACGATTATTTGGAAAACAATTTCGAAAAAGAAATGTGTGCTTCGCCACAAGGCATAGTAGAAAAAAGTCATATATGCGATTTTATTCGTTCCGGTTACGATTTTTGCCCTACGTCAGAGGTGCTTTATAACATTTTAAAGAACGAACTAAAGCAAATTGTTGATTCGGGCATTGATTACGTTCAAATCTTAGACCAAAATCACGGTGGAAATTCATATTTTTGCTATAGTAAAAATCACGGTCACCCACCAGTACCCGGGAAGTGGCAAATTGACGCTGTGAAAAAATTACTTGGCAGACTTAATGAAGTAACGAAGGAAAGAAAAGTGCTTTTGGGTTGTGAATCGGCAGCAGGAGAAAGCTATATTCCCGAACTTCTATTTAGCGATAATCGATACGAACTATGCTATAATGTCGGAAAGCCTGTTCCGTTATACGGGTATTTGTATCACGAATACGTTAATAACTTTTCAGGTAATCAGGTATGTACAGATTATTTTATAAATTGCAAGAAATCGCCCGAAAGTTTATGCTTGAGAATTGCTCACAGCTTTATTGCTGGAGATATGCTTACTTTAGTTTTAAGCGATAGCGGGAAAATTATGTGGAATTGGGGTTGGAGAGAATACGATAACGTACCCAATCAAGACGAAGTAATAAAACTGGTTAAAAATTTGAACTATTGGCGAAAAGCATATCCTCAATATTTACTTAGCGGACAGATGGTTCAAAACTTCAATATTGACTCGTCAAAGCACGTAGTATACCAAAGAGATAACGAAGAAGTTCTTCATGACGACGTATACTATAGTGCTTGGACCGACGGTAATAAAAAGGCACAGTTTATTGTAAACTACAACGTAGAGCCAAAGCAATGCAAGGTGGATTTTTCAGAAAACAAAAAGTACGAAATCGTCTCTTGCGATGGAGCAGTACAGGGAGAGGGCAAAAGTGTAGAAATCACCGTTAGTCCGTTGTCGGCAATAATGATTGAAACAGCCTACTAATAAAACAATAGAGGGAAATATGAAAAGACTAGAAGAATGTCTAAATAATCAATATGCAAATTACGTTATTCCGTTTTTTTGGCAACACGGCGAATCTCATGCTGAGCTTTTGAGCGAAATAGAGGCAATTCGCAAGAGTGGGGCAATGGAATTTTGTGTCGAGAGCAGAGTATACGAGGATTTTTGTGGTAAATCGTGGTGGGAAGATTTTGGATTTATATTAGAAGAAGCGAAAAAACGCAAAATGAGAGTTTGGCTTCTTGACGACAAACGCTTTCCTACAGGATATGCAAACGGAATGCTAAAAAATAGAGACGAGTTAAAAAAGAAACATATACGACTTGATTATGTTGACGTGGTAGGACCAAAGTCAGAAAATGCAATTTTAATAAAAGGTATAGATAAAGACGAAAAATTAATTTCCGTTACCGCATATCAAAGAAGCGGTAAGGGAGAAGAAGTTGAGGGGGATGGCGTAGATCTAACGCAAAATATAAACGACGAACTGATTTTTTGGGATATCCCCAAAGGTGTATGGCGAGTATATTTTGTTATTGAAACAAGGCGTACTACACAAGGTTTTGCAGAGCATATAGACATACTAAACCCCGATTCTTGCAAATTGCAATTACAAGCGGTATACGAACCACAGTACGAGCATTTTAAGGAATATTTTGGGAATGTTTTTGCAGGTTTCTTTTCTGATGAGCCGTCTTTTGGCAATGATTCTTTACACTACGATTCAAAGCTTGGAAAAAAAGAAATGCTAATACCGTGGAATGCGGAAATAGTAGAACTTTTAGCAAGCAAAATGGAAATTTCACCCCAAAAAGTTAAGACGTTATTGCCGTTTTTATGGGAAGAACATAGCCTCTTAAAATTCAATATCAGATTTTCTTATATGGATTTAGTCAGCAATATCTATAAAGAGAATTTTTCTGATCTCTTGGGTGATTGGTGCCGTGAGCACGGTGTTATGTATATAGGACACGTCATTGAGGATATGAATGCACATATGCGTTTAGGCTATGGTGCCGGACATTTTTTTAGAGCATTGTCAGGACAAGATATGGCTGGTTGCGATATAGTTCTAAACCAAATGATTCCCGGAATAAAAGAAATGCATCATACTGCCTCTGTGTTTGATAGATGTGTCGATCCTGAATTCTTTTCCTATACATTAGCAAAACTGGCATCCTCTTCAGCACATATAGATCCAAAGAAAAAGAATAGAGCGTTCTGCGAAATATTCGGTGCGTTTGGATGGGCAGAGGGCGTTCCAATGATGAAACAGCTTGTTGACCATATGCTGGTAAGCGGTATAAATTATTTTGTACCCCATGCTTTTAATGCTAAATATCCCGATTATGATTGCCCACCGCATTTTTATATAGGCGGAAGAAATCCTCAATTCGAGCATTTTTGTTCCCTTACACAATATATGCAAAGAATGTGTCACGTTTTGTCGGAAGGAGTACACCATACCAACGTAGCGGTCTTATACAACGCCGAAGCCGAATGGTGTGCAGGGGAGTACGACTTATTCCAAAAAGTCTCAAAAATTCTTTTGCAAAACCAGATCGATTTTGACTTTATACCTTCAGATTGTCTTATTAACGCAAATATTGTTGATAATAATTTAGTAATCAACGAAGAAAAGTATAAGGTATTAGTGGTATCGTATAGCGAAGTTTTACCCCAAAAATTGATAGATAATCTAAATAATATATCA
Source organism: Clostridiales bacterium (assembly GCA_015055625.1). Taxonomy (GTDB): domain Bacteria; phylum Bacillota; class Clostridia; order Christensenellales; family Pumilibacteraceae; genus RUG12826. The sequence goes on along the minus strand of SVHU01000003.1, from coordinate 43,730 downwards.
AAGTGCGGAATTGAAGTAATTTTCTGCGAAAGTCTTCCCAAAAGAACTGCGGAAAACAAGAGTGCGATTATCTCCAATGCTTTTACAGTGCAAAAAACAAAAGACCTACCCAATTATCTGGAAAAGATAGGTTGTAGAGATATAAAATTATCAGAAAAATGCCCGTATCTAAGATATTATCACTTGAAAAATAACGGAAAAGACATGTACATGTTTCTGAATGAAGATATATTTAACGGTATTGACGTTGTATGTAATCTAACGCATAGCGGACAATATATTAAATATAATGCGTGGGATAATTCTTTAAGCTACGGTCAAACCCATAACAACCAATTAAGTCTAAAATTAAAACCGTCCGAAGTTACGGTAATAATTTTTGAAGAGCATAACGAGGAAGTTGAAAACGAAGACTGTCTTAGAGAGGAAATAATTACCCCGTTATGGAAGATATATGTAGAAAAAGATGGGGCGTATCAACTATACGACGAGACTGATAAACTTTATAATCTTGCAAGGAAACTGACAAGATATGCGGGAAAAATAAAATATGAATGTTGTCTCAATTTAGACACAATTCCTATCGAAATAGAGCTTGGGAACGTTGGTGAAATTGCAACTATGTGGATAAACGGCAAGAAATGTGCAGATGCCATAAATTACCCTTATTCCTTCAAAGTCAAGGAACTTTTAAGCAAGGGTGAAACGATATTCGTTATCGAAGTAATTACAAATCTTGCATATAGAGAAAGGGACGATTTTTCAAAATTTTTATCCTTACCACCGATTGGAATTGTTGGTCCTGTGAAATTACGTTTCGAAAATGCAAATGGAAGGGAGTAATATTATGAAACAAGAGCTGTTTTTTGAAAATGCTAAATGGGTAGGCGCACGCGAGCGCAAAAACGAGACGTTTTCCGTGGTGCGAGGGTATTTTGACCTTCCTCACGTATGCCGTGCTGAATTGAACGTATTGGGGCTTGGCTTTTTTAAATGCTATATCAACGGCACCTGCATCAACCCCGATACCTTTTTGCCGCTTTCCACCGGCGTTATGATTAAAATGGGCTACGTGTATGAAAATTTGATGATCAACCTGAAGGCAAAAAACGTTAAGCTGAAGGGGCGCATGATACGAATCGTTAACGACGTGGCTGGCTGTGGCGAGGAGGAAGCTGAAAGGCTTTTAGAAGAGGCGGACTGGGATATAAAAAAGGCTATATCAAAGTGGGAGGAAAGGAATTAGTATGAAAAGGATTGTAGAAAGGAACGGAAATCTATTTATGGAGGTGGACGGTTCTATCGTCGCGCCCTTTGCCTATACCTCTTACGTGCCTAAAAACGCCGATTACAGGGGCTTTGAGGAGAGAGGCTACGAGCTTTTCAGCGGCTGTATATACGCAAGCGATTATTCTGTCAACGAGTACGAGGGCAATCCGAATAGCTTTGAAGGGGGAATTTGGTTGGAGAGAGACCGCTTTGACTTTTCTTCGCTGGAAAGAGTGCTTAGCGCGACTTTGGGAGACAACCCCAAGGGCTACTTAATGCTGAGAATCAACTTAAATATGCCTGCTTGGTGGAGACGGGAAAACCCCGATCAAATGATGACTGTGGGGGACGGCACAACCTTTATGCAGTCTTCCTTTTCTCAAAAATGGCTGGACGACGCAAAGTTTTTCCTTTTGAAAATAAAGGAGTATATAGATAGCACGAAATACAAGGCGCACGTAATTGCTTTTCAGCCCGCAGCAATGGCTACCGAGGAGTGGTTTTGCCCTGTATGGTTTTCCCAAAACGCTCCTGATTTTTCCGTGCCTGCCCAAAAGGGCTTTCAGGCTTGGTGCGAAAATAAATACGGCGAAATATCGCTGCTAAACGGTGCTTGGAATAGCAATTATTCGTCGTTTTTGCAAATAGCCGTGCCGTCGCTTGAAAAAAGAGCTATCCGTTATCAGGGGGATTTCGTTGCCGATTCCGAGGCGTTTGCCGAGGTGGTGGATTTTTATCAGTGCCTAAGCGACTCTTACGCTAACGCCATTATCGAGCTGGGCGAATATATTAAGTCTATATACGACGGCGATATTTTCGTGGGAACTTTTTACGGCTATCTGGCGCAAATTCCCGTTGGCGGACATAATTCTATGAAAAAGGTGCTTGACAGCGACTGCATTGACTATTTTGCTTCACCCTTTGCTTACGTAAATCAACGGCAAACGGCGGAGGACTGGTTTGCTCACAGCGCTATGGAGACGGTTAGGCAGTACAAAAAGCTGTGGTTTATGGAGGCGGACGTAAGAACTAATCTCACCCTGCCCCTGTACGAGACCAATCCGGAGCTGTTCGACAAGGACGAGCCGCGTATGCGCCTGCCTGTTTGGTTTGGTCCAAAAACCGAAGAAGAAAGCTGTTGGAATATTACCAGATGCTTTGCAAGAGTTTTTTGCTACGGTCAAGCCCTTTGGTGGTTTGATATGTGGGGCGGCTGGTATAAAAGCGAAAAAATGATGAGCCTTCTTGAAAAAATGAAAGCTCTTTACCAAACGCAATGGGATATGCCCTTCGTTTCGGTTAGCGAGGTAGCGGTTATTCTTGACGAAAAGGCGTCCTTTCTTTTAAGTAACGACCATTTCTCAAAAACTCATTACTGCCAGCTGGTGGAGTTAGGCAGTACAGGCGTGCCCTACGACCTACTGCTTAACGGCTGTGTAAACGCGGAGCAGCTGCAAAGATATAAGTGCGTTATTTTTATTGCTCCTTACGAGCCGGACGCTTTGCTTTTAGGGCAGCTTGCTCGTCAAGGGAAAACCGTAGCTTTAACGGGTAAAAATTACGGCGATCCGGGCGAAAACGTAATCGTTACTGCCGACAGCTTGTCCTTTGACAGTCTTATTTCTCTTTTCCAAAAGGCGGGCGTGCATAGGTACGTGGATAAAAAGGCGCTGATTTTTGTGCGAAACGGCTTTTTATCAATTACAGCGGCGGAAGACGACTGTTATGCGTTGTCATTAAAGGGCGACGGCGTGCTAACAGGCGTTTTTGACGGGGAAAAGCACGAATCCCACGCGAGACAAGTTCTCTTGTCTTTACGAAAAAATCAAACCAAATTTTTCAAGGTTGACGGTGTAAAGTAACGGTAAATATAAAAACCGTTAGGTAGACGGATACCCTTGGCGGTAAATCGCGGGTAGGACGGCTAATAGGCGTTAGCGGACTTGCGCGCCGATGGTCAGACTATCGAGGAAAGGACATCAATAAGGTGTCCTTTTTTGTTATGCCTTGAAGCTATAGAAATTTTGTTAATACGCTTTACAAGGTCAGGTAAAGTGTGGTATACTGGAAAAAGCAAATAAGGAGAGTGACTGACCTATGACCTAGGGTTTGTTCAATAGAGAATGCAAATATCGGCGAGGCAAAACCATGGCATCCGCAAGTTTGGTATTTTAATGAGTTAAATGATGAAAAAGAATCAATAAAGCAAGCTTGTGAATTAATAAATAACAATTAGTAATATATGTTTACTATATCAATATCTATTAATAATTAGTCAACCTAAAAGTAGCGAAGATAAAAACCATATCGGGAGGGTTGCGTAAACCTATAAATTTTAATCTTTTGGGTGGGTTAATTTGCATTATTCTACCCAAGTAGTTTTACGTTTCACACGCTCCGCCAAATAAAAACAGCACCTAAAATTAGGTGCTGTTTTTATTTGCAGTGAGAATTCGGGATACCGAACGATATTTTGATGTCAGTCAAAAATCGTTCGCTGTGCGTAGCACAAAAGGTGCGCAGAGCACCGCTATCCCTCGTATAATATACCTTAAATCGTTCGCTGTGCGTAGCACAAAAGGGAAACGTCACGATGTTTGACAGGCGTGTCAATATGGGGGGCGATTCGTGAATCGGTGCGGAGGCGCACTCCCGATATGAAAAACTAACAGTAGTTAATTACTAGCTTTGCTAAAGTACTCATATTGGATGCAACGTCACGATGTTTGACAGGCGTGTCAATATGGGGGCGATTCGTGAATCGGTGCGGAGGCGCACTTCCGATATGAAAAACTAACAGTAGTTAATTACTAGCTTTGCTAAAGTACTCATATTGGATGCAACGTCACGTTGCTTGACAAACATTAGTGAATGGTTATATAATTAGAAAAGAAAAATATTGTGTAATATTAGGAAGATGTATGGGGAAATCGAAGTTAGACAGGATTTATGGGAATCTTGGAGAAGTTATTTCGGTTTTTACATACCGCGAATTCATTTATTTTATTTATAATCTTGGCATGGATTATTATGACGGGTTGAACATTGTTACAAAAAAAGAATGGCAAAGCATTTTCAATGTTTTGAAAGACAATTACGTTCAGTACGAAGTTGAAAAGAAGATAAATTATAAAGAATTCAGAAAGAGAATGGCAGAATTTGTAAACGGAGTATTTTATAAGCACAAATACGCTTATGAAGTAATGATGGATGCCCTTACGTCTTTCGGGCAAGGAAACAAGACCGCAAAATTGAAGTATCTTATTAAGGATTTCGAAGAGCACGAAGAATTTGATAATGAGATCCATGGCTAATTATAGTTCGCTAACAGAAAAACTAATCTAATAAAGGAGAGAAAAATGGCAGATTACGTAATAACGCTACATCCTGGCGACGAAGATGAGTTTGTAGAAGAATTACTTAAAACTAAACGCGCGAAAAGGGTGTTGATTTATAAGGACGGTAGCGAGAAAACTAATATATGGAAGGCTGATAAGTTTAATCGTACTTCTCCATTAATAAATAATATACATTCGTATATATATCACAGGAAGGATACGGATCAGATTGCAAAAGTAGATATTACGATATGCGGTGCAGGGGTGGCAAGCAAACCTAAAATTACAAGCAAGCCTAAAGTAACTGTTATTGACGACGAGTGTGAAAAAAGTGAAGCGGAGCCTATTTGTCCACCAATACAGGGATATGATCGCGACGTGTCTTTTGTTTACTATGCGGAAAACGTTAGCGACGAAGAAAAAGTTCCCGGGTTATGTTCATATTTAAGAGAGCTTTATGGACGTATTAAACAGTTTGCGGGTAGAATATTATACAAAGAGTTTAGATATTGCTCAGAAGAATTTTTTAAATATATTCCAGTTATACTCAAAAAGGAGTGCCCTGTACAAACTCATAAAAACAATTATGAGTTTGCCACTAAAAAGATAAATGAGATAACAAAAGAAAAGGGCGCAATAAGCGTAGACGATTTGAAAAATGCATTATATTATAAGCAACGAATTGCAGGAATGTTTTTTGCTGGAAAAGAACCTCATATAGAGATATATTTCAATCAGTTTGAAAGTAGCTGCTATGATGAGTATTTGGCTTGTGTTCTAAACACTCTTGCTCACGAGTACGCGCACTATCTGGAGTTTGAGTATTGTGGAAGAAAACGCGGAAAAAAATCTAATAAAGGCTCGTGTGTTAGCGAAGCAATAGCAGACTTTTTTAGCGTGCTGTTCTCTGTCGATAAAGGTGACATGTTTGATTTGAACGTTGCCGAGGGGCGTTACTATTGGTGGAGAGAAATGTTTGGAAGCGGTCTGAGTTATTCTTACGCGTTCTATTTTGTAAAAAATATGCCACGTCCTTTCCATAATGTGATACAAGATTATTATGATAATGATAATATTTCTAATCTGGTTAATGTGTTTATGCAAACGCCAAAGACTGATATTGCATACAGTACTCTTGTAAACTTATAAAATGAGATGTAGCAAAAACTAGCATACGTATGCGTGAAAATGCGACAAAACGACAAAATGGTAATAACCACCATAAAGGGGAATGAATAATGAGAGATTTTTATTTTTTTACAAGCAAAAAATTAACTGCTCAAGATTGTTTTGAAGCGTTAAATAAAGAGATTAAGCACGTAGAAATGAATGGCACGGATAATATATGGATAAATGATAAATCAAGATCATTTATTTGGTTTGATAATGAAAGTATTGATGATTTTTTCTTAGAATCACAAGAAGAAAAAGAAGAATTTAAAAATCTAATACCTATTAAAGACCCATATGTAACCCATTTTGAAACACATCGTTCTATAGACTTAAAAAGAGTTATAAAAGTACTTATGAAACTTTACCCTGAATTATATATTGATGATGATGGAGATTTTACCGCTTCTGCACAAGAATATCTGGATACGGAGTTTGATTATTAACGTTGTTTTAGCGTTTCACACACTCCACCATAAAGGAGTATGAATAATGAGAGATATAATTTTATATACAAAAAAACCTATAAACTATGATGAATGTGTAAAAGTTATAATCGGAAAAGTGGAAAGTGCCGTAACTAATTCAAAGAATTATTTCCATTCAAACAATAAGCATTTTTGGTGTTTAGACATAGATAACGAAGATTTAGAAAGTTCACTACTTGGTTTTGATGAAAATTATATAGAAGAACAAAAACAGTTGTTGATTAAAAACGTTCCAATCGAAAACCCAATTTCTAATTTGTTGCAGGTACATCGCTCAATTACGCTAAAAGGCTAATTAAGGTTTTAATGCAATTGCATCCAGATCTTTACGTCGAAGTTAACGATGCTGAAACTTGGTTTGGCTCTGCACAAGAATATCTGGATACGGAGTTTGATTATTGATGTAGTTTTGCGTTTCACACACGCTTTGCCAAAATAAAGGAACTATCATTACGACAGTTCCTTTATTCGAAGAGAGTTTGGGATACTGAACGAATAATTGCAAAGCAATTTTCGTTCGCGACACGAAGTGTCACAAAGGAGCACCACCGCTATCCCGCGTTTAACTATTCAACTTGTTTGTTTTGACACCCAAAAGTCTTTTTGTAAGGGCATTGTGTTCTTTTTAGTTGTTTTGAGGGCGAGCCTTATCCACAAGTGAGCCTAGATATTTAGCGATATCCGCCATATATTTGATATGAATGGGTACGAAATCGTCCGGGCAAGCGTTGATATGTCCCAAAGTTTCGTAGGTAAAATATCCGTCGTAGTTGATTTCGCCAAGCGCCTTTGTTACCTTTAGCCAATCGATTTTACCTTGAAACGGTATTTGATGCTGGTCGGTAAGCAAGGAATTGTCGTGCACGTGCAATGCCTTTAATCTATCATGCCCAAGCCCCTTAATAAAATCCCAAGGCTGGTCTTGTTGATATAAAAGCGCGATATGTCCAATATCCAAACACGCCACCGCGTACTCGTCGTTTAGCGTATCGATATACTTGATAAACTCGCAAAGTCTAGAACAAGTATCGTGAACAATGGTCTTTCGGATAGGATCGTTTTGGAACATATTCTCTACGCCGATTTTAACGTTATTGGCTCTTGCGGTGGGCAAAAGAGCGGAGTAATACTCCATATTTTTCTCCTTATTATAAAATATTATTTTGAAAACATATAATTTCCACCATTTAACGTGGTTTTGTATCCACTTGGTAAGGTAACGTATGTCGTTACGTTTTTACCTAAAATTTTGCCCACTTTTACTAAAATTGAGGTTGAGTAGGCGTAGAAAACGTAAGCGATGAGGTCGTTTGAAGTTGCGCTCGCAGTATCTTATACCGATACGGATGCTTTTAGAAAAATATTTAGACTAAAAACAGGGAAAACCCCCACACAATTTAGGTTAAACCACTAAAGCAAAAATAAACAACGTATAGTTTTTGCCCCACAATATCAACAATGGTAAAAGGCGAAAATCAAGTAGACTAATCCAAACAAAGAGAGGTAGGTATGAATAAGAGCAATACCAAAAAATTAATATTATCCGCCTTGTTTTTGGCGATAGGATTCGTATTACCTATGATAACGGGTCAAATTCCTGCGATAGGGCAGGTTTTGTTGCCGATGCATATTCCCGTGTTCTTGTGTGGAATGATTTGCGACTGGAGATACGGAGCGGTCGTAGGATTTATATTACCCCTTTTTAGATCGCTACTATTTTCCGTTCCCGTAATGTACCCTACGGCTATAGCGATTGCTTTTGAAATGTCCGTATACGGAGCGGTCGTTGGGCTTTTGTACGGCTATTCCAAGAAGAAATCCATTCTTTCCATATACGTAGCAATGCTAGTATCTATGCTTGCAGGAAGAGTAATAAGGATTATTGCGGAAGTTATACTGCTTCAGTTTGTGGGTAAAACGCTTGCTTTTTACACTTACGTAAGCGTAGTGTTCGTCCACTCGCTTCCGGGAATTGCCCTTCAACTTATTCTAATTCCCGCGGTTATGCTAGCGCTAAAAAAAGCGAAACTCGTCGCGTAAAATACACTGTAAAAAACGACTACCGTCTAACGTTAAGAGGTAGTTGTTTTTACTAAAAATGAATAACGTATGCGAGATTTTAGGCAAAAAACTCGCTTTCGAGCATTGCGCACAGGCAATGATATACAGGAAGGTGTAGCTCTTGAACTTTGAACGTTTCAGTTTCGGGAACGGCGATAGTAACGTCGCAAATATCTTTCAGCTTGCTGTCTTTTGCGCCCGTAAAAGCAATCGTGTTCATAAACTTTGCTTTTGCTACCATAGTAGCGTAAACGCAGTTTTTAGAGTTTCCGGACGTGGATAGAGAGATAAGACAGTCGTCTTTTTTACCAAGTCCGTAAACTTGCTGAGCAAAGGTGGTTTCCCAAGCTCTGTCGTTAGCGAACGCCGAGATTATGCTCGTTTGCGAAACAAGCGAAATTGCAGGAAGCGCGCCTTCCAATTCTTCCACCAGCTCTTTTCCGCCCTCATAAAGAGCAAGATTAAGAGCGAAGCTTTGATCTACGCTTCTCTTCATCTTAAAGGATTTTAGCAGTTCGCCTACGATATGCTCGCTGTCCGACGCGCTACCGCCGTTTCCACAGCATAGTACTTTGCCCTTTTTTTCGTAGGTGGAATAAAGAAGATTGTATGCCTTTTCTATATCGTTTTTGCAAACTACAAGCTGTGGGTATCTAATAAAAAGCTCGTTAAAAATTTCTTGCGTAAGTGTTTTCATAACGTTTTACTCCTCGATGGTTTTTGCTATGGCGATCGACGCGTAGTCGCCCACGTTCTCGCCGATTTTTGCAGGTAAGATAGAACAAACTGCTCTGGACTGGTCAATACTTTCGCGCTCTACAATGGGTAAAAGCAGAGGCATAAAAAGATCGTAGTTGCGCATAAACACACCGCCTGCAACTATTACTTCGGGGTTAAACAGGTCAATTAGTATGCTCAAAACGTTGCCAAACTGCTGAGCGCTTTCTTTTACTATGGACAAGAAAAACACATCGCCCGCGCGCGCCTTTTCAAAAACTGTTTTGGCGGTGGTGCTTTCGTCAATGTTTATACCGCGCTCTTTCGCTCTGATAAAAGCAAGATTTTTAATGCCGTTTCCGCTACAAAATCCCTCTGCAGACCCTGCTTTATTAAAGCCAACAGGTCCGTCTTTTGCAAGCCTTATGTGTCCTATCTCGCCGGCGTTGCCGTTAGTTCCAGAGTATAGCTTGCCGTCTAGTATTAGTCCTGCGCCAAGCCCTGTTCCAAAAGTCATAAATATCATATTCTGACAGCCTTGACCTGCGCCAAACAACCATTCGGCAACAGCGCAAGCGTTGGCGTCGTTTTCAAGTTTTGACTTAAGTCCAAAATTTTTTGCGATATAATCCACGATTTCAAAACCGTGCCAACCCTTTGCAAGATTGGGCGGACAAACGATAATTCCGCGCTTAGAATCAAGCGGGCCTCCGCACGAAATTCCCGCCTTTTGTACGGCGTATTTTTCTTTCCAATCGCTGACGTGTGGCGAAAGAAGGGCAAGCGTAGAGAGAGGAGAGTCTTGCGTTTTAACTTCCTCACGATGCAGTATTTTAAGCGAACTTCCGTCCATCTCGCCAAGCGATACCGCGCATTTTGTTCCGCCTATGTCAAAGCCTATATAGTATTCCATAACGTTTCCTTAAAAGTTGGTATGTAGAAATTATAACATCAAAAGCTAGTCGTGTCAATAGGATATTGGCTTTGCATTAAAATTTGAGCGCGTTTATCAAAAATAAGCTAAGCTAATTTTGCAAATACTATTGCGCTTTTTTTATAAAAGTGATATACTAAAAAAAGTATTAAAGGAGCTTATTATGAACGAAAAACAATATTTTGCTAAAAGCGAAAATGAAATGAATTATATGGTATTTTATCCCGACTCTTACAAGGATTTGCCACTGCTTGTGTACCTTCACGGAGCAGGCGAGCGCGGAGGCGTTTTGTCGCATTTAACAAGACACGCTATCCCCAAACTTGTACACGAGGGTAGAGAATTTCCTGCCGTTATACTGTGTCCGCAGTGCCCAAAAGAGTATGTTTGGGATAACGTTACCGTTATGCTTAAAACACTTATTGACAAGATTGCAAACGAGTTTGAGATAAAACGCGACCGTATTTGTATAACGGGCTCCAGTATGGGCGGATACGGAACTTGGATGATGGGACTTGCTTACCCCAATTTCTTCTCGGCTATCGGACCTATCGCAGGTGGCGGAATGTCGTGGCGCGCAAGAAATTTGCGTAACACGCCCGTTTACGTTGTGCACGGCAAAAAGGATACGTCCGTACCGATTGAGTGTAGCGAGCTTATGGTAAACGAGCTGAATAAGCATAGTTCGCTTGTCAAGTTCCTTGTGCTAGATGAGCACGGTCATAACGACGGTATTAACTATGCGTATAGTAGCACCGACCTTATCGAATGGCTACTAGCTCAGCGCCGTACCGATTTTACTCCAATCCCAGACGTTTGCTCCGAATACTTCTAAAAACAAAAAAGCCACGCTTAAATTAAAAGTGTGGCTTTTTATATTATGGTTGAATCTCCAGAATTTCGTCGGCGGAAATATTTAGAAAATTACAAAGTTTGGATAGTGTAGATAACGATGGCTGAATACGCCCCGATACATACTGCGAAACGGTTGGTTTGGATACTCCGATAGCTTTTGCAATTTCTGATTTGCTTTTGCCCGATTGTTCTATCTCTCGCTTTATATTTTCTGAAATTTTTACGTCTAATGAATTTTCCATAATTATATTATATTAGGTATAACCTAAAAACGCTTGACAATTAGGTAATGCCTAACGTGTAATTTTATTATATAAAATTTAAGGGAAAATATATATGGGATTGCTTGTTGATATATAAATAATAAATAAGTATACAAATTTTTAAAAAAAGCTTGACAACGTGCAGTGGCGAGTATTATAATTAGAATATGTATTTATATACAAGGAAAATATAATTGTATTTATAGGAGGATAATGAAATGGCAAAGAAAAGAAGCTTTAAAAGAGCTTTAATCATGGCAATTCTTTCTATGGTTGTATGCCTTTCGATGTTTGCTGGAACAACGTTTGCTTGGTTTACCGACAGCGTTACAAGTTCTAACAACGTAATCAAGGCAGGTAACCTTGATATCGAACTTTATTATCAGAAAGAAGGAATGACTGATTGGGCTAAAGTTACCGGCGACACCAACGTGTTTATGGAAGATGCGCTTTGGGAGCCTGGACACACTGAAGTTATCAAGCTTAAGGTTGCAAACGAAGGCAGTCTTGCTCTTAAGTATCAGCTTGGTGTGTACGTAGTAAGCGAAGTTGGCTCTACAAATGTAAACGAAGAAGCTTTCAAGCTTTCCGAATTTATTAAGTATGGAATAGTAGACGGAGCGCAGACGTATACTCGTAGCGAGGCAATTTCTGCAGTAGACGCAACAGCAACTGCTCTTAACACGGCTTATAATTCCGATGTTATTCAGCTTAATTCAAAAGAAGAAAAGATTGTAACAATGGTAGTATATATGCCTACAACGGTAGATAACAAGGCAAACGCAAAGAAGGGCGCGCCTGTTCCTACCATCAATCTTGGACTTGACTTGTTTGCAACACAGTTAGAAGCGGAGAATGATAGCTTTGGTAATGATTATGACAAGAATGCTATTATCGTAACGAATGCCTCCGAAGCTCAAGCAGCTCTTGATGCAGCAGAGCCTTATACGACGATTAGACTTGCTCCTAATGTAAACTATGGAACGTTGCAAATCCGCCCCGTTGACGGCGAGGAAAACACGGTTAAGGATTGTGACTATCTTGTTTATAACAATGAAATGCTTCGTAAGGTTGAAAATCTTACTATCGTAGGCGCTCCTGGCGCAACCATTGAAGCTATCGAAGTTGTTTCGGGATATATTGAGGGAAGCACCGGTTACGTGGTTGATATAAACAATCTTGTAATTGATTCTGTTGAGTTTGCTGATACTTACACGAACGCTCCGCATAGTTATGTTTCGCCGATATTCTTTGATCTTTCTTATATCAACGTGGATGGACTTACCGTTAAAAATTGTAAGTTGATTGGCGACAATGACAAGATGAATCTCGTGTACTTCTATGGATCCAAAGTAGGCAATTCGACATTTGAAACAGGCGCTAAGAATATTACTATCACGGATAATACTGTTAGCGGAATAGCAAGACTTAGCGAGCTTCGTGAAGCTGAGAACGTAACCATTACAGGCAATACGATTAAAAATACAGCACAGCATGCAATATTACTTGCTTGTAACAATGGCAAGTCTTATAGTGGCAACGTAACCATTACAGGCAATACTGCCGACGGAATAAACGAGCGTTTTGTAAGAATGGCAGGCGCAGGCTCTGCTAACGTTGTTGTTAAGGATAACGTTATTAACAACTACTATGGTGAAGATCAAGACTATATTAAGGTAACCGACTTAAATGGCGGAACGTTGATTAACGAGAATAACGTAATTAGTTTTGCTTGGAATGGAAATGTTCCTGCAAGCAAGCCAGAATCTCTTGTTGTAGATACTACCGCAAAGACAATTTCAATCAACAGTATTCCCGCTTTTGCATATCTTAATACTTTAGTAAATGATTCTGAATTTTATAACAACTATGGCTCTAAGTGGCAGTATACTATTGAATTAAATACTGACGTGGATTTGAAAAATCACGCTTGGACTCCCATTCTTCTTAGCAACTTTGTAGCTTTTGAAGGCAACAATCATACTATCAGCAATCTTAAGGTTGATACAACAGAAAATAACGCAGGACTTTTTGCAGATATTAGATGCAACGATATCGGAGTTACGTACGTTCGCGATCTTAATATTGATGGAGCTTACGTAAAGGGAAATAATAGCGTTGGTGTTTTGGCTGGTTTAAGCACACAGGGTGTAATTGAGAACGTTACAATCAATAATGCTACTGTAATCGGTAACAAATACGTAGGCGGTGTTTTTGGTTGGGGTAACGGATCTGTTAACAATTCTACCGTAAAGAACAGTAAGGTTACTATTCCTGAGGGCGGAGCAAAGGAAGCAGGCGGACTTGTTGGATATCTTTCCAATGATGGTAAATCTTCCACTGTTAACAAGGTAATTGCTGGTAATACCGTTGAGAACGTTACAATTGTTGCTCCTACTATTGCATCAGGACTTATCTCTCAGCCCAACTCGTCTAATATTGGCGGAGCGGTTATTGAAGTTGTAAACAACGAAGTAAAGAACGTTACAATTATTACCTCTGACAATACTGCTTCTTTATACGTTTCTAACAACGTTTCTGGAAAGACTATCGTTAAGAATAATACTGCAACTGACTACAAGGTTGGTAGAGAGGTTTATGAGTTAAAGGTTCTTCAGACTGGAGGTAATACTGGAACTATACTTGTTGAAAGCAAGGAAGCGCTCCTTAATCTTGGAAAATTAAAAGAAGATTGGGTAAGCCTTTTCAGTAACGGCGCGGGTTCTGCGTATAGCAATTATGCTACTCAAAACGGCGGAGCTGGTACCGACTATTATTATCATTGGGGTTGGACTGTTGAACTTATGACCGATATTGATTTTGAAGGCGCCGAAATTGCTCCTATCGATCTTGGACAAAGAAGTGTGTTTGACGGTCACGGATACACAATTAAGAACGCTGTAATCAAGACTGATTCTACTACCGAAAACGAAGCAGGATTGTTTATTGCAAACAAGAGTAGCGTTAAAAATTTGAAGCTCGATAATATTCACGTAACAGGAAGCAATGTTGGAAATTCTACCGCAGGTATACTTTCTGGTTCTTGCAACAGTGTGGTAGAAAATATTACTATTACTAAATCTTCCGTAACGGGTGGAAAATATACCGGTGGTGTAATAGGATACGGTTATACTAAGATTTTGAACTGCGAACTTAATAACGTTACAGTTAAAGGTGGTTATAAGCTTGGTGGTTTGATCGGTTATATTTGTGCTTCTGGTACAAATACTGGTGACGTAACAGGTAATACGTTAATTGATTGTACCGTGGACGGAATCGGCGGTGGAGTATTTGCTGGTGGTAAGGATAAGTACGTTATTGGTAAAGTTGTAGGAAATTATAACTGCAATGGAACTTGCAATAATAATACTATTACAAATATGACCACTTCCTCAACCCAAAACATTGGTGAAATCGAGGCAGGAAAGGTTGTAAATCAATAATATAAAATTACATACAAAAAATTCCTTCCAAATCCTTTGGGAAATGGAAGGAATTTTTTACTTGTTTTTTTAGTCTAGCAAACTCTTAAAAGATGTATTTTTGCGTAAAATAGTTGGCTTGCTTTTAGTTTTATAGTACTGTTTTTTAAGTTTTACGGTCTGAGTCCGCTACCGCCTTGAAGGGTAATGGTTTCGCCCGTGATAAAGGACGCGTCGTCCGAGCAAAGGAAGGTGCAAACTGCGCCAACGTCTTTTTCAGGATCGGCAAATCTTCCCATAGGAACGCCCTTGATGGTTTGTTCGTATCTTTCGGGATATTCTTCCTTGAATTTCTTCAAGCCCTCGGTCATAGCAAGCGGACAAATAACGTTTACTCTGACTCCGTCCGGCGCCCATTCGGTTGCAGCAACACGAGAAAGTCCTCTAATGCCTTCCTTAGCTGCAGCGTAGGACGATTGAGCGATACGTCCAAACAAGCCTGCGCCCGATGCGAAGTTGATTACGCAACCCTTAGTTTCCTTAAGGTAGGGGAAAGCTTCGCGCATGTAAAAGAAGGTAGCGTAAATGCCAGAGTAGATAGCAAGGTCGATATCTTCCTTAGTGTGGTCAATAAGCATTTTGCCCGAGCTAGATGCTTGCGCGTTATTGATAACAGCGTCGATTTTACCAAACTTTTCAACAGTTTTAGCAATAACGTTCTTGATAGCGCCCTCGTCCGCGCCGTCCGCTACAACGGGTAAAACTTCTGTACCGTACGCGCTTTCGAGCTCTTCTTTAGCTTTCAAAAGAGTGGATTCCGTTCTGCCGGTAATAACAAGCTTAGCGCCCGACTTTGCAAAAGCAGTGGAAAGACCGAAGCCAATGCCTCGACCACCGCCTGTAATGATTACAACTTTATCTTTTAAACAAATCATAATAAAATCCTCCTATAAGATGTTTACCGTTTTATTGTATTACAAAAACAAGCGTATGTCAATAGCAAATGAAAAAATTAGTGAAAATTTTGCGTGATTTTGTTAAAATAATGCTAATTTTTTTTGTGCTTTATCGTAACTATAACAAGCTCAGGGCAATTGTTAAACCTGAATGGAAACGCACTGTTACTTATTCCTCTGCTTACAACCATGCTAGTAGAGTTTTTTTCGTGAACAGACGAGGTAAAGCGAGGGAAAAAGCCTTGCTGTGGAGCGTATAAACCGCGCCCAAATACTCTGAACTGTCCGCCGTGCGCGTGTCCGCAAAAAACTACGTCCGCTTTGTGCGTAGCATACACCTCAAAAAGCTCGGGACGGTGAGAAAGAACAATGTTAAAATCGTCTGTCAAGTCGAGCGATTGTAAGGTTTTATCCATTACGTATGCTTCATTTTTGGTCGTTTTGTTAAAATTCGGATCGTCTACGCCTGCAATAACAAGCTTACCGTTATTGCGGAGTATTTCCTCTTTTTTGTTGCGTAAAACCTTAACGCCCAAAGAAAGTAAATCTTTTTCTAAGGACTTATATTCGCTAATTCTGGATTCGTGATTTCCTACAACGTAATAAATGGGCGCAATTTCCGTGATTTTGCTAATAAAGTTTATCGCAACGACTGTATTAGTTTTCCTGCTGTCAATAAGGTCGCCTGTTATTACGATAATGTCGGGCAAGCTTTTTTTTATGGCGCAAACAAGCTTTTCGCCTAGCTTTTTATCGTTATGAAAGTCGGAAACGTGCGCAATCTTGAACCCGTCAAAAGTTGTAGGGAGCTTTTCAGACTTAATATCATAGTTTGTGGTCTTTAGTAATACGTTGGATAAAATTGTCCAGACTATCAGCCCCGCTATCAGCAAGCTTGCTACTATAATAATTGTTATAATCCATTCCATAATCTTATTATATTACAGCTACGCAAAAAATGCAAGCAATGAAAAAGTGAATTGACAGCTTAGGTTAGAATTACCTTAATATAAAATTTGTTTTTTAACGTGAGATTGACAAGATTAGCAATAAAATGTTATAATTTTTTCTGCTAATGCCAATAAAAGCGCGCGCTTAGGTGTAATTATAGTAGGAAGGAAAGGATAATGGATTACGAAAAGTATATTCTCAAGTTCAAAAATGGGGATTATACCGACTTTGACGAGTTTTATAAGCAAACGTCAAAGCAGGTCTATTTTTCCGCGCTCACTATTTTACGGGACAGAGGGCTTGCCGAGGATATAATGCAAGAAACTTACGTATCCTTTCTTTCGTCATTGCAAAGCGTTCACAACAGCGACAACGTGCTTGCCTACCTGTGCGTTATAGCCAGGAACAAGAGCATCAACAAGATAAAAAAAGACGACAAAACGCTGTATAACGACGAGGCTCTGACCGTGCAAAAGGTGGACTTTAACGAGGGAAACAGCGGTTTTGAAGAGATTATTTCTCTGCTTGACGATAGTGAGGCGCGAGAAATAATTACATACCATATCGTGTTGGGCTTTAAGTTCAGAGAGATTGCGGAAATACTGGGCAAGCCACTTGGCACTGTATTGTGGAAGTATAACAGGGCGCTTGCAAAATTGCGCAAAAAGGCGGATAGAATTCTATGAAAAATAAGGATTTGAAAAATTTAATAAGAAGCAAGGCGGACGAGATTGTTATTGCGGACAAAAGCGCAGAGATTTTGCAAAACGTAAAGTCCGCGCCTAATAATGCGCCCGAAAGTGTAAAAACTCCGCGCGTTAAAAGGACGTTTTACGCAAAGATTGGAGCTTTTGCAACGGCGTTAGTTGCGATTATTATTGCAATCGTGTTACCATTTGCTTTTAACGATCAAGGCGGACGAGGTGGAACAAGCCTTACAAAAACCCAGCAAGTTTTTAGTAAGGAAGTATTTGCGCTAGGCAATCTTATGGAACACGAAAACATGCTTTCTACCATTGCAGATGACAATGAAAGCTCTATGGGCGAGGTTTTCGAACCTATTGCAAAAAAGATAAACGGTTATTTATTGTCGGCGGACGCTTTCCTTTCCTCGTCTAATATTGTTGCAAAGTACGAGGATAATGAAAATGAAGATTTTGCTTTGTATACTAAAAAGCTCATTGTTGCTTATACCGATAGTGACAATTACAGCGTAGCTTACGAGCTTTATTACAACGAAAAAGAACAAAACGCGCACACCGTAACGGTGGATGGTATTATGGTTTTGGGCTCTGATAGCTTCAAAGTTTGGGGTGAGTGGGAAAACGAAGATGACGAAGTAGAAATGGAGCTTAGGGTATACTTTGACGATTTCAGGTATATAAGCATAGAAAACGAAACCGAGGTGAACGAGAACGAATACGAGTATGGCTATTATAATAACGGCTTGCTGTTTTCTGGTGTGTCATTGTCGGTAAGCAACGAAAATGGAAAAAAGCAAATAGAAATGGAAATTGTAGAGGGCGGTATTGAAACTGAGATCACGTTTGTTTATGATAAAAACGTTATTCACGGCTCGTACGAAAATCCTCTCTTTAAGACTGATTTTGATATTCGTCATGAAAACAATACCTACGAATACGATTTTGGGTTTGAATTTAAGATTTCGCTAATAAAATAATAAAGTAATTATATAAAATCGGGTTTTGGTTAAAGCCCGATTTTTCTTTTACAAAAAAATTAAAAAAAATTTTTTAAAAACGCCAATAAAAACAAATTGTAGGTTGTCTTATAGTCAAGATACGAAAATAAACGCAAACGCGTATCGATATAATATTAGATCTGGAGGTAAAAAATTATGAAAAAACTTAAAATATTTGCTCTTTTACTTGTAACTTGCATATTTGCTCTTACTTTGGGCGCGTTTGTCGGATGCTCGTCATCAGAGCCTAAAAAGGAAAATCTTACGGCGTTAGAACATTCTACCATAAGCGCGGTGGGAATACTTAACGCAAATTCTGCATCTGTTCAAACAATATCGTCTGAGGTAAATACCAGTAAAACTTTCGACTTCTCTTTAAGTGGATTTGAAGATATTATTCAAAAAAATCTTGCAATAGCTTACACTACTTCTAACGACGGCATTGTAAAAAGCGAAGTTACCGCATCTGATAAGGACGGTTACGAGTTTAAGTACACCGTTACTGTAACTGGTAAGGACGGAGTTAAAAAAGATTACACCTTCCACTATAACACCACAGCTTATAACGGCGACGAGCAGTTTGGCGAAGGTATTGTAGAAATCAACGGCACTGAATTCTTTGTTAAGAGCGAAGTAGAAATTGAAAATGGTGAAGAAGAGTATACTTTCACTATCGCTAAGGGCGACAATGCGTATATTGTTATCGAGCAAGAAATTGAGAATGACGAGCAAAGCTTTGTGTATAGCGCTTACGTAAACGGCTATAAGGTTTTCGAAACCGAAACAGAGTATGAGATTGACCGTAACGGGAAGATTGAAGTTAGTTACTCTATCGAAGTTGCTGGTGTTGAGCTTGAGTACTCTTACAATTTCGTAACCGAAAACGGCGAAACTTACGCAAAGGTAGACATTGAGCTAGACAAGGACGACAGCGAGAGAAAACTTTCGTTCAAGTTCAGAATTGATATTGATTTAGGTGGCGTAGTGCAGTTTGTTCCCATTAAATAACATCCGTTAAACATCCCTTCCCCTTTTTCCTGCACACGCAAACAATAAAAACGGCGAGCCTAAACATCAGGCTTGCCGTTTTTATGTGGTTTGTTATAAAAAGTTATATACGTATGTGAAAAAATTAAACGATATCATATTATTTCAAGTTCGTCGGGTGAAGGCATGGGCGGATAGTCGTTATCCATATTATCCGAATACCAGTACGCAACGGAAGAGATATCGTCCTTTAGAGGCAAGTATCTACCTCCGCTTCTCCAGCCTAGTGCTTGAATGGTTACTTTGATATCTTCCTTAAAATAAATGGGGTCGTTTAAGTGCCAGCGGTACATGTTAAAGTAACGCGTAGCAAGATATCTTTGGTCGGTTTCACACACCTTATGTAGTCCGGAGTAAGGTGTGGAAAATTCGGTGTAAGCGCCCTTTACGTCAAAGTTATACGCTCCGCAAAAATAGTCTTCGGTTCCCGTTCCACAAATGGATGGGAAATCGCTGTCGCCGTCGAGGTAGAACTTAATTTCGCCCTCGCCCCACCAACCGTTGCTCTTTACGCCCCAGTTCATATACGTACCTACGTAGTGACCGTTACCCTTAACGTTGTCAAGTATTGTGTAGGGTTGTTTATAAGGAAGCGGATTAGTGCGTCTAAACTGCGCGTGGAAGTATAACGAGTCTTGTGGAATTTCCTTTTCTTCGCAGTCAATTTGATAATAAATAGCAATGGGGTCGGGAGAAATGTTGTCAATTTCTACCTTAAAGCCCTTAAAGTACGGCATTTCAAAATAGCAGTTCATGCCCTTTCGCGGATTATAACAAATGGGAAGTCCGTTGTTTTGACGATATTCTCTATTGTCCGCATTGCAGAAAAAATCGGACAGAGGAACGTGAACGGCAGGTTTGTCGTAGCCGTCAAAATAGATTTTTAGGATAAGTAAGCGTCCTGCCTTGCTACCGTCCGTTATCCAAAAGTGGCGTATAGAGCCTTGTCCTACAACGTCGGCAAGAACTATTGTAGAGGCAGGCTCTACGATATAGTACGGGCTTACCTTCCAACCCTGACCTAAATCTCTGGACGCATACGAGCCTGTTCCCTCTGTTGCTTTTCCTCCCTCGCCCTTTTTACCCGTGGGATTTTCGGGACATACGGAAAAAGTTTTAATATTCTTTTTAGTAGTCAAATAATTTAACATTTTATTTTCCTCCTTATATATCTTGTTGCAATTATACCAAAACGGGTGTATAATATCAATGATAAATATTGTTATTTATTTAACATTTCTTGCTGTGAGGTGTAAATGAAGATAAGCGAAATCAATCCGTATATCCGTTATGCGCGCCCCTCTGTTTTAAGCGAAAACGCCCATCTTCCGCTAAGAGTTATTTATGATTATGAAATAATTTATATCGAACGAGGCGGTTGGACTCTATTTTATAACGGTAAAAATCACGAGTGTAGCGCGGGCGATTTTATACTGCTCTGTCCTGGGGTGGAGCATAGTTTTAAGGTGGGGAAAGGCGGTGTGTCACAACCTCATATCCATTTTGATTTAGCGCATACAAAGGATAGTGAGCGTATCCCCATATCCTTTAAGAATAAGGACGCGATGAGCGAAAAAGAAAGGGCTGATATAGCGCAAAACGCGTTTGAGGGATATATAAATTCGCCTATTATAAAAGTGGAGAATAAGGACGAGTTTTTGTCTGTGTTTTATCGCATTGTATCGATAGACGAGAAAGACGACGAGCTTAGTAAAAAAGGAATGCTTACTCAGCTTATAGCGCTTGTTGCAAAGCATAACTGCCCCGAAATTTTTGCAAGTGAAAAAGCGGAAAAACAACGCCTTGCTAGCCAGATCAAAGAGCATATCGATTCGGGTATGGGGCTAAGAATGAGTTTAGACGATTTTGCAAGCTTCTTTTCTTACAGTAAGTTTTATTTAGAAAAGCTTTTTAAGGACGAATACAACGTGGGAATTGTGGCGTACCGCAATAAAAAGCGTATGCAAACAGCCAAGCAAATGCTAAAAGAACGTTCGGTAACTTACGTTGCAGAGAATACTGGTTACCAATCGGTTTACGCGTTTTCTAGAGCATATAAAACCTTTTACGGTGTGTCGCCTAAATTGGATAAAAATCAGTAGACTATTGACAAGCTGTGTTTTAATGTGTTATAATAAAATCATAACTTTACAAGGAGAGAAGAATGTCTAGATTATTAAGATATAGGTGCAATAAATGCAATAAGGTTATGGAGTTTGATTCCGCTACTTTTTGTCCTAAGTGTGGTAGTGGGTTTGTAAACAACGAGGGACTAATTCAAATATATAGAATGGGAACTCCTTTAGCTATGGCGGTAGGGTTTGGTATATATATTAACGGTGTTCCTTTTGGGCATTTAGGCAATACCGAAAGCACGAGAATTCCACTTCCGTTTGGAACTTATACTTTGCATTTTACCTGCGGAATGATAAGAAAATGCGAGGACTTAGTGGTAACGCTAACCCCACAAAATCCAATAGCTTTCGTAAAAACAAAAGTAAAAGCTGGTTTTTGGACCAATTCAATTACTACACAGCAAGTAAATGGAAGCGATATGCCTCCTGTCTAATAAACTATCAAAATTAACAAAAAACCGCAATACGTATTATCGTTTTGCGGTTTTTTGTTATGCTTATTTAGATTTTTCTAAAGTCTTTTATGCGGTGGAAAGTTTGATAATTGCTGTCGTGGAAATTATGCGCGTTGTTTATTGCAGTTCTGCACAAATAAATTATATCGTCGCCTTCAAATTCAAAGTCCACGTACTGGAATCCTACCTTTTCCGAGCTTTCGTGTCTATAATCAAGTAGGTCTGTTGCTACTTTCCAATTATACAAATCGTCGGACACTAATAGAGAGAGAAGATTGCGCGTTACAAGGTTATCCCAGTTATAAATACGAGTTGCTACCGAGTAGTATTTCTTGCTTACCTCGTCGTACTTTATCATAAACTTGGACATGTGCGCGGGGAAGGAAATAGTGCGATAGAACGCAAGCTGAGCTTCAGGATCGTTTTTGTCAATTTCATAAGCAATCGCCTTGCCCTTTACTCCAAATCTCATTACGTTAAGTAGCTTGTTTTCGGGCGAAACGACTATTGTACCCTCAATCGTCATCATGCAAAGCGGTTTGTCTTTAAGCTCTTCGTTAAATCTATCAAATGGGCGTGGCTCGGTGAAGCTCCAGTTTTCGGGAACGAGTAAATCGTCGCCGACGGCACAAGAGCCAACCATTGCGCTATGGCACGTTTGTTTATTAGCCCAAGCCCCCCACTCAAAAGTCGTATACAATCTACCGTTATAAACAATCTTGTTTTGTGGATTGCAATGAACGCCGTCATTGCCGTTTTTGCCGTTAGAACCACGAAGTAGGCAAACAGGTGCAGGAAAAGTTTTTCCGCCGTCGGTAGACTTTGAAATCAATAAATCGCCATATTCGGTAGAAGAGGAAATCATATAAAGTTCGTTGTTATGGATAAACAGCTTGCCCCAAAAACAAGGCATAAGCTCGCTTACGTACTTCCAGTTCTTGCCGTTGTCGTCAGAGCGGAAAATAAGTGTTAGGTTTTGCGGATGTCCGCCAGCGTAAAGGTCCATAGATGCAAGTAAGTATCCGTCGGGATGACGCACTAGTGATGGGGAGCATAAATATCTTCCAGAGAACGCGTACGCTTCGTCGTCGGGATGTAAGTAATTTACGACAGTTCCCACACTTTTACCTGTTCTTGCAATACGTGTGCGACTTTTTTTGTCATTGCTCGCTACGTAGAACTCATAGTCGGTATTTGTTTCAAGGCTTTCGATAACAAAATAATCGTCGTTCGTTTGACCGATTTTAATAAATTCGTCCTCATTACGCACGCGGTAAAAAATTTCGAAATTGCTAAAATTATCTTTTAGCCATTCAAAGCGTATAGAGTGCTCGTAGGGTACGACACGGCAAATATAAATATCTCCCACGTTGTACAAAAACGGTCTGTAAGGCGCGTAGCTCCACTTGTCATATCCTTTCATATTCTCTTCCTCTCCCTAAAAAGTTGTATAATTTTATTATAACATAACTGTTGTAAAAAGCAATGTTAAAAAAGGACAATATGATGTCAATTTCGGACAAATCAAAACAGCATAATACTTGCCAAGTATATGGCGATTAGGTGTAGCGGATAAAAAACGTAAAATACGTACTTTAGTTTGGGAGTGCCACGCTGTCCGTTGTATAAAGCTAAAAGAGGAAGAGCGAGTAGCGCGTAAAACTGTACGCCTTGTAAGGCTATTCCTAAAAATACAAGCATAAATGCGCATGCGATAAGCTTAATTATCTTAGTTGGCGCGTAATAAATTGCAACGGGCATAAACATTCCAAGCGCTCCGTAGTCTATTTTAAACCCCTCGCTTTCGTAGCGTATCGGCATAAAAAGCGCAACGTAGAGAGCAAAAGTTAAGCCAATAAGTCCTAAGAGAATCTTGAAAAGATTTTCGCTTTTTAGAATATTATCAAAAGAAAAGATAGTTATTACCGATAGCGAAAACGTTATTAAAATTCCTTGATAGAGCGACTCTGTGGTTATATAAAATACTACTTGACATAAAACTGCTAATGTGGAAAGAAGTATAAGGTATCGTGTTCGGCTTTTGGTGTAAAAGCAACCTTCTGCAATCATGTATGCAAATAACGGCAAAGCAAGACGACCAAGTATGCGCAAAAATTTGAGCGTAGGATAAAGCTCTACGCCTATATGATCTACAAGCATAGATAACATCGCAATAATTTTAAGTTGATTGTTGCTAAGCCCTACAAACGATCTTTTTGAAGAGGGCTGAGCGATGAGTTTTGCCATAATTGCTCCAAAAGCCTATTTTACGTTATTATACCACACAAAATGCCAGGATATCAACTTATTTTATAAAATAAGACCTAAGGAAAACAAAAAAACTCCTCAGGTCATATTGTTTTATTCGGCGCTTATATTATTGTCGTTTCTATAACAATACCACAAAATTGAATCAAGTTCGGATATAGTAAGGTTTGAGGCTTTTTCATGTAAGGAAGAAAGTATCGCATAAAGATCCGAATAGCTTATTTTGTCATTAATTTTATTGTATGTAATTTCTTTATCCTTATTTTAACGAACTCTATTGGGTGGTTAAGTCAAGAGTTATAGTTTGGTTGTAGTCAGAGTTAAGGTCTATAACTTCGTCAACCATGGGGAATGAAAAGTCGTATACTCTTATACAATATGATTCTATGGGATTTCTGATCTCAACCACAGTTGTGTTGTCATTATAAATCACTACGGAGCAATATTTACTTTCGTAAGTAAGATACTTGCTATCGGTGCCGTAATAATCGCTGTAAATAACAAATTCCACAACGTACTTTACGTTTTCAAAGAGTTCTTTTAGCGTTTGGTTATCGTCCAAGTCCTCTTTAATTTTTACAATTCTTGTGTTTTTTATAATAAGTTTATTACTAGGTGTCGTGTCACCATGATACTCGTTAAGATAATGATCTTCCCACTTTTCTTTTATAGCCTCTACTGCAGGATTTACAATATCGTCATATTCACTTTTGTTATTTTCAGATGTAGAACATCCGCAAACTAACAGCATTAAAACTAATAAAACAGCAAAGATTTTTTTCATAATTCTCTCCTACAATGTTGTTTTTTTTATTATACAATTATTATTAATTGGTGTCAATAAAAAAATAAAATTTGATAATAATAATTGAGGGAAGTAGCGCGTATAAGAAATGGCTGGCACAAAATAATCGCCAGCCACGTTTAATATTGTTAGAGCAAGAAAAAACGCTATAATTTTTATGTCGCATAAAGGACGATTCGTGAATCGCCCATACGTAGGAGGAACCGTCCCTTGGTGGTCGGAGCGAGTGAAACGTAAAACTACCTTAGATTGAGTAGGGATGATGTTTATTATGGAGCATTACGCTTTCTATACTTGGAGGGGGAAATAGAAAAGTGTTTGTTAAATTGCTTGCAAAAATGCGTTACGTTAACAAAGCCTGATTTATTGCTTATTTGTTCGATAGAGTCGTCTGTGTTTACAAGAAGATATTTGGCGTACAGAAGTCGTTCTTGTATAATATATTCGTGCAAGGATATGTGCATTGCAGACTTGAAAACTTTACTGATATAAAATGGGTGGAAAAACAGGTCGTCAGCCATTTGTTTTATCTTGAAATTTTTGCTGATGTTTGACGCAACGTAGGTAGTTATTGCCGAAATAAGATCTGAACTATCCTGCTCGTTGGCAGGATTTTTTACAATTTCTAAAAGTGCGAGCTTTAGCAAACACGAGCATATCGTAGTGTCCAAATCGCTTTGCTCGAGCGATTTTTTAACTCGTAAATCGTCCAGATATTCTTTTACTTTGCTGGAAGCCGTGCCTATGAAGAACGGAGAAAACTCACCAAGCGTAACGTTTTCGTACCGTTCTGTTTCCTGTGTTTCTTTTTTTGTGGGAGAGAGTGGCGGTCTGCTCTTGCTTTGTTCGTTTGATAAAAGATCGAAGTTGAAAATGTGAAGTAACACAACAATGCGGTTTCCGTCTATGCTTGTTGGTTTGAAAAAATAATAGGGCGTTTTGGGTGGAATTATAATAAGTGAATTTTTTGAAACGGAAATTCTTTCGCCGTCAATACAAACACCCATTCTTCCATTTTCTACTATAAATAATCTCCAGTCCGGAGCGTTACCTTGTGGGATTATGTTTTCCATAAAAGATATTGACTGCGATTTTAATTTTGCAAACCTTACATAAGGGTTGATATTATCTATTTTTATCTGTTCCATATTTTCTCCAAATGTTTGTTTTTGAAAAGTTTTAAGATTGTTTACGTTATTGATTATAACATAAAATAATAGTATAATCAATAATAAAAGGCGGAGTTTATTTAATTTATTTTCGGATTTTCAAAAATTTGATATAGATAAACACAAAAAACACCTAAAATAGGACAAGGAGAAATTATGAAAAACAAAAAATGGATAATTTTAGCATCTTTGCTTTTGGCGCTTGGCGCGCAGGGTGCAACAGCAGGTAGTGTAATAAAGACTGATGAGAAAAATGCCGACAATCTTTATACCCAAAATATGGTTTTGGACGGCGAGGTAAAAGAAGCGTCAGATACTGCCAAAAACGTTGATTATACCGTTGAGTACTATTTCGAAAACAGCGACGGCAGTTTTGTTATAGACAATGAGCTTTCTTACGTAAAGCAGGGTGAAGTGGGAGAAACGGTCAGCGCAGACGTAATAGAAAATGCTGGTTATTCGATAGTAAGCGAGCTTTCAACTACAACCAAAATCCTTACAAGCAATAACAACGTTTTAAGAGTTTACTATGGCTTGAAAAAATGTAATATTGCAGTAAAGTATTATTTTGAAAATGCGAACGGCGAGTATGCAGAAGACACAAGCAAGTCGTATAACGTAACTGTATCTGCGGGAAAAACTGTCAGAGCAAACGTAATATTCCCACAAAATTACGAGCTTAATAAGTCTTTAAGCACGCTCGAAGTTGAAGCTAACGATGAGGCTGAGCTTTGTGTTTATTATTCGCTTAAAACTTGTCCTTATACGGTATATTACTATTTTGAAGATAACGGTGAGTATAAAGCAGACGAGAGTAAAACCCAAACGCTTTATGCAAAGCTTGGCGAAAGTGTAAACGTTGTAGCGCAAAACGTAGACGGATATGTTTTTAACGAAAGCATAAGTAAAGTAGGACTTGTAATAAAGGAGAAAAACAACGTAATACGACTTTATTATACTAAAAACTCAAGTGAAGTTTGTGATTTTACCGTTAATATCTATTATGAGAATGAAAATGCGGACGGATTCAGCAAAGGAAAAACCCAAAACGTAGAGAGAACAACTCTACAAAGTTTGCTTGTAAGTAATCTTGGAGCAAAGGAGCATTTTGTTTTTTCTAAGTATAATGCAGACGGAAACGTAGTAGATTTGTATTATAGCCTTGAAAGAGTAAATCTTTCGGTGGAATATTTCTTTAAAGAGAACGGAAGCTGGGTAAAGAATGAAGCTCTTACTAAAGATTTTACCGTAAAATACGGTAGTGAGTTTATTACGCCTGTACACGGAATTTATCAAAGTAGAATAGACGAAGAAACGAGCACTTTACGTATTGACAAAGTTTTATCTTCTTCGGTGGTCGGGGTTTATTATGGACAGGAAAAATACGAAGTGCAAATAAGTGACGTGTGTATTCTTTCTTCGCCGTTTATGGACAGTTATAACGAAGTAATCGCAAGCAGTTACGTTGCAAAACTTAGTAAGGATAGCGAAGAGTTTGACGTTGTGTACAAAGACGGCGCGTTTGTTGCTTCCCTTGCTGACGGAGAATATAATTTAGAAATATCTTCTCCTGCTTTTGAAGATAAGTATCAGTCAATAATTTACGTAAATGGTGGAGAGGTTTGGGTTGAGCCTATTTCGCAATTTAGTAAGCTTGCATTAAATAACGGTGGAAGCACGACGCTTACTTATGATAAAGACGCTGAGGTGTGGGCAAACCTTGGACAGGACGCAACATCGTTTTCATATATCACTGCAACAGCAAGTGATTCGGTTGCTCTTTCAGTTACGGTAACGGCGCGCCACGAAAAATACGTAGCCAATAGCAATTGGCAAGATAGCGAGCATGCGGTAGGTATTGCTTTGGTAAATGAACAAAATCCGGATTCTACAATTTTTATAGGACTGTATCAGAACGGAGTAAAAGTAAAAGCAAATGGAAGAAGTTCCATTATAACACGAGATTATTTTAAGAATTTTACTCAAGGCGGTTCGCAAACGAGCAATAGCACGCTTTCGGTTGCTCGGTTGAGTAACGGCGAAATTTATATCTATCGCGACGGAAGGTACGTTGGGTGGATAACTAGTGGTGGGTGGTGTAACAGCGTTCAGTTTTCTGATAATTGGAAGACGTATGTGGGTGAAAAATCGTACGTAGCCACAAGAACGGAAGCTCCAAACGATTATAAAGAGTTTGTTTTTTCGGATATAGGCTATACGTATTCTTCCAATATAGCAAACGGTTTTGCAGGAACTGAGTTTTCGTTTAAGACAAGCGACGGATTTAGCATAACCGAAAAAACATTACATAGACAGGCAATCGAAACGGTAAATGCAACAGCTTTGGACGGTAAAGTTCTAAAAGCAGTACTCGTAAACGGCGAGCATTATATGGACGCAACGGTTGTGGAAAAAGATATTGCTCTTACGTTATCCGTAAATCCCTCAAAGTACGTTAGTAAAACCAACGATATTTCATTGGTGTACGAAGACGAGAGATATACGGTGGAAGTGTCTGGAAGAATGCAGATTAGCGATTGGTTGAGTTTGGCAGATAGTGCAACCGTAAAACTTATGAGCGAGCAAGGAATAACTTACGTTTGTTCGCCAAACGCACAAGGCATTTATAAGATAAATGTTCCAAAGGGCAAGTATACGGTGTTTGCAACATGTGGAAAGTATATTTCTCAAAAACAAACGTATGAAATAGACGATAATACTTCAATAAACCTTATTATTGACGAGCTTGATTTAAGTAAGTACAACTATTCTGGTCAAGACGACGTTGTATGGGTATACGAAGATGAAAACGCAATGATGTTAAACGGCAGAATAAACCAACAAAAGGTCGTTGACTTATTTGCCCAGTCGTATTCAAGCAATTTCGCATACTCTATTGATATGATTCAAGCGTGGAAGAATCCTGAAAGTAAGTTCAATACTTCTGACGACGTAACGGGAGTACTGCTCAGACATTCGTCGGGAAAGTATTTGGGATTTTACGTCGAAAGCTCCGCTTCGAGAATAAGAGTGGTATCAAATGCCGGTGATTGGTCAACAAGAGTGAACGTGCCTATAAAGGCAGACCTTTACCGAAAGACGGATGAAACTACTCATAATATTACCGTAGTTAAGAATAACGGAGCAATTTATTTCCTTATAGACGGAGTTGTTCAATTTGTTTTAGACGGAACGAAAATTACAGACGGCTCAGGACTGGAGATTACCAATTACGAATCGTTTGATTATAAAGGTTCGACTACGATAAAGCTACTAAACGAAACGGTAACCGAGATATTAAACGGTGGAAACGTAACGGCAGGCGTTGGTAGCGGATTTAATAATGCGGTTGTAGGAACGGTAGATAAGACGGGCTTCAAGAATGCGATTGTAACACAAAATCAAGAGCTTATAAGCTCAATTTTGATAACAAGTTACGGAATTGATGTAGTAAAAGACGAAAATATCATGGTAACTCTTGTAAGCAATGGGTACGATAAGGTCAACAATGCAATTTCTCAAAATTCACCTCTTCGAATAGTTGTTGAAGCAAAACAAGGTTATGCATTGGACTACGTAAGGATAAACGGAGCGGACGTATATTTAAAGTCGTACAGTAAGGTTTATACTATCGACTTTGATCAGGTAACGAAAGATACGGTAATAGAAATAGGTTCAAAAGAAGAAGAAAATGTAACTATCGTAGGACGACTTACGGAAAGCGTAGACTACGATAAAGCAATTGTTAGTTATTATGCCGACTCGGTTGTGTATACGACAATACCCAATAACAACGGAGAGTTTAGCATTAAAGCATTAGGAGATGAAGGAATCGTGCAGGTAGTATTTGCAGACGGGAAAGTTAGAAACATTCAAATCAGTGCCTCGAATGAAAATGTTGACGTAGGAGAAGTTTCTCCCATTACTTCGGCTTGGTCTTACAAGGATTTTAGTATAGAAGCGGCTATGGACGTAGTTGCAAGTGATGATAGCAAATATGTATTTGCGATAGGCACAAGCGAAAGAAGTTCGGACAAAAAAGGACATTTCTACGTTTATAGCGTAGAAGAAAATAGAGTGGTTGCATCTTTGGAAAATAACTTAGGCAACTGCAGACAAATTGCTTACGAAAACGGTTATTGTTACGTTACGGCGCGCGATGATGGAATGTGGGTTATTGACGTAACCGACTACTGCAAAGAAACAGTAAATTACGCTGAAGCAAAGCCCGAGATTATATGCCATTATGATTCTGTGGAAATGGCAACGGGTATTATAGTTCATGATAGCGTGGTATTTTTAGCAAACAGAGTGTACGGCGTGGAGGTTGTGGACGTAAGTAATCCTTACGAGCCTAAGTTTATAACCAATATTCAAACGGGAGAAGTTCAATCTCTTGACGTAAATAACGGCTTGTTGTTTGCAGGAATTTGGGGAGAGCAAAAGGTTTTAGTTGTGGATATTAGCGATCTTGCAAATGCAAAAACGGTATACTCAATACCACTTGACGGACGTGGCGACGGAGTGTTTGTAGAAGACGGATTTTTGTACGCTGCGACAGGCCACCACGCAAGGGGCGATTCTTCAACGACTTCTTCGCCTGCTTGGGGTATGGGTAACGGACTTGAAGTATTCAAGGTGGACAAAAACGGATATGATAAAATCTTCGGTATAAAATTTGATAAAGGGTTTGAAGACGGCTTAGACATGTGGGAAGCTGTAAAGGCAGGCAACTACGTGTACGTAACCAATACCTTTAACGGAACGTATATTTATGACGTAACCGATATATACAATCCAGTACAAGTAGAACATCTTCATTGCGACAGAACGAATGCGTCGGCAAATAATGCAACAGGCGTTGCAATTATTGACGGGTCTATGTTCGTAACGGGCGGAAGAAACGGCTTGTTCAGATATGATAATCCAGACATTAAAGCGCCTACGCCAAATTCTATAAGACGCGGAAAGATTACAAAGTGTGGTAAAACCGATGCGAAGATTAGCGCTTTGGGAATAACCGATTATCAGATTGTTAAAACCGAAGGACAAGTACGTTCTATCGTTGTAACCGACAAGTATCTTCTTACGGCAAACGGAAACGAAGGAATATGCGTGTACGATAAGAAGGACAATACCTTATTAAATACCATTCATACAGGCTACATAGTAAAAGAACTACAAATAGACGGAAATTATTTGTATAGTGCGGAAGATGCTGGAGGTATTGCAATTTATGACATTGCTACAATCCAAAATAAGGGCGCAACTCCGTTATTTAGATATGACGCTACAACGCTTGGAAAAACGGATAACGTAAAACTTGTACAAACAATAAAATGCAATACAGCGGCAGAAGGTCATCCCCTTTCAGTAAATCAGTATGATATAGGCAAATCAGTGACTGCTGTTGCTATAAGCGAAATCAGAATTGCGGATTATAATAACAGAAAATATATGCTTATGCACGCAGGTGGATCGTGGGCATATATCGCGGACGTAACGGACATATCCAACGTGAAAGTTGTATAC
Organism: Clostridiales bacterium; assembly: GCA_015055625.1. Taxonomy (GTDB): domain Bacteria; phylum Bacillota; class Clostridia; order Christensenellales; family Pumilibacteraceae; genus RUG12826. The sequence goes on along the minus strand of SVHU01000003.1, from coordinate 12,193 downwards.
AAGTGCATGATAAACGCCGGTCTTATGTATGCTAGAAATTTTGTACAAAACGTAGTTGAAGATAAGTATTTTGTACTATCGGCAAATTCTGTGGGTTTTGTATATCTTAATATTGACGGTAGCGGAATTGCTAGAAATAGCGAAAATACCGATTATCTATATCACAATGCTTGGAGAACTTCGCCCACGGCAGTTAGACTTGGAGTTGTCGGTAACGGAATTACTACGGTAAACATGAACGGCGAGTACAAAGTAATGTTTACAACCGGACACGGATACAGAATTTTAGACAGAGAGGTTCAGTCTATTTACGACAATCCTATTTACGGTAACGTTGTGGGTGGTTGGCCTGTTGTGCTTGGCGACGTATTGGTGGTAAGTAACAGAGTGGGCGGAATATTAAGTATTTATGATATTAGTGATATAACTAACCCCTCTCAGATTGCTTATTACGAAACTAACGCTTCTCCAGACCTTGCAACAAGGGACGGAAATACGTTATACGTACCGATTGGAAACTATGGCTTTATGGTAATCAATCTTGACTAATAAATGGGAGATAATTATGAAAAACAATAGAATTATCAAATCTATAATAATTTTCGTAATGATAATAGCAACAATGCTTGTTTTTAGTGGCTGTGAGAGTTGTAATGGAGAAACGAAAAAGAATTACACACTCACGGCAAACGAGAGCGTTGTTGTTACGGTGGGCGAAAGCGAACTTATAAATGCAACCGTTTCCGGTTATGACGGAACGCCCGAGTTTTCGTACGTTAGTAGCAATGATAGCATTGCAAAGGTGGAAAACGGTTACGTAATTGGAGTAAGCGCAGGATCTGCAACAATTACGGTAAGTGCGACGATAGACGGAAAAACGCTTAGCGATACTATCAGCGTTACTGTAAATGCCAAGCAAAAAGCAACTGTAACGTTTATTGTGGACGGACAAGTTTATGATAGCAAAGAGTATGATATTGGCTCAATCATAGAATTGCCCGAAAATCCCACAAAACAGGGCGACGCTCAGTATTCGTATACCTTTGAAAAATGGGCAGGTTACGAAGACGGCGCAACCGTTGTAGGAAATGCTGAATACGAAGCTGTATTTACCGTTTCCACTAATTCGTATGTTGTTAAATTTGTAAACGAAGGAGTTGTTGTAAAAGAAGAAACTTTGCTTTATGGCGAAGTGATAAATACACCTGCTACTATGCCCACAAAACAGGGCGACGCTCAGTATTCGTATACCTTTGACAAGTGGGAAGGCTACGAAAATGGTGCAACCGTTGTAGGAAACGTGGAATATACTGCAAAATTCAGAGAAAGCGTAAATGAGTATTTGATTACGTTTATAGCAAACGGAGTTGTCGTAAAAGAAGAAAGTTTGCCGTATGGTAGCGTAATAACTGCTCCCGATATTACTCCCACAAAACAGGGCGACGTGCAGTATTCGTATGCCTTTGAAAAATGGGACGGATATAAAAACGGCGCAACGGTTGTAGGAAATGCGGAATATAAAGCAAAATTCATACAAAGCATAAATGAGTATGCAGTAACGTTTAGCGCAAACGGAGAAGTTGTAAAGCAAGAAATTTTACCGTACGGTAGTGAGATTGTTTTGCCTCAAAATCCTACGAAAGAACCTACCGTTTCTACGGAATATACGTTTGATAGGTGGATTGGATATGAAGAGGGTGCGACTGTTAACAAAAATATCCAATACGTAGCGCAGTTTAGCGAAAGTGTAAGAAAGTATGATGTCAAAGTGTTTGAAAATGCCGAAGAAGTGTACTTTCTAAAGGTTGAGTATGGTTCGCTTATTAAAGATGCATTTGCAGATTTTGCACTCAGCGCGCCTGTTGGATACGAGTATTCTTTTGAATATGAAGGCGAATTGGTTGTAGGCGATGTAAACGTAATTGCAACTAAAAACAAAAAGGAATTTACCGTAACGTTTCTAAATGGAGCAACGGTTGTAAAAGAAGAAGTTTTGGAGTTTGGTAGCGAGATTATCGCGCCTGACGCACCTGTTAAAAATCCGTCGGTTACAACGGTTTATACGTTTGCTAACTGGCTTACGGTGGAGGGTGATGCAAGCACAGCCGTGGATTTTAGCAAGCAAATTACGGTAAGTGATAACGCCGTTTATTATGCAAGCTTTAGTGAAAGCGTAAGAAAATACAGCGTAGTATTTAGTGTAGACGGTAAGGTTTACAAAACAAGCGAACAAGAATATGGAGAACAAGTTGTTCTACCTGAAGTAGAGCCTGTAAAAGCGGAAACGTCGTCTACCGTTTACAAGTTCTTGTACTGGAAAAATTATATCGCTGGAGATCAGGTGTTTGGCGATATGGAATATGATGCTGTATTTAGCGAAACTCTTAGAAAATTTACCGTAATTTATATGGTAGAAGATGAAGAATACGATAGTCAGGAAATCGAGTACGGAAACGTTATTAGCGTAGACGAGCCTACAAAGGGAGGCGACGGAGAAGTATTTTACGTGTTCTCGCATTGGATTGTAGACGGCGCTAAGTTCGACGTTACCACACCCATTACCAAAGACCTTACGATGACCGCTCACTTTACCAAAGCTTTTGCTGTTAGAGGAAAAGTGGAATTCCCAATCTCTTACTTTAATGAAAACTATGGTAAATATTATGAAGCATCCATAACTTGCGGTAATGATAGTGTAACCGTAAACGACGACGGAAGTTTTACGCTTATACTTGCAGAAGGAACGCAAAAGATAGTTGCATCTTGTGACGGATATGAAAGGGTAGAAAAAACAATTGATGTAAGCGAAGATAATACTTACGCAGGTACGATTGTGTTTACTTCGCCTGTCTATGCTCTTAATAGAATATCAAATGCAAACGGAGTATTAACTCCTGCAATCGGCTCGTCAACAACCTATCAAACTGCTCTTGTCAAAGCAAAGGCAAATACGAGTGAGTTTATCGTGCGATACGACTTAAATCCTAATTCTAACTTTATGACACACGGCGAACAGTTTGGGTTTAGACTTGAAAGTTCGTCTACAAAACTCAATCTGTTGCTTATTTCGTCGGGAATAAGAGTGATCTTCAACAATAATTGGAGTACTAAAACCGAGTTTAAGTTCACGCAAAGTGGAGTAAACGTAAGCAGAACTTTATCAACTCCCCTTAACTTAGTTGTAAAAAAAGAAGAAGGAAAGTTCGAAATTAGCATATACGTAAATGATGTTTTGGCAATAACCAAAGACCTAATGCAGGTTGAAGATTTTGACGCTGTTTCATACAAAACCCTTCTTTCTTCCTTTATCAGCGAAGATATTAGCGTAGGAATTATGGTCAACTACTCTAATAATAAATATACAGACAAAGCACCTCTTACCATAAGTAATTTGCATTATGCGTACGGAAGAGACGTTGTTGAAAGTTACGAAAATGATTTGTACACAGTAAGCGGAAAGGTAACGCTTCCTAAAACTAATTCGTTTGGTGAGAACTTAAATTTAGATATTTCTTCCGTTAAGCTTGTTATAAACGGATCGGAAAACCCGATAAATGCGGATGGTACTTTCTCTGTTAAAACAAGAAAAGGAACAAAGACAATTACGGCAACCGTAAACGGATTTATTGGTGCAAATAAGCAAGTGCAAGTTAATTCCGACGTTGCGGATCTTGATCTTGAAATTAAATATTACGACTTTACGACCAAGGTAAACGGCAATGCAAGTAACGCTATTACAAATGAAAACGGAGTGCTTACTCCCTCTGTTGTGGGAAGTCAGTCCTATCAGAGTATGACGTTCAAAAATTCAACTGTAAGTAACGTTCTTATGATTACTCAAACGATAAATCCCACGTCAGCATACATAAAGAGTAAGGATTTTCAACAGTCCGCGTTCTATTTCGAAGATGCAAAAACCAGCGAGAACAATTTTATTATTTTAAACTTAGGAAATAAGCTTCGTATCCTTAAAAATAGAACCTGGTCAACTCTTACAGAAGTAGCTTTTGAAGAAAACATCAACACTAATTCTTATACCGAGCCATTTACTCTTGTTGCTATTGTAGAAAGAGATGAAAACGCTAAGAGTTTTATTTTCAAGATGTACGTAAACGGTACGCTTGTAGTCAATAAAGATTTAGCAACGCTTAAAGGTAACGACGGAACAGTATTTGCAAACTATCTACCCTTTGCCGATATGTGTTTGGGGGTGGGAGCAAACTTTGCTTCAAGTGGAGGATTTAACGCGCAAACAGGTTCGCCCATAACTATTAGTGCTCTTGATTATACGACGACTAAGTCAATAATTGACACTTATGAACTTTCAAGAACTGAGTTTGAAGTTGTTATCAACGACGAAAACGGCAATAAGCAATCTGGTACAACGTTATTATATGGTTCGCTAATTCCTGCCCAAACTGCTCCTAAAAAGGATAACGACGCGCAGTACACATACTCGTTTAAGGGATGGAAAGTAAACGGTGAAGATAGGTATTGGAACTTTGATAGCGATAAAGTAACTGGCAATATTACCCTTACTCCCGTGTTTGAAAGAACGGTTAATACCTATACTGTAATTTTCAAGAATGAAGATGGCTCAGAGTATGCAAAGTACGAAAATGTAGCATACGGTAGCGCGATTTCGTTACCGTCTGCGCCCGTAAAAGAGAATACAGACAGTACAATCTGGGCGTTTGCAGGCTGGGAAGGATACGAAGAGGGTATGACAGTTTCGGGCAATCATACTTTTGTGGCAATGTTTAGTTCAACTAGCGCGTCATACGAAGTTAGCTTTGTAAACGGCGAACAAATAATAAAGAAAGAAACCCTTGTATATGGAACGCTAATCACAGCGCCTGATGTCATTCCAACAAAAGCTCAAGATGTGCAGTATACCTATTCGTTTAAGGGTTGGAAAAATTTTGTAAACGGCGAAACAACGGTAAGCGGAAATATGACGTTTGAAGCTGAGTTTAACAGTGTTTTAAGAAAGTATAAAGTAACATACGTTGTAGACGATGAAACCATAAAAGAGGAAGAAATTGAATACGGTAAGAATGCGTCTTTGACGGAAGCAACAAAGAATGACGAAGGCGAAAAAGTTTATGTTTTCGCGCATTGGTCTACAAGTGTTGACGGCGCTAAGTTCGATGGAGTAATAACTAAAGATGAAATTCTTTACGGAGTATTTGTTGTATCTTACAGAACGAGCGGTAGCGTCGCTTTTGCTTCAGGCTTAGCGGATAAGTATTCTAATTACAACATAAGCGAAAGCGTAGTTACTATTGACGGCAATTCCGTATCTATAAGTTCGAACGGAGAATTTGAACAGGTTTTAGGAATTGGAGAGCATACGTTAGTTGCAACGCATAGCAAGTTCGAAAGCGTAACTGCTACTCTTACCGTAAGCGAAGAAACGTACGAGTGGGGCGAGATAAGCTTTGAAAATCACTTGATGATCTTGGATAGATTTACTTATACAAACGGAGAACTCACGCCCAAGATTGGTGCTTCCACGACATATCAAACGGCTTTGTTTAACAGTGATATTACGGCAAACACGTTTGTAATACGTCAAAAGGTTAATCCTACAAACGTGTATATGGCAAACTGGGAACAGATTGGATTTAGGATTGACGGTGGGGAGAATAAGCAAGTAAATATTCTTATTCCGTACAATCAAATTAGAGTAATATTTAATAATAAGTATGATACGTATAGCGAAATTTCGTTTGCAGATACAAGCGTTATTATCAGCAATATCAAAACCTCTTACTATTTGTCTATGGTAGTACAAAGAAGTGAAAGCTCGTTTGTTGTTTCCATATTTGTAAACGATGAATTAGTGCTTTCTACCGACCTTGCAGGCGTGAGAGTGACTTATGCAAATACCGGTGTTTCGTACGATTACAATGACTATTTGCCGTTTACCGAAACTCTTAAAATCGGTCTTATGGTAAACTATTCCAATAATAAGTATACTGAAATTGCGCCCTTAACGCTTAGTGATTTCGACTACTCGACAGATGCAACTACGATAGAAAATTACTTTAACGGGAAAGTAGGAATTTCGGGTAGAATTTCACTTCCTTCCGACCTTATTGGAGAAGATTACATCGACGAGTATGCAAGTTCGGTTAGTGCAAAAGTGAACGGAACAACTGTAAAAGTGAACGCTACGACAGGTTTGTTTACCGCTGTTGTAGATAAGAATTCTACCGTTACGATTACAGCAAGCGCAAGCGGAAACTTTGTTGCAAGCGAAAAGAGTAAGACGGTAGAAAACGTAACGATAGAAAATAGTAACGTTGGAGTGATTGCTCTTGACGGATATATCGGAAAGACAGGATTTACACTTTCGGCAGGTAATACCGTGGACGAAAACGGACATATTCAGCCTAAAGAAGCAACTTACCAACGCGCGCTTATTACTCCCAATGCAAAGGTTAATACCTTTATTGTTAAACATACCGTAAATCCTAACGAGTTGTACGTACAACAGCAGACAGGAAAGAGTAAGCCAAATCCCCAACACGGAATTGCACTTACCGACGGAACAAACACTCTGGCTGTTGTTATCGAGAATAAAAATATGAGATTTATCAACGCTTCCACGAATAAATCTCAAAACGTAACGGGAGCAAGTACCAATCCTTCGCTTACTACTCTTACAAGTCCGTATACTCTTACGTTTATTGTAACTAAGACAACGGAAAGTGACGTAACAACAATAGCGGTTGACGTATTTCTTACTTACACCAACAACGGTAGCGAAGTAACGATAAAGCTTTTTGATAAGTCTACGTGTAAGATAGATTCGTCTAATACCGTACCTGTTGCCCTTCCAACTGGTACTATCACAGGAGTTGGTGCATGTTGGCACTATTCGCTCGGTAGATACACTGCAGGGGCGGGATTTACCGTAAGTGACGTGCATATCTCGGATGACATTAAGGTGATTAATGCTCAACAATCATATCTCAATTCTCTTGTGAGTGGCTTGTAGTAATTGAAGGAGAGTAATTTTTAATAATAAAAGGCAAATTAGCTAAAGTAAAAGCATCACTGAAATCTTATGTTTTAGTGATGCTTTTCAAGTTTAGTTGTGCAATTAATGATATGTTTCTGAGCCTAAGAAAATGCTCAATTCACTTGTATTTTGAACCTTACGGTTCGACTTGCTGTTCTAATCCCGTACATTTCAACCAAGAAAAAAATCTATCTGTTTGGGAAATAGTGTAGTAACAGATGTGGGATAGCGGTGTTTTGCGTAGAAAGTATACACGAGATAGCGGTGTTTTGCTCACCTTTTGTGGCGGAGCGAGTGAAACGTAAAACTACTTGGGTAGAATAAAATAAATTAGTCTATCTAAAGATAAACAAATAATTATATTAATCTTCAGGACTTTCCCAAATTACTTTCAAATCATCTTCTAATACCGAAATAATCGGATACTCTGGCAAATCATCTGCATGATCGAAACATACAAGCCATTGACCATTGATATTTCTTGGGTCGCAAATCCATCCGTCCATTCCTTTATAAACTTGTTCTTTTGAATATCTTTCTTTATCTACTATAAGTTCCACTCTATCATATTCTTTCATAATCTACCTCCATAAGGTGTTATTAATACTATTCTTCCGTTAGGATAAACCATCCAACCTAATACAGCGGAGTGTGTCACTCATTGAATTTTTGGTTGAGATTTAGTCAGGACATTCCCAAATTACTTTAACGTCTTCATCTAAAACTGCTGCACCTATATCTGTTGAATCCCAGACGCCATCTTCTCTTTGAAATACTTTACCATCAAAGACAACGTACCAATAACCGTTTCTTTTCGGCCCTAAAATTGTGCCTATTCTTCCTTTCTCAAGCCCTAAATCCTTAAACTTTTGCTTGTCTGAAATTAATTCTACTTTATCATATTCTTTCATATTATTTCCCTCCATAAGGTGTTGTTAAAACTATTCTGCCATTTGGATACACCATCCAGCCAGACACAAAAGTCGTATATTCGTTTTTATTTTTCTTCTTTAATCTAATCTCTATACTTATTCTTTGTCCATATGCATTAAGTAAGCCTAACTCGTAATCGCCAACTGAATAGGCAAGTTTTGCTTGTTTAATAAACTCTTGTTGTAAATATTCTGAATCCATTATATCATATCCCCAAAGTTCAAACAACTGTTTTTTATCATCTATTAAAGATGGAACAAAAACGTATTTAGTAAATTTTTCAATAGGACACTCAGCCTTTGCCGTTATTGACGGAATATCTATGTAAAAACAATGGCAGTTTGGGTGTAATGGTTTAGGTGGACATTTATTTGAAACAAAACAACATCCGTTTAGATTTAAGCACATTGCGCAATGTTTTGAAATTGCACCTATTACGACGTTTGCAATTTTTTCGGTGTTATTTTCGGCTGGTTTTGATCCTTCGTGTACCCACTTTACCCAGTTAGTGTTAAATAGTTTTTTTAGAGTATTCGTTTGCTTGTTGTAAATTCATATTACCTCCTTGCAAAAAGAGGATAACATAGGATTTTTAAATGTCAATAGTTTTTGTAATTTATTTTTCTTAAAAAACAAAATATTTTCCTTACGTCATTGCGAGGAGCGTAGCGACGTGGCAATCCCTGTTGGTAACCACTTTGTCGATATTAAAAACTAACGTTGTCTTGTTTGCTTTGTATAAGGACAATATAGGGAGCGTTTCCCTTTTGTGCCATGTATAAGCAAGCGATAGAAGATATACACGAGATAGCGGTGTTTTGCTCACCTTTTGTGGCGGGCAATTGGTGATTGCGTTTGAACTATTCAATTAACAATATCTAAAATAACATCTTTAATTTATTATAAAACCATTAAAAATAAACGGTGGACGTTTCCATCCACCGTTTATAGGTTTTATTTAGTTAGGTTTATTTTTTCTTAAAGATTGCAACAAGGTCGGCAAAACTCTTTTTCTTGATAACAAACCAAACAAGTGCAAATCCGCCGAGCCCTGCAACCGCAACGCCACCAACTACAATGCCGACGATTGCGCCCGTAGAAAGTCCATCGTTAGGCTTGTCGGGAGTATCAGCACCGTCGCCGTTAGTAAGTGGTGCTATTTTAACATACTTGTAAGAATTGAGATATCCTTCGTTAAATTCACCAGCATCGCTGCCGTCCTCGTTGACGCTTGCGGTCATGGAATAATCGCCAACATAATTTGAAAGGTCGGGCTTGATAGGATTATAAGTAACGTCACGAGTAATTTCCACGTAGATGAAAGCATATCCACCTATGGCAGTACCGATTTCTACCGAACCACCATTGATATGGATTCCCTCTTCTTCGGAAGTTCCAACGCCTATCATAGATGCAGTAATTTTCAAATTACCACTATTCATAACAAAATCGTTTGCTTGAACACCAATAGCCATAGCACCTGTGGTTGTAATGTTAAATTTAGCATTCTCGATTGTAAGTTTTCCACTATCCGTTTGAACGGTTATGCCGAACATTCCCGAATTTATTGAAAGCGAGCCGTTGCCTTTAATAATAAGGTCGCCACTACCAAAGAATATCATACCGGCAGACTCGCTACCACTAACCGTGATACTGTTTGTTCCAACTAAAACAATGGTAAGACCTTCAGCAGGAATGTCCGCCACCAAACCGTAGTAACCTATATCACAATCATCCGCTCCCACACCATTGTAAACGTAGTTATTTAACGTTAAGGTATTGGTTGTAGGATCATAGGAAACGGTGCTGTCACCAAGAACGTCGGTGCAGTTTTCGGGGGTGATAAGCACACCAACGGTTTCTGTGCCGTTCTTTTTTGCAATGGTGATGCCGTAATCGGTTACAGGTGCTTCGTACGAAAATTCATAGAAAATCGATGCATAACCAACACCAGGTATCAAAGTTTCAAACATACCCTCTTTGCCGTTGAATGTTACATCATCAGAAGTAATAGTGTTTGCAAACGCATATCCTTCGTTCGGTGCAAGTACAAGGTTTACTCTGTATTTTACGCCGTATTCAAGACTTTCAGTATCCGAAACGTCAACCCATTCAGTTCCTGTGTATTTATGGAAACCTCTGCCTACCATTTTGTACTCACCACCGTAGGTAAGTGAGTCAGGGGTAAATTCCATAACGTCCTTCGTTTCGCCAACCTCGGGCAGATCAGCATCCGAAACTGAGATGGACGTAATAGGAGTTGTGGAAGTCGAGGGAATATCCTCCCAAATGGCGAAGAACTCTACGTTTTCGGTTACGTTATGGGTCGTTGCTTCTATTATAGCTCCGTCAGCGGAGGTAGCCCAGCCCTTGAACTGCTTGCCCGTGGGCGCGGTAAAGGTGCAGGTAGGCAAGGTATATTCGCCAACGTATTCGGTCTTTGCCATATCTCCCGTACCGCCGTTTGCGTTAAAGGTTATCTCGTGACCAATGACCTTTACAGCCATTGTGGTTTCAAGCCCCGAGTATTTAACGGTAATATTCACGTCGCCAATCAGCTCCGCGCCAAACACGTAGTTGACGGGATCGACAATCTGAACGCCGCCGTACCAATATTCAACCTCACCTGCGTTTACGGGCTGCGTGGAGGAATCGTTATAGGTCAGCGTGATGCTGATGTTTGCTGGGGTGATCTTGTTGCCTGCAAGGATCGTGCCGCTATAGGTTGCGGTAAGCGAGTCAGGCGCGATTGCCTGCCACAAAGGCATAAGCTCTACGTTCTCGGTTATGGTGATCTTTACTCCCGCTTCATACATATTACCGGGAGGTGTTACGCCCCATTTGTAAAAGGTTTTGCCTGCGGGAGCCGTATACGGACATGCGGGGAGCTCGTACTCCGTGCCATAACGAAGCACCTCCGTGATATAATCGCCCTCACACTCAAATGGCTCAATCGTTACCGTATAGGCAGGCTCAATGTAGAAATATTTGATATTTGTAATAGTAGGTCTGTATTCCTCAGGATCAGCTCCGCCATAGTCGTTGGAAATTTCCGCATAGTAGCAACCATAATCGTCAAGCACGGGTGCGCTTGTGTACACGTTACCTGCGTGGGAACGAAGCTTCACCTTACCGTCATTTATATAAAGCTTATGATCTTCGCATCGGATTGCGTAGTAACCTATAACATCAAGCAGACCGCCGTTCTTATCAATATAAATATATCCGTCCATGGTGTAAAAGCCCATGGTGGCGTTGGTGTAAAGGCTACCCGCGCCTTCGATCTTCAGATCCCCGTTTTCTACCACTATGCCGTACTGCATACCAAAGTCGCCCGCATCCTCATACAGGAAGTTCTCACCACGGAGACGCAAATTCAAGCCGTTTTCGGCGTAGATCATTGCAATGTATTCAGATTCGGTATCGGGGTCGGTTACAGGCGTACCCACACGTCTGGTATCGGGATCGGTATAGTTAGTCAAGAACAGGCGGTTTTGCTCGGGAATATAGAAGGCGCTGCCGTCGCCCGTAATATCGTCGCAGTTTTTACTTGTTACCTGTATATCTCCAAGCCAAACACCGTAAACTGAGGTGTCACACTTCGAGCAATAATTGTTTGCATCAAGACTGTGGTTTTCGAATTCTTTATAATCACACTTTGAGCAGGCGAGCCAGTGTATCTTACCGTCTGCCTGATAGCCTGCGCTCATATCGTGCTCGACGATATCACTCTCGTAAACGTACTGCGCTTCCTTGGGCGCCATTTCTCCGCAATACTCACAAGCGTAGTAATACTCTGTTTTTGATGTACAGCTGATGCTTTCGGAGTGAAGGTAATAGCTTTCTTGTATCTTCTTTGTATAGCTATGCTCGCAATTGGTAAACGTGATCTCGATAGATACCTCGTTTGACACACGGATCGTAGGCGAGGTGTTAAAGGCGAAGAAATCCACCTTGTAATCGCCCTCTCCATTTGCTTCCATTACAGCGTAAAGATCCAGTCCTGTTAATTTTTTTAGCCTGTTTTCAAAGCCACTAACGGGCTGATATTCCTCACCGTTCTTTTTGGATAACACCATGTAATATCCTGTTGCATCAGGTACGTTATTCCAACACAGCGTGTATTTTCTCTGGTCCCTACTAACGTCGCCCCAATGCGCTTTCAGCTCGGAATAGGTGTATGAAACCGTTTTCTCGGGGCTCTTGGCAGAAGAGCTTGCAAGCATTTCG